>CASDLT010000023.1 GCA_949281375.1 uncultured Nitrosomonas sp.
GTCGTATGGCCCTGTTCCAATACCAGACTGATTGCATCTAATTTGAATTCTTTTGTGTACTGTTTCCTCGTTACCATCTCTTCCTCCAGTTAAACACTATTTTCTCTTAACTGGAATGTCCAGATTCATTTGACCATGTCAGTTATGCATTTTCAGCTCCCCAGTTTCGAATGATGTTATTGAATAGGGATTCACCGAAACCGATTGCCGGGACAAGACAGTAATGAGATAAGCGATCAGGCCCTTCTTGGGTCACAGGCAAAGGCGAGGTGAAACCTCACCGCCAGATGTTGCCAAGTAACCGACAGATCCGAGGAATGACACTATTGATTGGTCGATCAGAGTGAGAGTCAGGAAACTTGGCAACCCTTACGGCACCAGAGCTCCAATAATTACTCATTTAATGAATGAGTCAACCTATTATTGAAATCTGGCATATGCATTCTTACTATCTGAATGAGCAATTAGTCCCTTATCCGGATGTTTACTTGCAGTTGCACGAAATAAAGCTTGTATAACCAAATGCCTGGTCATTCTCTCATTCATGGCATAGCCTACCAGTTCTCCATTAAACAGATCTTTTACGCCAGCCAAATACAACCAACCTGGGTCCGTGGGGATGTAAGTGATATCACTGACCCACACTTTACCAGGTGCGTTAACAAAAAATTCCCGGATATGGCGTGGTTTGTACTCCGTGATCTGCCAAATCACGATGCAAGCGCTTCGCACTGTAGGTCTCCCGTGTACGTTGGTGTGCAGCCAGTATTTCTACTTCCAATCTTGCATTCTCACGTACACGCTCACAAGGTGGGCGAACTCTCCTTGCATGAAAGCCGCTTTCAAAAACATCAAGTACCCGACACATGAGCGCAATCGGATATCTTTGTCGCATCGATTCAATCAGACCATATCTCACCGCAACCCCTTCGCGAAATATGTCGCACACTTTTTTATGAAGTCACGCTCCATCTTTACTTCTGCTAATTCAAGTTTAACTCTGGATAGCTCTAACTCAAGTTCAGTCAGCGGCCTCTGATGCTTGCCTATTAATGCGAGTTCACCTCGTTTGTCAGCATAAATCCAATTCTTTAGGGTTCCCTTGGGTAAGGATAGTCGTTTCGCTGCTTCAACCAAAGTTAATCCACTTTCTTTAAAAAACTTAACTGATTGCTCCCTAAATTCCTGACTATATTGTGTGCGGGGTAATTCCATCTTCATCCTCCATTTCATGTCTTCATTTTATGAAACTTCGGACTCCTTGAAAATCAGCATACCTCAAACCCATGCCCGAGCACCTTGTCTGCACCAACACACTGACATCCAGATCGCGCCTGGGTAGAACATGTCTTTGCAGAACTCTAAGATCGTATGGGGTTGATAATCAGAACCATCGGAATCACGAGAGCTCAAACCCGCATCGGGTAAACCTTATCTAGTCACCCCTGAAAAACCATCGCAATTCGTATAAATATAGACGTTAAGGAGTATTCAAGAGGGGAAGAATTTGCCAGAATTAAGGCTGTTTACTATGATTTCTGGTGAATTTGATGAAGCCAAAGAAGCAAGAACGCAAGCCTATTGATGATATTTTTCGCCTGCGACTGGAGCAGATGCTGGATCAGCGCCACGCGTTGTACCGTCTGGCTAGGAAGATAGACTGGTCTTTAGCAGAACAGCGATTTGGCGGATTGTATTCAGAAAAAGGGCGCCCCGGTGTACCGATCCGATTAATGGTGGGTCTGCACTACCTGAAATACGCGTTCAATGAATCGGATGAAACGGTAGTGGCCCGCCTGGGTGGAGAATCCTTACTGGCAATATTTCTGCGGGGAAGAGTACTTCCGGCACACAATGCCGATTGATCCGAGCCAGATGACAAAATTTCGTGATCGCATAGGAGAAGAAGGCTGTGAATTTATGCTGAGTCTCACGGTAGTAGCAGGGATTGCTACGCAAACAGTCTCAAAGGCATCGCTGGCAGTGGTGAACGTGGATACCACAGTACAGGACAAAGCGGTAGCCTACCCGACGGATGCCAAGCTGTACCACAAGGCAAGAAAGACGCTGGTGAAGCAACTGGGAATAGCCTTGCGGCAAAGCTATGAACGATTATCGAAACGCGCACTGATGATGAATGGGCGCTATGCACACGCGCGGCAGATGCAACGAGCCAAGCGTGAACAGAAACGGCTGCGAACATACCTTGGAAGAGTGATTCGTGATATTGAACGCAAGCTGGGCCATCAACAGGCAACCCAAAATCATCCTCGGCTCAACCGGCTGCTGGAAATTGCCAAAAGAATCCACACACAACAACGCAATGACAAAAACAAAGTGTACAGCGTACATGCACCAGAAGTTGAATGTATTGCCAAAGGCAAAGCACACAAACACTATGAATTTGGAGTCAAAGTAGGCGTGGCCAGTACCAGCAAGGAGAGCTTTGTGGTGGGAATGAAATCCCTTCCAGGCAATCCATATGAGGACACACACTGGCGACTTCATTGAAACAGGTTCACAAACTGACTGGTGTTCCTCCGAAGGAAGCTTACGTGGATCGAGGCTACCGGGGACACGGACTGGTGGATACAGTCAAGGTGTGGATGGCAGGAGCCAGGCGTGGAATAACGGTAGCGATCAAAAGGAAGCTCAAGCGGCGCAGTGCAGTAGAACCAGTTATCGGCCACATGAAGAACGATGGGCGTTTGGGAAGGAACTTCCTTAAAGGTGCCGTAGGCGATGCTATGAACGCCCTGTTGTGCGGTGCAGGCCATAACCTGCGCAAGATTCTGCACCAGTTGGCGTTTTTATGTGCCCTCTTTGGGATCGACCTTTATCGGTTAATGATTCGCAGTACAACAAATTCGCAATTTGGTTGTTGAAAAAACGGATTTTTCAGGGATGACTATCTACAATATAAAGCGGCTACGATTCTGGACAAAACGAGCAAGTCTTGTCTAGATCATACGTATAAAATGGGCTGAATTGCCTGAAATACAGAAAAATAGATACTCTTCTATAACGTATAATTGCTCATGAAAAGCTTCGGCTTATCTTCACGAGATTTTTTCTCGGTTTTTGGAGGTATCCATATTCGAGCCAAGCAAGCTGATACTTCTGCGCATGGATTAATAGCATTTTCCTGGTCATGAATCTGCTCATTTTGGTGCGAGTTTTCATTTGTCTGAAGAAATTTGCTGTCAAAATAGCAATTTGAGTGACAGAAAAGAGCATGCTCAGAGAAATTGGGGTTGCGCGTGCCTGCCAATTCATCTCAAACCAGAATTTTTATTTGGCAGTGTATGACTGATCGCTGAATTTCTGAGTAAGCCCTATGTAGCAAAACGTACCGTGGGCGGTCAAGCATGGTGGTTTGGCAGCAAATTCTACGTTACCTATGCTTATTACACTTATTCAGGCGGTGAGATTGTGATGACTATTACAATAAATATACACATATTTATCTCTCCCGCATGGCTAAGGATAAGTCGTCAAACTTATCCTTAATAAGTGTTAGGATCACATCATATTTAATTGAGTTATCGGCAAACTGGGTACGCTCCATATTCATATCTACTGTGTTTCCATCTGCACTTGGTTGCAAAGGAACACGATATAACAAGTTATCACCTCCGAGGATCCCTGCTGGACTGGTACTAATATGCCCTGATGATGTTGTTATTAAACCAACCTGGGTTGCATTTGTTGTTAATGAAAGTTTTTCACGCAGTACACTAGAGAAATCAATATCTCTCGCCTTAAAATTAGGAGTGTCTGCATTAGCCACATTGCTTGCAAGTAATTCTTGCCTTGCAGCTCTTAAATTCAAAGCTTGGTGGTATAAATTCAACTCTTTATCATTATCAAGTTTGCTAATCATTGGATAAATCCATATTAAATATATTATCTGTAAGAATTTCTAGCATTTAACATGGAAGGTATAGTAAATGCATTTATTAAATGACTAACTCACGAAAAAGGCATGAATTAGATACTATCTTTAAACATAAATTATTAAGCATCTGTTTAAAGTATCCATATAACGACTAATTAACATTGCCTACACAATCTACTGCGCCTTTTTTAACACTCAAGAGCTTATTTGCCCTCTATACTTAACGCATTCATCTACAGCTTTCTCCATAGATTTTGTTGGAAAAATTTCATTACTGATTATTGGTAGTTGACGAAGGAAATCGGTCTTCCAACCAATCAGCCCACTTAACAGCCCTGACAATCAAATCAGCGCGATACTTTGCATTATTTTTTGGAGTCCGCGAATGATAATTGGCCACTTTTGTCCAGATGTCGCCTTTATCATTCTTCATATGTAACCGCACTCGCCAAGCGGCCAGATCATAAGCATAACAACCTGGATTTGCTACATGATCAGGCGTGATGCCATATTTGGATAAATCCTGAAGATATGCCGTATTAAACTGCATCGAGCCGACATCATGAGTGCCGTTCCTATTACTGACCCATTGACCTGGTTTGCCGCCCTCTTTTTCGGCTATCGCAAGTAAGATATTGGCTGGTATTTCATATTTGATGGCAGCTGTAATTGAACACACCACTCTTTCCTGCATATCTGGTGGTAAATCCATCATCAATCGACTCGCTTAAATATCTTATTCATTATTTACTCCCTCCTTGCGAAATATTGTTCATACCCGCAGATTCCTGAGCCTGACCCTTTTCAATAGCGCTGCGTAAAGCATCCGGCCCCGCACTTCTTGCCGCTGCTAGCCGACCGGCTGCCAGTGATCCACCATAAGATGCAACAGCTGCGGCGGCACCTGCCGCTGCCATAAAACCACCGGCGCCATAACTACCAATTCCGACAGTCGAGCCTATGCTACTACCCGTTATAATGCCAGCCAGCAACAGCGGCAATCTAGAAATCAACACAAAGAATGCAATCGTAAAAATAAGCATAACCGCCAGTTCTTCATAATTCAGAACATTTTTACCCATTTTGGCGTAGAAACTGGATAACAGGTCACTACCAATACCAACAATCAGGAGCATTACAAATAGCTGAATACCAACACCCAGAACTGTTTTAAAGTAGTTTATGGCGATGTCGGATGTCCAACGAGCGCCACCAAAGCCTAAAAAGAAGATACCAGCATACAACAGTACCCAGGAGGAAATTAGCAAGAGCAGCATGTTTACTGCAATAACAGCGATTACGATCAAGATGATTAAAGATATGATGATTGCAATCAAACTGTCTATTGGTTGCATCAATGTTAGGTTACTTGTCGCCTGATTCCAGATTAAAACACCTGTATTCATAATACTGGAATAACCTGTGTTGCCAGGTAAGCCTGCCGCGCTATTACCTAATTGCTGCATCGAAGCTATAATGGTACCCGCAATATTGTGGCCTGATACGGCATTAGTCAGCAGCCAGAAGTAAAACCCTGTAAAAATTATAAAACGAGTGAACTCAGCAAAGAAATCTCCTATGTCGGCTTTGCGTAACAGCATCATGCCAAATGTCCAGACCATTGAAATCAGCACCAACGTCCAGAACAAACGCTCAGCAGCAGACTGTATGATGTTTTGCCAGGATTTTACTTTTCCAGCAAACATACTGGTCACCTGGTCCAGCACACTCAGATTAGTCGCTGGATCAATATAGGCCAGTTCAGCAAATGCCCCTCCAGAAAGAAACGATAGAAGAAACAAGGTTATGAAAATAAATTGTATTTTATTCATCTTATTTATTCCATTAATTGTCTTTCGCATGAGAATCGCTTAAGCTCACATTCAGTTATTTTGTTGCCTTCCTAGCATTATCAGGATCAGATGCATCCCAGACTATCCCAGGTGGCATTTCACTTAATTCTTTCTTAGGCTCCTTCAATTCAATCTTGCCATCGCCATCCTTATAACACCCTGACAACAGTAACAAAGACAATAAACAGATAACAGCAATATTCAAATCGCTCTTTTTCATCATTTTTCCTCAGATTAGTGTTTTAAAAAGCATCCCTGACAGACCAGTTTCTACCAACTGGCAATATTTCAGGACTCAGTCGCTTGGTTGCCGCCTCACGCGCAGCCTGCTGCATGGCCTTTTGGTCTACCTCGGCCTGACTTAGCGTATTGGCGGCATTATGCTGAGCAATCAGCATTTGACGCATTTGCAGCAACTGGTTTGCCTGGTACGCGGCCAGCTGGTTGGCATATTGCAGCGCTTCCATTTGTCCCTGAGCCGACTCGGTTCTTTGTTGTAAGACTTGCAGGTGAGCAGCATCCACTGGAATCTGATTCTGATGTTCGCTTAAACCCCGCAAGAGGGAATCATTGGCGTTTTTTTGTGCGTCAGTGCTGGTATTTTGTCCATCCTGTAACAGTTTCCAGGCGGAATCGTTGCATTTTTCCTGCAAATTAAAGCAAGGCGAGCCTCGATAGTATTCAACATTGCGAAACCGCTGCATATAACCATCCAGCCCACCATACTGCTGCTCATAATAGCGTATGGAATTGGATAAATTGATTAGCTTAGTCATGGTGTATTCTACCTTCGCCCATACATAAGCAGGTGGTGCCAAAGTATTGCGAATCATGTTTTCATACTGCTGTAATTGGGTTCTGTATTGCTCAATTTGCTTTTCAGTTTGATTGATTGCTTCAATCGCTGTAATCGTAGATTGTTTTACATTTGCCATATCTATGACAGCCATTCCACCGGCTTTATTGATTGAGGAATAGCTTAAAATACCCAGGCTTAATAATATTGTGATCCACTGAATAGCTAGATTCTTACTATTTACCATAATCGAATGCTCCGGCATTAATAATCAAAGGATTGATAGGGTTTAGAAAACTTCATGTCTTTGGTAACAATGATGTTAAAGCGATAGCCCGGCCTGATTTCAAGCGTAGGTGAGATATTCAGGTTCTTACGGATCAGATTGGCTGTTACCAACCCCAATTGCTGACCCAGCGATTGGCTCATGATGCTCCCGGCATTTTGCCGTCCGAACGCACCCCCTGAATCGCGCTGACTGTAAGTTGAACCGGCCACAATCGCCGACATAATCAGAGCTGAACCAAAGATGCGCAGGTAATGGTTATTGACCTGATCGCGAAATCCCGAATAACCCACCCCATCAGCACCCGGCATGGCACCAATATCCATGGTCTTGCCATCCGGAAAGATGATGCGCTGCCAGGCGACCAACACACGCGCCTGACCAAACTCCACTTCGCTGGAATACGTACCCACCAGCCTTGAGCCTTGCGGAATCAAACGCCATTTGCCTATCGGTGAATCATAAATATGCTGACTCACCTGTGCCATGATCTGGCCCGGCAGACTGGAATTAATACCGGATATCAAGGTTGCCGGGATGACAAAACCAGTTTGCAAAACATACGATGTGGGAGGTTTTTTGACTTCACTATCCAGATTCCAGCGTGCATCCCCTTTTACCGAATCAAAACGAGAATAATCTTGAGTCTGTCTGCTAACATCATCATCCAGCAAACGAGGGGCGCCATCGTCCATATATTCATCACCCCTACCCGCTCCCATTCCTCCCGCTATACTTGATTCACCATCCTGTCTCAACCGCGCCAGACGCTCATGATACGCAGCCGTTGGATCTTCATGCAGATTTGCATCGATCTGTTGACGCACTGATGCCAATTTTGCCAACATTTCCTCGCGCGTTTTAGGTGCACCAGTATTGGTTAAATCCGGCGATGATCCTGTACTTCTGGGTGCAATCACATTCACATTTGTTTTGGCCTTGATCGCTTCTTCCAGTTGCTGACGTTTCAGCATCCGAATATGCTCGATGTCAGCATGATGCGAGGGATCAGTAACTGCATTCAGGGTTGGCGGCAGAGGCGGCCTATCCAAGTCCGATGGCCGCTCGATAATGATTCCCTGAATGGGTGATTTTGCAGCTGAATCTGAAGTTGCAGATTGGGCTTTAGGTTCTATAATGCCGCCGATATAGTCTTTGGCAATGAGTGAAGCAAAGGAATTGCTCGACTGAATATCGCCATTCACATCAGAATCGTATTGACCTCGCTCAGCTGCGCGATTCATCGCGACGATCATCATGAGCAGCATGAATATCAGCATGATTGCTCCAAAAATGACAATCGGAAGGTTATTGACGCGCCGCACACCGGCGCTTCTTGCGACCACATCCGGTGAAGAATCGGGTGATAAGAGTTTTGAATTGGTCGACATCTCCCCTACCCCTTATTCTTTTCTGACCCAAAGACCGGCAGGATGGATACTGTCGGCCTGTACCGCAAATGCACGCGATAAGCGCATATCGTCAATCATGAGTTTGACATGATACAAATCACCCGATTGGTCAATAACATAACTCAAGGCTAAGCCTTTTTGCGATTCAGTATCGGGTTGATGCGGCGCAGCAAAGATTTGTTGCTGAATTGATTGCTGAGTCGCTTCCTGAACTGCAAACCCTTCCAGTCTCAGGTTCTCGATCAAGGCATGACCAAATGAATCATTAACCACATTGCGTAAATTAAACTGCGTATTGGCCGCCGGATACAGCCGCACTATTTGGGCTGTCACGTCATCCGCCATGACTTTGCTGTATGTAGTTGAAGGATTTTGAATAAAATTGCCATAGGGGTGCGTAGCACAACCATTCAATAGCAATAAAACCAGCATGAGAATAAAAACAGCGTTGGATGCTGTGATCATTTTATTCATCACTAATTCCCCCGCGTAATCGTCACTCGGCTTTGACTACCACCCACACCCGCAATCAGAATCGCACGATCAAACACGGTATCTACGATATAGCGATCGCCCTGCAAACGGTAATTCACCATAACCGTTTCATCCTCGCTAAAAATACCGCCTTCTTTGTTCAGCAGTAACAAAGTCGGCGCTTCTGTCTGTGCCATAATACTCGGCATTTGTATGATGGTTTTCTGACCGTCGTTATAGACCCGCAGCGGCTTCCAGGCAGCATCGCCAGACACTGCATACGCAAAATCCAGATTACCCAGATATTCCCCGGTTTCAGAAATGGTGCGCGATTTCCTGATTCCCATCGCATGGCTTTCTTTATCTCTAATCGCATCCCATTTAATCAGCGCATCTTCCGGATAAGTAAAGCTCACTCTCGGCATAAAATCACGCCGATGAGACCGCAGACGCATGTGATAGGTGCGGCGGTTGGTCGTCACCACCAGGGATGTTTCGAGTCCCACATCCAATGGTTTAACAATCAAATGTTGTACTTCGGCAGATCCTTGACCGGTAACCGCCGGTTCTATTAACCAGCGCGCCTGGTCGCCCAGATGGATGGAATTCACTTGCTCACCCGGCTGCAATTCAATATCGCAGACCTGCAATACTGCACAGACGATGCTGGGCTGCTGTGAACCAAACAGAAAACGAATGGATCCATCCGGCCCTGCAACCGGCTTTGTGCCGGTGGGATTGACTGCCTGCCATTTCTTGGCCAGATCAATGGCAGCACGTTCTTGCGGGGTTAATTGAGGGTTTTTATCTGTAAAATATGCTTCAGACAAACCATTGGCATAGCCTGGCGCAATGAATCCAATCGAGAGAATCAGCGTGCCGAGCTTACATAAATCGAATAACTGTTTCATGATTGGCGGCCTCTTTATGTTTGTTTCGACCAGGAGAAATCCTGGATATAAATACCCAGCGGGTTATTTCTAATCTGTTCTTCCGTGGTGCTTTGGGTGGTCGGCTTGTTATAGATCCTGAGCAATGCGCGCATCTTGAAAGGCGGCTCGGTTAAGTGCCCTTGCCGGTCATAGACTTTTTCCAGCCAATCGACCTGCCAGGTCTCCGGTGATTGGGGTATAACCGATATGATTTCAACGTTGACGGTTTGTGTTTCAGCCCGTTTGAAAGGACTGCTGGCTTCACTACTGTTGAACCATTCGTTAGCTTTTGCCGTGGCAGGATCATTATTGGACAGCATGGCATACGCACGAAAGATGGCGCGCCGTTGCAAGGCGATATCCGGTGTGACCATACGCAAATCATTGATGAATGCGGCAATCGATGCATGCACTACGCGCTGATCGGCTACAGCTGCGATATCCGCGCGGGAAACCGCGATGGCTTCACCCAGTTTATTGACCTGCACGACATAAGGGATGAATTTGGATTGACTGCCGATAGCAATGACTCCCCCTACTCCAGACAGCGCAATCAGTAAACAAAGAATGGCCAAGATTTGCCACATATTGCGCGAAGCCTGAATTCCGCGCATGTGATCATTCCAGCTGCGTCTTGCTGACAGATAGGGGTTTTCATTTTCACCTGAGCGGCGACCGCCTTCCATCCCGTCGCCATTGGCACGCACAGTCTCATCCGCACTCGGCTTTAACTTGAATAGTTCGTTGATCATATTCATGCGGCAACTCCATAGTCTGATAACGTTAACCCTTTAATCGCCAACCACTCGTGAACCCAGAGGTCGCCATACTTATCAGATAGGCTCTTGATGGTTGCAATCGATTCCTTATCCGTAGATCCCACAAAAGCCAGCGCTAATGGCCCGAGTGCCAGGTCATAGAGCCGCCTGCCGTTCTCGGATACGGTGTAATATTGCTGTTTGGGAATGGCAGAAGCCAGAATCTCAATCTGGCGCGTATTCAATCCCATGCGCCGGTAGAGTGCCGAAGCATCTTCATCGCGCGCAAATACGTTGGGCAGAAATATCTTGGTGGCGGTGGACTCAACAATGACATCGAGAATTCCGCTGTTGGCGGCATCGGACAAACTTTGCGTTGCCATCAATACCAGGCAATTGTTTTTACGCATGACCTTGAGCCATTCGCGAATTTTGGCGCGAAACACCGGATGACCCAGCATGAGCCAGGCTTCATCGAGGATAATCGCGGAAGGCTGACCATGAAGGCTGCGCTCAATGCGCCGGAATAGATACAACAGCGTCGGCAGTGCGTATTTATCACCGAGATTCATCAATTCTTCGATTTCGAACGTGGTGAAGGTCGAGAGATTCAACCCATCGGCTTCAGCATCGAGTAAGTGCCCCATCATGCCGTCGATGGTGTATTGCCTAAGAATTTCGCGTATAGATTCATCCTGGATCGTCACTGACAAATCCGATAAGGTTTTTGAGCCGCTTTGATGCATGTTAGTAATGGCCTGGCTGATTTCGTTACGCTGCAAAGGCGTGACGGTGATGTTATTTAATTCAACCATTAAACAAATCCATTCCAGCGCCCAGGCACGGTCTCCCTTAGTCTGCAAGAATTGCAGTGGACAAAAAGACAGCGATTCGTCATCCCCTGCTACTGTGAAATGCTGGCCACCCACGGCTTTGGTCAATGGATACATCGATAGCCCCTTATCGAAGCAATAAATCGACATACCCTGGTAGCGCCGCAATTGTGCGGCAATCAGTGCCAGGTGCGCCGATTTGCCCGCTCCGGTGGGCCCGAACATGAAGGTGTGACCTAAATCGCGCACATGCAAATTCAGCCGAAAAGGCGTTGCACCTTGTGTCACGCAGTGCATCAAGGGCGGTGAATTGGGTGGGTACATCGGACAAGGCGCGATAGGTTTTCCAGTCCAGATGGTATTGACCGGCAACAGATCAGCCAAATTCATCGTATTGATGAGGGGTCTGCGCACATTTTCAACACCGTGGCCGGGTAAGCTGCCCAGATAGGCATCCATGGTGTTGATCGTCTCAACCCGCGCGGCAAAGCCCAGATGATTGATTGCTTTCTCTACCTTTCGCCCGGCTTCTTCCAATGCTGCCCGATCTTCCATCATCAGCACAACCACACTGGTATAGTAGCCTTGCCCGACAAAGCCGCTATTGGTCTCTGCAATGGCAGACTGCGCATCTTCAGTCATATTCAATGCGTCTTCATCGATGTTGCTGCTTTGCAGATTAAACACCTGGTCAAAGAATCCACGGATTTTTTGTTTCCAGCGGCGGCGGAATTTTTCCAGATGATTGACTGCTTCATGCGCATCCATAAAGATAAAGCGCGATGACCAGCGGTACACACTTGGCAATTCAGAGAGCAGATTCAACATGCCGGGTGAGGATTCGAGCGGGAAACCCTCAATCGATACCACTTGAACAAAGTTACGGCCGATTTTAGGCACAACCCCGCCCCACATTTCCTGTCCACCGAGCAACGTATCCAGATACATGGGGTTGACTGGCAGCACCATCGGATGATCCAGGCCGGTCACGCATAATTGCAACCACTGTAAGAAATCATCCTGGGTGATGGTTGTACCGTCTTCATTCACCAGCTTGCGGCTTTTTAAGCGCGACAAGTGAAAAACGCTGGATAATCGGGATTCAAAGTTGGTACATTCGCGCTGGAAATATTCCAGCAGTCCTTGTGTTCTGGCTTTCTGATCGGGTGCCTGGGTATCGTCATCAAACATCAGCTCAACAAACTTGCGCTGCGCCAGCATCGGCGGCAAGTACGTCAGTGATACGATAAAGTAACTCTCGTATAGGGTGCCGATACGCTCGAACAGATTGCGCCGCTCCTCGTCAATGGCAGCGGTAACGGGATCGGGATAATTGGAGTGGGCTTTATCGGAATAACCTTGTGCGGGTTTTCTGATTGCATCGACATGAATCATCCAGCCATTGCCTAAGCGCGATAATGCTTGGTTAATGCGGAATGACACCCGCTCGCGCTCAATCTCGGTACTACTGGCGGTATCATCGCCACAAAATACCCAGGCGGCCATCAATGAGCCGTTCTTGCCCACAATCACGCCGTCTTCCACCACTGCCGCATACACCAGCAGATCGGCAAAACCCATTTCTTTTGATCGATGTTGATCCAGTTTTAATTCTTTGCCTGCATCACGGATACGGATAAATAGTATCAAGAGCAGCGCAGCACCGCATATTGCGATCAAGATAGAAATTGCTGCAATCATAGATGCTGTTTCTCCTGCTGGCGGGTATTGTCATGAAAAGGAGTGCTTCGCGCCGGATAGTATTTCTTGTATTGCATCTGGCGCAGGTAAACATGACGCAGTTGCGGATCATTTTTAGCCATCAGTCGTAGCGCAAACAGTGCAAAGACCCACAGTGCTATGCCGAAAAGCGTAGCCTTGAGTTCCATGGCAACAAAGATTGAAGTGGCTGCAATCAGGATAGAAAACATAACCAGTTCCCGGTCGCCACCCATAAACAAGTTAGGACGATTTCCCGATTGACGGATAGGTATGGTTCGAAGCGCCATGATTTGCTTCCTATTCCTGCGGATCAAGGATCGATTCCTGGTCTTGGGGTATTTCGCCCGGAATGACCGCGCCCTGGAATAGATTGGTCATGATGTTGTTGGCACCGACGAGTAATGCCATAACCAGCACGATAAAAATCAGGGTGCGAAAGAATGCATTGAGTTCGCCACCAAAAATCAGAATGCCGCCTGCAACGACAATGCCGACAATCGATAAGGTAAAAGCAACCGGGCCGGTAACAGAGTTTCTGAGATTCACCAGCCAGGTTTCATAAGGAAGCGCACCGCCTGCGCCAACAGCGGCTTGTGCGTTATCGGTTGAAAACAAAAGCGCAAACAGAAAAGCGATTGAGAAGAAACAAAAGAATGGAGAGATATCCCTGATATGAATCAGTTTCATAGACTGGCTCCTATGGATGATTTACAGCTTCTTGATTTGGTAACTTCCTCTTTTAAAACCTTGTACTTCGATAATCTGCTGGATTTTCCTGCCGTGTGGTGTCCGCGTGATATGCACGACCATATCAACCGCCTCAGCGATCAATGGCATGATCTCTTTGGGTGCGTGAGGATTGCGTGAAATCAGGGATTCCAGACGGGTTAGTCCTGATAGCGCATCATTGGCGTGCAAAGTTGCAGCTCCACCTTCATGCCCCGTGTTCCAGGCATCGAGCAAATCCAGTGCTTCCGCTCCTCTGACTTCACCGACCAGAATGCGATCCGGGCGCATACGCAAGGTTGTTTTGAGCAATTGCGTCATGTCGACATCGAGTGTGGTGTGATACTGGACAAAATTCTCGGCAGCGCATTGGATTTCACCGGTATCCTCCAAAATGAAGATGCGCTCATCCGGGTCACTGCGAACCATTTCATTAATAATGGCGTTGATTAGGGTCGTTTTACCTGATCCAGTGCCGCCAATGACCAGTATGTTGCGATGCTTGCGCACCGCATCTTTGATGACATCAGAGTGTCTGGGTGACAACACACCGGTTTCTACATACTGTTCAAGTGTAAAAATCTTGATGGCTTTTTTACGAATAGCAAATGTGGGGGATGAAACAATGGGTGGCAGTTGACCGGCGAAGCGCGAATTATCGAGCGGAAATTCACCTTCAATCATCGGGTTGAATCGATTGACTTCCTTACCGTGGAAGCCTGCAACCGTTTTGATGACTGCCTCAACCTGGGCAGCCTGGATATTTCCGATATGTTGTATCTTTTGACCCAGCTTCTCTTGCCAGATACGGCCATCGGCATTGACCATGATTTCAACCGTTTCAGGATCTTGTAATGCAGACAGTATTTCCCTTGCATCGCGCTCCAGCTTGCTTTTAGCGCGATCTTTAACGGTTGTGATGTGAGGTAATTGATCCTGCAGTGTCATGCGAGTACTCCAACGACTTACACATGACATTACAATATAACGAATATTATTTTAGTGCAACCCTTTTTAGTTATTTTTTAATTTCTTTGCCTCTTTCGATAAGAATGTTCTATTCTTCTTATCCCATTGCTCGACCTGGAAAGCTTCATATTCACTCAGAACGCCTCCTTTCCAAACAAAGCCTTTAGGTAAGCGCTTTAACTTTCGATTGGCCAATGCTTCAAGATCGACTGCATTCATATCCGAGCTATCCAACAGCATAGGTAGTGGAGTCTCGAGCGCCTCTGCAATCGCCTCCATAATCCTGAGCGATGGATTAGCCTTGTCATTCGTCAGATCCGTAAAGAATGCGATGGATACCCCCGCCTTCTTTGCCAATTCCGATTTGGTCACACCTTTTTCATCGAGGATGCGTAGAATATTTGTGATGAGTATCAAATTGTACATATAATAGCCCTGTCATTTCTAGGGTTTAAGCAGCTTAACTAATCGGCGCCATTGTTTTGCAGTAGTTTTGCTGCTATTTTAATCCAAAATAAAAACATAAATTCATTAATTTCAATGGAGGGCTAAATAATAGTTTCGTTATATACATAGTTTATAGATGATAATTAATAAATAAGATATGCATATCAATCATACTTACAAAACCAATCACATCATTGATTTATATCATTGTTATTAGTATTAATCATTGTTCTTATAAGCATATGGATAGAAGGTAGACGAGTAACTGATGAAAAATCTGGAGAATCTTAAAACGTAACCCGTTTTCTGATACGAAAGATCAGGCATTCAATGATAAATTGAACAAGAAGAATAAAGCGCAAAAAACACACTCTGTGGCTAATCAGGCATTGCGGGGTTGAGCTTAGACCTGATCTTTGAAGTACTGCGAAGACAAATTTTTTGCGCGGTTTAGTTTGTTGATGACTGCACCCATAGCCTCTATCTGCCCAATCATTAAATGGACAGAATTATTTGATTCAAATAAATATTTTTGCCCGATATAACGAACACGAGTTAAGCTTAAGATAAAAATGACAGAAAAAAAGAAGGAAAATAAAAATGGGCTTGTTGCGCCTATCGGCGCGACAGAAATTGATATCACGCTGATCAGTGAAGATTTCAATCAACCCAGAAAAGAATTCAATAAAGAAACGTTAAGAGAATTAACGGAGACTGTTAAATTACGCGGGGTAAAATCACCCATATCGGTACGCCCCAATCCGGATAAACCTGGAGCCTATATCATCAATCATGGTGCAAGACGTTATCGTGCCAGTATCGATGCCGGGTTAAAAAACATTCCTGCATTCATTGATACTGATTACAGCGAAGCTGATCAGGTAATCGAGAATCTGCAAAGAGATAATTTAACCTCCAGAGAGATTGCTGACTTTATTGGACGGCAACTGGCAGGCGGGAAAACCAAATCCGAAATTGCCAGGCTGATCGGCAAAACCAATCCTTATATTACCATGCATGCTGCACTTCTTGATTTGCCTGATCCACTAGGAGAAGTGTATCGGACAGGCCGTTGCACCGATGTCACAGCGCTTTATGATTTAACGCGGCTGTATAAAGCCAATAAAGAGGAAGTAATCACCTGGCTGGCGCTCAGTACGCAAGAAGAGATATCACGATTGGATGTATATCATTTCAGTCAATTCTTAAAGCTAAAAAAAACGCCCCCATCTAATTCTGCGGATGATCAAGTAATTAATGCTGAAGGCAAATCGAATACGACTCTCGATAACATCAACGATCAAAAACAAAGCACCTCACTTCCATTGCTGGACTCTATTTACAATCTGATTAAAAAAGACAAACGCAAGCCACATGATTTAATGCAAGATCTATCTAGTGAGAATAAAGAATTTCTCCAAAGCAAAATAAAGAATTATTTTGAGCAGGGCAGAAATTGCCAAAATATCGTTCAATTCACCATTAAAGCATTGCAGGATGGCAGCTTCTCAGCCAAGGGGAGCGGCGCACTGCAATTGATTGCTTTTTTGCATGGTATGGAGAGATCAGAGTCTTTTGATCTCATGAAAATACTGGAAGAAATTGCCGGACAACAGGAAGCAGGATAATTTAATCTTGCCAGTAATCCTACTTATAACTAATTTGAAATGACGACACCCGCAAAGCTACGAATGATTGTAATGAATGGACAAAAGATTCTACAAACTCAGAATAATAATGAATGGGAAACGATTGGCACCATCAAGAAGGTTGATGAAGGTATCAAACCTGGCGTCTACAATATTTACTTGGCTACAGCACCCGTTGATAAAAACCAGTATGAAGGGAAAATTATTTATATTGATAAAGAGAATACTGTTTTTTATCAGCAGGTCAAGAAGGATTTTATTGTGCACCGGCTAAATGCTGTTGATGGCAAACCTGTTGCTGGCAAAGATGTGACAATTCAATATGATGGGGAGAAAGCTACGTTAACTCTAATAGATGTGCTTAAGAATAAAAGAACGTTGAAATTATAAGTGGTTATATTTATACCAGAGCAAACTTAATCTAAACCACGCATTTTTATTCTATGATGCAAATCAGCGTCAAAACATTTACCACATTCAGCAGTCAACGTTGCACTTCGAACTTGAATCCGCCAAGGTTCTTTTTAATCGAAAACACGAAAACAAATCAAAAATAGCTTTCTGCAATTATACTCAAGGCAAAAAATACAGAAGAAGGCTATGTTGAAAGTCAATGACATTCACAAAGGCGCAGCGATTAGTGGGATTGAACCGGGGCAAGTGGTACGCGTCGTAACCTGCTGTGCTTCATAGCGGGTTTGGTAATGCTGCCAATAAAACCATATGCTTTCAGCAGATTGCGGTATGCTTTGCTGGCACCCTGGCTGCCTATCACTGTGATGAATCAATCCTGCGGTTTCCTTCCGAAACCATAGTGCCTGTTCCAATGCATCCAGTACCAGATCCGTTCGCAATGAACGACTCACTCGCCAACCAACAATATACCGGGCAAAAACATCGGTGATAAAAGCCACATAAACAAATCCTGTCCATGTCGCTACAAATGTAATATCCGCCACCCACAGTTGATTGGGCCGGGCAGCTACAAATTGCCGATTAACCTTGTCCTTTGGCCGGTCAAGCAAATCGTCCGCAATGGTTGTCCAACACTTTTTGCCACGCCGGACACCTTGCATCCCAAGCCTCTTCATTAACCGTTCGACCGTACAACGAGCAACACCAATACCTTCTCGCAACAACTGCCGCCATACTTTGCGAGCACCATAAACTCGAAAATTGTCTTTCCATACCCGCTGTATATCAAGTTCTAGTCTCATGTCCCACTTGATACGATCAGGCAATCGATCGGGATCTCGCGCGCGCGCTTTGTGTTCGTAGTAGCTCGACGGGGCAATCCAGATTTCATTGCAGATTGGCTCGACCCCGTATTCCGCTTTGTTGCTATCG
This sequence comes from uncultured Nitrosomonas sp., assembly GCA_949281375.1. Lineage (GTDB taxonomy): Bacteria > Pseudomonadota > Gammaproteobacteria > Burkholderiales > Nitrosomonadaceae > Nitrosomonas. The sequence goes on from CASDLT010000023.1 coordinate 18,103, forward strand.
ACAAATGTCACCATCATTTCGGTCGGCGGTCAATGGAATGGACGCCTTCATCTGATGTTGACGTATAACTCTCAAATGGGACATCCCAAACCTAACCACACAAAATCGAGGAGACTACTATGAGCAAGATCACCATCACTGGCATTGATCTGGCAAAGAACATATTCCATCTACATGCTGTCGATAGTACTGGCAGGCAGGTCAAGGCAATCAAGCTTTCACGTTTGAGACTGAGCGAATATCTGCATCGTAGCGAGCCAGTTACGGTTGCAATGGAGGCTTGTGCCAGCGCCCATCACTGGGGCAGGTTATGCCAGTTACTGGGCCATGAAGTCCGACTGATTTCGCCACAATTCGTCAAACCATTCGTCAAATCCAATAAGAACGACCGTAACGATGCACGTGCTATTTGCGAGGCGGCACAACGTCCTGACATGCATTTTGTTCCAGTAAAAACTGTCGAGCAACAGGCGGTTCTGAGTCTGCATAGGGTACGCGAGATGCTGATAGGCCAGCGAACAGCCACTATAAATCAGCTGCGCGGATTATTGACTGAATTCGGTTTAACAGCCCCAGCAGGGCGCAGAGCATTGCATAACACAATCCCCGCTATGCTTGAGGATCTTATGAATATCTCGCCCACATTTCTCGTCAGCTGCATCAGGCAGCAATGGGAGCATATCGGAGAACTGGATCAGCGTATCGACAACGTAACCTCACAAATTGAAATGCATGCCCGTCAGTCTGACGTTACGCGTCGTCTGCAGACGATTCCTGGCATTGGTCCAATTACCGCTTCAGCATTAGAAGCATACGTTGGCAACGCCACTCAGTTTCGGGCAGGACGGCAGTTGGCCGCATGGTTAGGTTTAGTCCCTAGACAGCACTCGACAGGAGGCAAACCCGTGCTGCTAGGAACCAGCAAGCGTGGTGACGGTTATTTACGCAGGCTCCTCGTGCATGGCGCGAGAGCCGTCGTAGCCACTGTGCGCAGTTCTCCCAATGTACAAAAGCAGGACAAGACTATTATGGGATGGGTGGCCAGAAAACACATGAACGTGGCAGTCGTGGCTATGGCTAATCGCAATGCCCGCATTGCCTGGGCCGTGATAACACAAAAGCGGAATTTTGATAGAAATTTCCGCGATCAATTGGCAAACCAGTTGGCAGCGACCTAGCTGAGACTACAACTTTATATCTCTTTCTTGATTGCTACAGGTGACTAATTGACGTGATGGCATAGACAGGTCAGACCGGTGCTGGCAAAACCCGTGGAGCTCGATAGCAAGGACCAATAGGTCAATGCTGTGCGGTCGTTTGGGAGCCGGCAAGCAGATTCCATCCTGGGCAGCGCATGGCCAAAATGAGCGCACAAATAGCCCGAATATACGACTGCGATCTTAACCTTCTACCCCAAAATGACAGAAAATCACTTGGCAAACTGGAGGCGTCCATATACGAGCTCCGCCTGCGCGAAATAGGCCGATGCCTTACGTAATATCTCGTTAGCTCGCTTTAATTCCCGATTCTCCTGTTCCAATTCCTTGAGCCGCTCACGATCCGCAGTCGACAGGCCGCCTCGAATTCCCTGATCAATCT
>CASDLT010000024.1 GCA_949281375.1 uncultured Nitrosomonas sp.
GGGTTTTGTGATTCTGGGCTGGGCTGGTTTATTTTCGGGTGGAATTGCAGCACAGATCATCACCCGTTATTCGAACCTGACCGACGTCATCTGGAATAACCAAAGCAAAGAAATCCTCAATAACCGGATTGTTCCTTAATCAAGCTGGTGTATCTGTAGCAACTCTCCCTGGCCGGCTGTACTTCGGCCAGGGAACCAAAACTCAGCAACAATACTCCCTAGAACATCGCTCACCAAGTGGAGGAGATTTTCATGATTAAAAAACTAATAAAAATATGGATTTTAGCAGCCATGGCGTATATTTCTCTGTATACGGGCTTAGCTGCTGCGCACGGCAAAGTAACATTGGAAGCAGATGTATGTGTTCGCAATATATCTGGCAGCATGGTGCACTTAAGCACTTATCAACCACAATATGATCCTGAAGCAGAATACTGCACCGAAATTCCGAAAGAAGGAGAAACTCTCTGGGTTCTCGATCTCGTGGATCAGGCATTGCGTGACATGCCCATTGGCATCAAAATTGTCAGAGGCAGTGGCCAGGCTCTGAGCGAAACCGTTGCATCGTTATATTCAACTAATCACGCCGATGGCATCATCAAAGGGGAATTCAATCTCGATGAGGGTCAATATACCTTATTCGTAACTGGAGAAGGCGTTCCGCCTTTGCAATATGAATATCCCATACGAATTCAAATGACCAATTACACTGAAATGTTTCTCAAGGCAGTTCCGTATCTCATCACTTTCCTGCTTTTAGCGTTATTTACGGACAAGCTGCTGAAACGTCGGCAAGCACATCAATAACCTCATCAGAACTTAAAAGAAGTTTTTATAACATATATCTTGTACAAGTCAGCGGCTGTTTATATCGCATAATCAGCCGCTGAACTCATTACTGAGGAGGCGGTGGTGGAGGATTGCCCGGTGGCGGAGGAGGCGGTATAAAATCCGTTCCAGGTGAAGTGATTCTTCTGCTCGTATTGTTTGATGGGCCATTGATGATTTTGCCATTGATGGGAACACGATGCCCCTTGGCATACATACACTGAATATAACTGTTGTCGTATCGTTCTTGATTCGCATAACCTGATGTCGTTGCCGAGCTGGATCCCATCAAACTACCCATCAACAAACCTAACCCTGCACCAATGATGGCTCCCTCCCCGCCTCCAAAAGCGGCACCTGCAGCAGCCCCCAGTCCAGTTCCAACCGCAGCGCCTTCCACCCCGCTCGCCCGTGATGCCTGCCGTGGTGAACTTCCGCCGAGTTGCTGCTGTGCATATTGACGGCACTCTGACTCATCAGATCGGAACTGATCAAAGCTCATATTCGACCCCGGTAGAGTCATCACACTGGGGCCTGACGGCAAATGCACGCATGCTGCGAGCGACCCCGCACTTACCAGGATAAATAGGTTCTTAAGTTTTATCATGATCTTGCCTTTGCATTTATTGTGCAGTTGATTGCGGAGCTACTGGTATCCATCCATTTGGGCAATCTTGAACATCCGGATAATAGCCCGCGGGATTCAAACAATAGTACCAATAACGAATTTGAGGCTTAATCATTCCTGGTTGTTCCTTCTGAATATAAATGGGTGGGATAACTGGTACTACAACGGGTGGCAGTACGCGGTAATACGGCGTATTCCAAAACGGGGAAGCATATCCTCCATAAAACCCAGGGCCATAAAATCCCGGACCATACCCAAACCCCGGACCACCGATGCTGATCCCGAAATTAAAATGGCGATGACCATGTCCACCACGAGCCCAGGTATTATCGGCAGTTACCAGCATGAATGCCGCCGACATCCAGACTGCTGTCATCCATTTGATCATTTTGAAACTCTCATGCTCATAAAAATGTATCTCATCATTCTTGATGATTCAAGTCATTAAAATCTGTAACCCTCAGCGGTTTTCATCCTGCATGCCTCATTTTTCTGGAAATTGTACGGATTAAAAACTGAATACAGGCTGAATGCAGCACAGCCATACTTTTTATTCAGATAGGCCAAGTAAAACCCAGCGTTTTCTCAAGTACACGCAAACTGTAACCGTAAAAACAATAAATTTTAAAGAGAAAACAATGGCTATACCTCCAAAAAAGGCGATCGGACAACCCAACCAGAGCAAGGATGTCGCTACAAAAAAGACCACAGCGCGTCATTCGATCGGCTTCCCATGGAAATCCACCATCCTTTCTCTTCTTGCGTGGATAATAGTCGCACTATCCCTGCTGGCGGCCTTTGATCATGAAATGGTGCGAAATCGTATTTCCCAGACTCGAATCGACATACCAGCCCTAAAAACTATCGGTGCAGCTGCGTTCGATCACTGTGCGCCCTTACCTGATCATGGAACGGCCTTTATCATCGATCCGTCCGTGATGAATCGAACCGATGTACGTTATTCAGGATTAGAAATTCACAATGATCATGACTATCCGATGATCGCAGTACTGTCGGATCCTGAAGGGTCAAGGCAAGTACTAGCTCTGACGATTTTGCCTGAACGCGCCATTCAAATCAGCGTCCCCGTCGGTCAGTATGGCATGCAGTTGCTGGTCGGCTCAAAATGGTGCAATTTGATTGCCGGTTTTTCGGATGGCGCGCAGGTGTCAGTCTCGGGAAAAGTAACAATAACACCTGGGGTTACCACCCAGATGCGATTTTACGGTGCAGGACTGGATCCCATTAAATTGGCGCTGGCTTATCACCACATCAATATTTCTGAACAGGAAAAAATTGACTCATCCACAGTCGTTACCGAAGGAAAACTTGAACTAAAACAGACTACGAACGGACATTATTTCAGCGCAGGCGCCATTAATGACGCTGCCGTGATGTTTATGATCGATACGGGAGCTACTTTCGTGGCCATCTCGGCCGAAATGGCGACCCGGGCAGGCATTCAAAAATGTACCCCGCATTTCGTGATCACCGCAAATGACAAGGTGCAAGGATGCGCCGCAACAGCGGCAGAAATCACCTTCGGCCCATTCAAGCTCACCAATGTGACTGTGAGCATACTGCCCGGTATGCCCGGCGACGCGCTGCTTGGCATGAACGTATTGCGGAATTTTCATATCGAGCAGGTCGATAACCTGATGCGAATCTCATCGCAGTAATGTGTTCCGTTTCATCGCTCGATTTTTCGAACAGGCTTCGAATCGAACACAAATGCCTTTCCGTTTTTTGAAGCCCGGCAGAAAATCATCAATCCAGACAATGCAGTTTATCCATAATGAAGGGGCCTGTAGACAGGATTTCGACGTCACGCATCAAGCGCGGTGATTCCTGGCGCTACGTTAACGAACATCGTCCGAGTCACTCCTTAACGCTTGCGGCAGAGCTGCTTTTAGATAATAAAACATCGACCACAGCGTCAGCACTGCTGCAATGTAGATCAACCACGTGCCAATCTGTTGAGAATCGAAAGCGTCACCGATTGATTCGTGGTATAGCAGCAGAGGGATCGCAATCATTTGCGAAGTGGTCTTGATTTTCCCAAGAAAAGATACCGCAACGCTCCTGGATTGCCCAAGCTGCGCCATCCACTCCCGTAGCGCAGACACAGTAATTTCACGGCCGATAATGATGAGCGCAATCGGCGCATCCAGTCGTTCCAAATAAACCAAAACGATCAGCGCCGCTGATACCATTAATTTATCAGCTACGGGATCCAGAAATGCCCCAAAGGCGGAAGCCTGATTAAGAACGCGCGCCAGATAGCCGTCCAGCCAATCCGTTACTGCAGCGCCTGTAAAAATGAGCGTAGCGACCAGGTTCTGATTGACAGGAGAAAGCCAGTCATGTGGAAGATAAAAAATTCCCACAAATAACGGGATGGCAAGAATGCGAAGCCACGTCAATAGATTGGGTAGATTGTAAGGCATATGATAATCGATAAAAATGGAAAGATGGGTCTAAGGAAACGCTGATTAATTCGCTGCATCAGCGAAACGCATTGTTGCGCGGTACTCGCCCTCTCGCCTATCGATTGATAGGTTTCGGTCGCAGCGTTCCGTGCGCCGTACGCTTCATCACGTTCGCCGAATCAATCAGCACGTCCTGAAGGATGTTCCGAAAATAACTGGATCCAGCCATTCTGCCTTGCTCAGCATTAGTTCAATGCAGTTCTTTATAAATTTTTTCCGCCAATTTCCTGCTGATCCCCTCTGTTTGTTGCAACTCTTCAATACTTGCAATTAATACCCCTTTCAATCCGCCGAACCGTCCCAATAAACGCTGTCTGCGTTTTGCACCCACGCCGCTAATATCTTCCAAGCTGGAACTGGTACGGGTTTTTGCACGCTTGCCACGATGTCCCTGAATGGCAAAACGATGCGCTTCATCGCGAATCTGCTGAATCAGGTGCAGCGCCGCATGTTCTCCCGGCAATTGTAACGGCTTTTCAAAGGCCGGAGAAATCAATTGCTCCAATCCGGGTTTGCGTCCTTCACCTTTTGCCACCCCCAACAGTCTGGCATCGGGAATGCCCAGTTCCTGCAATGCGTCTTGCGCCGCATTAACCTGCCCTTTGCCGCCATCGATCAAAATCAGATCCGGCAATTGGCCTTCACCACTGACCACTTTTTGATAGCGTCGTGACAGCGCTTCGCGCATCGCGGCATAATCATCACCCGGAGTAATTCCTTCAATATTGTAGCGGCGGTATTCATTATTACGCATCGAAAAATTGTCATAGACCACACAGGATGCCACGGTCGCTTCTCCAAGCGTATGACTGATATCAAAACATTCGATGCGGCTCAAGCCGGGCATCTGCAATTCCTGCTGCAAAGCCAGCAGCCGTTTTTCCTGACTGGCTTGACGGCTCAGCAATTGCTTCAACGCCTGTTGCGCGTTTTCAGTCGCCATCGTCAACCAGGCACGCTTTTCAGCTACCGGATTGGACTGAATCGTAATTTTATGTCCGCATTGAGCAGTCAATAATTGCTGAAATGCGTCTCGCTTGATTTTTTCTCCCACAATGATCAAAGGCGGCGCGCTGCGGTTAAGATAATGCTGCGCCAGAAAGGCCTCGACCACATCCACCGCCGAGCAATCGCTGGCATTCTGGGGAAAAAAGCTTTTGTCGCCCAGATGTCGTCCTCCCCTGATCATGGCCAGATTGACGCATACTTTGCCCAAGCCATCATCCATCAGCGCGCAGGCAATGACATCGGCGTCCAGTGTTTTGCCGTTGTCGACGAACTGCTTTTCACGGATTTTGCGCAATGCCTGGATCTGGTCGCGCAATGCCGCTGCCTGTTCGTATTCCAGCTGTTCAGATGCCTGTTGCATTTTTGCTTCGATGACGGCCACCACTTCTGTCTGCTTTCCCTGCAGGAATAATTCAGCGTTCCTGACATCATTCCGATATACCTGCTGATCGATCTGCCCGATGCACGGACCGCTGCAACGTTTGATCTGGAACAACAAGCAAGGACGGGTACGATTCTGGAACACGCTGTCCTCGCAGGTGCGCAGCCGGAAGATTTTCTGCAATAACTGGATGCTTTCGCGCACGATGCCGGCATTCGGATAAGGCCCGAAATACTGATGCGTTTTATCCAGCACACCACGGTAAAACCCCAGCCGGGGAAATTCGTGCCCACTCAGAATTACGTATGGATAGGATTTATCGTCCCGAAACAGGATGTTGTAACGCGGCTTCAGGCTTTTGATCAGATTATTTTCCAGTAATAAAGCTTCGGCTTCCGAACGCGTCACGGTGGTTTCAATGTTCGTCACTTGAGAAACCATCAACTGGGTTCTCGGCCCCAGACTGGATTTCTGGAAATACGAAGAAACGCGCTTTTTAAGATTGACTGCCTTGCCGACGTAGATCACTTCCCCGGTGGTGTTCAGCATGCGGTAAACACCCGGTTGCAGCGGCAAATGCGCGCAGAATTCCTTGGGATCAAAACCAGCGTTTGGCAACGAATTCAGTCCTCTCGATCCAGTAACTTGCCTGCAACTGCCCAGTTCTCATCAGGAATTTCGTCAAAACAGATATACGTATATGAACGGGGTTTCTTGGCAATACGTTCGAGCGTGTCGGTCAGCTCTTCGGCAATCTGTTTTTTTTGTTCACGGGTTAGGGTTCCCGCCACGCGGATGTTGACATACGGCATAACATATCTCCTAGTAAATTGAATAGCTAGCGCTCGATATCAGCATTGATGCGGTCGAATACCTGTTCAAACATCGTCGCCGTCAAACGCTTGGTTTGCGTATTGTAACGGCTGCAATGATAGCTGTCATATAGTCTCAGGCCAGCGTAACCGGGAACATCGTGCACAGCGCCATGGGCAAAAAAGAAATCCTTCATCCTTAGTTGCAAAGCCATCAATACGGCTTGATGCGCAATGGTCCCGAGTGCAAGCAAGGCCGTGCCGCCACGCTCTGCAAACAAAGTGAGTTCTGCCATCAAATAGCCATTGCATTGTTTTATTTCCTGCGGGGTCGGCTTGTTTTCCGGCGGCAAACACTTTACTGCATTGGTGATGCGGCAACCGATGAGCTGCAAATCATCATCGGTGTCGATCGACTCCGGTTGCGTTGCGAAACCATACTTATGCAATGTCTGGTACAGTAAAATCCCTGCATAATCGCCGGTAAACGGACGACCCGTACGGTTCGCGCCATGCATGCCGGGAGCCAGCCCGACAATCAATAACTTAGCACAATCATCGCCAAACGAGCCGACTGGGCGAGCATGATAATCCGGATGCTGTGTTCTGACGGATTGCAGAAAACCGGCCAAGCGCTGGCACTGCTGGCAATCTGCTAACTCCGGCAAAGGGCAAGAATGCTGTACGAAATCTTTTGTCATAGATGAAGTGAATTGAGTTGATCGTTAGTTCATTGAAAATATTGCTTTTGCGTAACATTCAGGAATTCTTTCATATGCACCTCAGCAATTCATCACCGAACTGCAGCGAAATCGCAACGTTGAATGGCGAGCTAACCGAGTGAACCGCAATGTTCAGTAATGCCTGCAAAGCTGCACATCGCGCGATCCGATGGCAGCTCGTCATGATGTCGTTCATCATTCTCATGCACAACACTGCACTGGCCATTCTCCCCCTGGATGCACCCAAACTTCCGCCGCCGGTCATTCTATCGGCTTCTGACGATATCCAAAAATTTCTGCTCAAATACGTCAAATTGCCGGCCGAACCGTTCTCAGATAGCAGCACCGAAAAAACGTTCCTCTACCGGCTTCAGAAAGAAATACCGAGTTTACTGACCACCGAAGGGTATTTTTCCCCCAGGGTTACGGTATCGCATCACGTCCTGGATGACATCGTGCAGCACGAAATCGAAGTCGATGCGGGTCCATTGACGCGCGTAGGCGAAGTATCGATCACTTTCCAGGGCGATATTGCTCAGGATAATGAAACCTATCGCAAGCGGATCGAACACATTCGTGAATCCTGGTCGTTGAAGCACGATGCGCCGTTTCGTTCGAGTGACTGGGAGCAAGCAAAATCGGCGTTGCTTGCCACGGTCACCGAAGAAGATTTCGCGGCAGCCCAGATTGTATCCAGTCAGGCGAGCGTCGATCCTGAGCACGTTCGCGCCAATCTTGCCATTGTCATTGATTCGGGCCCGGTATTTTATTTGGGGGACATTCACATTGAAGGGCTGGAACGTTATGATCAATCGATGATCCGCAATCTTGCTCCCTTCAAGACAGGCGATGCATACCGGCGTGAAGCATTGCAGCTTTATCAGATCGCTCTGCAAAAGGCACCCCAGTTCGGCACTGTGTCGGTCACCATCTCGACTGACATAGCCGGGCATGCTTCCACGCCGGTACAGGTATCCGTGACCGAGGCCCAATCGCAGCGCTTTGCCTTTGGCGCGGGCTACAGTTCCAACAATGGCGGGCGCGGAGAGATCAATTACCGCAATCATAATTTTCTCGACCGCGCCTGGAATTTGACCAGCATGCTGCGTCTGGAACAAAAACGTCAGACATTTTTTGCCGGAATCGATACGTTGCCTGACCGGAATAATGTGTTTTATTCGCTCGGCGCCAGTCTGCAAATGACGGATATCGAAAACTTGAAAACCGTCGAACAGAAAGTCGGCCTCAGCCGCAATTTTCAAACTACCGATACACAAATGCAGTTAGGATTGAACTGGCAGCGTGAAGACAAGCAACCCGATGGCGCCATACATCAAATTAACGATGCCCTGACGCTGGATTGGCGCTGGCGTCGCCAAATCATCGACAATCCGCTCCACATCCGGCGCGGCGATGCGACCGAAATCCGTATCGGCGGCGGCACGCAATTCCTGTTATCCGACCAGGATTTCATTCGCACTTATGCTCGCCACCAAAGCTGGTGGCCGGTCGGTTCCCAGGATGTCATCTTTTTTCGCGCCGAAGTGGGCTATACCTTGGCTTCATCACGATTTGGCATACCCCAGGAATATCTTTTCCGTGCCGGTGGCATTCAGTCGATCCGCGGCTATGATTTCAAAAGCATCGGTGTCCAGGAAGGCAGTGCTACCGTCGGGGGACGCGTCATGGCGACCGGTACCGTCGAATATACGCACTGGCTGACACAGCAATGGGGCGCCGCGGCATTTGCAGACATCGGCAGCGCTGCTGACGGTTGGCGTCGTATGCATCCGTTCCTCGGTTATGGTGGCGGCGTACGCTGGCGCAGCCCGGCTGGGCCAATCGCGCTGGATTTGGCCCGCTCGCATGATACCGGCACACTGCGTTTTCATTTCTCGATGGCAATCGTCTTCTAGGTAACTTATGTCAGACCCATCCGCCCGCTCTCAACCCACCCCCGCCCCATCCACTAGACCTTCGCGCATCCGCCGATTGCTGGGGTGGATATTGACTCTGCTGATCGGCGGCTTTATGGCGGGATATTGGCTCTTCAACAGCTCAGCCGGCCTGCAATGGACGCTCGCTTCGATCAGCCGCTTGAGTGCCGGAACGATGCAGTTTGCAGGCGCTCATGGCACGCTGCACGATCTGGCCATCGATACCGTTCAAATCACAAACGATGAGCATGTGCTGACTATCCGCCACCTCCGGGGCGAGTGGCATCCCGGTCAGCTCTTGCAGAAGCACATCCATATCCACCGCTTATCGGCTGCATCCGTACATATTCAGTTATTGGCGTCGCGACCGGAACAGGTTCCACTTCGTCTACCCGACACGCTTGATCTTCCGTTCAGTGTAAAACTGGATATGCTGAAAATCGATGCAATCCAATTCACGTCTGTAGACGAAGCGTACCCTGAAAACCTCATATCCGAGCTTGCCCTGTCTCTGCACAGCGATGGAAACCATCATCGATTGACTCAGCTTCACGGACTGACGCCATGGGGTGAAGTTCGGGCCCACGCCCAGCTCGAAGGCGCTGCACCTTTTGTGCTGGCCGGACAGATCGATGTATTCGGGCCTGCGCCGTGGAACACGATGCACACCGTGATGAGCGGAAATCTGGAGCACATGACCATCAACCTGATTGCCGAGAAACCGGGCGCGAATGCGAAGCTCAATGCTCATTTGCGGCCATTCTCAGCTAATCCGCTGACGCAACTCGACGTCGATGCGCAGCAGCTCAATCCGGCCAGCTTTTTCCCCGAGGCGCCAACCGCCAGTCTGACTGTCGCCGCGCATTTGGCCATTGCCGGGGACGAGCGGCTGGCAGGTACGATTCACATTCATAATTCAGCCGCGCTTCCGATCGACCAGAAAGGTCTGCCGTTCTCTTCCATTCATGCCCACGCCACAATATCGCACGAATCAGTGCAATTAACTGATTTACATGCAGAGATCGACAAAGACGAAACTCTCCGGGGCGATCTGATCTGGCATTGGAAAGCCCAATCGGCATCGGCGCTGATCCATGTTCAGCAGGTCGATCCTCAGCATATTGACAGCCGCATCCATACCGGCCGGATATCCGGCCAGATCGCACTGGCCGCAGATGCACACCGGCAATCGGCTCAAGTCGCATTAAAGGATCGCGCATTCGATTTGAGCGCCAACATAGCGCACAGTGAAGAAGTGATCACGCTCGAGCAATTCCTGCTGCGGCGCAACCAGTCCCGCCTAACCGGGCATGGGAAACTCGACTTCAGTGAAAAACGAGCGTTTCAATTGACTGCGCAATTGAGCAATTTCAATATCGCCGAATTCATCCGGGCGCCGGCTTCCAACCTCAATGCGATGTTCCATTCTTCCGGTCAACTATCGCCAGAACTGTCGGGGACACTCGACTACACATTAAAAAAAAGCACGCTCGGCAAATCCGCCGTAACCGGCGCTGGTCAGATCGTATTCAATGGATTGGAACGATTGAAGGGCCAGGCTGAATTGACCGCCGGTTCGAACCGGTTGTCGCTGCAGGGCGCCAGCGGCAAACCTGGCGATGCTTACCAGTTAACGATCAACGCGCCGGCACTGGAACAACTAGGATTCGGACTGAGCGGCGATCTGCATGCGCAGCTGAACTGGAAAAAACATCGGGCAGCGCGCGATATCGTTCTACAACTTGCCAGCCGACAACTTCATTTGCCGGGGAATCATCATTTATCCGCGTTGAATGCGAAGAGCGAAATGCACGGTGACGCAGTAACCCTCGACATGACCGTTGCGCACCATGCCATAAATGGAACGTCACGGCTAAAGGATTTCAATGTCCGGATGAATGGTACGATGTCCGATCATCACGTCGTTGCCAGTGCGCGCATCAATGACGACATACCGTTGCAGCTCAAGGCCGACGGCCGGATTCTGGCAAGAACGCCATCGTCTGCACTACGCTGGCAGGGCCAGATCAATGAATTATCATCGACTGGAAAAATTCCCCTCCGTTTGAAAACGCCGACGTCCCTAACCATCAGCGCGCAATCCGTTTCGCTCGACTCTGCCGTATTGGCCGTTTCCGATGGATTCCTGAGCATCGAGCAATTGATGTGGACGCCCAAGCGATGGAAAACGCAGGGGCATTTTTCGGGCATTGCGATTTATCCAGGCAATCCACAGCACATCCCTCCCCTTGCCTTACACATGGGTGGTGACTGGCATTTTGTTTCTGACAGCCGCCTAACCGGCGAATTACATCTTCACCGCGAGCGAGGAGACTGGCGAATACCTGGAGAGATACCGCAACTGGCTGGTTTGGAGAGATTCCAGCTTCACGTCACCGCACAACGTGACACCATTGACAGCACCTTTGAATTGATCAGCCAGCAACTGGGCAATGCCAAAGCGCAACTGAGCATACCGCTCAAACATTCCAGACAGGGCTGGTCGGTTGCGGACAATGCTCCGCTGAACGGCACGGTGAAGGCTCATATCAACAACCTGAAATGGCTGGACAGCCTCTTCGGCGCCGGTTTATCCATGAATGGCCAGCTTCAGGCTCAAGCGCAGATCTCCGGGACACTCAACAAACCCGATATTCAAGGCACGGTTACTGGCAAGGAACTCAGCATTTTATTGCTGGAACAGGGTATCGATCTGCAACAGGGCAATCTCTCCGCCACGTTTCAACAGGCTGATCTGGTAATCGACCGGCTGCATTTCGTCAGCCCTCACCCTGCACCCCCGCAGGATCGCCTGCTCAAGAATGTGCAATTGACCAATGCGAGCGGCTCGTTGACCCTCGCGGGACACTTCGGACTCACCGGCAACGACAGCCGCCTGAATATTACCCTGACCGAATTACCGATCGCGCATAAAACCAACTACTGGATCATCGCTTCTGGCTCCGGTCAGGCCCGGCTGCAGTCCAAACATTTGAGTCTCACTGGGAATCTCATGGCAGATGCCGGATTATTGCTGCAACCACCGGAAAATCGTCCTGAATTATCTGATGACATTGTGTTCGTTAACGAGACGCCGGATCACACGCAACAGAAATTAACGCTGGATCTGGACATGAATCTCAATCTTGGAGACCGGTTCTACATTCGCGCCTCGGGATTGGAGGGTCGCCTGGCGGGCCAATTGCAAATATTGGATGACAAAAAAAACAAACTCAAGGTAAACGGCGCCATTGCCGCACAGGATACCACCTTCAAAGCGTACGGCCAGGATCTGACGGTCAGGCGCGGCATCGTCAGTTTTCAGGGACCGCTGGATGATCCGGCACTGAATGTGCTGGCAGTTCGCGAAGGATTGCAAGTCGAAGCGGGTGTCGAAATTCTCGGCTCGGTTCGTCATCCCCAGATCAGGCTCATTTCCACGCCCAACGTCTCGGAAACCGAAAAACTGTCGTGGATCATCCTTGGCCGAAAACCCGATCCCGGCGGCCTCGACGCCACAGCGCTAATAGCCGCAGCCGGATCGATACTGGGCGGGCAATCCGGCAGCGGCATCACCGAGCAGATCACCCGCACCTTCGGCCTGGATGAACTGACAGTCAAGCAGGCCGGCGTCGGCAGTTCGCTGACCGGACAGATCGGTGTAGTCGGGAAACGGCTTTCTTCCCGTGCATACTTAAGCTACGAGCGCAGCTTGGCAACGACCACGATGGGCATCACCAAGCTGACCTATAACCTGACGCCGAGAATCACCATCGTCACCCAAGCCGGAGAAGATAACGCAGCCGATCTGTTTTATACCTTGCAATTTGATTGAACCGCGTTTTGTATAACTTGGATTTGGTACTCAATCGTGAGATTGGGAATCGAGTTCAACATGCTCAATGTCTATTTAAACTGCGCACGTTGACCCCGATTCACTTTATTTACACACCTATTTTTGAATTTCCTATGGCTTAGTTGCAATTCCTACGGCATCAATATCTAGGATAGTAAATTCAGTTTCACACATTTCTTCAGGATTATTAGTTCCACCACATTCCCCAAATTTATTATCTTTAGCTAAACTAAATGATCCTAAATTTCCCCCGTTAATGCTGTATTGATAGTCTCCAGCATTTAAACGATAAACATCCAATGGAACAACTCTTATAAATTCTTTCATATCCATAGTACACGCGTTGCCAGATGGCGGGGGAACTATGGTTATTTGAACTTCAAATAAATTGTCTTTCTTGCGGGAATTAATCTGCCCAAATTCTCCACACGTATAACTGCCGGTAATTTGTAAGAAAACTTGAACAGGAAATTCATCGTCTGCAACAAAAACATTCACCATTTTTATTGTTGGATTATTAGAATCAAATAGTGCCAGCTTAACATCCTGTAAAACCCAGGCATTTATGCTTGGATCGAATTGCAATTTCGCGTCTTGATATTTACCAACCTGGGTCGGCGTATCAACTCGGGAAATTGTCAGGGCCTCTTTTTCATCGTAATTAGGTGCTTCATTATCTGCAGCTATAGCTTTATTAGCAATTCCACACAGTATTAATGCCGCAATACAATACCTTAATTTAATCATTAGTTCTCTCCTGAAGCAGATAAACATAGAGTGGAGGAAAATCGAATTTATAAAATTTATCCAATAGCAAATGCTATTGATTTATTAGATAAATTAATCTACTTACCATTGCTGGCGAATGAAACGTGAAGTTGCTCCAGTTAATGGAGTTCCATTAGTGTTTGTAACTGTTCCTATTGTCCCTGTATTTCTTAGAGCTGTATAAAGAGATGCTGCAGTTGGAGCTGTATTACATAATGTACCGGCTGCTTGCTAGCTCTTCTTTGCTTTGACCCGTACTATGTTCGCCGAAAGGAACACTTCCGCTACCTCTTTTTGATTCATCAGGAGGCAGAATCAGTGGATCAACGTTTTTCTTAAGAAAATCTGATGGTTGCTTAAAGCCAATAATATAAGAACCCTCAACTAATTTTTCCCCATTATTGATTGCTTGGTCAATAGAATTTAAATATTCCCTATTTGCATGAGCTTGGAAACTAATGAGGCAGATAGATAAGAAAACAACTATGGACTTTATGGAACGTGCAAAATCATTCATGAAATTTTTCTTAAGATTAAAATGGAAATTTAATAACAACTTCAACAGCATCATCGAAACATCAACTAAATTGCTAGCCTAATAACTGAGAAGTCACGTACGCTTGCTCATATTGATGAAGTTTCAGGTGGCATGAGTCTATTCATCAAGTAACAGAATAACAATGCGACAAATCGCCGCACCTTCAGAATGAAAGTTTTCTACTGAAGTTGAGCCACTTTATGCTAAAACTTTAAATGCGCAGGAATAACACAAGAGTTGGCAGTTCGCTGATCGGACAGATCGGCGTAATCGGAAAACGTATTTCATCCCGCGCGTATTTGAGCTATGAACGCAGCCTGGCCACGACCACGATGGGCATCACCAAACTGACCTATAACCTGACGCCGCGAATAACGATCGTGACCCAGGCCGGCGAAGATAACGCAGCCGATCTGTTTTATACCTTGCAATTCGATTGAACCGTGCGGCCCATTGCGGCAAATCCATTGTGTCGGTTAATTTGCAAAGAGTTTACATTCTCTCAACAATTGCCGCCTCCCCTCTCGGTATAGTTTGCTCCATGCAGTAATGTGTTTTTTATTCAGTGGAGATAATCATCCCGCTGATGAGAAAAACGAGTTTGTTCAAGTACCATGATTGGAGGGAACCATGACAGCACCACGGCAAAGTACACGTAATGCAACAACCGCGACAGTGATTGCAGCCGATCCGGCCGCCAATGAATTTCTGACGTTTCGACTCGGGGGTGAGGAATATGGCATCGAAATTCTGAAAGTCCAGGAAATTCGCCGATACGATACCATTACACATATCGCAAATTCACCCGACTATATCAAGGGCGTCATCAATCTGCGCGGCATTATCGTGCCCATCATCGATATGCGCATCAAGTTCAATTTGTCTCATATTGCCTATGATCAGTTCTCGGTCATGATCATTTTGACCGTCGCTGACCGGGTAATGGGTATTCTGGTTGATGGCGTGTCAGATGTGATCACGCTGGCCGATGAGCAAGTGCGTCCAGCTCCGGGCCTAGGTTCGGTGATCCACACCGACTACATTACGGGATTGGGTACCGTGGATGAGCGGATGCTGATTTTGATCGACATCGAAAAGCTGATGTGCTGTAGCGACATCGGTTTGATTGTCCAGGACGTGAACTAATCAACTTATCCAGAATATTTTTGCGAGGAGAATCAACATGTTTAAAAGTATGACCATTCAATCTCGACTGATCGCCGTGATTGGATTCCTTTCCGCACTGCTGATCAGTATTGGCGGTATCGGTGCTTATGGCATGAACCAGATGAGCAGCGCATTCAAAGGCGTCTATGACGATCGCGTTCTTCCGTTGGGCGATTTGGGCGTTGTGCTGGATCGCATTCAACGGATCCGTTTTAATACTGTGATTTCGAGTTATTCCGAAAACCCAGTCATCGTATCAGAAAGAAAGCCGCTCAATGAGCAGAGATTCTCCGAAATAGCAACGTTATGGCCACAATACATGGCAACCAAATTAACTACCGAAGAAGCTGCGCTTGCCAGCGATTTCGAGCAGCAATGGAAAAACCTGTCGCAATCCGTAGATCGCTCAATGAATGCGGCACTGAATGGAGACTACAAAGCTGCCCAGCAAAATTTGCACACCGATATGTTCGCCAAATTTGACACAGCTCATGCCACGATGTTCAAACTGCTCGATTTACAGCGCGTTTTGGGTGCCAATGAATACACTGCAGCCCATGGCGCCTATCAAAATCTCCTGGCACTCAGCAATATCATGACGGTGGTTGGCCTGATTCTCGCTGTCGTGGCAGGTTTTTTACTGATGCGCGCCATTATTAAACCTTTGAATGAAGCCGTGACCATCGCCAATGCCGTTGCCTCGGGCGATCTCACAACCCGGATTGACGTGCATTCATCCAACGAAATGGGACGCTTGCTGCAGGCCCTGAAAACGATGAATGATAATTTGCTGAATCTGGTCGGCAAAGTCCGCCACAGCACTGAATCCATTGCCATGGCATCAAGCGAAATTGCCTCCGGCAACATGGATTTGAGCCAACGCACCGAAGAGCAGGCAGCCAGCCTTGAAGAGACAGCGTCATCGATGGAAGAACTGACCTCGACCGTGCGGCAAAATGCCGATAATGCCCGCCAAGCGAATCAACTGGCCGCCGGTGCTTCCGAAGTCGCCATGAAAGGTGGAACCGTCGTGGGACAGGTGGTGCAAACGATGAGCTCGATCAGTGACAGTTCGAAGAAAATCGTCGAGATCATCAGTGTCATCGATGGCATTGCGTTTCAAACCAACATATTGGCGCTGAATGCCGCAGTGGAAGCAGCCCGCGCCGGCGAACAAGGCAGAGGATTCGCAGTGGTGGCAACAGAAGTGCGTACGCTGGCGCAACGATCAGCGGCGGCAGCTAAGGAAATCAAGGAGTTGATCAATGACTCCGTGGTGAAAGTCGACGAAGGCACAAAACTGGTGGACGAAGCCGGAACAACGATGGATGAGATCGTCGTCGCAGTGCAGCGAGTCACTGACATCATGAGCGAAATTTCTGCCGCATCCCAGGAACAAAGCTCTGGAATCGAGCAAATCAATCAGGCAGTCTCACAAATGGACGAGGCAACACAACAGAATGCCGCTCTGGTCGAGGAAGCTTCCGCGGCTGCAGAGTCCATGAAGGAACAATCCCAAGTATTGACCCAGGCTGTCAGTGTATTCAAATTTGAGCAACATGGCGCAGTAGCAGCCGCCAAAGCATCAAGACCACAGAAACAGCCTGCTGCATTGATCAAGTTAACCGATCGCCGGCCCGCTTCGAAAAAAATCGTTGCCGATGTTAAAACAGAAACACCGCCGAAAAAAGCAGTCGTACCTTCCCGCAAAGCTGCTGTAGTCGGTGGGGAAGATTGGGAAGAGTTCTAAATCACACGATCGAGAAAAATCCGGGCGATAACTGAATACTCAGGGATCGCTTTGGCATTCTGAATGTTCTTTCATTATTCAGGCCAAGTTTTAAAAATCCGGAACAACTGAAATTCTCGATGATGAGTGGGGCGAAATTATTCTTCACCCAATCTCATCGATTGCATTTTCAGGAAAATGCTGATTAATTTAGTGAACGAGATGAAGCGCAAGACACAAGGAACGTAACAACCCAGACATACCAACACGATAGGTAAGAAAGCGAGTATCGCGCAACGAAGCGATTCGCTGGTGCAGCGAATCGATCAGCATTCCCTTAACAAACCACAGATTTACCCATACTTCTTGCGATTACGGCGGCGGCGGTTATGAGCGCGGCGCAAGTCATCTTCGGTTGGGGGCGGCGCTTTTTTGTCGGCGTAGGGATTGTGACCGACCTTGAAATCGACGCGCAGCGGCGTACCGGACAATTTAAATAACTCACGGAAGGTATTTTCCAGGTAGCGCCGATAGGTTTCCGGCACATGCTCGAGCATCGTGCCATGCACGATGATGAGCGGTGGATTGGAGCCGCCCTGATGGGCATAGCGCATTTTCGGGCGCGACATGCCGCCGCGCGGTGGTGGATGTTTTTCGACCGCTGCGATCAACGCACGCGTCAATTTGGGTGTCGGCAAATGCGCCATCGCAGCAGCATACGCCTGGTCGATCGAAGGCAGCAGATGTTTCATGCCGGTGCCGTGCAATGCGGAAATATAATGCAGTTGCGCGAAGCTCAGAAAAGCCAGTTTACGGCTCAATTCACGTTTGACGGTATCGCGCTGATAATCGTCCAGACCATCCCATTTATTGACGGCAATAACCAGCGCGCGCCCTGCTTCGAGTATAAATCCGGCGATATGCGCATCCTGATCGGAAATTTCATTGCGCGCATCGAGCACCAGCACCACCACATTGGCGTCTTCGACCGCCTGCAGGGTTTTTATGACTGAGAATTTTTCTATCGTTTCGAACACCTTGCCGCGACGCCGCAAGCCAGCCGTATCGATCAATGTGTACTGTTTATCTTTGTGTTCAAAATCGATATAAATGCTGTCTCGCGTCGTGCCCGGCTGATCAAACGCAATGACCCGCTCCTCACCCAGCAAGGTATTGATCAGTGTCGACTTTCCCACATTCGGCCGACCGACGATGGCAATCTTGGGATGATTGCTGGCAGGCATTTCTTCTTCGGCATCGGGAAAATCAGCCAGCGCCCAATCCGCCAGCTCGCGGATATTGTCGCCATGCATCGCGGAAACTGCGCAGGGTTCTCCCAGACCCAATTCAAAAAACTCCGCCGTCACGACGGCAGTCTGCATGCCTTCAGTTTTATTGACGACCAGCAGAATATTCTGACCGGATTTACGCAATTGCTCGGCGATGATCTTATCGTGCGCAGTCACACCTTGGCGGCCATCGACGATGAACAGCACTTTGTCGGCTTCATCGACGGCTTGCAGCGTTTGTTTCGCCATCGCGTGCAGGATGCCTTCTTTGATCACCGGTTCGAATCCACCGGTATCCATCACCAAATAGGGCTTATCGCCGATCCGGCCATGACCATAGTGGCGATCTCGGGTCAGGCCGGGAATATCGGCAACTATGGCATCCCGACTGCGGGTCAAGCGATTGAATAACGTTGACTTCCCGACATTAGGGCGACCAACTAAAACAAGGGTAGGCTTCATGAGTGGTGATTATCGATGGACATCTGATGCGATGAATTAAAGTTAGGAAGGCTCTGAAACGGATTACGATCGATTATGTTACCGAAAATCTGTTCAATATACGCTTTGATCACTATCGTAGATTGCTGTTTTTACCGGGTTTCCGTGTGCCGACATTACTAGCCAACGTTGCAGAACCTTCATTAGCTCTTGGAAATAACTCCCGAACATGACTTCGAACATTCGCGCTGAATGGCTAGAGTTGGGTACTGAAGGCATAAACCCCACCTTCGATTGTTTGCACCGCAAACCCATCCGGCAACGCTGTCGGGGCAGTTTTGATGATGCTCCCATCCGTTTTGGAGCGCGCTACCAGACTGCCATCGTAATTGCGTATGACATTGACAAACCCCTGGTCATCTGCAACGGCGATATAGGCTCCCACAATGGTCGGGCGGGTCAATTTCTTGCTACCCAATCGGCTCTGTTTCCACATCCCCGCGCCGCTGATCAGATCATACGCCGCCACTACGCCTTTTTCCTCGGTCACGTAGAGATAATCACGATCCATCGTCAGACCTGCGCTGCTGGAAGATTCACGTCCCCAGATCTGAGAACCGTCATTGATCGCAAAACAGGCCACACGACCCTGATAGGCCACGGCGCATACGAACTGGTTATTCACCACCGGCGCGCTGGTCACGTCGGTCATCCGCTCCAGTTCAGTGACTCCTTTGGGTTGCGAAACCGTGACTTCCCAGCCAAGATTGCCGGTAAACAAACTCAACGCGACCAGCTTGCCACCTGGGAAACCTGCGAATACGGCACCATGCGCGAGCGTCACGCCAGCCGTACTGCGAACCGTCAATGACGGCGTGGCGCCTTGATAAACCCATTTACGATTGCCATCCAGCGCATCGAGACCATAAATCCGGCCGTCCAATGTCCGAACGACAACGACATTATTCTGCACTTGCGGTGAACTGAGAATTTCACTGCTGACGGACGCTTGCCACATCATCGAACCTGAGTCGTTATAAGCGATAACTTCGCCCTTGAACGTTCCCACCAGGATGAGACCCTCGCCAATGCCGATACCCGCAGAAAACTTGTTCTTGGTTTTCACTTCCCATAAGGACTTACCGGTAGCGGCATCGTATTTGGTCAACTTTCCTTCTTCGTCCGCTACATATAAAGCGCCATTGTCGTAAACACTTTCAAAGGATGCAATTTGATTTTCACTGACCTTGCTTTTCCATTTCAATGGAAGCCGATCGACTTTCTTCAGCGCTTCAAGCTCTTCCTTGTCGTATTCGACTACTTCATCTTTCACGAAAATATCGGATATCTGCGTACTCATCGACTCGACGATACGCGTATCCAACGGGTTGGTGATGCTGCTGCATGCTGTCAACATCATGGCCATCGCGGCTGGTAATCGAGATAATCGCCACCCTGTGGCGAATTTCCGGGAAAGAGCGATCACGTTGATGAACTATTCCGAATCGCCCAGCGCGTCCAGCTTCATTTGAACGATATTGAAGTAATTATTGGTTTTACTGAGTTTCTCGATGGCTGCTTGGTAGCTCAAACGCGCTTCTGAAATTTTCTTAGCGGCAACGAGTATGTCGCCTTTACGATCCAGATAGAGACCGGCGAATGTTTCGCCATGCTGAGCATTCAGGATTTTCAATGCATCATCATATTTTTCCTCATCAAGCAGAATGCCTGCCACGCGTAGCCGGGCCACATCGCGCATCGTGGGTTCCTTGGCATGATCTATCACCCATTGCAAGTTCTGCAACGCCCTTTTGCTGTTGTCCGCATCAACATCAGCCTGGGCTGCGATCATCGCAGCACGGGGTGCATAGCCACTGGACGGAAAGCCCTCCGTCAATAGCTGCGCCGCATCATTGATGCGTGAAGCATCACCGGAGGTTTTGACCTGCTGTAGCAGGGCATACAAATCCGCGGCTTGCTGCGCCTGTTTCTGTTGATAATAATTCCAGGCTTGCATGCCGGCGATCGTGACCAAAAAGGCAGTCAACAGGATCACAAGCGCATTGCCAAACTTGTCCCACCAATTTTTGACTCCATCGATTTTTTCCTGTTCTTCGAGATTGTACGTCACCATGATATGTTCCTGAAAAAGTATGACACTGGATAAAATAATTTGGTCAGCCTGACCAACAGTTAAGAAACCATTTTCTATTGACCATTATTTCCGTAGGAGTTCAGCGATTGCGGTCAACTTGACGCGTACTTGCTCAACAGGTTCACGCAAGGGTTTCAGCGTTACTTCCTGCGCTTGCGCTTCATCATCGCCGATGATCACTGCATAATTCGCCCCAGTAGCGTCCGCTTTCTTCATTTGCGATTTGAAGCTCCCTTCGCCGCAGTGCAAAATGACGTCCATTCCTCCGTCACGAAGGAATTCCGCGCATTTCCACGCATACTGAGCAGCCTGCTGGCCCTGGTGGACAATATAGATATCGGGCACAGGCTGGGCGACTGGATGGCTACTTTCCTGCATCAAGGCCAGCAATCGTTCGACTCCCATCGCAAAACCGCAGGCCGGCGCAGGCTTTCCACCCACCTGCTCCATCAATCCGTCATAGCGACCACCAGCACACACGGTGCCCTGCGCGCCTAATTTATCCGTCACCCACTCGAATACCGTGCGATTGTAATAATCCAGCCCTCTGACCAGACGCACATTGATTTCAAAATCGATGCCCTGTGCATGTAGTATCTGTTGCAGGGCTTCGAAATGTGCACACGAGACTTCATCCAGATCATCGATCAAGCGCGGCGCACCGGCAATGATGTTCTGCATCCGCGGATTTTTGCTGTCGAGAATCCTCAGCGGATTGGCATGCAGTCGCCGCAATGAATCCTCATCCAGATCATCGCGGTACTGCTCAAAATATTTAATCAGCCGGCTACGATGCACAGCGCGCGATTGAGCGTCACCCAATGTGCTGATCTCCAGTCGCAGGCCAGAGATACCCAGCATATTCCACAGCCGGGCGCACATCACGATCAATTCCGCATCAATATCGGGACCGGCATAACCCAACGCTTCTACCCCGACTTGATGAAATTGCCGGTAACGTCCTTTTTGCGGACGCTCATGGCGGAACATCGGCCCCGAGTAATAAAGCCTTTGTGGACTTGCATATAACAGATTATGTTCAATCACGGCACGCACGCACGATGCAGTTCCTTCGGGCCGCAACGTGAGACTGTCATTGTTGAGGTGATCGACGAAGGTATACATTTCTTTCTCGACAATGTCGGTTACCTCTCCAATGGAGCGGATGAACAAGTCGGTTTGTTCAACGATCGGCGTGCGGATATTGCGATATCCATAGGCTGCCAGCCATTGATGAACGGTTTGCTCAAAATATGTCCACAGATACGATTCGCCCGGTAGAATGTCATTCATGCCACGAATTGCTTTGATGCCATTAGCCATCAGACAGATTTTCTCGGGTATTTTTCACTGACGTATCTGTCGACGATCTGGCGAAATTCGCTGGCGATATTATCACCCTTGAGCGTCACTGTTTTTTGACCATCCACGAATACCGGAGCCACCGGGTTTTCACCAGAACCGGGCAAACTGATGCCAATATTGGCGTGCTTGCTTTCCCCCGGCCCATTCACCACGCACCCCATGACGGCCAGACTCATGTTTTCGACACCGTCATACTGTTCACGCCACACCACCATTTCATCCCGCACATAGGCCTGAATGCTCTCCGCCAATTCTTGAAAATAAGTGCTGGTGGTGCGCCCACACCCCGGGCAGGCCGCGACTAATGGCACAAATGCCCGCAAACCCATCGTTTGAAGAATTTCCTGAGCTACGATCACTTCCCGAGATCGGGAACCGCCCGGCTCGGGCGTCAATGAAATACGAATGGTATCGCCGATGCCTTCCTGCAATAAAACCGCCAATGCCGCAGTTGAGGCGACGATTCCTTTGGATCCCATGCCTGCTTCGGTCAACCCCAGATGCAGCGCATAATCACAGCGTTTGGCCAGTTCGCGGTAGACCATGATCAAATCCTGCACACCGCTAACTTTGCATGACAAGACAATTTGATTGCGGCTCAAGCCAATCTCTTCTGCCTTCGCTGCACTTTCCAGTGCTGAAGTGATCAACGCCTCGCGCATGACATACTTGGCATCCTGGGGATGGGCGGAAGCAGCGTTCTCATCCATGATGCGAGCAAGCATTTCCTGATCCAGGCTGCCCCAGTTCACGCCTATACGCACCGGTTTATCGTATTTGCAGGCAATTTCGATCAGCGTGGCGAATTGCTCGTCACGTTTTCTGCCTTGCCCAACGTTTCCAGGATTGATCCGCAGTTTCGCCAGCGCCTGCGCACATTCAGGATAACTGGTCAGAAGCTTGTGGCCGTTGAAATGAAAATCACCCACCAGAGGTACATGACAACCCAACTCATCCAGACGGGCGCGAATATTCGGCACAGCTTGCGCGGCTTCCATTGAATTGACGGTGATGCGCACCAGCTCAGACCCGGCACGCGCCAGCTGCGCAACTTGCTCAGTAGTCGCCGCCTCGTCGACGGTATCCGTATTGGTCATCGATTGAACCACAACCGGTGCTCCACCACCGACCATCACCGTACCTACCCGAACGCCCACGCTGGCTCGGCGCTTTACCAAATGATTATTTACAGACATAATAAACTCTATGAAATCAATACGTAATTCTTACTCTAACGTCAAACGTGCAGTCCCATCCTGTTTTTTATACGAAGAAAGATCGATGTCTTTATCGTTATAACTGAGGCGCACCCCCGCCGCATTGCCCAAAACGACCGACAAAGGCCGTTTCCCGGTAATGATCTGTTCGCTGCCACCCTTCCTGAGTTGCTCCAAAATCGTGGCCTTACTGCCGTCGACAACCTTGACCCACGAATCGGCATTGAACTTTAAATGCAACGTTCCAATGTCACTCAGCGTCGGCAGCGGTTTTTCTACGTCTTGAATAACCGGCTTATTCTCAGTCGGCAAAGAAAGCGGCTGAACGGTCAGATGGGTTGAATTGGCTGGATTGTTCTGACCGGGCAATTGCAGAGGCATTTCGAATGATGTGCTAGCGGCCGACGGTTCAGTAGACGCAGAGGACAGCGGTAAAGGAATTTCCACTGAAGCTTTGTCAGCACCAATTTTTACTTCAGCCTGATGATTCTGGCTCGCCAGTTTTTGCGCGTCATTATTTTCAAATACGAAGTATGCGACGACAACCATAGTAAACAGTAAGATGAGTACCATCACGCGCTTGTTGTTGGAATTCTCGCGCCTGTCAGAAAAAGATAGATTTTTGTTTTTGAGGGGCGTCTTTTCGTAGTGAAATCGAGCTGGTTCTGATTCAGGCAGCATTTGCAATAGCGGCGCCGAATTCAACTGACACAGATTGGCATAATTTCGAACAAAGCCCCGCAGAAAGGTGCGTCCTGGCAATTTCTCAAAATCTTCCTTCTCGATTGCTTCGATCTGTTGACTCGACAGTCGCAATTGCCGCGACACATCGTCGACACTCAACCCTCGAGCCATTCGCGCCCTGCGCAGAATATGTCCCACACTTTGCACGATGCTGGCTGAATCCAGCGTATTCAATCCATTATTCCTCTGTTGGGAATCCTCCACGACGATAGAATTCTCATCATTTTTGGAACCGACAGGCTCATGAGCATCGGATAGCTCCGCAGAAAACGAAAGTGAATCCGTTTGCTGATTGTTGCGTTCTGACGTCTGTAAGAACGAATCGCTAGCGCCTGGAGGGCTATGATCGACATTATCCCGCCCCGCTTGCAAGGAGCGGTTTAAGATTGATGCTGAATCAAAGTCGGCATTGTTTGATCCTTGAGAACCTGAAAGGGAGTCACTACCGTCAATTCTCTGCTGATTATCACTCATTATCTGATTCTTCCTTCTCGAACAGCGATGGCTTCTTTGGAATCTGGAAAATACTTCTGCAATTGAAACAAATAACTATCAGCAGCGCGCTGATCCCCTGCTGCCTGCTCAATCTGTAGAGCCAATAACAGACCATCAGGCGTGGATGGGTTATGTTGCAGGAACTGGGTCAGTTTTGACCTCGCATTCGACAAATTGCCGCGCTGAAATTCAACGTTGATCAATCCAATCAGTGCGGATGGATAATTCGACTGAATGGACAATGCCTTGTGGAAAAATAACCGTGCTTCATCGTACCGGCTTCGTTTTAGCTCGCAAAGACCGGCATTGGTGTAGGCCATTTCCGGCGTTGGATACAATGGATCCTTCGCAGCCATCAGATAATAATTAATGGCCTGATCCATGCGTTCAGGCAAACGCTGGCACAGAAACCAGCCATAGTTGTTATGAATCTCGGCATTTTTGGGCGCCAACCGGACTGCCTGCTCAAAATTATTCATTGCCTTGCCATCTTCATTCAGCGCCATGTTGACCAACCCCAGTACATTGTATGCTGGCGCATAGTCCGGCTGAGCCTTCAGGGCTTCGTCAATTTCCTCCAGCGCTACATCCCATTGACCGCGATTGAAATATTCTCCAGCCAATTCAGTATGCACTTTTGCACTCTGCAATGCACGTTCCAATTTTTCGGCATTGAGAGCTTCTTCATCAACGGGAGGATGAGCGCACGCCGCCAGCAAGCTCACAACAATGAAAACGGCAATCCGCACAAATTGTGTCATTTTACAGTGTGAACCCTGGCATTCAACGCCGTTCTGCGCGTTTTATCCTTGACCTGCCCTGCCAATTGACCACAGGCAGCTGAAATATCGTCGCCACGAGTTTTTCTTACTGTAGTCACATACCCTGCCTGCATCAAAACATCTCGAAAAACTTCGATCGCCGCAGCGGAAGAACGCTTGAACCCAGATCCCGGAAATGAATTGAATGGAATCAGATTGAATTTACAGGGGACGTCGCGCACCAGTTCTATCAACTCGCGGGCATGTGCAAGGCTATCGTTGACACCATCCAACATCACATACTCAAACGTAATGAAATCCCGCGGCGCTGCTGTCAAGTACCGCTGACAGGCCGCCAGCAGGGCTTCGAGCGGATATTTTTTATTGATCGGCACCAACTCATCGCGCAAAGTATTATTCGGTGCATGCAAAGATACTGCCAACGCAACCGGACATCGTTCACGCAACCGGTCCATCGCCGGCACCATGCCTGACGTGCTGACAGTAACACGGCGCCGGGAAAGACCATAGGCATGATCATCGAGCATTAAATCCAATGCAGTCACGACATGATCGAAATTGGCCAGCGGTTCTCCCATACCCATCATGACGACATTCGTGACAACTCGGCTAGTCCCGGAAGCAACCTGCGCGGCATCTTCCTTCAAGGTCTTATTGGCAATCCATAATTGGCCAATAATCTCCGCCACGGTTAAATTGCGGTTAAAACCCTGTTTGCCGGTTGAGCAGAATGAACAGGCCAGCGCGCAGCCGACCTGACTTGAAACACATAAGGTGCCTCGATTCGCTTCAGGTATAAAAACAGTCTCTATGCCATTGCCTGCACCCACCGAAAGCAGCCATTTACGCGTTCCATCTGCAGCCACATGATCAGAAGTGATCCGGGGTGATTCGATCACAGCTACGTCGGCCAATTTTTCACGCAGGCTTTTTGCCAGATCGCTCATATCGACAAATTCCGTGATGCCCGATTGATGAATCCATCGCATCAATTGCTTAGCGCGAAAAGGCTTTTCTCCAATTTCCACACAGAAATTGGATAAATCCTTTAGACCATAATCTAACAAATTGGTAGTCACTGCATGGGTCGCCTGGGCGCCTAACGAGAATAAATACTCAAGGTTGGGAAAAAACAAGCAATTTCAACTGTGGCGGTTTCCGGAGCATCTGAGCCATGAACGGCATTCGCGTCAATACTGTCGGCAAAATCTGCCCGGATAGTGCCTTTTTCCGCTTTTTTGGGATCGGTCGCTCCCATCAAGTCACGGTTTTTTTTGATGGCATCTTCACCTTCCAAAACTTGCACCATAACGGGGCCAGAAATCATGAACCCGACCAGGTCACGAAAGAATGGCCGCTCCCGGTGAATCGCATAAAATTGTTCCGCTTCGGATTGTGACAAATGTACCATACGTGCTGCAATAATCTTTAAACCATTTGATTCAAAGCGTGAATAAATCTGTCCGATTACATTTTTTGCAACAGCATCCGGTTTAATTATGGATAGCGTTCTTTCAATGGCCATTAAATACTCCAATTAATTAGTAAATTAATTGTCCATTTTAACAAAAAAACTTCGTTAACTCGCAAAAAACATCCAGTCGCACCGATTTCCGATGAATGCTGCGATCAAGCGGCAGAGCAATTTGGTTTATTTTTATCGCGAAAGTATCGTTTATTATCGTAATAGATTTCATCGTTATTTGCCTCTACCCATCCAGGATATCCCAGCAACGGAATGGGCATGAGATCAGCGCTTGAAGATAAATCTCGTGAGAGAAATGATTGCAGCATCAAGTCAATGGCCTGCAATTGGCTGGTCTCTGAATCCTGAAAAAAAGTCGTATCGACATGAAAAGCCATTCCCTTTCCGGTCATACCGGTATAAGGATGAAGCGCTTTTTCATACAATCCGTGTCCAAACACCCAAAAACGCATCGAAGACAACACTTCCTCACGTCTTTGCCAGAACAATTCCTTCCATTGAAAATTCTTCATTAATTCAATCAGGGCCTGTTTAGTGCTCACAACGACGACTCCCGACTCGTCAAATAACGTTGCCGCGTCCCTTAATACGCTACGATGAACCAGTCGACGTTCCGCTTCCAGGTGTTGCATCTCATAATGCAACTGATTCAGCGTCGATTTGGCGCGCGGAAAAACCAGCCACACCAATGCATTAAAAAAATCGTGCCAATTACTCGCCCTAGTTTGCACTTCGCCGGTCAAAAAAATTTTTGTTTCATATTTCTGTTCAAAGGATTGTTTTCCTGTCATTGCAGGAACAAAACAAATTTCCTTACCCGAGCGCGTCAGGATTGGCTGTCGCTGAAAGGCGCGCAAACGATTTAACTCAGGTAGCACAGGCCATTCCTGCATTTCTGAGAGTGATCGCCTTAAATGTTCAAAAGGGCGAAAAATCGGAGAAGCGTTCATGAAACCGGAATTCCATGTCTGCAGATCCATAATGGTTACCTACCGCTCAGCATCGCACGGAAATTTGATCAGGAGACTCGGATTCATGTCGACTATTCGGCAATGCTGTTTTGTTCGTTTCCTGAACGGAGCCGCTTAAGGTGTTCCAATCCAAAATGAATGAATGCAAGCGCAGTAAAAATAGGTGCAAGAAAATTCAGAATAGGAACAAACTGGACAAAACCCGTCAGCAATCCCAAACTCCACAAGGAATAGCGATTTTCGGCGCAGATGGTTTTAATTTCCTGCTTGCTCGCATGTTCAGACAGCGCATCATACCGGAACAGTTGCTGATTCATGAAAGCGACGGCGGCGAAAGGAACTAGGAGACCTGCGCCCAAAGTCCAAAGTGGCAAGGTAACGATCCAGATCAGTATAAAAATACCGCTGGCGAGCAACGCATTGATGACGCTTCCAATGACATCGCCTCCATGCATGCGTTCAAGCTCGGGATAATTACGCTTGGCAACCAGATTGATCAGTGCAGGCATTACAAAAATGGCTGTGATCAATAAAGTCGTCACAATAATGAGCAACACTAACATCATCACGTGCAACAAGCTTTGAAGGCTGGTCGCCACCCAATTGGGCTCTACATTTTGCAACCATTCACCCAGCGCTTGCTGAGTCAGTTGCGCGAAGGCATCTCCGAACATGTACCCTATCAGTAGCCAGAAGAAAGTCGCGATCAATACCGGCCAAATAATAATCCACGCGATCTTAAGCCGTATCAGATCGCGAAAAGCATTTGCTAAAGCTCTAATTACAAGTGACATTTGAACCCACAATGAATAAAGGCATATTTAAACACCATCAAATTACCCGATGGATTGATTTTACATTGAAGAGATTTCGCAGCAGTTTCGATCAACATCACAGACTTATCACTGCACTGCTCGATTATAAATAATTTAGATCATCTGTCGTTATAGCAGTTGAAAATTATCGTGCGAAATCTCCATCCGCATTTTGCGCATTATAAAAACACCGTAGCTGGGTGGAAGGACTGAAAATCATTGCAAGCACTATGATTGAACAATGCCGTCGGAACTTCCCTATATCACGGTAGGCACAGATGGGCTTAAATGCTAAAGTTTCATAAGATCGTGTCGATTTAACAGTACAACCAAGCTTATCAAGAAAGGAATGACAATGAAAATAGATAAAACGATACAACCCGTAACAACGGTTTCTGTCAGCGAAGGAAAAAGACGCATTGATATCACGCCATCTTCAGCTCCAGAACAGAATAATACCGTACATTTGAGCCCCAATGCCGCCAAGCTGCAAAATGTCGACCATAGCTCTGCAAGCAGTGCCATTGTAGACTCAGCTCGAGTACAGGAAATAAAACAAGCAATCAGCGAGGGAAATTTCAAGATAAATCCAGAGGTTGTCGCTGACAGACTGCTTGAGACCGTCAAAGAATTGATAGATTCTAAAAAAGGTGCCGTCTAATGATCGCTTCTCTGCTTTCGCCCAATTTTGTTACCGATCTAGGCTTTGAGAAAAAAGTCTTTGAATCCTTTATCGAAATTCTGAGGAAAGAAGAACAGGCACTGGTACAAGGTGAATTTGACGAAATCGACCACCTTGTTACCGAAAAAACACGGTTGATAGAAAAACTGCTACACCTTGATGATCAACGCAATAAATTCTTTCTTAGTCAGGGCATTAAACTGAATAAGGTCAATGCCTGGCTGGAAGATTTTTTTTCTGATCGTCCGAAGGCCCGCACGCTCTGGAATGATGTCGTGGAATTGGCCAGAATAGCCCAAAGACTCAATCACACCAATAGTCTGATGACATCGACCCTGCTTCAACAAAATCAGCGCGCATTCAGTGCGCTGCATTGTGCGGCCGGCAATATCGCATTGTATGGTCCCAAAGGCCAGACTTACCTTTAGCACAGTTTCAAATCTCATGCGGCACACTTACTCAGGTCGCGTTTAAATCAAATTCAACCTGTTCCTTGATCAATCCATAAAAGCTTAGCTAATTAATTTCGCTTTCACTGACATACCAGGCGTTCCATCTACCGGCTTCTCGCCTTCTCACCTTCTCGTAACCGATTAGTTTGGCTCGATATCAATGGGCAGTTCTGTCACCTTATCGGGCTCGTTTGCTAAAATCATCACAGCCACTCTGCGGTTCCGTTTTCTGCCTTCAGGCGTTTCATTCGTTTCAATTGGTTTGTTCGCGCCATAACCAATGGCCGTCAATCGACCGGCATCGACCCCATGGTCGATGAACAACCGGATGACGCTGCTAGCTCTGGCCGAAGACAGTTCCCAATTCGACGGAAAGTTGTCGGTATGGATTGGGATGTTATCGGTATGCCCTTCGACATGAATTTCATGCTCATGCCCTTTAATCACTTGCGCAACGGCTTTTAGTGCCAGACTGGAATTTTCTGCCAGACTGGCCTGGCCGGGCGAGAAAAGCACGCTCGCGCTGATCTCAACCGTAATTCCAAGCGAACTCTGCGTAACCCGGACTTGACCATCCTTTACCAGCGGCTCCAGCGCATCGAGTATGCTTTTAGCCATGACTCGCATTTTTTCTTGCTTTTTCATTTTTGGTGAATTGGGGTCATCGATGGGTTTGATCGAATCCGCCAGCGTGGAATCCGTTAATTGCACGGGTGAGAATTCAGACGACGAAGAAGAGTTTAGATGCGAAGCCCCACTGCTACTCTTGAAGGCGCTGACCAGCGAATGACTGAGAACGCGATATTTCCCTTCATTCACTGAAGATATCGCATACATGACCACGAAAAACGCGAATAATAACGTAATAAAGTCAGCATAAGAAACGAGCCAGCGCTCATGACTCTCCGTTTGCTCTTCATGCTTGGGGGCTTTTTTCCGGCTCATCAGAATTTTCAAGCTGCTTTTTATTGATATTACTTACTCACATCACACTACCGGCGAAATATCCTTTCAGCCGGTTTTCGATAAATCGTGGATTTTCCCCGTTTGCAATCGAAACTAAACCATCAATCAAAGCTTCCTGCATCACGACTTGCTCGCTGATAATGCTCTTGAGCTTATTGGCGATGGGCAAGCACACCAAATTTGCAAATCCAACGCCATAAATCGTAGCGACAAACGCAACTGCGATGCCACTGCCAAGAAGATTCGGATCACTCAAGTTTTCCATAACATGAATCAAACCCAGTACTGCACCCAGAATGCCAATGGTCGGCGCATATCCTCCTGCCGCTTCCCAGATTCGAGCCGATTGACGTTGATGCGCCTCCAGCGCGGAAATATCAATTTCTAACGCCTCTCGCAACTTTTCCGCCGTACTTCCATCCGCCAGCAATTGCAATCCCTTCTTTGCAAAAGGATCTTTCAAAGCGGTTACCTGGGATTCAAGTGCGAGCAGCCCTTCTTTTCGGGCGATCTGAGCCCAATTAATGACTTGCTTGATCAAAATTTGTGACGAATTCACGGGCGGAAAAAATACCCAGGCGCTCATTTTGACTCCGTTGATAAATATGCTTACCGGGCTTTGCAATAACACCGCTCCAATCGTCCCGCCCATCACGATGAGGAACGCTGCCGCCTGAACGAGCGAACTGAAGTGCCCACCCTCCAAAATTTGCCCGCCTATGATGGCAGCGAAAGCCAGCAGGATGCCCACAGCGCTGTTGATATCCATCTTTGAGTTTTTATTCATCAGAAATACTCAATCCATTGAATAGCCATACCAACTCAGGTATTTCTCAAACGGCTGCGAAGGCGCGCGATCGCTTGCGTGTGCAATTGGCAGACACGGGATTCGCTGACACCCATCACTTCACCGATTTCCCTCAGATTCATTTCCTGCTCATAATGCATCCCCATGACCTGCTTTTCCCGCGGGGGTAGATTATCAATTGCAGCAATTAGTTGATTCCTGAAATTCTCATCCAATAGCTCATTCAACGGATCACCGCTCGAATCCACTACCAGCCGGTCCAGGAAAGGCTCTTCATCGTCCTGCTGAAAATCTTCGTAATAGATCAGTTGCGCACCGCGGGCATTTTGCAAGGTGTCATGATACTCGTCCAGCGACATCTCCAGCTCCTTCGCCAGATCCTGTTCACTGGGCGCACAACCATGCCTTTGCTCCAATACGCTCACCGCAGCTTCGATACGACGCATTTTTTTCCGCAAGCTGCGCGGCAGCCAATCCGCTTCGCGCAATTCATCCAGGATGGAACCGCGAATGCGCTGGGCGGCATAGCTTTCGAACTGTCGCCCATAAGAACCTTCATAACGGTTGATGGCGTCCAGCAATCCCATCATGCCCGCCTGAATCAAATCATCGACTTGCACACTTGCAGGCAAGCGCGTCATCATATGATAGGCAATGCGTTTGACGAGCGGCGTAAACTCGGCCACGAATTGTTCTTTGTCAACTGCTTTGGTTCCAGTCGCTGTATACATAATCGCTCACACCGTAAAATTTTCCATACTCAAATGACTCATTCGAATCAACCGCTGCATAAAATTCTCGATTCCTCCGGAAGATTTATCCGGACATGAAGAACGGGAAACCCGTTCTGCCAATTGCCTGAAACAAATCGAAGCCAAAGAAACGGGAAATGCTTCCATCACTGACCGGCGCAGTTGCGTAGCGCTGCGCAATTTCTCATCACTGTATACATAGCCCATGAACTCTAGCGTAACGGCCAGATATTGATTAGCAACCATGAATAAATTGTGATAAATGGCGAGCGCTTCGGATTCGGAATCCACCTTGTTCACAAGAATGAGAAAATGCGTCTTGGCATATTCCTGACTCATGATCTTGATAAGCGCATAAGCCCCTGTCAGCGATCCCGCTGAACCTGAAATGACGATCATCACCTGTTCGGAGGCCAGGCTTAACGGTAAAACATGGGTATTACCGGTCATTGCCGTATCGATCAGCACCACATCAATATTCCGGGTGAATTCAGCAAAGCTTTTGATCAACCAGTCCTGCTCATCAGAATTGAGCTTGTTGAGTATTTGAATGCCGCGCATTGCAGAGACTATCGCAATATTGTCCGGCCCCTGCAGCATGACCTGATCCAATGTTTTGTCGCGATTGATGACGTGCAGCAGATCGAAGCGCGCTTGCAGGCCCAGATTCGAGCAGATATTGTTATGACAAGGGTTTTCATCGACCAATAACACGCGCTGTCCATCCCTCGCCAAGGCTGTTGCCAGATTGATCACCACGCTGGTTTTACCGACCCGGGCTTTTCCACCCGCTATAGTAAAAACCCGCGCCGCCTGTCGAGCCTGATTAATCATCAAGCTTCTCAGACCGGCCGCTTGATCACGATCGCTCATCTTAGTCATGGTGGAATCCCGCGAATGACTTCTCAGTGGAGCGCGCAGTTTCATCATCCTGTTTGCCAGCCATGATCAGAGCAAATTCAGCATCTTGCAGAGTGAAGGCGGAATCTCCAGGAGTGGATTTGAAAATCCGGTGCAATAGATAGCGCGCATTGGCCGCATGAATATCTTCCGGAACTTTTTGGCCGTTCGTCACATAATGCAATCTCAGCTTGCGCCGGATCACGGCATCAAGCCCGACCCCCAAACTTGCCGCTTCATCGATCTTGGTAATGATGCAGCCAAAAAT
The DNA here is from genome assembly GCA_949281375.1 of uncultured Nitrosomonas sp. GTDB lineage: Bacteria > Pseudomonadota > Gammaproteobacteria > Burkholderiales > Nitrosomonadaceae > Nitrosomonas. Next base: position 33,453 of record CASDLT010000024.1, read on the forward strand.
GCCATCATTCTGATAAGCGGAAATCACCTCATCCAGCGTCCGTCCATTCGATGCTGCGCTCAGGATGAGCATGCGCTTGATATCAGCACCGCAATTACTCAGCATGGCGGATTGCTCCGCAACCATTTGATCGCGCTGGCTCATACCTATGGTATCAATCAACACCATATGCTTGTTCCTGAGTTCATACAATGTCAGTTGCAAGTCATCGGTATCCTTGATATTCCGAACCGGAATACCCAACAATTGACCATAAATTTTCAGTTGTTCGTGACCGCCAATTCGATAACTATCGGTGGTCAGCAGCGCCACTTTGTCGGCACCGTGGCGTATCACACACCGCGCTGCGAGCTTGGCGGTGGTCGTGGTTTTACCGACGCCGGTGGGGCCTATCAACGCATAGATTCCCCCTTTCTCAACCATTTCATCACTTGCTCCGGTATGCAAATTGGAAACCAGCGCAGCCATCGCTTGCTTCAGGCTTTGCTCATAATCAAAATTAGCATTCAGTTTTTCCACTAGCCGGCGCGACAATTGTGGACTGAAACCCACATCCAGCATGGTTCGCAGGATCTTCATCTTTTCAGGCTTGCGTTGCGTGTAATTTCCCCAGGCCACCGTCGCTAGTTGATCTTCCAGCGTGGCTTTCATTGCATGGATTTCAGCGATGATATCGTGCATCAACGAGAGCGATAGCTCCGGCATAGGCTTGGGTGGCTCGATCAACTCTGGCGCCACGACGGGAATGTTCGGATGGACTGGAAACGCAGCTTGTTTTTCGCTTCTGGCCATTTGAACTCCCTGCTGCATGACAGTGGGCGTTTCAACCAGACCGGACATTTCTGCATCAGCCAATGCCATGATTTCGACACCATTCTTGGTTTTCCGATTGGAAAGTATTACTGCGTCATCGCCAAGCTCTTCCTTGACTTGCCGCAATGCTTCTTTTGATGTGGATGCTATGTATCGTTTTACTTTCATTTGTTACCTCCAATCACGGAAGTGATTTTGATTTTTTTTGTACCAGGAATTTCTGAATGAGAAAGGACGCTGAGTTGCGGTATTGCGCGGCGCAGGAATTTCGCCAGCAAGGATCGGATGGCGCTTGGCGCCAGCAGCACAATCGGCAAGCCCAGTTTTTCCTGCTGCTGCGTTGCAGTACGGGCTTCTTTCAGCAGGGTATCAGCCAGGCCGGGTTCAATGCCAACACCACCGTGCGCGCCACCGCTCTGCATCACTTGCACCAGGATGTTTTCCAGCTCGGGATGGAGGCTCATGACTTGCAGCTCTGTTCCAGCCGGGAAATATTGTTCGATGATGGCGCGACCCAATGCATTTCTGACGACAGCGGTCAGTTCGGCGGCATCCTGTGTATGGGGGGCATGTTCGGTCAATACGTCAATAATGGTTCGCATATCGCGGATATGCACACTCTCTTCAAGCAAATTCTGCAAGACTTTCTGTAAGGTCGACAGCGGTAATAATTTCGGCACCAGATCTTCAATCAATTTTGGCGCTTGCGTACTCAGATGATCGAGCAGTTTTTGCAATTCCTGTCTGCCCAATAATTCGGCCGCGCTGGAATGGATCAAGTGGTTGATGTGGGTCGTGACCACGGTGCTGGCGTCGACCACGGTATATCCATGTGCCTGAGCTTGTTCACGCAACGATGCTTCGATCCAAACCGCCGGTAAGCCAAACGCAGGATCGCTGGTCACGGTGCCAGGTAACTGCACGGTTACGCGTCCTGGGTTGATCGCCAGGTACATACCCGAATAAGACTCACCTTGACCGATCACGGAGCCTTTTAAAGTGATGCGATAGGCGTTTGGACGCAGTTCGAGATTATCGCGGATGTGCACCACAGGCGGCAGAAAGCCGATCTCTTGTGCGAACTTCCTGCGTATACCATTGATGCGTTTCAGCAAATCACCCTGCTGGGCTTTATCGACCAATGGAATCAAGCGGTATCCGACTTCAAGTCCCAAAGTATCGATTGGTGTAACATCTTCCCAACTGGCCTCGGCTTTCTCGATGGCAGGAATTTCTTGAACCACGGGTGCAGTTGCTTGTGCCTTCCCATGTTGCAGCCGGTAATAGGCAATTCCTCCCAGCAGAGAAGCAATCAGCAAGAATACAAAATTGGGCATTCCCGGAATCAATCCCATGACACCCATGATACTGGCCGAAATGATCAATACTTGCGGCTGATTGAATAGCTGGCTGAGCACTTGCTCGCCAATATCCTCATCGGTGCTAACCCGGCTGACCACCAGGCCTGCAGCTGTCGAAATAATCAATGCGGGAATCTGACCTACCAGGCCGTCGCCTATCGTCAGCAAGGTATAATTCTTGGCGGCTGCGCTCAATTCCATATCATGCTGCAGAACACCAACCACCAATCCGCCCACGATGGTAATGAGCATGATCAGAATACCTGCAACAGCATCGCCGCGGACAAACTTGCTCGCGCCATCCATCGAGCCATAAAAATCAGCTTCCTGAGAAATAACCGCTCTGCGTTTGCGCGCATCTTCCTCGCCAATCAGGCCGGCATTCAAATCCGCATCGATCGCCATCTGCTTGCCCGGCATCGCATCCAGCGTAAACCGGGCGCTGACCTCGGCTATGCGGCCGGCACCCTTGGTGATCACGACAAAATTGATCACGACCAGAATAATGAAGACCACCAGTCCAACGGCATAATTACCGCCAACCAGAAAATGCCCGAAGGCTTCGATGACCTTACCGGCGGCATCCGGGCCGGTATGCCCTTCCATCAGAACTACACGGGTAGAGGCAATATTCAGCGACAACCGCAATAACGTAGTGATCAGCAATATGGTTGGAAAAACTGCGAATTCAAGGGCATGGCGGGTATACAAGCTGACCATCAGCACGATGATCGACACGGCAATATTGAACGTAAAGAACAGATCCAGAATGAACGGTGGCAATGGTAATATCATCATCGCCAGAATCATGATGATCAGGAGCGGGCCGGCGAATGCCTTGAGATTGGTCCCACCCGTCAAGGACGATAATGTAAGCGCGTTATTCATGTTAGTGAGTCACCGATATTGAAAGATTCATTGATTAGGTTCACACACTTTCCGTTGCATGCTTGGGTTGATCCAATCCTTCAGGAACCTGCAGATCAACCGGCGGATTCGGTACGGCGCCGCCATATTCGTTATAACGCCGCAACTGAAACACATACGCCAGCACTTCCGCGACTGCGGCATACAACTTCTCGGGTATTTCACTCTCCAGTTCGGTATGAAAATACAGCGCCCGGGCCAGCGGGGGCGCTTCCAGAATCGGCACGCGATGTTCCTCACCCAGTTCACGAATACGAGCTGCCAGTAAATGCACACCTTTTGCGACCACGGTGGGCGCGCGCATGCTGTCGCTTTTATATTTCAACGCCACGGCATAATGGGTCGGGTTGGTCACGATGACATCCGCCTTCGGAATTTCCGCCATCATGCGGCGCCGCGCCGCTTCACGCTGCAATCCGCGAATTTTGGCCTTGACGTATGGATCACCTTCGTCTTCTTTATGCTCTTTGCGAATTTCTTCTTTGGTCATGCGCAATTGCTTGGCATGCTGCCAAATTTGAAAAGGCACATCGATCGCCACGACCAGCACCATCGCACCGATGATCAGCAAGAAACTGGTCGCCAGATAATCTCCTGTGCGACTGATTCCGGCATCCACCGGAACCGTCATTAACGCCATCACCTCTTCCTTTTTCTGCCAGATGATCAAGGTCGCAACACCGCCGATGACTGCCGTTTTGGCAAGCGCCTTCACCAACTCGACTAAACTGTGAACGGAAAAAATCCTGCCAAAGCCATTGACAGGATTGATGCGGTCAAACCTAGGCATCAGCGCCTTGGTGCTCATCATCCAGCCACTGAGCATCATCGGTGCGAAAAAAGCCACCACGGCCAGGGGCAACAGCAAGGGTGCAATGGCGATCAATCCCTCGATCGACAACTCGTAAAACCGGTTCAACATCAGGTCAGGCTGAAATGCCAGTTCGCGTTCCAATTGCATGCCGGCCTTCATGATATTCAGTAATTTATCCACCACGTTGGCCCCAATGAAAGCGATACCTGCTGCCGCCACCATCAATAACGAAAAAGTGGTCAGCTCCTGGGAACGCGCAACTTGCCCCTCTTCCCGCGCTTTCTCGATGCGCCGGGGCGTCGCCGGTTCTGTACGTTCTAAATCACTTTCTTCAGACATGACATGCTCCAAATTCTTACGGTTGAATTATCACGGCAACTGTCACAATCTCATTTTGAGAAAAAAGAAGGAATCAGGGCCTTATTCATTGGCTATGGCATCGCTGCCCCTATATCACACCGTTTTCTTCACAAAATATGAAATAATTCGGAACATTCATTCCCACAACTTCACAGGACGACTGTCTCCAAAATGATTCATCACCTATCGCAGAGCTAATACATGCAGTCTACGATACGCATCCTCAGCCGCACGCTATTAACAGCCATGGTTATCACCTGCTTATTGTTCCTGATCGCGGGATTGCTCCTGCGTGGCAGCCTGCCGCGCTATGAGGGTGATCTGACTATCGCTGGATTGTCTCATTCGGTATCGGTTGAAAGGGATTCACTCGGAAGCGCCACCCTCACGGGGCAGAATCGGCTGGATCTGGCAACGTCGATGGGCTTCATTCATGCCCAGGAGCGTTTTTTTGAAATGGATCTGATGCGCCGCCAATCCGCGGGTGAATTGGCCGAGCTGTTCGGTGAAGGCGCCATCCAGCATGACCGGAAGACCCGCAAATTCCGCATGCGCGCACGGGCAGCCACGGTGCTGCAACAGCTCACGGATGACGAAAGACAATTACTGGATGCCTACCGGCTAGGCGTCAACCAAGGGCTGCAGGCCCTGGCTGTGCGTCCGTTCCCATATTTACTCACTCAGACCCAACCTGCGGAGTGGCGCAATGAAGATAGCATTCTGGTCATTTACGCGATGTTCTTTACGCTGAATGAAGAAAACTTCACGCGCGAATTGCAATTGTCGAGCATGCATGCAGCACTGCATGAGTCGGTGTTCAAATTTCTCACTACTCCCGCAGGGGACTGGGATGCGCCGCTCATTGATGAGCCGCTGGCGTTGCCTCATCTGCCGCCGGAAATTGCCATCAATCTGCAGAACCTGGACAAGCAGGTGAAGCTGGACGATCCGCTGGCTAGCGAGCAAATGCCCGGCAGCAACAGTTTTGCAGTTTCCGGTGCGCTCACCGGCGGTTCTGCGCTCATCGCCAATGATATGCATCTGACGCTGCGAGTGCCCAATCTGTGGTTCCGGACACGCCTCATCTATCCTGACCCAACATCGACGGATCAGCGGCATGATATTACTGGCCTCAGCCTGCCGGGGGTTCCTTCCATCGTCATCGGCTCGAACCGTATTATCACCTGGAGCTTCACCAACAGTCATGGCGATTTTGCAGATTGGGTGCGGATCACGATCGATCCGCAGGATCCCAATCGCTATCAAGGCCTCAAGGAATGGCAGTCAGTTAATTTTCATGAAGAAATCATCCGTATCCGCAATGCTGCGGATGAGACGCTGATCGTTTCCGATACCGAATGGGGGCCGATCCTACATCAGGATCATGATGGTACGCCGCTGGCATTGTCGTGGACAGCCCTGCTTCCCGAAGCGGTCAATCTGAAATTGATTGAACTCGAGCACACGCGAACAGTTCATGATGCCGTGCGTATTGCACAGCAAACAGGCATTCCGGTACAAAATTTCATCGTGGGCGACCGTTCCGGCAATATCGGCTGGACCCTGGCGGGCAGGATACCAGCGCGTTCCAGCGGGTACAATCCTCAAATTCCCGCCGATTGGACAGTTCCCAATACCGGCTGGGAGGGTTGGTTGCCATCCGAACGTTATCCGCTCATCTTGAATCCCGAAACACAGCGGTTGTGGTCAGCGAATTCGCGTACGGTATCGGGCACAGCACTCACCGTTCTCGGCAATGGCGGCTACGATCTCGGCGCGCGCGCCACCCAAATCCGCGACCAGCTCTTCGCACGCGAGCGCTTCGAGGCGACCGACATGCGCGCCATCCAACTGGATGACCGCGCACTATTAGCCGAGCGCTGGCAACAACGCTTGGCAACCACGCTGACGTCAGTCCGCAATGATGCCCCCTGGGTCAGCGCGCTGGAAAACGCATTGCAAGATTGGAATCGACATGCCGCCGCCGATTCGGTGGCATACCGGGTCGTTCACACTTTCCGGCGCAACGTGATGAAAATCGTACTGAACGGATTTGCGGCTCAGATCCGGCAGCACGACGCCAGTTTTGAGATGCCCAGGCTCAGTCAGGCGGAATGGATCGTTTGGCAGTTGATCGAACACCAGCCTCAGCACCTATTGCCGTCAACATTCACTACTTGGGAAGAATTGCTGCGCCAGTGCGCTAAGAGCACAGCCGAACAACTGGCGCAGCATGGCGGCATCACGCAGCAAACATGGGGAGAGGCGAATGCCGCCCAGATCCGCCATCCGCTCAGCCCCAAGCTGCCCAGTTGGATGGCTCGCTGGCTCGATATGCCGAAAGATCCGCTGCCGGGCGATCATAATATGCCGCGGGTGCAATCGCCCAGTTTCGGCGCATCGCAGCGCTCGGCGGTCATTCCCGGCCAGGAGGAACGGAGTTATATGGATATGCCCGGAGGACAGAGTGGGCATCCGCTGTCACGATATTACGGCAGCGGCCACGCCAGTTGGGTCAACGGCAAACCCACGCCATTTCTGCCCGGTGCGACTGAACGACGTTTGACGCTATCGCCCGGCGAATATCAGCGTCGCAGCGATTGATTGACGTCGGTCGTATGAGGCCCGAATCTTACCGTAAACTGGCTCCCGCGACCTTTTGCGCTCTCAAATGAAATCGTCCAACCGTAACGCTCGCAGATGCGCTGAACGATCGACAGTCCCAGCCTGACCCGATCGGAATGGTTGGAGAAGCTGGCCGAAGATCCTTTGAATAGCTGTGCCTTTATTTCAGGGTCGATGCCCACTCCGGTATCTGTCACTGCTAATTGACCCGATGACAAGGTCACCAGGACGGTTCCTCGTTCGGTATAGCGGAAGGCGTTGCGCACTAAATTGGCCACTAAGACGTTCAATATGCCCGAAGGAGCAGAAACCAATAACGGTTCCTGTTCGTCGACAATGACATCGACTGGCTTATCGCCCAACCACACCCGCTGCTGGTCGATCACTTTGCGGACGAGCGGCGCCATTTCGTAGCGGGTGACCTCCAGAGAATCGTTATTGATCTGTGCCAATATCAGGAAGGTCTCGATCAGTTCGGACATCTCACCGGCCGCCCGTTGGATTCGCTGAAGCCGCTCCTGTTCCACTGTGGACAAATCCTTCTTTGTCGCCAGCACCTCCGCCGCCATGCTGATGCTGGTCACCGGTGTCCGTAGCTCGTGACTGACGTTGCTGGCGAACTCTTTCTCGCGGATCAGCAATTGCTGGAGTTGGTGGTGATAGTGCTGCAACTTGCGCGCCAGCACACCAATCTCATCATTGCCAAATTCCGATAAATCAAGATATTCCCCCGGTTGATTCTTGAATGCCATGACCTGATAGGCCAGCCGCCGGATCGGGCTGATCACATAATGAGCCATTCGCCATCCGAAAATCAGCGCGATGAGCAAGGTGATGAACGCGCACAAGGCAACTAGCCGGATAAATTCGCGTTCCCGAGTATGAACGCTGGTGTCGTCAAATTTGACGGTATAACGGATGCCGCCGACATCCTCGACCAGCACGCGATAATCCCGGCCATGGTTCGTAACATCGTGGATACCGCCCGGCAAGTCGCGCAAATACTCCGGCAGATCGCTGGTCTCGCTCGACAAAGCCGAGTATATGACGATGGTTGAACGCGACTGCGAGGAACCGAATTTCTGCCCATCGCTGGTTTGTTGCTGGAACTGCTTAAGCTCGGCGTGCAATATTTCATCCAGGATATTGGTCTCGATGGTTTTTAACGCTAATATCAGACTCAAGCAAAGCAATAATGTGATCAGGGCACCGAGCATCAAAAACGACAGGATGATGCTGCGGCTTAGCCGCTTAGTCTTCTGCATTCCGATCCGAAATCATGACGCCAAAACCACGGACAGTATGCAAAAGCGGCTGATCAAACGGCCGGTCGACGAGTTGGCGGAGATTGAACAGATGGGTCCTCAACGCATCGCTGCCGGGCGGATGGTTTTGCCAAACGGCATGTTCGAGTTCCTCCTTGGCAATAACGCGATGAGGGTTGCGCATCAAGTACATGAGTATACGGAACAAGGAGGGACTGAGATCCATGCGCTTGCCGGCACGGCAAACCTCGTGGGTAGTCACGTCCAGCGTCAGGTCGGCGATTTGCAGACGCGGCTCTGGCCTGCGCCCGATCCGTTCCGACAATACTTTAATGCGCGCTGCCAGTTCTTTCAATGAAAAAGGCTTGACCAGATAGTCATCTGCACCTGATTCAAAACCTTCCAGTTTACTTTCAAGCGAATCTCTGGCGGTCAACATTAGAACAGGCACTGGCTGATGTGCGTCATGGCGAAGCCGATGGCATATGTCGATCCCATCAATGTCCGGCAATCCGAGGTCGAGGATAATGACCGAATACGCATAGGAAATGGCCAGATTCAGCCCCGTCATGCCATCTCTGGCGACATCGACGGCGTAATGTAACGTTTCCAGATAATCGCGAATGCTGGCTGCAATATCTTGATTATCCTCTATGACCAGCACTTTCATGACATCGATCCAAGGTAAATTGACACAACAAAAAAATAATGATACGCCCCACGGGAATTTCAAGTCAGCCTTCAGCAGATGAAGCGATACTGCTTATTCATCGATTTATCCGCTGAAGACCAGCGCAATATTACTGCAAATGGCTACTGCTATCTTTTTTCAGATGATCGAAGTAGCGTTTAACGACCGTTTGACGGGACAGCTTCTCACGCTGGGTATATACCATGAAATGAATGATGCCGTGCAATGCCATCGCGATCAGCAACCCTTCGAAAATACCGACTTTATAAACCAATCCCGCCGTCAACAAAGCCAACGTCAACGCATAAGAACCGTGATGGGTGACATGCACCAAGCCAGCGATCATTTTATAACCGGTAAACATCATGATTACTGCCAGCGAAAACTTGGGCAAATAGTTCAGATAATGCGTATTGAAAGTGAAAAAGCACACCACCGATCCGATGACCAGCACCGAAAATTTGGTCATGGCACCAGCGAGTTTATTTGTCGTGCTCTTAGCGAGGCCATCCAGATTGGTCATGCCATGAAAGAAGCTGGATCCCAGATTGGCGATCCAGATGGCAAGCAGGCTATTGTTGCTATTGGTCTTGCGCTGCAAGGGATCGATCTTCTCAATCGCTGCGTTGCTCATGACTTGCTCGATGACATCGACGATCGCCAGCATCGCGCAAAACAGCACCATGAAAGCGAGCATGAGCAGCGACACATCCGCCTGCGGCAACGGTAATTTCAAGTGGAGCGCAACGTCCTCCACGGCAATCATCGGCACCTCGACAAACTGAGCGAAAACGACGCCGCCGATAATGAGCATTAAATAGGGAATGGCGGGCTGAGTATTTTTGAATTTCGAGAATAACATCAAGAATAACGCCAGACCGGCGGCGGAGATTGCGATCATCTGAAGACGCGCCGTGTTCCAGAATTCCTCGGTCATTGCGGTATCGGATATTTCATAGGTGAATTCCGAGAACTTCAGCAATATTTTCAACCCCACGCCAGCCAGCAAACCTTCAACCAGATACGCCGGCACCGCAACCAGTAAATATCGCTGCCAGTTGAATTTCCAGATGATGGCCTGCATGATGGCCGTCAAAAAGATACAAAACGCCATATTTTCCCAGCCAAAGGTCGCGCTACCCATCGCGAGCACTGGCGCCAAGCCGGCGGCTATACCCGGCGAACCGATAAAATTGCCCGGTCTGAACCAAGCGTTTATCCAGCCGATGAAAGAAGCAAACGCGACGGTTGCCAATCCCACTTTGATCGGATAATCGGACATGATCGCGATACCGATCGTCAGCGGAATGGCCATCGCACCGGTAATCAACCCCGCCGCGGTGTCACGCATGAAGTATTGCGATTGGAAAGCAGCAGAACCTGTCATCGCCACCGTCGAACCCGGTTGCTCCGCTGATAGCCATTTTTCTCCAGTTTGCGATTTCATAAAAGATGTCCTTAAAATAAAATGAATGCGTAAATAACGTAAAGTCGAATCATCAAGGCATCTTGGACTTAACATCGCGTCACTGAATAATCAGTGCCGCCTTGACAGTTTATTTATAACTTAATTGTTGTAAAGTTTTCATCATCACTACGTTAAGGTTTTGTTAACGTCCTTTGCTTTGTCATTATTTTGGCGGGTATATGCAATCGATCATTCTGTGGTTTTCCTTGCAAGTCTTGTCAGCAATTACTACTAATCGCACTTGTATCTTTATTTTCTGCACAACGGATCAGCACGGATTTGGTAGCACGAATATAAAGGCGATGAGTCGCGTCGCATACTTGCCTTAACGTTTCACGACAGTGAATCCTCGATCTTGCAGCTCGGAAACGCACAGCGGCCGCGACAATATGCCACATTGATAGACTTTCTTTCCACATATAATATTTCGTCTGCTTTTGACCCGATGTCCATCGAGTGCAGAAGTTGCGAGGATAGGCGCACAATGCTGAATTCCTCGTTTCACGTTCTTCGTTCCTCAACTAATCTTTATGCTTGAGTAGACAGAATAAATAATGTCCTCGGAAATCACAGCCCATGGCTGCATTTCGGCTTGTTGGCGAGCTATGCAGAATTGATCCGTTCCGCGTTTCAGCCGGGATGGCGGTAGTCTTCACGGCTGATTTGCGCGCTGAAGAATGGTGATACTCAGGTGATCATAAATCTCGTCAACTTCGTCAAGCTGACATTGAATTCAGCAAGGCGGAATACAATTTTTCACTGTTTTTCGGACTAGCCACATAGTTGTATAAGATGATCCTGGTTTCTGATGACACGCCGAATGACCGTTCAATGGATGGCGACAGCGCTGCCATTCGCAGCGTCAATCTGTTCCACAGTCAGTCACGAAGGCGCTATTATCAATTGCCATGAGGACGCGGAATTGACCCACGCACCATCAACCTTCAGGCGACTTTCGACCATCCGCAGATTTTCCTGCGAGACGGCCATCCCGGCGATGAAACTCATGTAAAAACAGGATCAGCAGGCAACGCAGCCGACCGGATCATCGACCTTCCAGCCGTTGGTCGCGACGGCGGCAATCCACTGAAGCGTTTTTTAGAGGAATGAACCTTATCAACAGCGCTTCACCCATCGATAACCGACAAAGGTCATCATTGATTACCTTTGCCGGTTTTATTCAATGGCATTGCAGAATGCGATATCAATCAAATCATAGGAAATGCTGATCAATTCGGTTAACGAGATGAAGCATAGGCACACGGAACACGGCAACCAAGTCCTATCGACATGATAAGCAAGGGAGCGATTACCGCTCAACGAAACGGTTCACTTGTGCAGCGAATCAATCAACTTTTCCTTAAATCACCACAATATCCGCATTGGTCATCGACAAGCCTGTGCCTATCGTAGCAATCTGCGTTGCACCGCCCGCGCCATTGCCATTCGCATCATAGATCAACGCGCCGGTTACACTGTTGTAAATAATATGATCGTTGGCATCAACCGCTTGCGTGCCGATTCTGAATTGCCCGGCGGGAAGCGTGCCTGTCACGTTCAATACAGTGAATATGCTGTTCTCCAGCTGCACCGTGTCATTGGCGACGTTATAGTCAGTGATTGCATCCACCGGTCCCAGGCTGGTGAACTTGAAAATATCGTTGCCAGCACCGCCCGTAAGACGGTTGACCCCAAACCCACCATCCAGCGTGTCATTGCCGGCTCCGCCATTCAATCGATTAGCAGCGGAATTCCCGGTCATCACGTTTGCCAATGCATTCCCGGTGCCGTCGATCGCGGCCGTGCCGGTAAGGATCAGCTTTTCAACGTTAGCCGGTAAAGTGTAGGTTATGCTGCTGCTGACGGTATCGCTACCTTCATTAAGCTTTTCAATCACTACATCGCGCGAATTCTCCACGTACAACGTGTCATTGCCCAGGCCACCTATCAGTGTATCCGCGCCAGACCATCCACGGAGAATATCGTTTCCGCCCCTTCCGTCCAGAATGTTATACGTGGTATTGCCGGTCAGATTATCTGCGAATGGACTACCGATGAGATTTTCAACTGCAGTGATGGTATCCAGCCCAGCGCCACCGGTGTTCTGCTGAGTCGTAATATTCAGTGAAACGGTAACCGCCCCGGTAGCCGATGCGTAGGTCAGTGTATTATTCCCGGACGATGTGCCGGTCAGGATCGTATTGCCGGGAGTACTCACCAGCATCACCGTGAAATCTTTGCTAGCAGTGAGTGCCGAGGCCACATTATCGGTAATACTGGTATTGATCGTGAACGCACCGGCAAAATTGGTTGCCGGAGTGAACGTTACACCCGCCAAAAGTAAATTGACATTTGCCAGGGCACCGCTGGCTTTCCATACCCCGGTTGCGGCATTGTATGTGGAAGTCACCGCACCCGATGTGGCCGTGCTCAACCTCCCTGCTGCAGCATTCGACAAGGTCAAGGTTGATGTGACATTGGCGCTGTCTGGATCGCTAATGACGATATCCTTCAGATTCAGCGGCGTGTTCTTTGTGTAATTCTCGGGAGCAGTCAAGTTACCGACATTTGGCGCAGCATTATTGATATAAAAGCTGGTTGAAGAATCTAAACCACCATAAGTATTTGTTCTAATGACAAATGCATCCAAATCACCATCGCCATCGATATCTGCTAACGCCTGATCAAAGCTCGTGCGCTGCTCACCTCCTGGAAGACCAAACGAACCGACGCTTGACAGGATAAAATTTGGATTGCTGCGCGTTCCGATATTCCTGAAAAAGCCGCTGGATCCAGCACCCACAAAGGCATCCAGATCGCCGTCACGGTCAACATCAATGAAATCCGGAGATCCGGTCAAGCCAAACGGATTGGCCTGCGGCGCAGCAAATACCGGATTGCTTGCTGTTCCAGTATTCTTGAAAAACATGTTTTTGACGAAAACATCAAAATCGTTGTCGCTATCGATGTCCACGAAAGTAGGCATTGCATAACTACCCACGCCCGCCAGGCCAAATGGATTGACGGAAGGCGCTGCAAATGCCGGATTGGAGGTTGTTCCTGTATTTCTATAAAACAGGGTATCGCCACTGTCATTGCCCACAAAAGCATCCCGGTCGCCATCATTATCAATATCAACGAAAGCTGGACTTGCAAAGTTGCCTACATCGGTCAATCCAAACGGATTGGTAACAGGCGCTGCGAATGCGGGATTGGTCGCGGTGCCGGTATTTCTATAGAACAGGGTATTGCCATCGGTCTCTCCCAAATACGAAAATCCCATGCCAACGAAGCCATCCAAGTCACCGTCCCCATCGATGTCAGCAAAGGTAGCCTCGGGAAAATACCCGACATCATTAAGGCCGAACGAATCACCGCTAGTAAAAGACGGACTGCTGCCGGGCCCGGCATTCCGGAAAAATGCGGTATTTCCGCTGATATCGCTTACAAAAGCATCGGCATCGCCATCGTTATCGATATCCCCGAACGTGGAATTGAAATATTCACCTGTACCGCCTAATCCAAAGAGATTTTTACCAGCGGAATGAAACACGGGTTGGCTTGAGGTGCCGACATTCCTGAAAAATTGCATATCACCTTCGCCAAAATAATGCCCCCAGCCGATAAAAACATCCAGATCACCATCGCCATCAATATCGACAAACGTAGGATTGGCATAGTTACCTACATAAGTCAGACCAAACGGGTTAGTGATAGCGGCAGCAAAAACAGGATTGCTCGCTGTTCCAGTATTTTTAAAAAACAGCGTATTGCCACTACCATCCCCGATAAACGCATCCAGATCGCCATCGGCGTCAATGTCAACAAAATCAGAATTGCCGCCGACAGTCAGGCCAAATGGATTACTTTGCGGCGCCGCAAAGACTGGATTATTGACCGTGCCGATATTTTTAAAAAAATGCGTGCTGCCTCCTTCACCGACAAAAGCATCCGAATCGCCATCTCCGTCGATGTCGGCAAACACAGGAAATGCCCAGAAACCTATCGCACTTAAACCAAAAGGATTAGTTATCGGCGCGGCAAAAATGGGATTGCTGGCATTTCCCGTATTCCGGAAAAATAATGTATTGCCATCAACGTTACCCACAAAAACATCCAGATCACGGTCACCATCGATATCCACCAAATCCGGACTGGCATATGAACCCACATTGCTCAAACCAAATGGATTATTGGCAACAAAATTAAAAACACGATCAACCATGAAATTTCCCCTTATAAACTATAACTTGATGATACCTGGTAATTTCTCTCCAACCGCAAGCGCAGCTCAGGATGTGATTGCTTACCCAGTATCTGATTGCAACGAATGAATGCCAAACGACGGCAGCCTGCCTGTCACGGTCAGTGCATAAAGTGAAGAAAATGCACGCTCAGTCAGTGATTTCGATTATTAATCTGGATGATTAGGTCGGGTATAGACAGAATCATCACGAGCTTGCACAGGATCTGCTGGCGGTAAAGCAGTATCGAGAGCGGTATGGAACTCAATGATCATTGTTTCCGGGGTCTCGAATTACGACCCGTGAAGATTGCCAACAAAGATGAGACCAACGAACAAGACAGCCAAAACGTGTCGCTGCTCTGTATGTGACGATGATTGTTCATGGCTATCAAATCGTAATTGGGAACCCGGGCCATAATTTACCTGAATCGTATTGTGCTCAATTCTAGACAGCGCTATTTACCTTGATACTGGGTTTTACCCTTCAGTTTGTCAGAATCAGACTTCAGATTATTAATTTCACGTGGATCGAAGTGATCCCATATTTTTCCCATCGCAGGCATGTAAAAATCGTTCAAGAACTTCCTCACCGAGTTCGTCGATATCATCTGAACAAGGCGCATAAGCATGTCAGGGGACGAAGGTCGCGTAGGAGGAGAAGATCGATCAATAAAGGCGCAGTTATTTTTCAAAGATGGTGGTTTGTTTTTGCCAGCTTGATCGCTCAGTCGATGAGAATTCGCAAGGCTTTCCAGAACAGCTGAATTTTCAATGGATTGCATGATGATAACAACCGTTTATTTTTAGATTCGGGCGATTCTATTCGAAAAGCTGCAAGAAAGATAGAAGTCAAACATCCCATCTTCACCCATTAAAAATCAGGATATTAAGGTAGCTTTATAGGACAAACATCCCGAATAACGGCAGGGAATCGATCTCATATGAACTCGCCAAAGTGTTATATTCATTCAGCATGGCAAGTGTGGGAAGTCGAAAATCCCAGGTCATTTCACCTGTGATTTTTTTGCAGGTGCTATAGGAAAAATTTACTTTTGAGAGGAACAAAGCGTCACGGGACTCGGCAGGTTGCTCGGATTTGAATAGCAGCAAGGAAAGAAGCGTCGTTTTTGGCATATTGTGTAGCGGTGCGGGCCATCCCGTAATGTGCAGAAAAACATTCTCGACTAGAAGCTGCGATTTATACCGTTCTTTATCTAAAACCCTATGTTATGAAAGGCTTTTCTTTCGAGGAATGGCGGACTTCTTGTTTCCTTGCCTGTTCAATCATCGTATTACTGTCATAGCCGCGATTCGCCAGTTTCGGCAACTGGCACTCGATCTGGGTTGCATCGCGGTTGTTCCATCCAAGGCGAATCGTTTGTTACCTTGTGTGAAACACACCATGCCATGTATTACAAGCGCAACGGGATTGAACGATTGAATTGTGTTAACAGACCCCGATAAGTCATGGGTTTGATGCAGCGATATCAGGAAAATTTACAAGGCATGAATTTTTTTATTTCATTTCTCCACCAATTGATCGATGAAAATTTGCCATATCCAGATTGGCTTTAACGGCCTGCTCATAGGCGTCAATCAGACTTCTGCAGTGAGCTTGAAGTATCGATGTTTCATTGCCAGAGCCCGTAGTCACAGACTCATACGATTTAAGAATTTTTCGGTGTTCCTTTACCTTCGCTCTCATTTCCTTGGCGGCATCTTCATAATACTTGGCCAGAGCCTCATGATCACAGCGTGTGGAAGCTCTTTTGATGGCTTCCGGTGCATCAGTAGGAATACGACCCGTTTGGGCACAGGAAGTCAGTACACCGAATGAACCTAACATGATTAAAATCAATGCGCTTACTCTCACACTCGTTCCTTCTATTATAAAATCAAGAAATATTTGTTGAAAAAACGTGAACCTTTGTCGATTCCATCCAACCAAATCAACATTCACTCATTTTACCGTTCATTCATACTGACAGAAAACATGAAAGAAGAAATCAAGGAAAGATTACAACGGAATGAAACATGGCAACGTGCACTATACATGCTATTTTTTATCATCATTTATGGCGTATCCAAATTCGTCATCTTCGCCATTATTCTCTTCCAGTTCATTACCATCATTCTGACTGGCGGCACAAATGAGCAAATGTTGAAGTTTGGCCAGAATCTGAGCACTTATCTTTATCAAATAACTCAATTCTTGACGTTCAACAGTGAAGAGCATCCGTTTCCCTTCAGCAAATGGCCAAACGGCGCTCCTCATCACATCAGTCAGTATATCGACTAACAACTTCTCGAAGAAAGTAAATAATTTTCAAATAGTCCTCAAGTCTTTCCAAGCAATACCGTAATGATCTTTGCACGATGAGTGCAAGCAAAGCATGTTCTTCAAAAAGCCGGAAGAATCACTCTCCCCTTAATGATTCTTCTGGCTCCTCAGCAAAGCAAATTTACCCTTTCCACATTTACCGTTGCTGTTACGAAATGAATTTGACTCTTCTTTACCCGATGAGGGTCATCTTCGATCGTGTTGACAACGACACCATCAAAGGACTGTAAAAATTTTTCGCTGCTTGCCGATAACTTATCTTATTTTGCTATGCCGTCGTTCACCATGAATATTATTGCAATTTTTATCAAGTCACTGACATCGTTGAAATTTCGAAGAAAGACGACACGGTTCATGTACGAGTCCTTGGAGGAAATATTATCCAGTTCCGAACAGTCTTTCTTTCTAGTGCTCAAAGAATCGCTATCGAAGGAATATGAAATTTTTGCAAAAGTACGCATCACCGATGTCCTCACACCCAACGAAATCTTCCACCTGCAGAGCTGCAACGCAGCAATCTACACTACATTACCTAAACATTTTGACTACATACTTTGTGAAAAACGAACCCTTACCGTCATCGCAGTGATCGAACTGGACGAAAAGGATCATATCCAGCGAGAAGCGCGGGCCAGAAACAGATTTGTTGAAAAAGCCTGCAAAACTGCCGGCTTCAAGCTATTACGCTTCCCTTCCCGAGTGGAATACCGCACCCAAGCAGTACGAGAAATAGTCATCAACTCTATCAACCCCTCTTCGTGATCCAGTCCGAGCCATCACCTTTCAGAACCCCAAAATTTAGATTCTCTTCCATGATGGCATAAACTGATCATTCCATTGATCAGAGGCTTCAAAAAATAGGGTTTCCCGGTTTTATCCAAAATGTATAATAAAGAGTCAGTGTCATTACTGATAAGTTTCGAAAAACTACTGTACTGACAGACCGCGGTAATATCAGGCTCAGCACACTCATTCACGATCGTAAACTGCGTTTTTATCGTGTCTGGCTTAGTCTGGGCTTGCCTTCCTGGTCTTTTCAAAGTTTCTCTAAGGAAGCACTGATTAATTCAACGAATGTGATGAAGAGCGAGGCGCACGGAACGCAACAACCGAACATATCAATCTGGTAGGCGAGGGAGTGAGTGCCGCCCAGCGAAGCAATTCACTGGCGCAGTCAATTAGTCAGTGCTTCCCTAAGTATCGAATAGGTAGCGCATCATTTTCTAAATGGAGTTCATTATGAAATTCTTTACCCCTCTACGTTACTCCGATGGAAGAGACGGAATGACAGGTTTCATGAAAATGATTCTTGAACAAAATGATCTGCTGGGAAGCGAATATGTCGAACCCCATGCTGGCAGCGCAGCAATAGCGCTCGATCTGCTCACGCACGGCTATGTATCGAAAATTCATCTGAATGAACCCAACCCACAGACTTATGCCTTCTGGCACAGCGTCATCAATGAACCCGAAGCGTTATGCAAAACAATTCGTGACGCCAAAATAACGTTTGAAGAGTGGCAACGGCAACAAGCCATTTTAAACTCTCCTGGCAATCATAGTGCGCTTGAACTGGGCTTTTCAATTTTTTTTCTGAATCGAGTGAATCGCTCAGGAATACTCTGGGAATCCGCGAATAACAACCGCAATGGACAGTGGAAGTTCGATGCCCGTTTTGACAAGAATGATCTGATCCGCCGAATCGAGTGGATTGCGCTGCATCGTTCACTGATCCGGCTGTATCAGCTCGATGTTCCTTGCTTCATTCAAACCACGCTACCTTCCCTTCCTGCCAGGACACTGGTGTATTTGAATACACCCTGCGATGCTTCTGAATTCCGGTTTCGTTACGATCAGCACCAACCGCCTTCTTCCATCATCGCGCATGATATCGCCCATCTGATCAAGACCAAGATCGAACAATTCTGGATTGCTTCTTACGCCTATGCTGCAGAAACCAGCACTCTATACCAAGGCTATTCATCCATGACATATCAAACGGTTTATGATCATTTCGAACAAACCAGGATCATGTTTTTTTCCCGAAAACTCATAATTCCCAACATGCAGACTCTTTCTAAACTGAAGACCGCGTAAAAGAAATGCTGGGAGAATGACGACAGAACAAAAACATCGTGGCTTAAATCATCGATATATAAGGAATAAGTATGCAAAACCTGACTTTAATGCAGCATGACGCATCACAACCGTCCTTCAGATCTTCTCAATCTATTCAATTGATTCAACGGCGAAATAAACACTTGGCGCGTATGATCGTCACTGTCATGTTATGTGTTATCGGATATTCCTGTTGGGCTGCAAACTGGCCCGAGATCAATGTCGTTCAAATTGTCAGTGGGCTGGAAAATCCGGCTCATATTACTCATGCAAATGACGGACGTGATCGGCTTTTCATCGTTGAACAACCCGGGCGGATTCGTATTTTCAATAACGACGGACTTCAGCCGACACCTTTTCTGGATATCAGTGACCGAGTCAATTGTTGCGGTGAACGTGGTCTGCTTAGTGTCGCCTTTCCACCCCGCTTTACAACCAAAGGTTATTTTTACGTCAACTACACCAATTCGACAGGAAATACCGTAATTTCCCGCTTTTTTGTGAGCGATTCCCCCAATATTGCAGACCCTGCCAGCGAAAATCTTATTTTGACTATAGATCAACCGTTTCCTAACCATAACGGGGGTCAAATCGCTTTCGGACCGGATGGAATGCTCTATATCGGAATGGGAGACGGTGGAGGCGGAGGTGATCCGCTTGGATCCGGTCAAAACCTGTCGTCTTTGTTGGGAAAACTGCTGAGAATCGATGTCGAATCGGGCATTTCTCCTTACGCTGTTCCCACTAACAATCCTTTTGCCACCGTCGCTAACGTGCGTCCAGAAATTTGGGCCAGTGGTTTACGCAATCCCTGGCGTTTCTCATTTGACCGTGATACCGGTGATCTGTATATCGCTGATGTCGGTCAAAACCAGTACGAAGAAATTAATTTTCAACCAGCAGCCAGTCCCGGAGGAGAAAATTATGGCTGGAACATTCTGGAAGGCAATCATTGTTTTCAACCAGCCGCTTGTGATACCAGCGGCCTGGCTCCACCTATTCTGGAGTATGACCATAGCTCTGGCGACCGTTCAATCACGGGTGGCCATATCTACCGCGGCGAGATTTTCCCGCGCATGCGTGGCAATTATCTATTTGCTGATTTCGCTTCGGGACGATTGGCAGGACTTCGACCATCACCCTCCGGTTTCGAAGCGACTATATTGAAAAATACTGGTTTTGCGATCAGTAGTTTTGGAGAAGATGAACAAGGTGAACTCTATCTTGCAGATTATAACGGCGCGATTTACCGCATCGAGGATGTCATTCGCAACAGTGAATTAACATTGAGCGGCATTCTTGCCAGTTACCGCCCGGGCGATCTTCTACAGGTTACGGCTCTGGAAACTTCTTCATCACGCACAACTACGTATGATTTATGGGTAGGCATTGGCATGCCTGACGGACAGCTACTTTACTTAGCCGAGGGGGCAAATGAGCAATTCAGCGCTGTACCGCAACCTTTCAAGCGTGCAATTAACCCAAATGAAAAAAACCATGCCATTCTCGATTTTACTCTCCCCGCAAGCCTGACCTCCGGAATGTATCGAGTCTATGCGCTTTATCATGAAGTCGGCTTCAATGCGTTGGAGTTGAACACCTCGTTACGGTCAAATATTGCAGAAGCGGTAATCGTGATCAAGGATTAAAAGGCATGAAAGATAGTGCCCATTTTCCTTTACCTTTAATTTTATTTGCCTTTACGGCTCCCCCTTTTGCCCGCTCAGAATGCCATTTGTAAGCCTTCTTTATGGCAATGCAATTGAAACAAACACACCGGCATGATCGGATACGCTTGGCTGATTCGGATCGACAACAGTATTGAAAACGACTCGGCTTTCGCGAATGGTCTTCGGTTGATTCATGAAAAGATAGTCGACGCGCCGAGCCGATCCACCAGCATCCAACGTGGAGACTTCCACGGTACAATGCGCATCCGGTTGTTTCGGGTTGGCGCATAAGCTATCCAAAGGTTTATTCTGGGCGTAGGCGTCAATGAATCCGGCATTGATGATCCTTTCATAAAAAGGTCTTTCTGGAAAGGGATCGACACGGAAACGGTCGATATTGAAATCTCCACCCAGAACTGCAAAGTTGCCTGGAGGGAAAGATGCTTCGACTTTACCGATGAAAGGTAACAATTCCTCCATTTGTGCACTGAATTCTTCCATCGTACATGCCGAGCAAAGATGAGTGTTGTAGATATTCAGCAATTTATAATTCGGAACATTGATACGCGTCATCATCACGTTTCTGGGTAATTTGATATCATGCCCGCGAAAATTCAATTCGGTTGCATGCGGCAGCCGTTTGGTTACGCGATAATCGATTTCGCACCGACTTAATATAGCGTTGGCAACGCCTAACACCCCTGGCAACCCAATTTCAAAAGCCGTGTAGAGATCATAGTCGCGATTGCGCGCCCGCAGTTTTTTTTGCAAATCCTGTGCGCTATTGTCCGTTTGAACCAGCGCGCCACCGGCCACTTCCTGCAGCAAAATGATATCAACCGGGGTTTTTTCGGCAAATTCAGCGATAGCTTCCAGCCGTTGATCCCGAGTGTCAGTTTCCTTGAACAACACATTGATCGACAGTACATTCAAATGACCGCGGCTGACCACATCAGTGCATTGAACCAGCGGTTCGTTGCCGCCTCCCCCACTCTTGGCACAACCGGACAACATCAGAATGAGAAACAGGGTTAGCAGGAAAATTTTTCGCATGTAAATCTCCTCAGGATGCAATGATGATGCACAGCTCCGACAAATATTCATCCAGGCAATTTCTGTAGAGTCAATGTGTACAATCATATTGCATGGACATCGAATCAATATGCTCATCAATTTCACCTAGGCGGCACTTTCTTACCTGATCTCATCTGCACACCCAGCCATTGATGATTAA
Source organism: uncultured Nitrosomonas sp. (assembly GCA_949281375.1). Lineage (GTDB taxonomy): Bacteria > Pseudomonadota > Gammaproteobacteria > Burkholderiales > Nitrosomonadaceae > Nitrosomonas. The sequence goes on from CASDLT010000024.1 coordinate 55,386, forward strand.
CTCACATCTGATCTTCTCAAACGCTAAATGCTTCAATTTGTCGCCATGGCTGCGTTGGAAGTCCTGCCAATACGTGCACGTCTTGGATCTAACCAGAGAGCCAACTTGAGATTCACCCACTTCCGTGCGGGCATTTCTAATGAGCGGTAGCTCCAGATCGAGATCGGAATGACCATGAACGTTAGAAACATTACAAACATGATCGATCCAGTCGCACTGCTTTGCAGCGCTAGACCAGTATAGGCTTCCCAATCCTCCTGGGCAATGAATTTAAGCAGATAATGCCACATATAAATGGAATATGAATATACCCCTATGGCGTGTAGATAGCGGACGCCAAGCCAGTGACACACCCAGCCTCGATCCTCCCACGTTAGCAATACGATTAAAGCCATCAAAGCAATCGAGACGACATCAGCGACACCATAATGCAATGACGACAGAAGCGCGGCAATGGCCAAGATCTGCATAAATGTAAGCCATTTAGACGACAGATCGGAAATTATGTGCCGGCCTAGGAACAGCAAAATACCAATGGAAAAAGCAGAAGCAGCCCGAACGATAGAAAGACGGAAATTATCATCAACATCAATGCTGGTAGCAAGGGAAAATCCGTAATACAACAATACAATACATGACAAACCAAGGAGTGCGAGCTTACGTACTGGTCCTTCCATTGCCAGCAGTGCTGCAAATATCAGGTAGCAAAAAAACTCGGTACTCAACGACCAGGATGGCAAGTTCCACGTCACCGAATCAAACATTCCCCAGGCATGAACCAGAAATAAGTTAGCGATCAACGATTCGACATCGCGCAGCGATCCATCGAACAAACAACAGAAGACGCCCGTTTTATTCCAGCTTACCAGCGAAATCATCGTAAAAAACAGGAATACCACCAGCAACGAGATGAGGTGCAAAGGATAAATTCGTGCAAAGCGCGCAATGAGGTAGCGGGTAATATCGGAAAGTGTCCTACGGGCAGGCTGTTCTAAACCATAAATATAGGACAGTATGAAACCGCTGAGAATGAAAAAGAAATCCACCCACAGATAGCCTTTGTACAGAAACCAGGTTTCATCAGGATATATCGATGAATGAAAAAAAGACCGAAAATGGACAAGAACGACAATTAGCGCTGCTACCCCACGAAGTGAGGTATGCGAGCGAATCTCATTGATGTGTGATTGTGTTGTCATAAATAAAACCTCTTCTGTGATAAAAAGCCTCAGCCTCAAACTGAGATCTATTAATCCGCCTTGAAAAAAGTATCAGCTAAAATTTGATGTGACAGCTATCGAAGGGATCGAGTATCTATCGGACTGGGTCTAATTCCAGTCTTAATGCTGAAATTAGAATGCTGATGAAAAAATATTCAGGAAAATCTGCTATAAAAGTTCTTTCAGGATCATCGCTTAACGATTTGTTATTTATAATGCTTACTTTTTTTCGAACTTAAGAGAATCGCCCGATGGCAAAAAATTTTATATCTACCTGGACTGAATGTGACTCTTACCAATTGACGGTTCAAATTAAGACACGAAGATCAGGCTCATGTTCAACTTTGCCAATCTACCAAAAAACGCTGGCTTTTTCTCTGCACCAGCGAATCGCTGCGTTCCGTGGCCTTACGCTTTATCCCGTTCACCGAATTAATCGGCATTTCCCAAGCACTACTGCTCTCTAACCATTCGGAATAGTAACTCATCACTACTGACTGGAACAACCCACCCGCTGCTTCTTTGAGCAAATTTTCGAATTCAGCAATCCCCGATAGTCCATCCAGACAGCCTTTCCAATTGCAGAGTTGCATGCATGCATGGATGGATGGATGGATGGATAAAAATTTTAATGCTGCATCAACAGCAACGCGTCACAGAATCAAATCACCCGCATCCAGTGTAATTAAGCCCGTCAGGCGAATCGTCATATCGGCAACGTGATTACCGTCAATATCAAACAACAGGTTAGTCGAGTTGGCAGAAACATTCTGAGTCCATCGAACTTCAGCACCAGCGCCGGTAAAAGCGGACTTGCCAAGAAAATTGAAAGCAGCATTACCCGCAGCGGTTCCATTGGCGTCAATCGCAGCCACATCGATGTCATCCACTCCGTGGAGGAAATCCGTGATTACGTCGATTTGACTGTTGCTGTGATTTACCGCTTGATAAATAAAATCATCTGCACCGCCGCCGCCCGTCAGTGTATCCCTTCCGATTCCACCTATGATTCTATCAGCTCCACCCATTCCGTTGAGCACATCATTACCGCCATTGCCGATTAACACATTGGCCACCCAATTTCCGGTGATCGTATCGGCACCGCCGCCACCGATTGCATTCTCAATCAAGACGCCATTGGCAATCGTGAATCCTCCACTGATTCCCTCAGCCACAGACAAATAACCCCCGCCACCCGCCGCATGCTGAAGCGTCGCAGGACGCAAATCAATGGTTGAAGATTTAACCGATGGGTTACGAATGGTATCCACGCCTCCTGCATCCCAGAGACATGAAAAAAATGTTCCAGCCTTATTCCCCACAGGAAGTGTATATACATCATTACCCGTTCGATAACTGGGGTTAGCGCCATATAAAAATTGCAATGCAGCAATATCGAAAGCCATGGGAGAGCCTTCATAGCCATACTTCGAAATAACTGCAGGATCAAGCGGACCGCTTGGTGCCATGTGCCAGCCGTCGTTATAGCCCATCATTGTGTACACACCCTGATTGAGATTGAAATCTCCGTAATCTCCAAATGGATCGGTCACACCTGGGAAATTTGGCCGACCGCCCCCCCCGGAGTCATGCGGATGTTTTAGTCCTATAGCGTGTCCAAGCTCATGAATAAAGGTAGTAAAATCATATCCTCCCTGGCGAAGACTGGAATAATCCGTCGATGAATACTGATCAAAATTGATGATCGCGGCGGCTTGTCGAGTCGTCACAGGACCGATATCTTCGCCTGGAGGCACTGAATCACCCAGTGCACCACCCCCTCCAGCATTATTAACTGTACCAACAATGATATCGGCATCCGCTTGATTGATAGCGGGTAAAAATTTGACATTACATACGTTGGCGATCAGTTGCATGGCCATTTGAAAAGTGGCGACTTCCTCCGGGCCAGAACTTGCCCTGACAGCCGTGCCTCCGAAATCAAATACTTCATTGCCACTTTTACCAGAGATATAGACTTTCAAGCGCGTCCCGACTGCCGGATCATTCCAGTGGCTACCCCAGAGCAGGCCGTTGATGTAAGAATTGCCAGAAACCGGACTGGCAACAGGATTGGAAAATGCCATACGATCGAATTCCTTTTTGTTGTTATTACTGTTTCTTTATTGCTCAGCTAAGAGCCTCATTTTAGCTCACATGCACCGCAACAAGTGTTAACTACCCAACGGAACAAGATAATATTCCGCCTTAGAATTATTTCTACACTGATCAAGTTCTTTTAGTATTCGAAAAATCTGAACGACTAAACACCATGTCAACTGTCAAAATCACATTAACCGCTGACGGCCCATTTATTGCCTTAGGGTGCCAAATATGCTATACGTGCACTTGGCAAGAAATAAAACCGTAGCACTATTGGTTATGATTAAACTGTAATAAAGGAGATTCTCATGATTCAAGGAAAGCAGCTAACAGTGGCAATCGCGGTATGCGCAGTCTTTTTCTCAGGTAACGTACTGGCATTTGACAAGGATTTTGATCCTAATCACAAAATCATTGATCGTGAAAGTATTGGGCCGAATTTCAAGTCCGATTTGATCATTGATAAAGAGAAAGCCGCCAAGGAAAAAACCGCTGAAGAAGGCATGAGATTGCCATCCGGAGTGAACCCTCAGAATCCTTCTGGATCGAATCCAAATAACAGAATTGGATCTGATCGCAAATGAAGTTGCAGATGACGCAGATGTGAACCGCACTCAGCATTTCCGCAATTTAAAGGCCAGATACTTTATCTGGCTTTTTTGTTATGGAACTACCGAAATGAATTTTCTTGCTATTGTATGAAAAACGATACCCCCATCATTTGCTCTAAAGCAAATGTGCAGCCAACCAGTTTAAATGTAGGCTGGAATTTTGATCACAGCTACGCGCGCCTGCCCGAAGTTTTCCATGCGCAACTCGCTCCGATACCGGTTCAGGATCCCCAGGTGGTGATACTTAATCATGAACTGGCGGCATCTCTGGGACTAGACCTGCATACGTTATCCGAGCAGCATGCGGCTGCATTATTTTCCGGAAATGTCTTGCCTGATTCGGCACATCCTATTGCTCAAGCCTATGCAGGACATCAGTTCGGTCATTTCACGATGCTTGGTGACGGTCGAGCAATATTGCTGGGCGAACACCTAACTTCCATTGGAGAACGGTTTGACATTCAATTCAAAGGTTCTGGCCAAACCCCTTTTTCTCGCCGCGGTGATGGCCGGGCTGCGCTCGCTCCCATGCTGCGCGAATATGTCATCAGTGAAGCAATGCACGCACTCAATATCCCGACCACTCGAAGCCTTGCGGTGGTGACGACAGGGGAATGGGTGTTACGGGAAAAACCACTACCGGGCGCCATTCTTACTCGCGTAGCAGCAAGCCATATCCGCGTCGGTACCTTTCAGTATGCCGCCGGACAAAGTAGTGATACCGCCATCAAAATGCTGGCGGATTACGTGATTCAGCGCCATTATCCCACGCTGAACAATGCCGAAAACCCATATCTGTCGCTGTTAGACGACGTTATTGAGCGCCAAGCGGCACTTGTTGCCCAATGGATGCTGGTTGGATTTATCCATGGAGTAATGAATACGGATAATATGAGCATCTGTGGTCAAACCATTGACTATGGCCCTTGCGCTTTCATCGATAGCTATGATCCAAAAACCGTGTTCAGTTCCATAGATCAGTACGGTCGCTATCGTTATGAAAATCAACCGTTGATGGCGCAATGGAATCTCGCGCGCTTTGCCGAAACTTTGCTGCCCTTACTTGATCCTTCGCAAGAAAAGGCGATAGCCTTAGCTGAACAAGCCATTCACTCGTTTTCAGAACGCTACCAAAGTCGGTGGATGCTGGGCATGCGCAAGAAATTGGGGTTACTCACCGAAGAAACGGAAGATACAGATCTCATTACTGCTTTACTAAATTGGATGCATCGACAAGAAACCGACTACACCAATTTTTTCCGCGCATTAAGTGTAAATAGGCATCCGGAAGAAATTGCAACTAATAATGCCGAGTTTTTTGCATGGCATGCGAAGTGGAAATCAAGGTTATCACGCCAACCGGGTTCAGCGGATATCGCCTACTCCATGATGCAGCAAAGCAATCCAGCAATCATACCAAGAAATCATTGCGTTGAAGATGCATTGTCAGCCGCATCCGAGCAAGGCGATCTTTCTCCATTGAAACGATTGCTGTCAGCGCTGGCCAATCCGTTTGCCGACATACCTCAATTCAACGATCTTCGAAATCCCCCAGCATCCCCGGAACGCAACTATCAGACATTTTGCGGGACTTAGGGACTTATGGGCTTAAAATCTAGAATTCATAGGGAGAACATCCATGACCATCTCACTGAATCACACGATTGTGCCTAGTATCGATAAAACTGAATCGGCGCAATTCTATAGTCGGATATTCGGATTTGAATATATTGGCGCTTTTTCGCATTTTATCGTTGTACGCGTGAATGAGACGTTGTGTCTGGATTTCGATAATCGCGAAACGTTCCACTCCCTACATTACGCATTCAAGGTGTCTGAAAGCGAGTTTGATGACATTTTTTCACGCCTTCAAGCAGAAAAAATTACTTACGGCAGCGGCCCTTCCCATGCGGATGACGGATTGATCAATCATAATGATGGCGGACGCGGCGTGTATTTTTACGACCCTAATGGTCATCTACTGGAAATGCTGACGGTTGATTACGTCATTCCTGAGCAATGACAGCCGTTCGAAGGGATTCGGCAATCATGGGGAGCTTCCTCATTGTTGGTTATGTGTTTTTCATCAACTGTAACAATCACTACCACAACGTTCTCTAATAAAAAAATATCTTAAGCTCACAGGTTAAGATGGAGACGCCTCTTTCAACTCCACGTCACAAACGTCTTGTAAGTGAATTATGTTCGATCATTCCAACATTTTCCTTGCTTAACGAGGCGGGGGCGGAGGCGGATTGCCGGGTGGCGGGGGCGGGGGCGTAAAATTTGCCGGAGGGTTAGAAATTCTCGGACTCACAGGCCTATTGACAGGCTGATCACTGGTAATTTTACCTGACACCGGAACCCTATGACCCTTCGCATACATGCACTGGATGTAACTAATATCATATCGTTGTTGATTGACATAGCCTGATGATGAAGCAGTTCCTGAACCCACGGCGCTCCCTGCCAAAAGACCGGTTCCAGCTCCTATTGCAGCACCTGACCCTCCTGCGATGGCCGCACCAGCCACGGCACCAAGCCCCGTTCCAATAGCGGCACTTTCGATGCCATTTGCTTGAGAAGCTTGCCGCGAAGTTACTCCGCCAATTTGTTGATAAGCATATGCTTTACATTCATAGTCATCCGCACGAAATTGCTCGAAGCTCTTACCAGATCCCGGCAATGTCATGACACTTGGGCCGGTTGGCATATATACACAGGCCCATAACAGGTTTGTCATTAATAATATAATTCCTATTCTTAATCGATCCATGCTTAACCTCTTCATGTAGTTCATTATTGTCCTGGCGGTATGGGTGACACAGGCAACCATCCACCCGGACAATCTTTAACATAGGGATAATAGCCATCCGGATTTTTACAGTAATACCAATAATTGGTTTGAGATGGTGTTGGCTGAATTTCTTGTTGAATATAAACGGGAGGTGTGTTTGGAACCATCACGGCAGGCGGATAGGCATATAAGGGAGGATAATAAGGATAGCCATAACCTCCAAACCCGTATCGATTGAATCCATACCCCCCATATCCATACCCACTGTAAAATCCCGGGCCGTAATAGCCCAGACCGAAACTGAAGCGGCTATGGCCATGCGCTGCTATATGGCCGCTAAAAAACACTAGGCACAGCATCATCGCGAAAAAAATTCCTTTCCTTCTATTCATCATCACTCCACTTTAATAAGTGACATAAGTATTTTTTAATTAGACTGAGACATTCTTATACAATTCCATGCAGTCATCGCCATCATTTTTATGACAAGCCAATGCGAAAAAGCATAACTACTTCTTCTCTGCGATATCACTGGGTGCTTCCAAAATTCATAAGATTTATTCAGCGTCACAATTAAAACTTATCAGTTCAATGAAAAACATAACCAACCTCAACAAGGTTACCTCCGATCGAGCAAAAACAAAATCTTCATCCAAGGGCAAGCACGACGCCAAAGTGCGGATTTCTTCGAGCAGTAGCAAATTGAAACTGAAGACTTCCCAAAAAAAATCTGTTGGATTTCATCACAAATTGCTATTGAGCACTATCGAAATCCTGGGATTGGGAATCACTGTAGTCTGCGTCATTATCATGATATTGGGCTATTTTGCCCACCGGTTATCAGGCACCGACTTTTTGGCTCATGTGTTACCTTTTGCCAGTGGCATTTTTCTAATGATCACGGTTATTAGCTTGTTTATGATCGGCTGGTTGAAATTGAGAAAATGGTCACAAGTTCATTCTAAATTTTTAGCACCTGTAATCTCGTTAATAGTCGTTGTATTGACTATCTGGTGGATCACTCCCGATCAGTTCGCTCAAGCGTACGGGCATTTTCGTACATTAGTGGGTGGCAAAGCCGAAGCAGGCCGCGTCACCATAGCTCATCAGGTTTACGCTGCCTATCGCCGACATGATTCTATGCAATTGCAAAAAATGATCAATCGCTCATCGGAATTCCAATCAGCCATCAATGATGCCTCACTAGCTTTTGATGTCAATGCGCATTTATTGTTGGGTATCGCCGCCGCGGAGTCCTCTTTTATCCCGCGAAACAGTCCCGATGGAGGACGCGGATTGTTTCAAATTACCCGCGTACCCGATAGCACGCTATTGCAAGCTCGCAAACATCTGGGTATCGAAAAAATTGCACTCGATAATCCCCGCCATAATGCGTTCGTAGCGGCAGCTACTTTCAAACACTATCTTGCAGAAATGAACAATGATCTTTTCCTGGGATTGCTGGCCTACAACATCGGCCCAGCCAATGGCGGTCTGCGCTTCATCATGCAACAGTATAACGCCAACGATTTCATAACCATCCAACCCTACTTGCAAATATTACCTCGTGACTATCCGATACGTGTTCTTTCCTACTCATTAGCTTTCCAACTCTGGCAAAAGGAAGGGAAATTATTAGCTTATGAAGAAGGAAACAATGCAGCACGTATTCAACGAATAGGAATACCAGGTTTAAATTCGGGTCTGTAAGTACAAGCTAATCAGCTGCATATAAATTTTTTGGCACCTAGAATTTACTCATAGGTCGCAATGTCTTTATTTGGATTAATGTTGCCAAATAACAACGCTTGTCTCGAAAACTCGATTTATTATCAGTTAAGCGAAAAAAAACTGTTCATTCAGAAAAATGGAAAGATACACTACCCGTTTTTACTACAGCTCGAAAAACAGGCCTACCTGATTTGTCATAGTTGCTAACATCCTACTTTTATGATGAAAAATCCAGGATATTTTCCATTTGAAATGAGTATGTTTGACCCATGACAATTGTTGAGCCAGGGCCTATAGTTAAAATTAAAAGAAAGTGTTAATTATCACTCTATAAAATGCTTTTAGATGATAACTTAATGCGATAAAAAAATTGCGCCTAACAGGCTGGGCTAACAAAATTTCACGATATTTGAATACTACAAGTAGAGTCCATGATTCTTCAGTTAATTTCAATTTCAGGAGCTTAAATGATGTTCAATGTTTTTCTTTTAGGGCAAAAGATTAGGTGCTCAAAAATCTCTTTATCTGCCATCTTAACTTTTTTCCTAATATTTGCTCATTTGCCTAATGCAACCGCATCCGACGCGCATCTGAAAGGAGTATTTGGTCCTCTTCATAATTGGCCTATTATTCCGATCGCCATGATGCTCATGCCGGATGGGCGCATTTTTGCCTATGGGACAACTCCGGCCGGGGTACAAAATGGACTCATGCATTATTCCATCTGGGATCCTACGGCTGGCACCGGGTCCAACGCTTTTCAAACATTACCGAACATTACCAGTACCGATATTTTCTGTGCTGCGCAGGCACACGTTCCCGATACTGGAGAAGCTCTCATCGTCGGTGGGGATGGGCGAGTCAATACGCTGCGCAACTACGCCAACAGCGATGTCAATATTTTTGATCCAGCAACCGATTCTTTGATACGTCAAAGCCAACAGATGACTTTCAAACGCTGGTATGCAACCCTGGTAACATTACCTAATGGAGAGCACGCAGTTCTTGGAGGTCGTAATGATCGACTTTTCGCAGGCTCACCAACCATTCCGGCTACTGCTGCCACTTATTCCCCTACCCCTGAGGTGCGTTCGAAAAATGGCCAATGGAGAACGCTCAGTACTGCAACCAGTGATATTGCTTATGGAAAACTCGGAGGCGAGTCATGGAACTATCCGCGAGCATGGGTGAGGCCTCTAGGAGAAATTTTCATCCTGACCGGATCGGGAGCTATGTTCAAGCTGGATACTGCTGGCACCGGAACACTTCTCAAATATCCTTTAAACATTGCAACGGGGCAAGCATTTTTGCCAACGATCATGTTTTCACAAGGACGCATCCTTTCCGTTCGCAAAAACCGCAAATCCTATGTGGTTGACTTTAATGGGGCAGGACAGCCGGTTGCAACTGTATCCGGGAATTTGGCTTATGATCGTCAATATGGCAACCTTACTGTCCTACCTGATGGTCGGGTATGGGCCAATGGAGGTTCATCCACAGGTAATGATCTGGCAGGTATGGCATTAGAGTCCGAACTCTGGAATCCTGCTACCAACATCTGGATGCCGGCAGCAATTGCATCTACCGCAAGGCTTTATCACTCAACTTCATTATTACTCATGGATGGAACAGTGATTACAGGCGGAGGAGGAGCACCCGGCCCATTAAAACAACTTAACGGTGAAATTTATTATCCCCCCTATTTGTTCAAAACGGATGGCAGCGGAGAATTTGCTCCACGTATGCAGATTATTGATTCGCCAAATTCATTAATTGGCTGGAACCAAGATTTTTCCGTCCAAGCCACAGACAAAATTACTCGCGTCACATTGGTCCGCGCCGGCGCTGTTACACACACATTCAACAATGAAGCGCGCTTCTTTGATTTGCCTGTTTCGCAGGCTGGTTCCGTCGTTACCGTTAGATCCCCTTTGAATGCAAATATTGCACCGCCGGGATTTTATATGCTGTTTGTCTGGGATGCGTCTGGGGTACCTTCCATCGCCAAGATGATCCAAATTGGCTAAAGCAATGTCACTCTGATAAATTAAAACCTTCTTGCATGAAATCTTCAATGGCAGTCAAGCAAGAAGGTATTTCAACCATACATATGCAGCGAAGTTTTTAGTTTGAACACTCATACCATTGCTTACATAGCTGAGCCGACTGGCAGAATAAGGACAGCGTATTAAAAAGATTTGTAGGGTTCAACTCTGGGATTTCAATCATCTAAATTGCTGTCAATTTAGCATATTCAAGCAATAACCACTTCGTTCCTACCTGATCAAAATTAACTTGAACACGTGCATCGCTGCCGCTGCCTTCACATTGAATGATGACGCCAGTCCCAAATTTGGCATGTGCTACGTTTTGCCCTATTTTCCATCCATGACTGGGAAATTTTTGAGAACTATAGGAAGAATTAGAACTGGCAGTCATTACCTGATTAACAGCCAAGCTCTTGTGCGGCGTTGATTGTAACCATTTCATACAACTTGGAGGAATCTCATCAAGAAAGCGCGAGGCGATGTGATAGCGGGTTTGACCATGCAACATCCGGCTTTGCGCAAAGCTTAAGTATAACCTCCGACGAGCGCGGGTCATCGCCACATACATCAGCCGTCTTTCCTCGGCAATTCCATTGACTTCATTTAAACTGTTTTCATGCGGAAATAATCCCTCTTCTAAACCGCTTAGAAAAACACTATGGAACTCCAGTCCCTTGGCAGCATGAACCGTCATTAACTGTAATGCATCCTGACCAGTGCCTGCTTGATGCTCGCCAGCTTCCAAAGAAGCATGGGCCAGAAATTCGGTCAAGCTATCATTTTCCGCTTCATGTACGAAACTGGTCGCAGCATTGATCAGTTCATTCAAGTTTTCCAATCGTTCGGCGCTTTCACGCTCTTTGGAATAATGCGCCAATAACTCACTCTGAGTCAGCATATAATCGACAATCTGCGGCAGTGGCAAGGTATTACAGCTCTGCCGCATCAGCAGGATTAAATGAACAAATTTGGCAATTCCCTTGGAGAATTCGGTGGATGCATGCAAAGCAGCTTCTTCGCCTCCACATTTTTTGACGGCCGCTTCCCATAGGCTACTGCCCTGTATTTTGGCATTATCCAGCAACTGCTCCACACTCCGTGAACCTATGCCGCGAGCTGGAAAATTGATCACCCGCAATAACGCGCTATCATCGTTGGGATTGGCGATCAGGCGCAGATAAGCCAATGCGTGCTTGATTTCCTGACGATCGAAGAAACGCATCCCGCCATAGACCCGATACGATATAGCGGCATTGAATAAGCTATGTTCGAGCACGCGCGATTGCGCATTGGAACGATAGAGTAATGCCATGTCTGACAAGTCCACTCCTTCTGCATGCAGAGCTTTGACCTCTTCCACGATAAACGCAGCTTCATCGAAATCATTCGGGGCATTATAAATTCGTAAAGGCTCGCCTTTTCCCTCAGCAGTCCATAAATTCTTACCTAATCGATCACAATTATTTTCGATCAAGGCATTAGCGGCATCGAGGATATTGCCATGCGAGCGGTAATTTTGCTCCAGCTTGATGATATTAGTAATGTCAAAATCACGCTCAAAATCTCGCATGTTGCCACTATACGCTCCACGGAATGCATAAATACTCTGATCGTCATCCCCGACCACACACACCGCCGCGGCCTGAGCCGTTCCCACGCCAGCTAATAGCTTCAGCCACCCATATTGCAATGTATTGGTATCCTGAAATTCATCGACGAGAATATACTGGAAGCGTTGCTGATAATGATGGCGGAGAACCTCATTTCGGCTCAGCAATTCGTAACTTCGTAACATTAATTCAGCAAAGTCCACTGCACCTTCCTTTTGGCATTGCTGTTCGTATACTTGATAAAACTCGAGCATACGGCGTGAAAACGCATCGTCGATAGTGACATAGGCAGAGCGTAACCCCGTTTCCTTGGCATTATTAATGAACCATTGCACCTGGCGGGGCGAAAATTTCTTTTCATCAACCAACAAGTCCTTAAGAATGCGCTTGATCATAGCCAATTGATCAGCAGAATCGAGGATTTGAAATGTTGATGGTAATCCAGCGTCTTGATAATGCGCGCGGAGCATGCGGTGACATAAACCATGAAAGGTCCCTATCCACATGCCTCGAGGATTAATGGGCAACATGGCTGAAATCCGCGTCAACATTTCCTTGGCGGCTTTATTAGTAAAAGTCACCGCCAGAATGCTATTCGGACTTGCCAAGCCTGATTGGATCAGGTAAGCAATACGGGTTGTAAGGACGCGTGTTTTACCGCTGCCGGCACCGGCCAGTATCAATATTGATTGATGAGGCGCCGTGATCGCTTCCAGTTGTTGTGGATTGAGATCGGAGAGCAGTGAAGTCATGTCATCACCGATGGACTGAAGGGATTAACCATGAAGAAACCCATTCATGGATAAAAAAACTACGCCTTGATTAATCCAGAATCCGATCAATCAGTAGATACTGATCATCGCGATTCATGAATTAACCAAGCGTCGATGGAAATTAAGAAGCCTTGCTTTTGGCGACAATATCAAGAATCAACGGTGTCAGAATAAGTTCAATGGCCATGCCCATTTTACCGCCTGGAACGACGATCGAATTCGGACGTGACATGAACGAATCATGAATCATGTTCAACAGAAAAGGAAAGTCTGCCATTTCCGGATTTCTGAAACGGATGACTACGAAGCTTTCATCTAATGTTGGGATTTCACGTGCAATAAAAGGATTAGAAGTGTCGACCGTAGGAACTCGTTGAAAATTGATGTGTGTGCGAGAAAACTGCGGCGTAATGAAATGTACATAATCATGCATGCGTCGCAATATGGTATGAGTTACAGCTTCGGCTGAATATCCTCTCGCATTCGTATCGCGAAAAATTTTCTGAATCCATTCTAGATTCACGATTGGCACGACACCCACCAGCAAATCGACATACCGTGCAACATCGGCAGTTTCACTTTTCGCGCCGCCATGCAGCCCTTCATAAAACAACAAATCAGAACCAGCAGGTATTGCCGACCACGGCGTAAATGTTCCGGCTTTTTGCTGCCACGGCTTTGCTTCCTCATCATTATGCAAATACAAGCGTGTCTTGCCGCTGCCGCTCTCACCATACTCTTTGAATAACGCTTCAAGCTTTTCAAATTCATTCGCTTCTGGGCCAAAATGGCTGATTGGACGTCCGCCGTCTTTTTCAGATTCAGCCACGGCTTGTTTCATGGCATCCCGGTCATAACGATGGAAGCTGTCGCCTTCCACGATGGCTGCTTTCAGTTTCTGACGACGGAAAATATGTTCAAAACTGTTCTTTACCGTTGAAGTACCTGCGCCTGAAGATCCGGTAACGGCGATAACCGGGTGTTTTTGCGACATTCTTATTTTCTCCTAATGATTAATATAATGATTAAATTTTGAACGCATATGATACCTTCTTTCTACCCAACTTTGGCAGTGGTAATTAATCACTCATCACTCAGATTCTTCCAACTTCATTAACCACCTTATCAAATGGGAAATAACTCAGTATCATGTGAATAGAGCGATCATTCGAATTTCAACGTATCGATCAGTTACAAACCGTGAGGAAAGTCTTGAAATGACAGCATGCAATGATCAGGCAAGGCGAAACCTGGCAGAGCAAGACAATTATTTTCCAGAGCTTTCCTTAAGAAACTCACCGGTGGATTTTCAACACCAACTGCGATTCGACTTTAAAAAGAATATAGGAGAAAACTGTGCATCCGATTGTACCGATTATTATGACTCTAGGCGCCACTCTGTTTTTTGTAGGAATAGCTGTTCAAGCCAGAATGGGCATACGACGAATCAATATCATCAAGCTACGCGGCAAAGAATACAAACTCTGGAAGTTTGTAGGAACTATGGTAGGTTCTGGTGTGGCATTGATTATGATATCCGTGTTAATCCCCAAATACATCTCTTATCAACCCGAACCTGATTCTCAAGCAAACCAGTCACTGCTATCCAGCAATTTAAAATATGAACTGGAGTCGACCATATCCCGCCTGAATCTCAATAACGAGATCATGACAACGGCGTTAAAACGGTTTCAGCTTGAATATCAGGAAGCAGCTCAGCGTGGCGATCAAAATACGATGGATTTATTGATTCTGGAATTTGCATATCGAATCAGAAATGAGCTGCAGAACCAGAATTATCCCGAAAACCAAATCGAGCGTGAAGTGGAAAGAATAACCAGCATTCTAAAACAGGCGGTCAATCAGAACGAATAAGAAATTAGGGAAGCTCTGAAAAACTATTGAGAGTTGGGTAAAATCACCTTCTCTCATTAATTATCTTAGGATTGACTATGAAAAAAAAACTTCAAGTATTGTTTGTTCTCTTACTGATGGCGCTGACAATATCCGGCACGGCTGTAGCTAGCCAGTATCCTGACAAGGTTGTTGAAAAACTGGGCAATGGGCTTGCCAACGCCGTAACCGGCGTTGGAGAAATACCCAAAACGGTCACCATCATCAGCAGAAGAGACGGTATCGTACAAGGAATGACCATTGGTTTTCTTACAGGTATCGTCAATACAGTCGGGCGTTCCCTGAGTGGTGCATTCGATATTGCCACTTTTTTGATACCGACGACACCGTTTGTCAAACCTGCATTCATCTGGGATGACTTCAATCGTGAAACAACCTTTGTTGAAGCTCACATGCGCTAGTTCATCGTTCGCATTACAGAGCGCCGATTACCTATTACGTCAACCTGATCCTATTCCGTACTTAAGAATTCCATTGTAACCATGAAAAGCAGTACGCTGAACAGTGTGCTGCTTTTTGTTTATCCCCTTCTCACCGACATCATATCTGACATGCCTTCTTGCCAGACTCCTGAAAAATCCAGTTCTGCCGCGTGAATAAGTATTCTGAATCGCAGGTCAATCTACCCAGGGAGGGCTGGGAGTTTTTTATAAGTTTCACCGCGTCGGAGAAAAAACCACACTCATTCGTTCACATCATCAAGCAATCTGCAATTCTTTTTATGAAGAAGATCTCTTTACGATGATGATTATCTGCCAGAAAATATCACGGGTATAAAATAACCAAAAATACCGGGAAAACGCATCGTATCTCTCAAAATGAATGGGACGGCAATATGCTACCTTCTCATCCACAATCTGCCATCAATGGTTAATCATTTCATTCCTGGGAGTCAGCACGATGCTCGTTATTGTCGGTTACATTATTATTATTATTTCAGTTTTTGGTGGTTTTGCGTTAGCAGGGGGGCATATCGCTTCATTATGGCAGCCTGTCGAGCTCCTGATGATTGGCGGTGCCGCAATTGGGGCATTTTTTGTGGGTAACTCAAGCAAAGCGCTTAAAGCAACCATGAAAGCTTTGCCGACGGTTTTTAAAGCTTCCAAATATACCAAGGCATTGTACATGAACGTCATGACGCTACTTTATGAAGTTCTGGGTAAAATTCGTAAGGAAGGATTAATGTCCATCGAGTCTGATGTAGATGATCCCGCAAACAGCGCCATTTTTTCCAAGTATCCGGATATTTTGGCGGATCACCATATCACCGAATTCATTACCGATTATTTGCGGCTCATGGTGGGCGGCAATCTGAATTCGCTTGAAATCGAAAGCCTCATGGATAGTGAACTCGAAACCCACCATCAAGAAGGCGAAGTGCCGATTCATGTGATCGCGAAATTGGGGGATGGGTTGCCTGCTTTTGGTATTGTTGCGGCGGTAATGGGGGTGGTACATACGATGGAGTCCGTTCATCTACCGCCAGCGGAGCTCGGCATTCTGATTGCAGCCGCCCTGGTCGGCACCTTCCTGGGAATTTTGCTAGCCTACGGATTCGTTGGTCCGATTGCCGGCAAGCTTGAACACAATCTTCATGAATCCAGCAAATTGTATGAATGTATCAAAATTACCTTGTTGGCCAATTTGAATGGCTACTCACCGGTTCTCGCCGTCGAATTTGGTCGGAAAGTGTTGTTCTCCACGGAAAGACCATCATTCATGGAACTGGAAGAACACGTCAAGCAAAGTAAATCAAAATAATCAATGCAACCGTTCAATCTAATGTGTGAGGTCAGACATGGCTGATGATCTTTCTCAGCGCCCTATAGTTATCAAGCGGATCAAAAAAGTAGCCGGAGGGCACCATGGTGGTGCATGGAAGATCGCCTATGCTGACTTCGTGACTGCCATGATGGCGTTCTTTTTGCTCATGTGGCTGCTTGGGTCAACAACCAAGGCCCAGCTGAAGGGGATCTCCGAATATTTCAAAACGCCATTGAAAGTAGCCTTGTCAGGCGGGTCCGGAAGCGGAGATGCTACCAGCATTATCAAAGGTGGCGGTACGGATATCTCACGTCAAGACGGACAGGAAAAAAAGGCAGATATCGAAGAACTCAAGATTGACGACAAAACCAAGCAAATTTTAAGAGAACGCGCCGAGCGAATTAAACTGGAAGGATTGAAGAAGAAAATCGAGCAAGCAATCGAGGCAAATCCGTCATTAAAAAAATTTGAAAACCAATTATTACTGGATATCACTACCGAAGGATTGAGAATTCAAGTCGTCGATGAGCAGAATCGACCGATGTTTGCATTGGGGAAAGCTGAACTGCAATCGTATACGAAAACCATCCTGCGCGAAATCGGCAAAATGCTCAATGACGTGAGCAATAAAATCAGCCTCTCCGGACACACCGATGCCAAGCCGTTTCCCTCTGGAGACAAGGGATTCAGCAACTGGGAACTCTCCGCTGACCGCGCCAATGCTTCGCGCCGCGAACTCGTCGCTGGCGGCATGGATACCGACAAGGTGCTGAAGGTCGTCGGCTTATCCTCGGCAGTGTTATTCGACAAGGTCGATCCGCTGAATCCCATCAATCGCCGGATCAGTATCGTGGTTCTGAATGAAAAAGCAGAAAAGGCCGTGACCATGGATCATCCATCGGTCGATTTTGATGTGCAGGACGAACCCGACAAGGCATTATTGCAAACACCTTGACCTATTGGCCCCTAAGTGATCGTTCGGAGTAATTGATATGCTGCGATTCAAAAATCCAGCGCTGATTGCGCTATTGATTCAAATTGCTTCCACGCTCATGGTGCTGGCGTTCATCAGTTCTCAGTCATTCCTGGCATTCAGCCTGTTTGAATGGGGAGTTCTGCAAGGAATCTTGGCAAGTATTTTCAGTTTTGCGGCACGCATGCCTTATTGGTGGGCGGCCATTCACTTGCTATTCCTACCACTTTCCATCGCAACGCTCGCGCTCGACATCTCCCCGCTTTGGTTCCTGATAATTTTTATGGGGTTATGGCTGATCTATGGGAAAACATATAAAACGCAGGTGCCGCTTTATCTATCAAGTAAACACGTTCCAAGCGCGTTAGCCTCATCACTTCCAACGAACCGGGACTTTTCCTTCATCGATTTGGGAAGCGGTTGTGGCGGCTTATTGAAAAATTTAGCTGGCATTCACAAAAATGGTCGTTTCTACGGTATCGAGTCGGCTCCCGCGCCCTTCCTGATCAGCAAACTACGCAATATGTGGTCGGTTTCCGATTACAAGATCGTCTGGGGAGATTTTTGGCAACATGACTTCTCGAAATATGATGTTGTCTACGCCTACCTGTCACCCGTACCGATGGAATCGCTGTGGCAAAAAGCCTGCCGGGAAATGCGTCCTGGCAGTTTACTTATCAGCAATACGTTCGTTATTCCAGGTATTACGCCCTATAAAAGCATTCCATTGAATGACTTCTCAAACTCTACCCTGTATCTGTGGAAGATTGGAAACGGAGATTAAGTAATTATTGCCTTCGCCAGACAGTTCCCTGAGGGCCATCTTCGAGAATAATTCCTTGCTGCAGAAAATTTTTGCGAATCGCATCGGCGTCAGCATACCGACCTTCTTTGCGCGCAGTAATTCGCTGCTGAATCAATCGCTCGATTTCATCACTCGTCCATTGAGTAGATCCATTGACATCAGATAGCGTTTGCAAATAACTCAAGGGATCCTGCTGGAGCAAACCTAACAACCCTCCGAGCGCTCTCAACAAGTTCGCATTTTCCGTCGAACCCGATTTATTCACGTCACTGGCGAGCTCGAACAGTACTGCAATGGCTTCCGGGGTATTGAAATCATCGTTCATGGCAGCTTGGAATTTTTGCGCATAAACATTATGCCAATTGATAGGAGCATTACCATTGAGCGCATTGGCATCTTTGAGGGCAATATACAGCCGATCGAGAGCCAGCTTGGTATCCTTGAGGTGCTGATCCGAATAATTTAACGGACTGCGGTAATGCGCTCGCAAAATAAAGAAACGCACCACTTCTGGCTGATAATGTTTGAGTATTTCTCGTACGGTAAAAAAATTGCCCAACGACTTCGACATCTTTTCATTATCCACGCGCACAAAACCATTGTGCATCCAATAATTTACGAATGGATGGTCATGTGCTCCCTCGCTTTGCGCGATTTCATTTTCATGATGAGGAAACTGCAGATCTTGTCCGCCACCATGAATATCAAATTGAATGCCAAGTAATTGCTCGCTCATGGCAGAGCACTCGATGTGCCAGCCGGGACGTCCCTTTCCCCAGGGCGAATCCCATGACGGTTCCCCCGGCTTGGCCGCTTTCCAGAGCACGAAGTCAAGCGGATCCTTTTTATTGACATCAATCACTACACGCTCTCCGGCACGCAAATCTTCCAGTGATTTGCCTGAAAGTTTTCCATAGCGGGGAAAATCCCGGACAGAGTAGTACACATCACCATTTTTGGCCGGATATGCGAGCTTCTTTTCAACTAACGTTTTAATCATGCTGATCATATTGATCACATACTCGGTTGCGCGAGGTTCATTGGTTGGTTGTGTTACACCCAGCGCTTTGGAGTCCTCATTCATCGCCTCGATAAATCGATTCGTCAAGTCTTCAATGGATTCCTTGTTCTCTTGCGCACGTTTTATGATTTTGTCGTCGATATCGGTAACATTTCGTACATAACGAACTGCATAGCCATTTGCATTGAACCACCGAACAACGGTATCAAAAACGACCAGAACTCTCGCATGTCCTAAATGGCAGTAATCATAAACCGTCATGCCGCAGACATAAATTTTTACTTCACCAGTTACTAACGGGACGAAATCTTGTTTTTCTCGAGCGATTGAGTTATAAATTTTAAGCATAACCAGGAAGATGATCAGATAACATTGTGGAACTACTTAACTTCTTGATAGAATCCTGAAGTTTTCCCAGCTTGGGGTTGGATTTTTACCGTGCACATAGTGCGAGCGAGTATACCATATCGCCGTCACCGAACCCTTCAGCTTTTATCATGCCGTACCGTCAACAGGACTAAAAAATTAAATGCAATTCTGCCGTTTTTTTATCTTTTTAATTTTATTTTTCTCGGCTTTGAATGTAGTCGCCGAAACCATTCAAGTCGAGATGAAAACCAATATGGGAAACGTAGTTCTGGAACTCTATCCTGACAAAGCGCCGAAGACTGTCGAAAATTTTATGCGCTATGTAGAAGACGGGTTTTATACGAATACGGTTTTTCATCGCGTCATTCCCAACTTCATGATCCAGGGCGGTGGTTTCGACACTACATTGAAACAAAAACCGACCCGTTCACCTATTCAAAACGAAGCCTCGAACGATCTGAAAAATGAGATTGGCACGATCGCGATGGCGCGGACATCTGACCCTCACTCCGCTACGGCTCAATTCTTCATCAATGTCGCGAATAATGCATTTTTAAACTATAAAGCGCCTACTCAGAGCGGATATGGCTATACCGTTTTTGGCAAAGTCATCAGCGGCATTGATGTCATCCAAAAAATAACGTCTCTTCCCACAGGGTCGGCTGGTCCTTTCGCGACCGATGTCCCCAAAAGTCCTGTGATCATTGAAAACATGATCAAGCTGGCGGATCACCCCTAAATTCTAAAAATTCCAAATCATCACAAGGATAAATATGGTTAGATTACAAACCAACTATGGTGTTATCACGCTTGAGCTCGATAGTGTGAAAGCACCCGAAACAGTGAACAACTTTCTCAATTATGTCAGTAGCGGGTTTTATGATAATACGTTATTCCATCGGGTCATTGACGACTTCATGATTCAAGGTGGTGGATTCGAGCCTGGAATGAAACAGAAAAAAACGCAGGCCCCAATTCAGAATGAGGCTGCGAATGGACTGAAGAACGAAGCCTATACCATTGCCATGGCTCGCACTGCCGATGTGCATTCGGCAACAGCCCAGTTTTTCATCAATGTAACCAGCAATGGTTTCTTGAATTACAAGTCATCCACACCGCAAGGTTATGGTTACTGTGTTTTCGGTAAGGTAATCGAAGGTCAGGATGTCGTTGATAAGATCAAGAAAGTTAAAACAGGAGATCATGCCGGTCATCAGAATGTTCCTATTGAAGACGTGATCATTCAAAAGGCTGAAGTGATCTAATTCTGCTTACGGCTGCTCAAACAGGTTTAAGACCATCCACGCGCCAAGTCGTTTTGCAGATCCTGCACCGCTTCCAACCCAACCGCAATCCGCAGTAATCCATCGGTGATCCCAGCCGCATCGCGAGCTTTCTGGCTGATACGCGCATGGGTTGTGGTGGCGGGATGGGTCAACGTGCTTTTTGCGTCACCCAAATTCGCAGTGATCGAAATCAAGCGCGTCGAATCAATGACGCGCCACGCTGCATCTTTTCCTCCCTTGACTTCGAAGGTCACAATGCCTCCTCCGGATTGCTGTTGGCGCTTCGCCAACTCATGCTGAGGGTGAGACGCCAAGCCAGGATAAAAAACTCGTGCCACGTTAGCTTGCGATTCAAGCCACTGAGCCATTTGCAAGGCATTCTGCGCATGAGTTTCCATACGAACTTTGAGTGTTTCCAATCCCTTCAGGATCACCCAGGCATTGAATGCGCTCAATGTAGGCCCTGCAGTGCGCAAAAAACCATAAATACCACCTTCCATCAATAAGTCCCGATGACCCAGCACGGCACCGCCCAATACTCTGCCCTGCCCGTCCAAGTATTTGGTGGCGGAATGTATCACGATATCGGCGCCGAGCTCGAGTGGTTTCTGCAGAATAGGTGTGCAAAAACAATTATCAACTACCAGCCAGCAATTGGATTTTTTGGCAATACGCGCCAATTCTGTAATGTCGGAAATCTCCGTGAGCGGATTGGACGGGGTCTCCAAAAAGAAAAGCTTAGTATTGGGTTTTACAGCAGCTTCCCACGCACCTGCATCCGTAGCCGATACAAATGTGGTATCAATATTGAATTTCTTCAATATATTGTTAAACAAGTTGACTGTTGCGCCGAAAAGACTGCGCGACGCCACAATATGATCGCCCGCTGATAGCAATCCCATCACGCAGGCCAAGATTGCCGACATGCCAGAAGACGTGGCAATGCAAGTTTCGGCGTTTTCGAGTACTGCCAAGCGCTCTTCAAAAGCAGTTACTGTTGGATTTGTGAAGCGGGAATAAATATTCCCCGGTTCATTTCCGGCAAAACGTGCAGCAGCTTGGGCAGCACTATCGAAAACAAAACTTGACGTCAGATACATCGCTTCAGAATGCTCGTTGAATTGACTTCGATGAATACCGGTATGAAGTGCGAGTGTTTCTGGTCGCAAATGATCAGACATGATTATATAACCTCTTGTAATAAATGGTGAGATCGTTCTGACTAAAAAAGACGTTGATGCTCAGGCTTAATTTTCGACATAATGAACCCCGCGTCGGCTCCTGAATGCGCCGCAGATTAAACGACCAAGCTTAAATCGAGCTGTGTATTTGACCGAGCGCGTGACAAAGGAGAATTGGTTAAGCGCTGCTGCTCAATCATGTGTAAATATTCCGATGTGACATCACCGGTGATATACAGGCCATCAAAACAGGAGGTCTCAAATTCCTTGATGCTCGGTGATAGTTTCGAAACCGCCTGTTTGAGTGACTCCAGATCCTGAAATATCAGTTCGTCAGCACCGATTTCGCGGCAAATCTCTTCGCTGTCGCGGTCAGTGGCAATTAATTCCTGTCTGGTCGGCATATCTATGCCATACACATTCGGATACCGGACGGGCGGCGCTGCCGAAGCAAAATAAATTTTGTTGGCTCCCGCCTCGCGGGCCATTTGAACAATTTCCCGACTCGTAGTGCCACGCACGATCGAATCGTCGACAAGCATTACATTCTTGCCACGAAATTCAATGCTCATTGCATTTAATTTTTGCCGTACCGATTTACGGCGTTGCTGTTGCCCCGGCATAATAAAAGTGCGACCAACATAGCGATTCTTCACGAATCCTTCCCGGAAATTAACACCTAATTGATTAGCTAATTGCAGCGCACTCGGACGGCTTGAATCCGGTATCGGAATCACCACATCGATATCGAGATGACGCATCGATGTCTTGATTTTTTCAGCAAGATACTCCCCCATGTTCAATCTCGTCTCATACACGGAAATACCATCGATAACCGAATCAGGGCGGGCTAAATAGACATATTCAAAAATACACGGATTTAACGAATGATTAGGAGCGCATTGTTTATTGAACAAGTTTCCGGCTTCATCAATAAAAATCGCTTCTCCGGGCTTTACATCACGAATCAGCTTGAATCCCAGTGTATCCAACGCAACGCTTTCTGATGCAACCAGGTACTCATTGCCCAGCTCATTTTCAATGACGCCGAAGACTAGCGGCCGTATACCATACGGATCACGAAATGCCAGCAGGCCATAACCGGCAATCAACGCGATCGCAGCATAAGCACCTTTGCATCGTTTATGGACTCCCGACACGGCCGCAAATATGGCGTCCGGATCCAGTTGATAATTTTGTGTACTAGCCTGCAATTCATGAGCCAACACATTCAATAACACTTCCGAGTCTGAGTTGGTATTGACATGCCTCAAATCTGCTTTAAACAGTTCCTCACTAAGCTGTGAGGCATTCGTCAAATTGCCATTGTGACCCAACACAATGCCGAATGGAGAATTCACATAAAAAGGCTGTGCTTCAGCGGGAGAGCTTGCCGATCCGGCCGTGGGATAGCGAACATGACCGATTCCCATGTTACCGGCAAGTGCCCGCATGTCTCGGGTTCGAAATACATCACGCACCAAACCACATCCTTTGTGCATATGAAACGTATTGCCCTGCGCTGTTACAATACCACTCGCATCCTGCCCACGGTGTTGCAACATTAAAAGCCCGTCATATAACAACTGATTGGCCGGAGATTGTGCAACGATGCCGAGAATTCCACACATAGAAAAACCCCGTAAGTTTTACTCTTGATTAGTTAAATGACCGCTTTATCAGAGAAGATTATTCACGCCCATCCCCTCACTTGGGAATTTAAGGATAAGAAGAGCCTTCTTTTCTTTCATAACTAATCCGTTTTGATAAATCATCTGGAAGCCAGGGCAACACCTGAGCAGCAACTGCTTCCAATGGACGGCTTAATGCAGCCTGTCGCCAAAAAACCTGGTTAGGAAGAGTAGTCAATCCTGCAATCAGAACTATCAGCGTAACGATGATCAATGCTCTTAAAAAACCGAAAACCGAACCCAACAATCTGTCCACGAAACCCAAACCAATGCCTTTTATCAGCGTAGTCAGGAGCATAGTTAAAAGCGCCGTCATCAATAACACTGATAAAAACGCCAACACGAAGGCGATCGATATTCTCAGCGTCTCACCCGTAATTTCAGCCGGAATGAATGGTTCGAAATACGATGCATATGCACCTGCAATAATGAATGCAATGACCCAGCCCGCTATGGACAGCGTTTCCCGAACTAATCCTCTGAGGATACTCAAGGCAATGGATACCAGGAAAATTCCACAAACGATATAATCAAAAACAGTCATCTATAAATTGCCACGCCCTTTTCACAACGGAAAGATTCGTTCATCTTTCTCTTAAAATAAAAATCAATCCTTTAGCTTTAATATCTACTTGGAAGCAATCACGCCATCAAACCCAAGTTTCTTCAATTTCTTCAATTCAGTCTCGGCATCAGTGCGATTTGCAAAGGAACCAACCCTTACGCGAGTGACACCGATACTGCCCGTTTTGAGCACTTCTGTATAAGCCTTGAATCCTTGTGAGATGAGATTATCGACATGTTGTTTGGCTTTTGATTGATCAGAAAATGCGCCCAGTTGGATCACGAATCCCTTTGCAGAATCGCTGGCAGCAGAAAGAGTATGCGGTGCGTCCGATGCACTGACCTGTGCTGTAACAGATTTCGTTTCACTGAGAGGCTTATTTTCGATTTTAGGTTTGACGCCAGGAATGGGAATTCGTTTACGACCATTCAGCCATTCAGCAATTTCATCCCCATCCTGTTGATCTACCTTCGAAGAATCATCATCACCATCAGGTAATAATCCTGTTTTACCAGATAGTTCTAGTCTATCCTGATCGTCCATAGTGGGAGGGCGCGATGTATCAAACTCTTTACCGGATGGAGGTAAATTGATGGCGATTTCGTACGGCTCATTCTCTATTTTAGGATCATCAAAAATCAAGGGTAGAACAATGATGGAGAAAATGACGAGAACAATTGCACCTACTAAACGCCTTCTCGCACGTTTTCTCAGTAAAAGCTCTTCTTCGCTGATATTTTTAGTCATTTGAAGCATCCGAGATTGTCAAGGATGTGAAACAGTGTTCAGATACAGCAACACGTCGCTCACCGTATAGAAAGACCCAAAAATGCAAATTCTATCATTTTTGCCAGCACGTTCACAGGCAAAAACAAATGCTGCCACTACGTCCGGAAACTGACGAACTGTATCGTTCTCCATAGGAACACCAGCTTTTCGAATCTCATTCACCAACGTATCAACCAAGGCTGCGCGAGGTGTTTGCAGTGAAGACACCAGCCAATAATCGATATTGTTCCTAAGCCTGTCGACAACCCTCGAAATATCCTTATCCTGCAACATCGAAAAGACCGCAAAGGTTTTTCCGCTGGGTTTGGTAGCTGTTAGATTTTCCGACAATACCCCCGCAGCTCCAGGATTATGTGCGACATCGAGGATGATCAGCGGTTGCGTTGAGAACACCTGAAATCTGCCAGGTATGACGGCTTCAGTTAGTCCTTGACGTATCGCATTCATGCTGACCGGCAACGTTTCGTTCAACACATTCAGGGCTGCAAGACACGCACTGGCGTTCTGTAGTTGCCTATCGCCCCGTAACGCTGGCAATGGTAAAGAATGACGCGATACTCCGGAGCTCCAGAAATCCCACTGTTGGTTTTTTTTGAGAAAACCAAAATCCTTCCCAAACTGAAAAAAATGAGCTCCAATCGTTGATACCTGAGTGCGGACAGATTCAGGTACATCGGCGTCGCCATAAATTGAAGGAGTGTGATTTCTGAAAATAGCGGCCTTTTCAAACCCAATTTGTTCACGCGTGTCACCCAGATACTCCCGATGATCAAGATCAACATTCGTTAGGATTGAACAACTCGGTTCGAATATATTGACCGCATCCAATCGTCCCCCGAGACCAACCTCCAGAATCGCCACATCCACACCTGCATCAGCAAACAATGAAACGGCCGCTAACGTACCAAATTCGAAAAAGGTAAGTGAAACCTGACATCGAGTTCTAGCCGCATCAATTTTTTCGAATACATGGCTAAACCGCTTATCATCAACCTCTTTTTTATTGATTCTGACACGTTCGTTATAGCGCAGCAAATGCGGTGAGGTATAGCATCCTACGGTATAGCCGGCGCGCCAGAGAATCGATTCGAGCATCGCACATACCGAACCTTTGCCATTGGTGCCACCGACCATGAAGATGGGAAACTGAGGTTTTAAATCAAGTGCGAGTCGAACTTGATTAACGCGTTGCAACCCCATTTCGATGGTTTTGGGATGGAGCGATTCAAGGTAAATTAACCAGTCTGCCAGAGTATCTTCTGCAGTTTTAGATGCATGCATGGCAGAACGATCAGAAATAACAGCGATACATTGGGAAACACTGATTAAACCGCAGTACGAGCGAATCGCTTCGTTGCGCAGTATCCGTTATCACGCCTATCACGAGGATGTGTTTGGGATGCTGCGTTCTGAGCACCTTACGCTTCATCTCGTTCGCCGAATTATGATCAGCATTTCTCTAGGAGACTGAAGCATGGGCACGCATCAGTTGCGTGCATAGATTGACAATTTTATCGCGCATGTGCCGCCGATCTACAATCATGTCAATCGCACCATGCTGCAACAGAAACTCAGCTCGTTGAAAGCCATCGGGAAGCGTCTGACGCACGGTTTGTTCTATTACGCGCGGACCAGCAAAGCCGATCAATGCACCAGGTTCTGCAATGACGACATCCCCCAGAAAGGCGAAACTTGCCGATACACCCCCCATCGTCGGATCGGTCAAGACTGAAATAAAGGGTAACTTATGATGACTCAATCGCGTCAGCGCAGCGGTCGTTTTCGCCATTTGCATCAAGGAAAACAATCCTTCCTGCATCCGCGCACCGCCGCTGGCGCTGAAACAAATGAATGGTATGTGCCGATCAAGACACGTCTCTACTCCGCGGACAAAACGCTCTCCAACCACCGACCCCATGGAGCCACCCATAAAGCCGAATTCAAAGACGGCAACGACAGTTGGCATTTTTTTGATGGTTCCCTGCATCACCACCAACGAATCATCTTCGTCAGTACTTTCTTTGGCCTGCGTCAAACGATCCACATATCGCTTGCTATCCTTGAACTTAAGCATATCGGTCGCGATCACTTCAGCGCCGATTTCATGCCGGCCTTCGGCATCAAGTATAAAATCGAGCCGGGTTCTGGCAGAAATACGATTGTGATAATCACACTTGGGACATACATTCAGATTCTTGGCCAGATCGGTGTAATACAGAACAGCTTCGCATGTACTGCATTTACTCCACAAACCTTCAGGAACCATTTTCTTTTCCCCAGTTTCTTTGCGTTTGATTTTGGGTGGAATGATATTCTGAAACCAACTCATGAGTGCGACTTCCCTAATCCGTATTAATGGTTAATTACTTTTCATCGATTGCTTTTCGCAATGTAATTAATAAATTTCCAACATTATTCAACACCTCCGTTTCAGAGGATTTTTCGATTTCCTCGATGATTCGGCTACCCACCACCACAGCATCTGCCAGCTCTGCCACGGCTCGGGCTGTTTCGCCATCACGTATCCCAAAACCGACACCAATAGGAAGCGAAATAGCCTGCCGCAATTGCGTCAGCATTTCACTGACGTTTTGAAGATTAAGATGAGACGCTCCTGTCACCCCTTTGAGTGAAACATAGTAGACATATCCCCTGGCCATTTTTGCCACTTGGTCAATCCGTGCCTGAGGGGTGGTTGGAGACAACAGGAAGATCGCATTAATTCCATGTTGCTGAAGGCATGCAACCCATTCTTCTGATTCTTCAGGTGGGTAATCGACGACCAGAATGCCATCCACACCGCATGCTTTTGCTTTAGCCGCAAATGTTTCATATCCCAATGCTTCGACTGGATTTGCATAGCCCATCAGTACAACCGGAGTGCTCGTGTTGTGCGTTCTGAATTCGCGCACCATATCCAGCACGTTTTCCAGGCTGACATGGTGTTTCAAGGCCCGTTCGGATGATCTCTGAATGGTAGGTCCATCTGCCATGGGATCGGAAAATGGCACGCCCAGCTCAAGGATATCAGCACCGGACATAACTAACTGATCCATCAATCGCACGGTCATTCCCGGATTGGGATCGCCAGCCGTGATGAATGGAATGAGCGCCTTTCGATGTTGCTTTTTTAAAGCCTCGAAAGTCCCAGCGATACGGTCGATATTTTTTGCTTCACCGTCTCCACTGAGAAAATTCTTCAAATAATCAATAAGACTCATGTACCCAATCCATTTTTAATTTTTTATCAGAAATTACAGAATAATTAACGCGTTATCTCGACTTCTACAGCGCGATTCCGGACATCTGGGCAACTGTAGCCATATCCTTGTCGCCACGGCCCGATAAATTTACCAACAATAGCTTGTCCTTTGGTAACGTAGGCGCGAACTTAGCTGCATACGCCAATGCATGACTCGATTCAAGCGCTGGCATGATGCCTTCATACCGGCACAGCGTATGAAATGCCTCCAGCGCCTCATCGTCTGTGATCGCCACATATTCCGCCCGTCCTGTATCCTTCAGCCAGGCATGCTCCGGACCAACACCGGGATAATCAAGGCCGGCTGAAATGGAATGTGTCTCGACGATTTGACCATGTTCATCCTGGATAAGATAAGTGCGGTTGCCATGCAATACCCCTGGTTTACCGGTCGATAAAGTTGCTGCATGCTGATGCGTATCGATACCCCTACCAGCTGCCTCAACGCCGATCAAGCGGACATTCGCATCATCGATGTACGGGTAAAATAACCCGATGGCATTCGATCCTCCACCGACACATGCAATCAGCGCATCCGGCTGACGCTCGAAATCCTCTTGCATTTGTACTTTCGCTTCATTGCCGATTACGGCTTGAAAATCTCTGACCATCATCGGATAAGGGTGAGGCCCTGCCACTGTACCGATAATGTAAAAAGTATTTTCCACATTCGTAACCCAGTCACGCATGGCTTCGTTCAATGCATCCTTTAGTGTCCGCGATCCAGATTCCACCGGAATGACAGTAGCTCCAAGAAGCTTCATGCGATACACATTGGTCGCTTGACGTTTGACATCCTCGGAACCCATATAGACGACACACTCCATGCCATAACGCGCAGCCACTGTGGCACTCGCCACGCCATGCTGACCCGCACCCGTTTCAGCAATGACGCGCTTTTTGCCCATTCGTCGCGCCAGCAATGCCTGTCCAATCGTATTGTTGATTTTGTGCGCACCCGTGTGGTTCAAATCTTCTCGCTTCAACAATATCTGCGCTCCACCGAGATGTTCAGACCATCGTTTGGCGTGATAAATAGGACTCGGTCGCCCGACATAGTGTTTTAATTCATAGGCAAATTCTGCCTGGAAATCTGCATCATTTTGATAAAACTCATACTGCTGTCGCAAATCTTCCAGCGCTGAAATCAATGTTTCGGCGACAAAAATACCTCCGTAGGGCCCAAAATGACCATCTTTCGTAGGAAGATCATAAGCATTCACAATTATTTGACTCCTTGCATGAAAGCAAAAATTTTCTGTTCATCCTTTATTCCTTTGGCAGCTTCGACTCCACTTGAAACATCCACTGCCCATGGTTGAGTTAGTTTGATCGCTGCAGCCACATTCTCTGGATTCAAGCCGCCGGAAAGAATGAATGGTAAAGGTAATTGTTTAGGAACGAGTTGCCAATCAAAAGCATGTCCGGTGCCGCCGGGCATATTTTCAGCATAGGTATCAAGCAGTAATCCCTTTGCGCTCGAATAACGATGAGCGTATTGTAGCAAATCTGTCCCCGGCCTGACTCGAATTGCTTTGATATACGGTTGAGCGAATTGGGCGCAAAATTCGGGTGTTTCATCGCCGTGAAACTGCAACAGATTCAAATTAGCAATACGGGCAGTTTCCTCAACCCAACCGGCATCCGGATCGACATACACACCGACGGTACATACAAAAGGCGGGATTTCAGAGCCTATCTGACGTGCTGCAGATGGTTCGATGAACCGCGAACTATGCGGCCAGAAAACGAAACCGATGGCATCAACGCCCAATTGCACCGCAATCCTAGCATCCTCGCTTCGAGTGATTCCACATACTTTTACGCGTATCGACATAAAAAACCGCTGTTATTTTGAATTATTCATCGGCATCGATAAACCAGGAAGAATCGGTGTTGCAGCAATTTCCAGCATCGGCCAGCAAGTATCATATTTCACGCCAGCCAAATACAAGCCTGCAGCAGAAAATGTGGGGGCTGCGTAAGTGCGGTTGCAACTATTGAGCAACTCTTGCATCCACTCGGAAGGATACTTTTGTTTACCAACATACACAAGGCAACCAATGATATTTCTGACCATATGCTGCAGAAATGCGTTTGCCCGCAAATCAAACACGAATAAATTTCCATGCCGAGCAATACTCATGTGGGTAATTGTACGGATAGGAGATTTTGCCTGGCACTCTGCGGCCCGGAAAGAGGAGAAATCATGCTGGCCAATAAGATAGCTGGCGGCGGTCTGCATTTCCTCTAACTCAAGCGGCTGATGATACCATCCCACTTTTGCATGATGAATTCCAGGCCGAACCGATTGATTCAACAATATATAGAGATAGCGACGTTCAATCGCACTGTATCGTGCATGAAACTGATCGGAGGTTTCGGCAGCCCACAGCACTGCAATATTTTTGGGCAACAAAGCATTGACGCCTCTCACCCAGGCGCTAGCCGGACGCTTCGCCTGAGTATCAAAATGGACGACTTGAAAAAGTGCATGAACCCCCGTATCCGTGCGGCCCGCAGTAATAACCCGGATTTTTTCCTGTGCTATGCGTGTTAAAGCAGTTTCAAGCTCATCCTGAATCGAGCAGCCTTCAGGTTGGCTTTGCCATCCGCAATAATGACTTCCGTCATATTCTAAAACGAGAACTATCCGCACAAATAACTGACTTCCGTGTCATATCCGCTATCAAGTAACACTAAAAAAGGTCATTTTTTTAAGACCTACAAACTCTTCAGCAATTTTCTGGCAGCTTTCTTTTGTTTTCCATCACCGTCACGAATAACCTCTTCGAGCATTTCTTTGGCCCCTTCCTTATCATCCATTTCCTGATAAGCCTTTGCCAGGTCGAGTTTCGTCTCAACTTCCTGCCATTGTTCACTTTTGACACTTGAATCAGCTATTTCGCTTTTGTCTTCGACCGAACCAGCATCCTCTTCAATATCCAGACTGATATCAGCCAGCCCAAGATCAGGTAAGGGTGATGATTGCTCAGAGGCAACATCATGCTCTCCAGCATCTTGTTGCTGGTTGATGTCATTCAGAGCCAGCTTCAATTCATCAGAGCCGTCAACATCCTGATTTTCCGCTGTTTCCTCATGTAGTTGAGCATCCTCGGTCAGATTAAAATCTTGATTGACCGGCTCATATTCGAGAGAATTTTCCTGTAACGTGGCTATTTCTTCCATTTCATCCGTAGTGAAAGAATCTTTCGAGTCCTCGAGATCTGGGTCTATCTCATGATCGGATGAATTGAGCGATGAGGAACGATCTGCCGACCCGTCTGACAACTCAATACCATTCTTCGAATCCCGACCACCAGCAAGCGACGATTTGTCGGCCAAGTCATCGTAATTTGAATCATCTGCCAGATCAAAATCAATGGCATGAGGAAAATCAACTGAAACTTCTTCGGTATCCGCATCGGTGACTGAGTGATCGCTGGCAACCGCAAAGTCGTTTTCATCATCGGGTAAAGTAGGTGAGGAAATCGAATCAGCATCCTTCGCCCTGGAGAAATCATACACAGTGTTGTCAGATGATTCGTCGATCTCATGTAAAGTTCGACTATCGCGTTCCTCATTCATTGAATCATGCTGAGACAAAGGCGCAACAGATGCCACGATTCCTGCCGGATATGAAGTGTCGGACGAGTCAACTTCAAACTCATTCCTCTCGGGGTAACTATCCACATCTTCACCGATTGAATCTTCGAGCTTTTCCTCTTCCGCAAATGCATGGCTGGATGCTGCTTGCGCTGCCGCCATCGTCGCCATTCTGGATTTTATCTCGGAAGAAAAATGTGAATTGCCTTCATCCATTTCTGCTTCTTCATTGAGTCGATCACGACGTCTTTTTAATAGCAACAAAACTGTCAATAACAACGCAATTGAAACAGCGCCCACATACTCAATATGAGCAAAGATCTGATCGGTCAGCGAGTCTTCATCCTCTTCTTGGCCTGGAATCGGCTGTGATGGTGATGCACTGGCATCGGTCAATGCCTGAGCAGGTGGCTGCGCCAATGACGGAGGTTGTTGTTCAGCAGTCAAGGCGTCAATATTCCCGGCAGGATTTTCTTCCGGGGCAGGAGTAATCTTTTCTGCGGCTTTGACGACAGGTTTGATTTCAGGCTTAATTTCTTGAGAAGACACTGCTCCAGCAGCCTTAATCTGCGCTTGCGCCAGCACCGAATCCTTCAGTTCCAGCAGATGTTTCATGTTCTCGATGCTTTTTTCCAGCATGGCAACACGTTCGTTTGCTTCTTTCAAGGCAAGATTACGCGCAATTGCATCTTCCTCCATCATGCGCAAGCGATCCGCCAGCGCCGAATCGGGACTCTGCCCATCCTTACTGCCCAATTGCGCACCACTCGACAATCTCAATACCTCTGCCGGTGCTTCGCGAGATGAAATCGATTTTTTATCTATCGTGGTGGTAATTTTTCCCTGATCAGATTGACGGATACCCGCTGCCTCTGATTCGCCAGATGTGGAGGCCATCCTGCTTTTATAGTTGTGCCAATCCGCAACCTGCATTCTGATTTCTGAGCGTGCAGTCGAGGAATCTATCGAGTCCACTTCGTTTTTTTCAGGTATGTTCAATACCGCACCCACCCGGAGCAAATTCATATTATTTGCAATGAAGGCATCCCGATTCGCGCGATAAAGCGCTACCAGCATCTGATTGAGATCAACGCCCGAAGGAAGAACCTGGCGCGCTATCGAGGACAATGTATCTCCGCGCGCCACAGGTCCATATGTATTTTTGTTCAGTGAAGCAACTGGGCGATTTGAAGGTTTGCTTATTTGCTGCTGATTGTTCTTATCAATACTCGTTTGATCTGAATTTGTTTGCGCAGCGGCAACTGGAGTAGAACTAACCACCGGAGTCGCGACATTTTGAGCATTTACTTCGACAGGATCCAACAAAACGGCATATTCCCTTAATAGCCTGCCAGATGCCCAGTTTAATTCGATCAATACGTTAAGGAACGGATCGTTGACTGCCTGCGGTGAAGAAAGCTTTATATAAGGGCTACCATTCGCTCTCGACTCAATCGAGATCTTGTAGGACGAAAAGCTCGGTTCGTAATTGACGCCGGCTTGAGTGAAGGCTTCTCGCGATGCGATACTGGCTTTTAGAGATGAGATCTCGTCATTACTGGCGGTAACGATGTCGATTTCCGCACTTAGAGGCTGTCCCAGCGCCGAATTGAGCTTTAATTTACCTAGACCTGCTGCATACAATGCAGTCAAAGGCAACATCAGAATGATTACAAACAAGCTTACTCTAAAAGAAGTCTTATACACTGAAATACCCTCTTTAGTTTCTAGAAAAATAAATATCGGCAGGCTAGCATTGTAAGGTAATCACATAAATTGAGATTATGCCTCGAATTATAGGTCAATTCATTCTGATAAATCCTTTTTCATTTACTAAATTGCTGGTAATTATTTGAGAGGGTTGTAAATTTTCAACACACTCAATGCTCAATCAATATGCGGAGCATACGGCGCAAAGGCTCGGCAGCTCCCCATAACAATTGGTCACCCACTGTAAAGACCGATAAATATTCTCCTCCCATCGCCAATTTCCGCATGCGTCCCACCGGTATCGATAAAGTTCCGGTCACGGCTGTAGGTGTCAATTGTGCAGTGGTAGCCTCGCGTTCATTGGGAACAACATGCACCCAATCATTTGACTGCGCAATGATTTCCTCCACTTCATCCAAGGGTACATCCTGTTTTAATTTAATGGTCAATGCCTGACTGTGACAACGCATCGCACCTACGCGAACACAAATCCCATCCACTGGTATTTGCCGATCAGCTCGGCCGAGAATTTTGTTGGTTTCAGCCTGGCCTTTCCATTCTTCGCGGCTTTGGCCATTCGCAACTTCTTTGTCAATCCACGGAATCAAGC
The DNA here is from genome assembly GCA_949281375.1 of uncultured Nitrosomonas sp. Classification (GTDB taxonomy): domain Bacteria; phylum Pseudomonadota; class Gammaproteobacteria; order Burkholderiales; family Nitrosomonadaceae; genus Nitrosomonas. Next base: position 89,825 of record CASDLT010000024.1, read on the forward strand.
TGCCCGCTAAAGGCACGCCAAAGTTTTCAGTTGGAAATTTTTTATCACGTAATGTGCCTGCGACTTCCCGATCAATGTCCAGAATATTCGAAGCAGGATCGTCCAATAAATCCTTGGCCACTCTATGCGCCTCGCCCATCTGTTGCAACAATTCGCGCATATTTTTTGCTCCGGCGCCCGACGCTGCCTGATACGTCATGGCACTCATCCAATCGACCATCCCTTTTTCTAAAAGACCTCCGACCGCCATCAACATCAAACTTACCGTGCAATTGCCGCCAATATAATTTTTAACGCCATCATGCAGCGCTTGTTCAATAACGGGTTTATTGACTGGGTCCAGAATGATCACTGCATCTTTTTCCATTCGCAAAGCAGATGCGGCATCTATCCAATACCCTTCCCAGCCAGCCTGTCGCAATTGCTTGAAAACCTGATGCGTATAATCTCCACCCTGACAGGAAATAATGATATCCATCGAATTCAGTTGATCAAGATCAAAAGCATCTTTGAGTGGGGGAAGCGCCTTGCCAATTTCCGGACCTGTGCCTCCTTTTTGTGATGTCGTAAAGAAAACCGGATCGATCAGAGAAAAATCGTTTTCCTCCCGCATTCTCTGCATGAGCACGGAACCAACCATTCCGCGCCACCCAACAAAACCAACCTGTTTCATGATGTATCTCTATTTTAAAATTGACGATCAGTTAATGGAAAAAAACTACTATAAATCTTAGCTTACTTTACAAAATTACCATACGAAATTTAGCGCGGTAATTTAGCGTTTTCTCTGCAGATATCAGCAACACGCCAATTGCCAATTACCCGTTAACTTTTACAGAAAGGACAGCACAGCGTCACCCATTTCCCGGGTGCCAACCGAAGTCATACCTGATTCACTGATATCGCGGGTTCTGAAGCCGGCAGCCAAGACTTTTTGAATGGCTTGTTCGATACGCTGCGCAGTTTCTTCCTGATTAAACGTGTAGCGCAACATCATCGCGACCGACAAAATCGTAGCGAGCGGATTGGCAATATCTTTGCCGGAGATATCCGGTGCTGAGCCATGAATCGGTTCGTACAGACCTTTATTGTTTTCATCCAGCGACGCCGAGGGCAACATGCCGATGGATCCGGTCAACATCGAAGCTTCATCGGACAAAATATCGCCAAACATATTCCCTGTGACCATGACATCAAATTGCTTGGGATTGCGTACCAATTGCATTGCAGCGTTATCGACCAGCATGTGCGATAACGTGACATCGGGATATTCTTTTGCCACCTCAATGACAATATCGCGCCATAACTGCGTGCATTCCAGCACATTCATTTTATCGACCGAGCACAGCTTGCGCTGCCGTTTTGCCGCGGCTTTAAAAGCGACGTGCGCAATTCGACGTATTTCAGTTTCGCTATAAATCATCGTATTGAAACCGACGCGCTGATGGTCACGCATCTCGATGCCACGCGGCTCACCAAAATAAATATCACCGGTCAATTCCCGCACGATCATAATGTCCAGCCCAGCCACAACATCATATTTCAGGCTGGATGCATTGGCCAGCTCTGGATAGAGTATTGCCGGGCGCAAGTTGGCAAATAAATTAAGAGCCTTACGGATCGCCAGCAAACCTCGCTCAGGTCGCTGATGCCGGGGTAAATCATCATATTGCGGCCCGCCTACTGCACCGAGCAAAACAGCATCTGCATGACTTGCCAATCGATGAGTTGCTTCAGGATAGGGATCACCCGTTGCATCCACCGCACAACCTCCGATCAAGCCGTGCTCCAGTTCGACATTCAGGCCGTCCGTCTTTAGGGCATTTAAAACGCGCACTGCCTGCGCAATGATTTCCGGGCCAATGCCATCACCTGCCAATACCGCAATTTTCATCATATCCTTACTTTCATCTGTGCCGCTATGCAAACAACCAAGGTTGTTCGATGCGCCTTTTTTGTTCAAATTGTTTGATTTTTTCCGCGTGCTGCAACGTCAAACCAATTTCATCCAATCCATTTAGCAGGCAGTGCTTACGAAATATATCCACTTCAAATACATATTCTTGATCGTCAGCAGTCACAACCGCTTGTTTCTGCAAATCCACCGTAAGCCGATACCCTTCCGCTTGCTTCACGGCTTCGAACAAACGATCCACGATCGAAGAATCGAGAACAATGGGCAGCAAACCGATCTTGAAACAATTATTGAAGAAAATATCCGCAAAGCTCGGAGCAATAATGACGCGAAACCCGTAATCCTGAAGTGACCAAGGCGCGTGTTCACGGCTTGAACCACAACCGAAATTTGCCCGAGCAAGCAATATCTCTGCGCCTTGATAACGTGACTGATTCAACACGAAATCTGGATTTATTTGACGTTGCGCCGAATCCATACCCGGTTCACCATGATCCAGATAGCGCCATTCATCAAAGAGATTCTGGCCAAAACCTGAACGTTTAATTGATTTGAGAAACTGCTTGGGAATGATAGCGTCGGTATCCACATTAGCACGATCCAATGGCGCTACCAGTCCCGTAAAGGTGTCGAATTTATTCATTAATTTAAGTGACTATAAAAGATCCGAAGGTACCGCACAGGCTTCGTCGCGTCTCTCATCTATCCGTTCAATCCGCGTACATCGACAAAATGTCCGGCAATCGCAGCGGCGGCTGCCATCGCAGGACTTACTAAATGGGTTCTTCCGCCAGGCCCTTGCCGACCTTCAAAATTCCGATTCGATGTCGAAGCGCATCGCTCGCCAGCCGTCAGCCTATCGTCATTCATGGCAAGACACATCGAACAGCCGGGTTCACGCCATTCGAAACCTGCCTCACGAAAAATCCTGTCCAATCCTTCTTGCTCAGCCTGTTGCTTGACCAGCCCTGATCCCGGGACAACCAACGCTTGCTTGATATTGGTTGCGATATGCTTTCCCTTGATAATACCTGCCGCGGCCCTTAAATCTTCGATGCGCGAATTAGTGCAAGAGCCAATGAATATTTTGTCGAGGTAGATCTGCTGAATCGGCGTATTGGCTTGTAATCCCATGTAAGTGAGCGCCTGCTGCATATCATGGCGCTTGACCTCATCCGCGACCAGAGCAGGATCGGGGATGTTTCCATCAATGGTTGTTACCATCTCGGGCGATGTCCCCCACGTCACCTGTGGAGCAATGATTGCGGCCTCTAACGTTACGGTTCGGTCAAAAAGAGCGTCCTCGTCACTGTGAAGCGAGCGCCAATAAGGAAGGGCTTTATCCCACAAATCATCTCGGGGAGCGAACGGCCGCCCCTTGATGTACTCAATCGTGATGTCATCGACAGCCACCATGCCAGCCCGCGCACCCGCTTCAATCGCCATATTGCACAATGTCATGCGTCCTTCCATTGATAGCGCGCGAATAGCGCTGCCTGCAAATTCGATCGCATAGCCCGTTCCACCTGCAGTTCCGATTTTGCCAATGATCGCTAGAGCAATATCCTTCGCGGTCACGCCAAATCCCAATTGACCGTCGACGGAAATACGCATCGTCTTGGATTTTTTCATTAATAAACATTGCGTCGCCAGAACATGTTCAACTTCCGACGTGCCGATACCGAATGCCAGGCAGCCGAATGCACCATGCGTACTGGTATGAGAGTCACCACACACCACCGTCATGCCAGGAAGGGTGGCTCCCTGCTCGGGTCCTATCACGTGCACGATACCTTGGCGCACATCCTGCATTTTGAATTCGGTAATTCCCAGTTCATCACAATTCTGATCTAGGGTATCCACCTGCAAGCGGGAAATGGGATCATGAATTCCCTTGCTACGGTCAGTAGTAGGCACATTATGATCGGCGACGGCAAGAATGGAATTAAGGCGCCAAGGCCTTCTTCCAGCCAGTTTTAAACTTTCGAAAGCTTGCGGACTGGTCACTTCATGCACCAGATGACGGTCGATGTAAATCAAAGCCATGCTGTTTGGATCAGCAGATTCCTGATGAACCACATGTTGATGCCACAACTTATCGTAGAGCGTTTGTTTCATGCAAAGAAAAGTATTTTTGAATGTGAAAATAACGCGCAATTATCCCACAAAGTTTACTTGCATAACACACTTGGCGAGGATCCAGCCTTACTGATCAGATGATTTCATTTTCAGCGCAGTTAACACCAAACCAGCCAATGCTGCGGATGCACTGATCAGGAAGGTCGCACCCGGACCCAGCCAATCCCAGGTATAGCCACTCGAAACGGCTCCCAGCGCACCGCCAATGCCGTACGCCATGCAGGTATAAATCGCTTGGCCTGTGGCTTGATGACGACCTCTAAAAAAATGATGAATGACCATCATCGCACTGACATGATGCGCGCCATAGGTGGCGGCATGTAAAATTTGAGCAAATACTATGACAACCGGCCATTCGATACACTGCCCAATCAGCACGAAACGAAGCGTAGCGCATAAAAAGCTGAACATCAGTATATGTTTCAAGCTGAAACACCTCATCAACCACGGCATAAGGAAAAAAATACCAATTTCGCACATGACGCCGATAGCCCACAACCATCCGACAAAGCCTTTATCATAATCATGCTCAACCAGATAAATGGAGAAAAAAGTATAGTAAGCGCCGTGAGCAAACAGCATGAGCAGACTCGAAAACAAAAATGCCATCACTTCCGGCCGCAGGCAAATCTGACGTACCGAATGCAAGCCAACAGCATGGGGAATGATGTCCTTTTCGGGAATATGATAAGAAAAGACCACAATGCCCCACTTGAGTCCCAGAACAACCCACAGAAGCCCCATAATTTCAATTATCTCGAGCAAATAGCCGACTCCCACCACAGCCAGCACGAATCCCACCGAACCCCAAGAGCGAATGCGCCCGTATTTATGAGTGAAATCTCCCAAATGCGAGAGCGTGATTGTCTCCATCAATGGCAATGAAGCGCTCCAAAAAAAACTCATCAGCGTCATCACAAAAAAAATCCATGGAAAAGAATCTCCCAAAAAGAATCCGCAATAACTCAACAAACCACTCACAGCAGCAATCTGCACAATGCGAGCGCGTTTCCCGGTATGGTCAGCCAGCCAACCCCACAGTACGGGAGAAAATATCCGGGTAAACAAAAGCAAAGACATCAACACACCAATTTGCAGTGCATCAAACGACAACGATTGCAGATACAAACTCCAGTAGGGGGAAAATGCTCCAATGAAAGCAAAATAAAAAAAGTAGAACCCTGATAAGCGCCAGTAGGGAATTAAAGGCATACACTCATTAATTATGGATTGAAGCAACGAAGCTTGTTAACACGAGAACGAATCGAACACAGTAACATCGCCAAACAATAATTTGCCCTCTTCCACCAGCACAGAGAGACTGATGTTTTGGCAGCTTCACTATCCTGATTTTACTAGAAGCCAACCAATCCAATCAGGAGAGAACAATGACCCAGTTAACCGATTTTCGATTTTATTCTTATTTTTGCAATTAAAATTCATCATTGACGGAATTCGCCCAAAATTGAGATTGGGGCAATTGCGTTTCTTGACAAAACGCACAGCATCTCTATAATCCACCCTTTGCTTTTGATGTGGTCTAGGTTTCAAGGAAACGTCATAGCGCGGGAATAGCTCAGTGGTAGAGCACAACCTTGCCAAGGTTGGGGTCGCGAGTTCGAGCCTCGTTTCCCGCTCCATTCAATTAAATTGGCTCTGACGAATTTTTTGCTGAAAATCGAGTAGCTTCTTACCTACTTTTCCGTAAATTACAAAATACCTAAATCGTAAGCTCATGGCGGGGTGGCAGAGTGGTCATGCAGCGGCCTGCAAAGCCGTCTACGCCGGTTCGATTCCGACCCCCGCCTCCACTTAATCCTCCATACCAATCCAGAACAGCCTACTAACTTCAAAAAATCTCTAATCTTCAAAGATATTCCTTCTGTAAGAATCCATATTGTTCTGCTAGAAGCCAGCAATAAAATATGAAAAAAGTGTGGTAATTTTTTTACCACCGATGAGTTACCACACTGTGGCCATAAAAGAATTACTGACAGACTTGAGCTGTAAAAATACAACCGCTGAGGGCGAACAAGATTAGCAAGCAATATGATGGCCAAGGGCTTTATCTTTGGGTCTATGAGGATGGCCGCAAGTATTGACGGTTGCGATATAAAATCCATAACAAAGAAAAATCCCTCTCGCTTGGCGTTTATCCTGTTGTTGAGTTAAAGCAAGCAAGGCAGCTTGCACAAGCTGAACGGGTTAAACTGGCTAATAATATCGACCTCTCAATTGATCGCAAGATCAACAAACAAAAATCTAGAGAAGCTACTGACAAAAGTTCCAGGATAATTGCCCTCGAATGGCATGCTAAGCAACACACATGGACGGAAACCCATGCTAAAAGTGTATTCCGTAAGCTTGAAGCAGATGTTTTCTCTTACATTGGCGTGTATACCCTTAGCCAAATTGAAGCCCCGCAGTTACTTAATACGATCCGTTTCATTGAGCCACTCGGCTATTATGATTTAGCCCATAGAGTTCTTGGTTTTGTAGTCAAGTTTCCCATATGTGTATCAACCGGGCGTTGCTCTCGTGATCGTAATCCAGACCTTCGGGGGGCACTTACGCTCCACAAAGAGAAAATCAAGTTGCGATTAAACCCGAGGAGTTACCCGAGCTGATGCGGGTAATAGCCAACTATGAAAACATGGGCGACAAACAAATACGGCCTGCTTTGCAATTGATAGCTTTGATCTTTGTACGAAGCAATGAATTGATCAAGGCATCATGGGAAGAAATTGACTTCAAAAATGCGTTATGGATTATTCCTGCTGCACGCATGAAAAAGCGAAAGGAACACGTAACCTCACTTACTCATAATGCATAAGGCGTATTAGGAGAGCTAAAAACCATAACAGGCAATAGCCGTTTTGTACTTGCCTGGGAGGAGTCCTAACAAAACGATCAGTAAGAATCCATTGGTTTTTGCGTCATAACGCTTGGAATATAAAGAAAGAATGACTATCCACGGATACCGGATAGTTGCATCTACGGCAATGAATGAATCTGGGGTGTCTTCCCTTGATGCTATCGAGCGACAATTAGCTCATGTTGAAAAAAACGAAGTTAGAGGAGCTTATCGACCGCGCTGAATATTTGATGGAACGTAAAAGAATGATGCAATGCTGGAGTGAGCATCTGGAAGCTATAGAAAGGGGTGCTGAAGTTATTCCACTGATCGGGAAATTCGTCTGATAAATTTTGCGTGTTATGTTTTGTATCCTACCCCCTATTTTTATGTCGGAACAATCGGAACAAAATTCTGAGAACCTTATGCATACTTGTTTTCAGCGTTCCGACATTTTTAAAAATCGTTCCGACAAGCTCCATTTTGTTCCGACAATTTGGGAAAATATCAGCGTTTTATGTTCAGGTCTGAACTCTATTTTTTAAATATCAGTACGCTGAACGAATAAATTCGGCGCGAAAATGATTCTGTTGCCTCCCCATCCAAGGTAGGGAAATTTAGTTTGCCTAATGAATAATCATGGGCTAATAATGTTTATGTGAGGGGATTAATCGTAGTTCATCAAGGAAATTCAAATGAATAAGTTAATTATCGCTGCTATCGCAATGCTCGCATTTTATCCTGGTAACTTACTGGCAGATCCGGCAAAGCCAGCAAGTAAAAACGAGAATAATGATGTTAAAGAGATCCTCAGGCATGTACTGGAATCCAATGAAGTGTTTGTTAAACGCTCAACATCCGAATACTTCAAGCCCTTCATTCATGGTCAGACCCCTATGGCTACTATGATAACTTGCGCCGATTCCAGACTTCATACACACGCTTTGGATGCGCACCCTGATGGTGACTTATTCCTGGTGCGCAATATCGGCAATCAGGTTCCGACGGCTGAAGGTTCTGTTGAATATGGAGTTCGTCATCTGCATACGCCGGTATTATTTATTATTGGCCATTCTTCCTGCGGAGCTGTAGAAGCTGCAATGTCAGATCATTCCAAGTTGGAGCCTGCAATCAAGCGTGAGCTGGATACGATGAAGGTAGTCGGCACAAAAACCGATGATGCTGCTGAAGTGAGAAAAAGTGTTGAAGCTAATGTGCACCATCAAGTTACATACGCACTCACAAAATTCGCTGATGAGATTAAAAAAGGAAGTCTTACTGTTGTCGGTGGTATCTACGATTTTAAAAATGAATACAACCAAGGAAGCGGCCGTCTCGTGCTTATCAATATCAATGGCGAGACTAACCCAGATGTTATAAAAAAAATATATCCTAATATTCAATTACCCTAATGAAATTACAATATAACTAGACCTGAATAATTTTCTATATGCACGCAGATTTGCATCTTTAGCTTACTTTACATGATTTAGCCACCGCTCTTTCAGAGCCGCCAACCAGGAAAGCACGACAAGCCCACCGTGAAGCTGCTTTATCTGTGGCAAATATTGAAAATTAAAGGGTTAAAGCTTAAAAACCGAAAAGTCCGCATAATTAATCTTACCTCTCATAGTTCGGTCAGGCGAAAAGCGGAGACCTTCACCGCCTCCACGCATTGTGATGTTCATGAAATCTTTGCATTCACACTCAATCGCATTTATTCCATAACTCTCAACAAGAAACTCCGAGCAGCACAGGCTACGCGATGCCAAATAAATCCACTCGCACCTGACCTCTTTGCTTTCCACAGAGTCTGTTCAGCTCCATTTCATTTACCCCCAATGCTGAGTTAGAAACCGAACAGATTACTCTCTGAGAGTTCGTTATAGTGACGTTTTAACGACAGGAGAAACAATCATGAAAAAAATTAATCTTATTTTGAGCTTGATGTTGGTCGGCGCTTTTCTTTCTTCAGGATCAATCTTTGCAGAAGAGAAAGGCTCCGAGTACAGCGTAGGTGAATTCGTCAAGGATTCCGCCATTACCACTCAAATAAAAGCCAAGGTGCTGGCGGCAAAAGAGATAGATTCCCTGCACATTAAAGTGGATACCGATAACAGCGGAATTGTGGTGCTCACTGGCGCGGTAAAATCAGCTGCAGAAAAAGAACGTGTGCATGATATCGCCCATTCGGTGGATGGTGTGCGAAAGGTTATAAACAAGTTGAGCATCGATCCAGATCTATTCAAATAAGTTGCAGAATGGCGGAATTCGAGAGCAGGCTCAAGGCAATGATACATTTAAGTTCAGCATTTGGCCCATACCCTTGAATTTAAAGAATTTGCGCTACGCTGGGAATAAGTTTGATTGATCTGAAGCTTATAACTGTCCCCTTCCCTGATTCCGCCTTGCTTGCTTGACTGCTGCTCGATAGTTTTACCAGACATTCCTAATACTTAACGCGCGCCTTATAAGCCAACTGAGTCTCACCTTCCGCCGGAATGATCACGTTCCATTCAACCATACCCACGCCCAGCTTTGTATGCGGCAGAGATTCCGCGATCATTTCCCAATCTCCCGGCATGGGTTCTTGAACTTTAACTGTAACTACCTCTTTTTTTGAATTTTTCAATGTGATCTGATGGGCAGTCTCAAAGATGCTGGCATAGCGTGCAGTACCTGCGATCTGCTTAAAATCGGTTTGTACCCGATCAGCAGTGATGTCAAAAGCATTTCCCAATTTGAGGCGAATGACTTCGTTTTTTGGAGTATGTTCGATATGATCTTCTCCGATGAATTGCTGATCCTTTTGCGCATCTTTTTTATACACGCGAACAACACCTTTGGGCAAGGGCACCCCCATTCCTTCACCCTGGTTACGAAACTGGATAAACACATGAATGACGTGTTTCTGATAACTCAACTCATGTTTTCCAGCGTAATAAAACTCAGCGCCTTTCAGTATGTATTCCTTGTTGACGGGAATAGCGGCCGCTGACATCAGCGCAACCTGCTTGGTTTGATTTTCCGCTAGTGTGGTCGGATAAGGCACGGTATAGAGATGATAATCGAAAAAGGTTTCTGCCTTCATCTGCGCCACATCGGCAGATTCTGCTGCCAGAGCCATCATTTTGCGAGCAAAAGGCGGTTCGGATCGAACCTGATTCACATCCCCTGCAACTAGTTGCAGCTTAGCAGTGTTATAGGCGGAGCCGCTTTGATTGGTTAATGTGACGAGACCATTGAGATCAATGTAATCTTCAGTACCGTTCAAGGCTGCAACATAATCAGCATGCCAAGATAATCCATGAGTCAAATAAGAAAGTTCTAAATCGTTCTTACCCGCGGAGGAATTCAGTAGCGATAACATAAGTGTGGGCTGGGCACGAAGATGATGGGGTACACTTGGAAAAACCAGTCTCCCAGGCACACCCGTTTCAATACGATCGTCAAATTTCAGGATAATGCCTTCGTTGGTTGACAATACCGTAGCCGATTCACGGATTTCTTCGCCTGTGGCAGGATTGGAGCGAATCACTGCAACTTCCTTGCCGACATACTTCTCCACTAATTTCGCGGGTGTCAACAGATCAAAGTCAAAATTCTGTTCCAGCAACCTTAATCCTGAAGGTGCTGTGACATTTTGTAGCAACGCGGTTTCAGGGCGAATTTTTGCCGATACATCCTGCCAAGCCAAGCGATTGAACTGATGATCCAGCAACACGTTACGCCTATCTCTGACCAGCGCCAGATTGTCGTTATAAATAGTCAGGGTAATACTGACCTGATCCTTTGCCGTAGAGATCTTCTCTGGCGGTTCCGTCGCAAAACTTCCCGTTGCGCCAAATTGGAAAACCAATGAAAAAATCATAACCATGAGCCGATTTGAAATATAGCCGGTATGATTGAATTTTCTTGAACAGCTCGGGTGAATCTCTCCGCTGTTTCGATAATATGCCATAATTCATTATCCTTAAGGAATTACAAGTATTTTAACCCTGTGAATGAGAATAGAGAGGGTTATCTTGAACAAGATGATTAAGGAAATGCCGATAGATGACAGCACGAACGAATTGCCTTGTTGCTCGGTATTCATTTCTTCACCGATCCGGTTCATAGGTATCGGTTACTGCGTTCCGTGCGACTAACGCTAAATTCGGAAATCGAATTTATCAACGCTTACCGAACAAGCATGCAAAAAAAACCGGCTTCAGGGTATAATGCCGCCTGACCTTGCCATTCCCATTGTATCGCAATTCGTTTCAATCGCCCGGGTGGTGAAATAGGTAGACACAAGGGACTTAAAATCCCTCGGGCTTAAACCGCCCATGCCGGTTCGATTCCGGCCCCGGGCACCATCCATATTCACATGAATTATCACTTCCTTATCATCAGGAGCAGGTATGAATCTTGATCGTGTTGGCTCAGGCTTGGATATTCCCAATGACTTTAACGTCATTATCGAAATTCCCATGAACGCCGATCCCATCAAATATGAAGTCGATAAAAAAACGGGGGCAATGTTTGTGGATCGGTTCATGTCGACGTGCATGCACTATCCCTGCAATTATGGCTATATTCCTCATACATTATCGGATGATGGCGATCCGGTCGATGTTCTGGTGATATCACCGGTACCACTCATCACAGGCGTGGTTGTGCGTTGCCGCCCTTTAGGAGTGTTGAGAATGTCCGACGAAGCGGGTGATGATGCCAAGCTACTGGCTGTGCCTATCAACAAACTGTGCAATCTTTATCAAAACATCAAATCTCACGACGATCTGCCACAGTTGATCCGTTCACAAATTGCCCACTTTTTTGCTCATTACAAAGATCTGGAAGAAGGGAAATGGGTCAAGATTCAAGGCTGGGACGGCGTTGAGTCAGCAAAATCGGAAATTCTCTCCGGAATTCATCGTTTCAACTCCACTTCAAATAAACCCATGTTTTAGTCAAGCATTTTAAGTAAGCAATGCCGAACAGAAAAATGAAATGAAACAGACCATCTATAACTGATCCAACTCAACGCCTTTAAAGATTGCTGAGTTTCATCATTTTTTAAGCATATTGATCAGCATAATATTCACTATAAACATTACCACGCCCAGGATCAGCCAGTTTCTTCCAGCCTTTCTCTCTTCGGGGTGGTCTTTTTTGAGATAGGTATATCCCATTGCTACGCCAATGACGGGAAAGAGTATCGTGCCGATAATAATTCCGATATTGACGCCAGCCGATACCCGTTTGACATTGGTATCGAATGGGTCGGGATTTTCAGTTCTCGAAGGCTCATTTCCTGATTCGGAGGTATGGATCCCCTCGGATGGCTGAGGAGTGTCCTGTCTTCCCTGAGATGAGTGAACGCCATCGCCCTGCGCTGATGGATGATCTGCCAAAGGTTTATGGCACTGCACGCAGAATTGCGCTTCTTCTGAATTTTCTGCTTCGCATGTTGGACAACGCATAAATACCTCATTAAAAATTTGAACACTTACGTCCTATTCAAAAACATCGTTCTTTAAGTAGTATAGGTCGATAGCCAAACAACTAACTTGTCTTTGACTAACGCTAAGTAAGTAAAAACTATACGGCCTGCCCTGCTGCATAACCCGATGACCAGGCCCACTGAAAATTGAAGCCACCCAGGTGTCCAGTCACATCAACCACTTCACCAATAAAATATAAACCCGGAATATGCCGGGATTCCATGGTTTTCGATGAGAGTTCATGAGTATCCACGCCACCCAGTGTAACTTCAGCTTTTTTATAACCGACCGTACCCACTGGCTTAATCCGCCAGTCTCGCAATAGATCCGCAATTTGTCGCAATTCAGACTCACGATATTGATTCATCGGCTTTGCTATCAGAGAAAGCCGTGCCAGAACCGCTGAGCACCACGCCTGCACAAATCGTTTTGGCAAATAACTCGCGAGCACGTTGGTCAGTACGCGCACGCTGGCTTGGTGTGAAAATATCACGTGCTCGGCATCTTCAGCAGGCAGCAAATTGACATGCAATTCATCGCCTGGGCGCCAATAGGAGGAAATTTGCAAAATTGCAGGCCCGCTCAAGCCTCGATGGGTAAACAACACATTTTCATAAAATGTCGCACTGCCGCAACTCACTTCAGCTTCGAGAGATACACCTGGAATATCCTTGAAAGCCAAAAAATCCTCAGCAGCAAATGTCAACCCTACCAAGCCGGGGCGCAAGGAGGTTACGTTAATCCCAAATTGACTGGCAATGTGATATCCCAGTGCAGTCGCACCAATCTGTGGAATTGACAATCCTCCGGTTGCCACGACTACCGAACGGGTAGCGATCCGATCACGGTCAGTCAAAACCCTGAATCGCAGATTCCCTGATGAAGAATCACCGTCAGCGGTAAAAGGCTCGATCCGCTTGACTTGAGTAGGCATGAGCCACTGTACTCCTGCGTCATCACACTCATTCTTTAGCATATCAATGATATGCTGCGAGCTATCGTCACAAAATAGCTGCCCTAATTTCTTTTCATGATAGCGGATACCATGCTTTTCCAGTAGCGCGATAAAATCCTGTGGTGTAAAACGAGCCAGCGCAGAGCGGCAAAAATGGGGATTATTCGAGATAAATCGCTCCGATCCGGTATGGCGGTTGGTGAAATTACATCGCCCACCTCCCGAGATACGAATTTTCTCGGCAAGCTTGTGGGCATGATCGATCAATACCACCTGCTTACCCCGTTTACCCGCTTCGATGGCGCACATCATTCCTGCCGCTCCTGCGCCAAGAATGACGACATCTTTTATCCACTCTCTCACATCCGACTGCCATTCCTATGAGTGTGCGACATCACCGTAACATTGAGTAGTTCAATAAGTAAACTCAGGTGAAGACAGCATATCCAATCGAGCAGCTATCATCATGACGATAAATAGAAAAAGCGAAAGGCCTACGCGAATGCTCAGCGATTTGACCATGCGAGTGGAGTTACCCTTATCCTTAAACATGTAATACAGTGCCGATCCCAGACTATAGACTATAATGACAAATAATATGGCCGCGAAAATGTTCAATGTTGTGTTCCTATAAAAGTGGTTCTTGCCAAAGTTTAGCCCAGTTTCATTGATTGTCCAATGACTATTTGACGGCAGCATCCGCCTTACTCAATGCTTTACTGTGACTATCGCCAACAAATGATTTTTGAATTTTCCTTCTTAAAATACACTGACACCCCGTCCCTTTCATGAGTTTCCCGAGCGCCATTTTTATCATGGGCCCAACCGCCAGCGGCAAAAGCACAGTCGCTTTAGACATTGCAGAGCATTTTCCAGTTGAGATCATCAGTGTTGACTCCGCCCAAGTCTATCGCCTGATGGATGTCGGCACGGCCAAACCTGATCGAGCCACACTATCTCGCGTACCCCATCATTTAATTGATGTGATCGACCCGGATCAACATTATTCGGCGGCAGAATTTCGCCACGCTGCATTGACCCTGATGAGCGAGATCATAGGGCGCAATAAAATTCCATTATTGGTAGGCGGCACAATGCTGTATTTCCGCGCTTTGCAGGAAGGTTTATCCCTGTTGCCCCCGGCCGATCCGCCGCTGCGCCATAGGCTGGAACAAATGGCCAAGGAGCTTGGCTGGCCCGCAATGCATCAGAAGCTCATCGAATTGGATCCAGAAAGTGCCGCACGCCTCAAACCCACCGATAGTCAACGTATTCAGAGAGCACTAGAAGTCTGCCATCTCACCCAGCAGCCGATGTCGCACATCTTGAAAGCGCCCCGACAAAACGATTTTCCTTTTGAAGCTATCTCGGTTGCGCTGACGCCGAGTGACCGCAGTCAATTGCACCGGCGCATCGCCGAGCGCTTTGACGTCATGCTGAATTGTGGATTGGTCAAGGAACTTCAAACGATCCGGCGGCAATTTCCTTCGCTTACCCCGGAAGCTCCTTCCATGCGCTGCGTGGGATATCGCCAAGCGTATCAGTATTTGAACGATCACATCAATGCGATGCAATTACGTGAAATGGGTATTGCCGCTACCCGGCAATTAGCCAAACGCCAGCTGACCTGGCTTCGCAGCATGAAAAATGAAAAACTGCAGGAATTCGATTGTCTTTCCCCGAATCTGAGCGCTCAAGTATGCACTTTTTTGCACCGGCGTTTGCATGATCAATCCCTATGATCGCCGCTCTTATCTGCACAACCAACTCATTGATTGCATTCTGACCTTGGAGTCAGTGACTTGTGTGTTCAGTGTCGATAGAGTTATGATCCGCACTATCGAATATCCATACAACCAGAACCAGAATTAAAAAATACACTCGAACAACAAGACTGTTTTCATTGCAACGCTAGTTCAACCGAGGAAGTTCTAAATGATACCGCGATAATCAGTCAAAGCGATATCCAAACTTCCCTAAAACAACAATAGGAAATCGCTATGCTTACCGGTAATAAATTACTTAATCTAACTCTGCTTTTCATGACGGCGCTGATACTGATCGGTTGCGAGAATTATTCGGAGCGTACCCATAAATCATGGGTCCCTCCTCCCTCTTCCCCAGTCTATGACGATTCGACCATCTTTGCTCGGATCACGACCGCCGTGCAATCCGATCCCGCTTTGCAAGGTTCCAAAATCGACATCAAAGTCCAGGATGGCACGGTAACGCTTAGTGGAACAGTCAATAATGAAGATCAGCTTACCCGCGTCAACATGCATACCTGGATCGTCGACGGCGTCAAGAAAGTCAATAATCAGATCGTAAAAAACTGAGCCACACGTTCCACATCCATAAAAAATCCCCTGAATGGGGATTTTTTATGGCAGATCATTATGATGATCAAATACCCCGAAGCAACTCATTGATACCCGTTTTTGAGCGAGTTTTCGCATCCACCTGCTTCACGATCACTGCGCAATAAAGGCTATATTTCCCATTCTCAGCCGGCAGATTGCCGGATACGACCACCGATCCCGGTGGGATGCGACCATAGCTCACCTCACCCGTTTCACGATTATAAATTTTCGTGCTTTGGCCAATGTAAACACCCATTGAAATGACTGAGTTCTCTCCGACAATCACGCCCTCGACGATTTCTGAACGAGCGCCGATGAAACAATTGTCTTCAATGATCGTGGGATTGGCCTGAACGGGTTCCAGCACGCCACCGATACCGACACCACCGGACAAATGCACATTCTTGCCAATTTGCGCGCACGACCCCACCGTTGCCCACGTGTCCACCATTGTGCCTTCATCGACATACGCGCCGATATTGACATAAGAAGGCATCAACACCACATTGCTGGCGATGAATGAACCTTTACGCACGGCTGCAGGAGGCACCACCCGAAAACCGCCGTCACGAAAATCTCGAGAACTGTAATCCGCAAACTTCGACGGCACTTTGTCAAAATAATTTGAAAAACCGCCTTTGATGAAACTATTATCTTCAATCCGGAACGACAACAATACGGCTTTCTTGATCCACTGATGAGTCACCCAGTTTCCATCCTGTTTCTCGGCGACGCGTAGTTTTCCACCGTCAAGCATGGCGAGTACCTGTGCTACCGCCTCCTTGAGGCTGGCACCCACATTGCGTGGCGTGATGTCTGCCCGGCGATCAAATGCTTCTTCAATGATGGTTTTCAATTCATTCATAATTTTTCCTAAATAATTGGATTCAATGCACTCAAATCCCGAGTTTCTCAAAAAATAACTTCATCCTCTGCATGGCTTCAGCGCATTCCTGGGGTGAAGCAACCAACGCCACCCGTATGAAATTCTCACCCGGATTCATACCCTGCGCGTTACGCGCCAGAAAGCTACCCGGCAAAACCGTCACATTATAGTCACGATAGAGCCTGCGGGTGAATTCGGTATCGCTGATGGGAGTTTTGATCCACAGATAGAAACTAGCATCAGGCATCTGCACCGCTGCCACGCTGGATAACACGTCGATGGCTTCTGAGAATTTTTGAGTATAAAGACGACGATTTTCCACTACATGCGATTCTTCGTTCCAAGCCGCAACGCTGGCTGCCTGCACGACAGGACTCATGGCAGAACCATGATAGGTTCGATATAACAAGAATTTTTCCAATAACCGGGCATCCCCTGCCACAAAACCAGAGCGCAATCCCGGCGCATTGGAGCGTTTGGACAGACTGTTGAAGACCACCAGTCGCGGAAAACCCGCGCGGCCCAATTGATGCGCGGCATCTAGGGCTCCCAGCGGAGGATTGTTCTCATCCAGATAGATCTCCGAATAACACTCATCAGAAGCGACGATAAAACCATGACGATCCGACAACGCAAACAATTCTTGCCAATCAGCCAGCGTCATGACGCTGCCAGTAGGATTATTGGGTGAGCATACATAGACCAATTGGACGCGCGACCATACCGCTTCGGGTAACTGCGTATAATCCAGCTTGAACTGATTATCAGGAAAGGTATTAATGAAGTAGGGCGTAGCGCCCGCCAGCAACGCAGCGCCTTCATAGATCTGATAGAACGGATTGGGGCACACCACCACAGGATCGCGAACGCTGCTGTCAATTATTGCTTGTGCGAACGAAAATAGCGCCTCGCGGCTGCCATTGACCGGAATGACTTCAGTCTCAGGATTGATCTCAGGTCCATTAAACCGCCGCTTCAGCCAGGCTGCAATGCAGTTGCGTAAAGCCGGAGCGCCAAGCGTCGTCGGATACATCGAAAGACCGTCCAGATGATTAATGACGGCCTGACGAATGAAATCAGGAGTGGCATGCTTTGGCTCGCCAATTTGCAGGTGAATGGGTTCCAGCGTAGCGGCAGGCAATATTCCTTCCATCAGTTGCCGCAATTTCTGAAATGGATAAGGTTGTAATTGATTGAGATGTGGATTCATGCGCCGTGAACCATCGCGCTCAGCCAACAACTGCTGCGCCGGATGCTCCGCAAAATTAAGAAGATTGAATGAGTGCGGATTATAAAGGGTGGACACCGGAATGGCCAAATGAAACGCGTCACATCACATTGATTGCGTCCCTGCATTGACCCTTTTCGATTGATTTTATGATTATTTTCTGGATTCCGATCAATGATTCCAATATACAAATCCATTGCAACCTGAAATCGAATTATCATATCGTAAAGCTGGCCATTCAGATCAGTAAGCATTTAATTTGTATCGGCCATTAACCTCGTCAGAAATCAGGCATCACTCTCTTTCGAAGCGGTTCTGGACGGGCGCCGCATCAAAAAAAGCAACTATTACGCGCATTTTTTGCGAATATAGATACCTTCCGGCATTGCATTTCTTCTTCGCCGCACAGAACAAACTTCAGGGTATCACTATCCCCCTTCCTCCTCTCCCGTATCAGTATGAACTAATCACATGTTACATTTCAGCCTTCAACCGCCAACGCAATTCTTTCGCGCCTTCGCCCAGCTCTACCTGCAGCAATTGCCATCATTCCTTTATATATGAAATGCAATCAACGCGGTACCTTGATTTTACTGCCTCCCGAGTAAAACTTACTCTTTCGTGAGAATCTGATTGCAAGTATAATCCGATCACTTTTTCCCATATTTGCCGCCAGTTTCTCAACCGAGCAGCGGCTCTTCGAGGATCGGAAAAAATGAAACCGCCTATTCGTATCGCTGTGACCGGAGCTACTGGCCAGATTTGTTATAACCTGCTGTATCGTATTGCAGCGGGGGACATGTTTGGCAACGACCAACCGGTCATACTACAATTACATGATATTACCGAAGCGCAGTCGATGTTCGACGGGATTGTCATGGAATTGTATGATTGCGCCTTCCCATTATTGGCAGGCATTATTACAACCGATAATGCTGAAGTCGCCTTTGATGACGCAGACATTGCTCTGTTAGTCGGCGCGCGGCCGCGAGGAGAAAACATGGAACGCAAGGATCTGCTTGCGGCCAATGGACCGATTTTCATCGAACAAGGCAGGGCGCTGAATGCCGCTGCAAAACGTAGTGTCAAGGTCCTGGTGGTTGGCAATCCCGCCAACACTAACGCCTACATCACAATGAAACATGCCCCTGATCTTGATCCCAGCAATTTTTCGGCGATGTTGCGGCTTGATCACAACCGTGCTTTGTCTCAAGTTGCGCTTAAACTGCGTGTGCCGGTATCGAACGTCAAGCGCATGATCGTATGGGGTAATCATTCCAATACTCAATTTCCGGATTTAAGTCATGCCACGGTGGGCAATGACAAAGTATTATCGTTATTGAGCGATCACGGCTGGATCGAAAATCACTTCGTCCCGACGGTTCAAAAACGCGGAACAGCCATCATTGAAGCACGTCGTGGCAAATCCAGTGCAGCTAGCGCCGCAAATGCCATCATCAACCATATGCAGGACTGGGTATTCGGTACAGCAGAAGATAACTGGGTCTCGATGGGCGTACCTTCGAACGGCAGTTACGGCATCGCCAGCGGTGTTATCTACAGCTTCCCGGTGACCTGCAAGAATGGTCATTATCAGATCATCCAAGGATTGGAAACCAGTCGGCAGGATCAAGAAAAAATGCAAATCAGCTATCAGGAGTTAATTTCTGAACAGGAAGCCATCAAACACTTGCTGGTATGAGACACAGATTTTTTTCTGGATTGTTTCTTTAATTTCACTCGACTGATCATCTGCCGTTTCATTTGCAGAGTTCACTGACAATCCAAAACCTCAAGGCGACAATGTGCGCGCCGCTTCTCGGATTGCATGCAACAATGCGGCATCAAGATGCCCATCGGCAATGCGCTGCGTATTCTGCTGGAAACGGCTGATGGCTTGGCGAGTAGCGCTGCCCATAACGCCGTCGGCTTCGCCGGCATCGATTCCCAGCGCAGACAAATCCATTTGTAATTGACGAACCTGCTCGCGCGAAATTTTCACCGTTTCTGCCTGAGGCGGGCGATGCAATCCACCTGCTCCCGCAATACGATCCGCCAAATGACCGACTGACAATGCATAAAACTCCGACCGGTTCCAGCGCATGATGATTTGAAAATTCCGTGTCACCAAGAATGCTGGACCTTGATGACCGGAGGGAACGAGCAAGGTTGCCTTATGTTCCGACGCATTCAGTGGCGCTCCCGACGTCGAAGTGACCCCCAGTTTTACCCATTCAGCCAGGCTGAGCATGTACCCTCTGCCCGCCAGCGAATAATCAAATCTTGGCGGCAATCGCACTTCTTGCCCCCAATTCAATCCAGAAACCCAGCCCAGTTGCCGCAGAAAATTAGCTGCTGACCCTAAAGCATCCGGGATGCTGCCCCATAGATCGCGCCGCCCATCCCCATCCATATCTTTTGCATAACTCAGATACGTCGATGGCATGAACTGCATATGACCCATCGCACCGGCCCATGAACCCAGCATACGTTCCGGTGCAATATCCCCCGCATCAATAATACGCAATGCATTGAGTAATTCCTGCGTAAAAAAACTGCTGCGGCGCGGATCACAAGCTAAAGTTGCCAAGGAATCGGTTACCGACCACTCACCAAAATGGCCGCCGTAATTGGACTCAAGACCCCAGAATGAAATCAGAAACTGTGATGGCACACCGGTTTCAGAGTAAATTTTATCCAGTAACGGACGATACTTAGCCAATAATTCCCGGCCGCGTTGAACGCGCTCCTCATTGATGCGATTGTTGAAATAATTTGCAAACGTCTGTGTGAATTCAGGCTGGCGCCTATCCAATTCAATGATGCGTGGGATATGTTTTGCTTTGCCTAACACATACTGAACCGTTTTATCCGAAATACCTTCAGTTTTTGCCTGAGAACCGATCTTGGCCATACATTCATCAAAGGAATAGCTAGCTTCAACAACATGGATCGGCAGCCAGGCCAGCGTGATGAGGGCGAACGCAGCCAGGAACTGACGGCTTAATCGCATGGAACGGCGAAAAGGAACTGCTCGAGCGCAGCTTGATGCAAGCGTTGGCATGAGGTTATTTTCGATGCGGGCACGCCGGTTTGATGCAATCCGCGTACAATGACAGCGAATGCTCCTGCAATTTGAATCCGCGCTCCTTGGCGATAACAATCTGACGCTTTTCTATTTCCGCGTCGTAAAACTCTTCCACTCGTCCGCACTGCAGACAAACCAAGTGATCATGATGACCATCGCGTTTCAGCTCAAAGACTGCCTTGCCGCTTTCAAAGTGATGCCGTTCCAATAATCCAGCCTGCTCGAATTGCGTCAACACCCGATAAACCGTCGCCAACCCGATATCTTCACCTTCACTAAGAAGGACTTTATATACATCTTCGGCGGACATATGACGAACACTGCTTTGCTCAAACAGATTAAGAATTTTCAGTCGCGGTAGTGTCGTTTTAAGGCCACTATTCCTAAGCCCTATGCTTTTCAGATCGCCGGAGTTACTCATGGTTGTCTCTGTTAGGAAAATGATTTGCTGTATCATATAGTGCTATACGCACTTTGGAAACATATAATATCAGCAAAATGATTGCAAAAATTCTCGCATTGACGGTTTTATTGTTCTTGACAGGGTGTTCGTATCTTCCGCCTATTTTGTACAAAATCGACGTCCAACAAGGTAATGTCATTACCGAAGAAATGCTTGACAAGCTTAAGCCGGGCATGACTAAAGCTCAGGTTCTTTTTGTGCTGGGATCACCGCTCATTGTCGATACGTTTCGTGATAACCGCTGGGATTATGTATATATATTCCGCGAAAAAGGAAAACTGGTCGAACAGAAACGACTCACTATTTTTTTTGAAAATGACAAGATCGTCCATATAGAAAATCACCTGACGTTTTCCAAGCATTCGACGGTTACCGCGCCAGCTGCAACCGAATCAAAAACGGAACAGATCCAGGTGGACACTGCAACTCCAGCCAAATAACTGGTTGATTTATTTTTTAAATACACGACATAGCACAACGATCAAATGACTACCCAAAAAATTGCCGTGGCAGGCAGCTCTGGACGCATGGGGCGTACATTACTGGAAGCAATTACGCACGCCCCTGACATGCAATTGACGGCAGCTCTGGAGCGGCCGGATAGCCCTTATTTAACCAAAGATGCCGGCGAACTCATTGGAACGCATTGCGGCGTTCCCATTGCCAGTGATTTCGCGATTGCCTTGAAGAACTGCCAGCATCTGATTGACTTCACCCGTCCGGAAGGTACGCTCGCGCATCTTGCCATCTGTCGTGCGGAGGGAATCAAAATGGTCATCGGAACGACCGGTTTCTCCACCGAGCAAAAAGAGCAACTCAGGGAAGCTGCACAAGAAATTGCCATCGTTTTCGCTCCCAACATGAGTGTGGGGGTCAACGTGACGTTCAAGTTGCTGGAAATCGCAGCCAGAGTTCTCAACGAAGGATACGACATTGAAATCATCGAAGCCCATCACCGGCATAAAGTCGACGCGCCTTCCGGCACAGCATTGCGCATGGGCGAAGTCATCGCAGAGGCTGTCAAACGCGATCTGAGCAAGGTTGCCGTCTATGGCCGGGAAGGTGTGACCGGCGAGCGCAAGCCTGAAACCATCGGATTTGCGACCATTCGCGGCGGCGACATCGTCGGCGATCATACGGCGTTGTTCGCAGGCATCGGCGAGTGCGTGGAAATCTCGCACAAGGCCAGCAGCCGCATGACCTTTGCGATGGGCGCATTGCGAGCGGTGCGATTCCTCGTGGACAAACCCAATGGTCTCTATGATATGCAGGATGTTCTGGGCTTGCGCTGATCGGCTGTTCTTATCTCATTCCAGTCCCGTTCACGCTTAATCATGGCGACCTATGCCATAGGTGATCTGCAGGGTTGTTTTACTGCCTTTCGCCACCTGCTCGATATCATCCGATTCGATCCGGCGCAGGACAAACTTTGGCTGGTCGGCGACATCGTCAATCGTGGCCCTGACTCTCTGTCTCTATTACGGTATATCAAACAAGCTGGAAATTCCATGCTGGTGGTGCTGGGAAATCATGATCTGCATCTATTGACAGTCGCCGCAGGCATGGCGGCAAGCCACCCTAGCGACACCCTCCAATCCATTCTGGACGCACCTGACCGGGACGAATTATTAGCGTGGCTACGCCAGCAAAAACTATTTCACGTCGAAAATCAATTTGCCATGGTGCATGCTGGCCTCTTACCTGGCTGGTCAATTGCACACGCTCAGCATTTGGCCGCTGAAGTGGAAACAGCCATGCGTCACGACGACGGCCGGGAGCTGCTGGCTCACATGTATGGTAACGAACCCAATTATTGGCAAGAAAACTGGCGGGGTTATACTCGCTTGAGGGTCATCATCAACGCAATGACACGGATGCGTGTTTGCACACTCGATGGCCATATGAACTTTGCGTTCAAAGCAGAACCCCAATCGTTGGCAAGGGAATATATCCCTTGGTTTGACCACCCACAACGGGCCAGTCAAGACCACATCATCATTTGCGGTCATTGGTCTGCGCTCGGATTGCACATCACCGACAATCTCATTGCTCTGGATACAGGATGCGTCTGGGGTAAGCAGTTGACGGCTATTCGGCTGGAAGATCGGAAAATTTTTCAGTTTTCTTGTGCGGAATAGGCAACGACAAAGCGTCTGCGATTGCCCTTTCGGCTAATCGCGCTAGCTCGCGCCGGTTTTTGCTGCCGCACGCAATGGGTTGACTAAACGTTACCTCTGCGACGATATTCGGTTGGCTAAGAATATTCTGTAACGATACCCACAAGGACGGATCGATATAAGCAGCTTGCTCACATACGCCTCCTGTTGCAATGCGATAGCCGATCGCCACCGGGTACAGCAATGCATCCGCTGTAATCGCGGATTGTAATAAGGAGGCATGAAAATGATACAGCTGCTTGCCGTTCGTCGTCGTTCCTTCAGGAAATACCGTCACTCGTTCACTAGTTTCCAATACATCACTGATGTGCTGATTGATGCGCAAGGTATCGCTTCGCCTTGAACGCTCGATGAATAACGTTCCAACGTTTTTGCTCAACAAACCCAACAGAGGCCAACGGCTGATTTCTGCTTTGGCGACAAAACGCGTCGGACATGTTGCCATCAATACGCATACATCGAGCCACGACACATGGTTGGCCGCAAATAAAGCCCGCGGAATCTCCCAGCCGGGCACGCGCCCGTGATAACGCAATTTAATATTGAGAATCGTCAATAAATGTGTCGCCCATCGCTGCATCATGGTTCGCTGAACAGATACTGGAAAATATGGATAAACAATGGATTGCAGATATCCTGAACCCACATGGCAGCATAATTTCAACAGCCGGATTGAACGCAGTAGGAAAGGTGTGGTGTTCTGCATGCCTGTGAAAGATGCGATCGCACAAATATCTAGTCAATTCAAATTAACGCGATGTTGTATAGTGCTATCAGTTAGTTACCTACTATTTATTGATGAAGATTATTAATTTAAACAGATAACCTACTATAAATAAAAAATTATTATCATTAATTCTTATTCATATCCGTACAAATATATCGTAAAATACGCGCAAATTTTTGTACTGCATCATCGCCGCACTTTGTGAGTGTTCATTTGAATGAGTGATTATAACGTAATACATCGGAGTCATTGATTTGAATCTGAAGGATTGGCAGCACACTCCGGCAGATCGGGTTATTGCAAAAGATTTATTAACCATTGGAGATGAGATCAAATGAAGCAAGTCATCCTGCTTTTAAGCGTCTTTTTATCATGTTCTCAGATTGCAGTAGCCCAAAAAAACAATTTGGATCTCAAATCGCAGGCGGCCATCGTCTTCAATGCACACGATGCTCGAATCATCTATGACAAAAATGCCGATAAAGTAATGCCCATCGCATCCATCACAAAACTCATGACCGCGATGGTCACGCTGGATGCGCGATTATCTCCTCATGAACGAATCACCATCACCAAAGCAGATGTCGATACGCTGAAAGGCACGTCGTCACGGCTGCCGGTCGGCAGCAGTTACGCGCGTCACGAACTGTTGCGCCTTGCACTGATGTCGTCGGAAAACCGTGCTGCGGCTGCTTTGGGACGCACCTATCCTGGTGGCATCCATGCTTTCATCAAAGCAATGAATCACAAAGCCAAACAAGTCGGCATGACCAACAGCCGCTTTGTCGATTCGACGGGACTGAACAGTAATAATGTGGCCACAGCCCGCGACTTGGCAAAAATGGTTTCGGCTTCCAATAGATATACCGTGATCCGCGAATTTTCCACCACATCCAAACATATCGTATCGTCTGGCAATAAGCGCGGCCCGCTGCAGTATGTCAATTCCAACAGCCTGGTGCGTCATCAAGATTGGGCGATCAATGTCTCCAAAACCGGTTATTTGAGTGAAGCCGGACGCTGCCTCGTGATGCAGGCCGACATCTCCGGACAGCCCACAGTCATCGTGTTACTGAATTCCTGGGGAAAAAATACCCGTATTGGTGATGCCAATCGCGTCAAAAAATGGATTGAAAGCAATCACAAGGTTGCAGATTCCTCTTCCAGAATCAAGCGCATCTAAAAACCCCTGAACAGATTGAGAGCACGGTCAGACGCAGCAGTATCCGTCTAACCTAAACCGTATATATCCCGGTACTTATGCTGCAGATGACTCAGGAAATGGTCTGGATTCAATGACTCTCCGGTCACACGCTGCACCAGCTCATGCGGTGCATACAACCGGCCCTGACGGTGAATTTTTTCATTCAGCCAGGCTTTGGTGGGCGCAAAATTTCCTGCAGTAATCTGATCTTCAGTATCTGGTTGGTCACGCAGCAACGTTTTATAAAACTGACATGCATACATCGCGCCTAGCGTATACGAAGGAAAATACCCAAAGGCACCGCTGCCCCAATGTGAATCCTGCAACACGCCCAATACATCAGAAGGAGGAATGATTCCGAGATACTGCTGCATCAGTTCATTCCAGATCTGCGGCAACTCATCGACCTGCATCGTGCCGTCAAATAATCCCCGCTCGATCTCATAGCGTAAAATGATATGCAGCGGATATGTCACCTCATCTGCCTCCACCCGGATGAAACTCGGCTTGCATGTATTAAGCGCGCGATAAAATGCATCGATCGTCACATTGCGCAAGTGATCAGGAAATGCTTCTCGGATCGCAGCAAAGTAATGTGTACAGAAAGGTTTGCCTTGAGCAATCATGCGCTCCCAGAACAATGATTGCGACTCATGAATTCCCATCGTCAGCGATTCCGCCGCCGGCACATCTCCCCATGCATAAGGACGCCCTTGTTCATACAGGGCATGACCGGTTTCATGAATGACCGCATATAATGAGTCGATGAAATGCGTATCCTTATAACGCGTCGTAATGCGCACATCCGTTGGATGACTGCCGCCGCAGAAAGGGTGTACTGACACATCCATTCGGCCCTTTTCAAAATCGAAGCCAATATCCCGGCTGATTTTCCGCGCCAATGACTCTTGCCGTTCAATGGCAAAGTGACCCTGCAAGAATGATGTATCCGGCTGATGCGCTTGATCCTGAATGGCATTGATGAAAGGAATCAGCTCTTGTTTCAATCGATCAAAGATCGGCGTGATCATCGCCATCGTCGTGCCACGTTCAAACAGATCAATATTGGCATCATAGGGTTGCGATTCCGGCGCCACGCAATGCGCCCATTCTTTCTTCAAAGTCAGGAAACGCTTCAGCACGGGCGCAAAATCGGCAAAGCAGTTTTCCTGGCGCGCCGTGACCCAAATGCCATGCCCAAGCGAACCCAATTCCGCCAGCTCCTGCACCAATTGCTTAGGCACTTTCGTTTCCAGCTCGTAACTGCGCAATGCTTCATGAATATTGCACTGCTCTATCGCGCCCCAGGCATCGGCAGTTTTCTCCCTAAGTTCACGCAAGCAATCTCCCAGCGCAGGATCCGTCATTCGTTCATGCAGCACGCCTGCCAGCGCGGATATTTGTTTTGCACGCGCTTCGCTCGCACCAACCGGCATCATCACTTCCTGATCCCAACCCAGCGTGCTCATCACACCATTCAAATGAGAAATTTCTTCCAATTTCTGAACTAATTGCTGATAGTGTTGATTCATTGCCATTCTTCCCATCCCGTTTTCACAATGTTTACGACCCGTCTCACCAGCCTCAGCTAGCGCCAAATCCGCAAGCCCAGTATCATAGCAATTTTAAGCATCCTCATTCATAGAGACGCCGTCATGCTCTGGATAAAATCACTACACATCATTTTCATGGTCACCTGGTTTGCGGGGCTGTTCTACCTGCCTCGTTTATTCGTCTATCATGCTTCTTGCGAAGACCAGCCTGGCAACGAACGCTTCAAGATCATGGAACGCAAGCTCTATTATGGCATCATGACGCCAGGTGCCGTACTGACAGTAGTTTTCGGCGTATGGTTATGGCTGGGCTACGGTTTTTCGGGAAGCTGGTTGCATGCCAAGCTGGCGCTGGTGCTGGTGCTGATCATTTACCATTATTGCTGCGGGAAGTTCGTCTCTGCATTCAAAAACGACGCCAATCGACATGGGCATGTGTTTTACCGCTGGTTCAACGAATTCCCCGTGCTGATCCTGTTCGCGGTAGTCATGCTGGTGGTGGTCAAACCGGATTTGGCAGAATTGATCACGACGATCAGCAATAACAACTGATAAATGCAAAAAGGCATGCTTCAGGGTGCAAATTGCTCATCAGTCCTTCTGTGCAGTGTTGTTTTTGAGCTTCTGTTGGCTGTTATTACTATTTCACGAAATGATCGATTACTGCTGTCAAAATCTCAATCATCAGTCACTGGCTGCCCGGGAAACAACACATCCGTAAATCCAAATTGGCGGAAATTCTTGATGCGCATCGGATAGAGTATGCCCTGCAGATGATCGCATTCATGCTGCACGACTCTGGCATGAAAGCCGCTGACGGTTCGGTCGATGGCTGTGCCATACTGATCTACGCCTTGATAGCGTAACTGCGCATACCGCGGCACCATTCCCCGCATGCCGGGGACACTCAGGCAACCTTCCCAGCCTTCTTCCTGCTCTTCGGACAGCGGCGTCAGCCGCGGATTGAGCAACACCGTAAAGGGTACCTCGTCGGCATTTGGATAGCGCTGATTCTTTTCAAACCCAAAAATCACAACTTGCATGCTCACGCCGATCTGCGGCGCAGCCAGGCCGGCGCCATGCAGTGACGCCATGGTATCTTGCATATCTTTGATCAAGCTATGCAATTCGAGCGTATCGAATCGCTCCACGGGCTTGGCCACTTGCAGTAATACAGGCTCACCCATTTTAAGGACTGGTTTAATCGCCATGACAGCTCACGACATGTTCTAAAATATTTCTGACTCCGACCATCGCTTTTTCAAGCACGGCATAAATTTCCCTGAGCGGAATGGCAGAGATGTTGGTACCCCGACCGGCCGCATAATTGGCAACCACTGCGATGGTAGCGTACTGTAAGCCGAGCTCTCTCGCCAAGGCCGTCTCCGGCATACCGGTCATGCCCACCATATCCGCACCGTCGCGCTCAAGCCGGATGATTTCAGCCGCTGTTTCCAGCCGCGGTCCTTGTGTCGCAGCATACACCCCACCCTGGGCAACGTTCTCATTGGCCAGCTCGGAAGCCCGCAATATCAATGCCCGTGTCGGTTGACTGTACGGCAATGTAAAATCGACATGCCGGACACGCTGGTCTTTATCGCCAAAATAGGTGAATTCACGCCCATAAGTATAATCGACGATCTGGTCAGGAATCACCAAGCTGCCCGGCACCAGATCTGAGCGAATGCCTCCGACCGATGCGACTGCAATCACGTGCGACGGCTGCAAAGAATGTAACGCCCAGATATTTGCGCGATAATTGATGGCGTGCGGCGGAATCGTGTGTCCGTGACCGTGCCGGGCCAAAAAAACGATATCCTGATCTTTCATTTTGCCGAATGTTAAAGGGCCTGAAGGTTCGCCATAAGGAGTACGGATGATCTGCCGGTGAGATATCTCGAGACAGGACAATTGCGTCAAACCGCTGCCACCGATGATTGCCAACATGCTAGTCCTTTACCGCATAAAGAGCAGGCAAATTCCGCCATGCGCCTTGGATATCCATGCCACAACCAAACACATAGCGATTGGGTACCCTAAGACCGACAAAATCAGCCTGAAACGACTTAGGCCCGGACGTCTCTTTTTCTACCAGCACAGCGCTATAAAATGCCTGTGCGCCGTTTCTCAAAATCTGCTCGCGGATAGCCATCAGCGTAACGCCTTCATCAAGAATGTCATCTAATACTAAAACGGTTCTGTCGTCCAAGACTTCGGGCGGCCTAACCAGCCATTTAATTTCGCCACCTTGCATGCGGTTGTCGTAACGTGTTACATGGACGTAATCAAAATCCAGCGGAAAATGCAGCTGCGGCAATAATTGCCCCGCAAACACAACTGCACCGCGCATGACACACATCACCAATGGCTGTTGTTCGGATAATTCCGTGGTGATATCCGCAGCCAAACGCTCTACTGTCTGCATGATCGTTGATTCGGAATGAATAATCTCCGCTGCTGCCAGTATTTGCCTTGCTTCGAGAGCATTCATCATTAATTTATTTGCACTGATTGAGTAGCTAAACACATCGGAATGGAAGTCAAATCGTTTCTTTTGATCCAGATTGCTGTCGACGGCAAGGTTGAATTTTACGCAAAATACGATCGGTCGTGAGGATATCGTTGCCTCTACAGGCCGAATTGTCAGCAGAAAAAGCGAAGATGTCTAGCGCGCCAGCTGATTCGCGGCGTATCCCAGCTTTAAAAAAGATAGTTTTTGTATAAAGACAAACTGAACGAGTGCGATAATTGACCAATTTTTCCGAATCAACGGATCAATGTCATTACTGGGAGCGATCAGGAGAACTGGGGTGAATACCGACTCCATATTCATACACCAGCTTACCTCCCATCCATCCCGCACTGCACAGAAAAATCAATCCCGCCACCGATGATGCTATTGCCAGCGATCCGGGTTGTTCGAGTTGAGTACCGTCCAGACGAAGAAATAAGCTGACCGCGTAAAAAGACCAGCTCGTCAGAATTAAAATCATATGTTGATTGGCGATTTTGGCGGCTGGACTTTGCGAATCAATTTTTCCAAGCTCAACCAGGCCGGTTACCATGGCGAGCAGTGCGGTCATCGTTCCGATAACCAGCAACACCCCCGCCACCCATCCGACTTGTTCATGGGTAAATAAACTGGCAATGTCGCCGAGCGTGGCAAGAAACCAGGTTGCCACGGGAAAATGAACCAGCATGGGATGGATGGGGTGTTTCATGTTTTATCCTTTCGCTGTAATTAGAATAGCATGCTCAACAATGTCAGGAACCCTGCCACTGCAATACCGGCATGGATGAGCACGACGTTCTTGGGCGCAACACTGCCTTTGACGTGAATCGATGCCAGATAAAATCCGCCCAGCGCCGCAATGACCAGCAAACCCAGCGCCGCTGTTATACGCGTGTCCCCGGAGCCTTCGAGGAACAGCATGATTAGCATGACCAAACCGGTTGCACCCAACAAAGCATGGACAATCGATATCGACCAGGGCGCTAGCTGACCCGCGAATACTTTCAGGGCCAGCACGACACCGCCAATCGCAGCAATGGCTAAAACTATGAGCGTATAGGTAAGCATTATCTCCTCCTTTTTTATAACTTATAATGTAGGGACTTTTACTTTACTTTATCTTTTACAACTTTTGCAATAAAAATATGGCAAAACCAGCTCATTCAACTTTTTTAGAATATTAAAATGTCTGCTCTCCCTTTTCTCGGCCAGAGCCAGCAATCGCTCGTCACCGTCCTGCTTCGTCATCGTAAGGGACTCACCGTCGACGAGTTATCGCAATTGTTATCGATTTCCCGCAACGCCGTTAATCAACACCTTTCCAGCCTGGCAAACAACGGTCTGATACAAAGCGCGCTATCGAGCAGCACAGGGGGGAGGCCGAGCAAAATCTATTCGTTATCGCCGAGTGGATTGGAGCTTTTCCAAAGACGTTACTCATTCATAGCCAAATTACTGATTTCCTGGGTCGACAAGAATCTGGGAGAAAATGAGCTGCAAGCGTGCCTGCAATCATTGGGCGAGCAAATGGCAGGAGAATTCGAGAGCCGGGTCGCGAAACACATATCCGCCGCCGACCAGGTTCGCGAAGTGGCGGCGATTATGTGCGAACTGGGCTATGACGCCAGCGTCAAGGAACATCCCGGCAATGACAGCGAAATCATTGTCAATAACTGCATCTTTTATCAGTTGGCGGAAGAACATCAGGGAATATGCGAGCTGGATAAAAGTTTCCTCATGACGTTACTGAAAACCGAAATTCAGCATAAAGACTGCATCGTGCGAAAAGGAGATTACTGCTGTTTTGCCGTGGGCGGACAGTCTGGCTAAAACCCACTCATCGTCATTCGTTGCACGGATCAGAGGCCAAGCGCGAAACGCTCGTCACTTACGGCTCACCCCTTCAGTCCGGAAACCCGGCATTCAACGCTTCATGCAGCAATCTAAGACATCTCGGTAAAAATCTGCGACGGCGCAAACTTGTTCCTGCTGGAACACCCTTTCCCAAGATCAGCAATCCATAAATCCACTACGCAACTTTTTAATTACTTAATTTTTAACCCATCTATGGATGATGTAAAAAATTTACCATGACAGAATCCATAGGTAGAATATCTGCTCTTAAACTTCTTAATACAAAGGGAAAATCATAACAATGAAAATACCATCCGTTTTTCGCACAGCTTGCATGGGCGTGATTCTGGTGAGCAATTCCGCATTTTCCGAGGATTTGCCAATCATTATTGAACATCCAATTTATCGTGATGGCACGCTTTATATTCCCCGTGTGGATACCGAGCGGCACGCAGGTCAGTATTCCGATGCGACTCTTCAATTCGATAGCGCGTCCGGAATGTGGCAGTTGCGGGATTATTTTGATGTTTTTCCGCTGGAAGGCGGCTCGATGCCATTGCTGGAACCTGAAAAATTAGAGATCATCGTGACCAATTCCTCACCTGTGCAAGTATTTCTGAAAGCCAGCGTAAAATTTGTAGATGGCTGTATACGCTATGGTCAGATCAGCCAGCGACGAGTTGGCAACACATTTGAGGTTGTCATGCCGATAGATCATGGTATCCATGCCGCTGTGGTGTGTGCAGACTCAGTGATTGACGAAAAAGTAATCCCCCTACAAGTATATGGCTTACCTGCCGGCACGTATGACTACATTTTCAATGGTCAGCAAACCGGCACGTTCACGTTATCGAAGGACAATACGTTATAGCTCGGGCGATTCAGTCGATAAATGACAGCTCAACGCTGTCATTTTATTCATTCAGGATCGTCGACGATCCGAGTAACGAAGCCAACCCTGACTCATCCAAAATGGCTACTCCCAAATGCATAGCCTTGTCGTACTTGCTGCCGGGATCGACGCCGACCACGACATAATCGGTTTTCTTCGACACGCTGCCAGTGACTTTGCCACCCAGCGCTTCAATTTTTTCCTTGGCTTCTTCCCGGCTCATCGTCGGCAAGGTGCCCGTCAAAACGAAGGTTTTACCATTGAGTGGAGACACGACGCCGGCTGATGCCGATATGCCGGCATGCTCATCCCAATGCACGCCACAGGCGCGCAGTTGCTCGATGACTTCGCGGTTATGCGCTTCGGCAAAAAAATCCACGATACTCTGCGCGACAATTGGACCGATATCTGGAACTTG
Source organism: uncultured Nitrosomonas sp. (assembly GCA_949281375.1). GTDB lineage: Bacteria > Pseudomonadota > Gammaproteobacteria > Burkholderiales > Nitrosomonadaceae > Nitrosomonas. The sequence continues at coordinate 122,536 of CASDLT010000024.1, forward strand.
CATCAACTGCTCACTACTCGCCTGCATCAGTCGATCCATCGAACCCAGATGGGCCGCCAGATCCTTGGCGGTCGCTTCGCCGACGTTTCGGATGCCGAGTGCATAGATGAAACGCGCCAGCGTGGTGCTCTTACTGCTTTCAATTGCAGCGATCACGTTATTGGCCGACTTATCGGCCATGCGTTCCACATTTGCAAGCGCGGCAATTCCTAACCGATATAAATCTGCAGGCGTGCGCACGATGGCCTGATCTACGATTTGATCCACTAATTTGCCGCCCAGTCCTTCGATATCCATGGCGCGGCGCGAGGCAAAATGCAAAATCGCCTGTTTTCGCTGCGCCGGACAAAACAAGCCGCCGGTGCATCGCGATACCGCTTCGCCGTCAAGCCTAACTGCCTTGGCGCCGCACACCGGACATGAGGCAGGCATGACGAAGATATGCGCATTGGCGGGGCGCTTTTCCACAATCACAGACACGATTTCGGGAATCACGTCACCGGCGCGCCGTACGATGACAGTATCGCCAATGCGCACGTTCTTGCGTTCGATTTCGCCGGCATTGTGCAAAGTGGCATTGGTTACCGTCACCCCACCGACGAATACTGGCTTCAATCGCGCCACCGGCGTCAATGCTCCCGTTCTGCCAACCTGCACGTCAATGGCGAGCAATTCAGTCACTGCTTCTTCGGCCGGGAACTTGTGCGCAACCGCAAACCGCGGCGCGCGCGATACGAATCCCAATTTTTCCTGTTGCGCCAGGGCGTTGACCTTATACACCACGCCATCGATAGCATACGGCAATCGCTCACGTTGCATTGCAATGGCATCAAAATAATCCAATAAAGACTGTAAACCCGACACCACCCGGCATTCCCTGGCGACCGGGAAATGTAGGCGCCCAAGATAATTCAGCACCTGACTGTGGGTATCCGTTGGCATTTGCGCATCATCGTGCAATCCGATGCCATAGGCGAAAAATGTCAATCTGCGGTTGGCAGTAATACCAGGATCCAGTTGACGCAATGAACCGGCGGCAGCATTGCGCGGATTGGCGAACTCTTTTTCACCCCTAGCCAGTTGGCGCTGGTTGAGTTTCAAGAAATCCGCTTTCAGCATCAGCACTTCACCTCGCACTTCCAGTATGGAAGGTGGATGAGCCACGGGTAAAGATAATGGTATCGATTTGATGGTTTTCAGATTCAAGGTAATGTCTTCGCCGGTATTACCATCGCCGCGCGTTGCACCGGTTTTGAAAATCCCATTTTCATAGCACAGACTCACCGCAAGTCCGTCGAATTTTGGCTCAACGGCATATTCAACACATGCCGCGCCCAATCCTTCACGAACGCGCCGGTCAAATGCTTCCACTTCTGCTGCATCAAACGCATTATTTAAGGACAGCATCGGCAACCGATGAGAAATTTGAGAAAATGCCGAGAGAGGAACGGCTCCAACGCGTTGTGTCGGAGAACTGGCTGTGATCAGATGCGGATAATCAAGCTCCAGTTGCTGCAATTCATGAAACAATCGATCGTATTCGGCATCCGGCAGCGTCGGATTATCAAGTACATAATAGCGATAATTATGCAGTTCGATCGCAGCGCGCAACGCCTGCACGCGCAAATTTATTGCTTCGATGTTTTCATTCATACTCTATCACTGCGAGCAAATTGGGAACATTTTGAGATAGCCTGCAGCAATTGATTACCAACCGCTTTTTTCCATCTTTGAAGAAAATTCATCATCCTGGTCAGCAGGGTCATCGTTGCTTTATAAAATCCTTTATACTGGAGACAAACTTGGAAATTCACTTACAGACGCTTTCACTTCCTTACTGCCTCGCTTATGAACGATAACAAATTAAAAATTCGTATTCAGATTCAGCAACAGCCACCCAAAGCCATCGAGCAACTCTACCCCGACTTGGCAGAACCACAAATCATATACGAGCATACGTATGACTGGAGAAAAATTGCTATCGCCGCGATTGGACTATTGTGCACTGTCGTATTGATCAGTTATCTGATATTCAGCAACGGTGAAGAGCCTGCGGCTTCCGCAGTTGTATCTCCTGAAAACCACCTTGCTCCCTCAGAAACCATCCCGGCGGCGCAGAGCATAGGTCAATCCGGTGCTGCGCCCGGCAATAATGCCAGCATTACTGAATTCAATCAATTACAGCCTGACTACTCCGATGCACAATCATCCGCCCAAACAACCCATAACAAAGGCAATAGGGTTGAGGCGCCATTGATGAATGTCTCCGCGGCAAGGCCAAAATCAGATGCCTCCAGCAATAAGCCGATCATCCTGCCACGTAAAAAACCTCAGCCTCCAGGCAAGGCTAGTTCTCGTGCCTCATCGGATCGGCCCGAAATACTCCGAGCTCAACTCAGTCATGCGATCAAAGCGCGCGAACCGGTAGATATCGTCGAATCCATCCAATTACTGCCCGGGAAGTCGAAGCCAATTTTTTTTTATGTTCATTTAAGGGATCTTCAGGATCAGAAGGTCACTGTCCAGTGGTATCACGGCGACAAACTTGATTCCCAGTTACCTTTGAGAATACGCGGCAACAATTGGCGAACCCATGCGAGCAAACAGTTGGATCAAGAGCGCCTCGGCGCATGGCGAGTGGAAGTGATCGATCATTCGGGAAATTTACTGGCAGCACGGCATTTTGACGTGAGCCTGTATTGATCTTTCGTAATCAAGTTTTGGATTTCTTATGAAATATTGTAGTCATTGCAGTGCCACGGTTGAATTATTGATACCGGAAGGTGACTCACTCCCCCGATATGTTTGCACGGCTTGCCACCTGATTCATTACCAGAACCCGAAAGTGGTGGTGGGATGCATTCCCGAATGGGAAGACAAAATTTTGTTGTGCCGGCGCGCCATTGAACCCCGCCTGGGATGGTGGACAGTGCCAGCAGGTTTCATGGAAAACAACGAAACGCTGGCCCAGGCCGCCGCCCGTGAAACCTTGGAAGAAGCCACTGCGCGAGTGGAAATTGGTGATTTATATGCCATCTACAGCCTTCCGCACATCAGCCAAGTATATGTGCTGTTTCGCGCTCAGCTTCTTGATCTGGATTTCAAACCCGGTATTGAGAGTCTGGAAGTAAAATTGATGAATGAAAACGAGATTCCGTGGGAAGAAATGGCTTTCCGCGTGATTCATGATCCATTGCGGCGTTATTTTAACGAACGCCAGCAAGGCAAGCTCGGGTTCCATATGGGGGTGATCGAGCGTCCATCCAGCACGACCTGATACATTCGTAGCATACACGGGTTTACTCCTCGCACTATGCATTGTTTAAGATTCTCTGAGAGCACGATATAATGTATTTTTTTTACTCATCTGCCATGAAGCATTTTTTCTTGTCACTGCTGTTGTATTGTGCTGTTTCTTCAGCATGGGCCCAACCGAACAACTTATCGATAGCAGCGAAATCGTATTTGCTGTCTGATTTCCAAACCGGTCAAACTCTAGCCAGCCAGAATGCGCATGAGCAGATTGAACCCGCGTCACTGACCAAACTAATGACCGCATATGTGGTATTTTCGGCACTGAAGCAACACCGGTTGGAGTTGAATCAGGCAGTTCCGGTATCGCAGACCGCCTGGAAAATGATCGGTTCCCGCATGTTCCTGGAACCCAATAAACAAGTGACAGTTGATGAACTCATTCGTGGCATGATCGTTCAATCCGGCAATGACGCCTGTATTGCATTGGCCGAAGCCGTTGCCGGATCGGAAGCCAACTTTACCGGGATCATGAACAAAGAAGCTGCGCGGCTGGGTATGAATAACACTCATTTCACCAATTCCACCGGCTTGCCCGATCCCAATCATTACACCACAGCCTACGATCTGAGCTTGCTGGCGGCGGCGATTATTCGTGACTTTCCTGAATTTTATCCGCTGTATTCCCAGAAGGAATATACCTATAACAACATCACGCAACCGAACAGAAATCGACTGCTGTGGATAGATCCTCATGTAGATGGCATGAAAACGGGCTGGACCAAGAATGCAGGGTTTTGTCTGATCACCTCTGCAATGCGTGACAAGAGACGACTGATTTCTGTGGTCATTGGCGCCAAGTCGGCCAACGCGCGCAGCGCCGAAAGCCAGCGATTACTGAACTACGGTTTTCAGTCTTACGATACCTTACATCTGTATAAAAAGAATGATTCTTTGACGACGATTCATCTATGGAAAGGTGCACAAAATGAATTGAAAGCCGGATTTGATCGGGATGTCTACTTCACGTTACCCAAAGGTCAGTCCGATCGGCTGAAGGCTACGATGGAATATAAGCAACCGCTGATCGCCCCGATTCAGCGTGGCCAAGAAGTTGGCTCGGTTAAATTCACTCTCGACGACAAGCTGGTAGAAACCTATCCCTTGGTTGCTCTCGAGGAAGTTGGAGTCGCTAATATTTTCGGTCGTACCTGGGACAGTGTTAAACTGCTGCTCAATTAATTTTACTGCTGACTTTATCAACACATTGTAAAGGGTCGCCATGATATATCTGAACGGTAAATTTATGCCTATTGAGAATGCGTTCATTCCTGTTCTGGATCGTGGTTTTATTTTTGGTGATGGGGTGTATGAAGTAATTCCTGCGTATTCGCGCAAACCCTTTCGACTCAACGAACATCTCGACCGGTTACAACACAGTCTGGACGGCATTCGCCTGCATAATCCGTTCCCTAACGAAGAGTGGAAAAACATTCTGGAACTAGTCATTGCTCAAAATGAAGGTGACGATCAGTATATTTATCTGCATATCACTCGCGGCGTAGCAAAGCGAGATCATGCTTTTCCGGTCAATGTTCCGCCCACCGTGTTCATCATGAGCAATCCATTATTGCCTCCGCCCCCTGAGTTGCTCGTCAGCGGTGCGTCTGCAATTACCGCACTTGATAATCGCTGGATACGATGTGACGTCAAGGCCATATCACTATTACCAAATGTGTTACTACGGCAATTAGCCGTAGACGTGCGGGCACTTGAAACTGTGCTGATCCGGGAAGGATTTTTGACTGAAGGCGCAGCGAGCAATATTTTTGTTGTCAAGAATAATAAGTTGCTCGCCCCCCCCAAAAGTCATCTGATGCTGCCGGGGATTACTTATGACGTCGTGCTGGAACTGGCGGCCAGCAATCATATTCCTTATGAAATCCGCGAAATCTCGGAATCCGAAGTACGGAATGCCGATGAGATCCTGCTGACGTCGTCCACCAAAGAAATCATGCCCATCACGTTGCTTGACAATAAGCCCGTCGGCACTGGAAAACCAGGAGATCTCTTCGCGCGGTTGCACGCATTGTATCAGCACTATAAAGCAACCCAGATGCGTGGCCAGCTTGCTTGATGTACTGCTATAGCGTAAGTTGCTATCTGAGTTTCTGCCTCAATTTGAATGTTAGTCGATATGACCCAGCAGCCTTCTCTCATCGAATATCCTTGCGATTTTCCTATCAAGATCATGGGAAAAGCAGAACAGGATTTTGTGCGAACTGTCATCACCATCGTTAAATTTCATGCGCCGGATTTTGATGCCGAAACGATATCGATCAGAACCAGCACCAAAGGCAATTATTTGAGTCTCACCTGCACCATTCGCGCCACTTCACAATTACAATTGGACGCGTTGTATCAGGCGTTATCCGATCACCCGCTGATCGCGGTGGTGCTATGAATCATCCGGGCGACAACGCTTCCATTCCATCAGTTGAACACCAGCATTTCATCGTCAAAACGCTGGGTAGCGGCGATTATCAGTTCACATGGCAGGCGATGAAATCATTTACTGAGCACCGAAATGCAGAAACTCAGGATCAAATTTGGTTGCTGCAACATCCGCCGGTGTTTACTCAAGGCATTGCCGGCAAGCCAGAGCATGTATTGAATACCCATGGGATTCCATTGATAAAAACAGATCGGGGCGGTCAAATCACTTATCATGGCCCCGGGCAGATTATTGCTTATTTACTGCTGGATATCCGCCGGCTTAGACTGACTGTGCGAGAACTCGTCAGAAGCATGGAAGACGCCGTAATTGATGTTTTGGAAAGCTACCATATCGTTGCAACGGGGCGCATTGAGGCTCCTGGTGTCTATGTCGGCGACGCAAAAATTGCAGCCCTAGGACTGAAAATCAGGAAAAATTATTGTTACCATGGTATAGCATTGAATGTCGATATGGATCTTACGCCGTTTTCGTATATTAATCCCTGTGGTTATAAAGGATTGCGCGTCACGCAGATCAAAGATCTGAACGTTAATTTCACACTGGAACAGGTCGGCTCTCGATTAGTCGATCAACTGCAGAAAAAACTTTTAAAAAGGATCTCTTAATCATCATCATGACAACCGATACTCGCCAGAAAGGTGCTGACAAAACAGCGCGTAACCCCATCAAAGTAACTCCTCAATCCCGCAGCGATCTATTGCGCAAGCCTTCGTGGATCCGGGTTCGTTCATCCAACAGTGAAAATTTCTATGAAGTCAAGCGGTTGCTGCGCGAACACAAATTACACACGGTGTGTGAAGAAGCTTCCTGTCCTAACATCGGCGAATGTTTCGGAAAGGGCACAGCCACTTTCATGATACTGGGCGATCTGTGCACACGGCGATGCCCGTTTTGTGATGTCGCGCACGGCAGACCCAAGCCTCCTGACGCGGGTGAACCCCTTCATCTGGCGCAATCCATTGCTGCGATGAAATTAAAATATGTCGTCATTACCAGCGTTGACCGGGACGATCTGCGTGACGGTGGCGCACAACACTTTGCCGATTGTATACGCGCAATACGCCAGCATTCGCCGCTCACCACCATTGAAACGCTGGTGCCTGATTTCCGAGGACGATTGGACATTGCTTTGGAAAAATTGACCGCTTCTCCTCCCGATGTGCTCAATCATAATCTGGAAACAGTGCCACGATTGTACAAACAGTGCCGACCCGGAGCAGATTATGCGCATTCGCTTAAACTCCTGAAGGATTTCAAATTATTATTTCCTAACATTCCAACCAAATCGGGACTCATGCTCGGACTTGGAGAAACCGACGAGGAAATTATCGAAGTATTGCGAGATCTTCGAGAACACAATGTCGGAATGCTGACGATCGGACAGTATTTACAGCCCAGCATCGGTCATTTGCCAGTCATGCGCTATGTCACCCCTGAAAATTTCAAGAAGTTCGAGCAAGCAGCATTTGAAATGGGTTTCAGCCACGCCGCTTGTGGCCCGATGGTGCGCTCTAGTTACCATGCAGATCAACAAGCTCACGAATCGGGTCTGCTCACGCGATCCTGATTCCGCACTTGGAGCGCAAATTTACTGTTGGACACCACCACTCACATTTCGTAAGAAAGAAATAGCTTTAATTCAGCGTGTTTTTTCTTCGATCACAGTTCGATCCTTTAGAGTAACCTCAGATGATCGATAAGGTAGAGGTATTGTTGAGGCACCTCAATTGGAGTGTTCATGGAAAAAAGCGCAATTTTAAGTGTATTAGCAAATGAAATCGAACAAGGCCGGCTGGTCTTTCCGACATCGACAAACACTGCCATCAAGATCAAAAAGACTCTTGAAGATCCCGACTGCAGCCTTGACGCCGTCATCCGGCTCGTTCAGGCCGAGCCACTGTTATCAACAAAAATTGTCGCCATAGCGAATTCCATTGTTTTTAATCGTTCTGGAAAAAAAATTACTGACGTGAAATCAGCAGTAACGCTGATCGGTATGAGAACAGTTAGAAACATGGCCACCGCCGTAGTGGTTCAGCAGCTTGCAGGATCTCAGGCAAAGAATGAATTAGTTTCCCAGCTTTGGAAACACTCGGCGCATGTCGCAGCGCTTGCTCAAGTCATCGCGCATAGGATCACCCATCAGGACCCTGATACTGCCATGTTTGCCGGAATCATTCATGAAATCAGCTGGTTTTATTTATTAGCCCGAGAAAAGCATTATCCAGGCTTAATTGATGAAAACGTTGCAAGTTCCTGGAATAGCAATGAAGATTTAGAAGATAAAACAGAAGTCGAATGCGAAGTGAAAATTGGAACTGCCCTACTCCATGCACTGTCAGTTCCTGACCCGGTGATAGCGAGCATCGTTTATATGTGGCAAGGCGATCTCGCATTTCCTCCAGCTTCGCTGGGAGACACGCTGTTATGCGCCGATCAGCTAGCTTCCATCAAGTCTCCTTTTGCTTCACCGTCTCAGCAAGGTGACCGCGACGCTACCAGCAATATCAATTTATTAGCTGATCAGGAAACGCTGCGTGACATTCTCAAGGATTCCGAAGAAGAGGTGGAATCGCTGACGCAAGCCTTGTGCAGTTGAAAAAATAACTTTAGTTATCAATCCTGGAATTGATCACGCCCTATTCGCAAATTTTGCGAAGTCTTAAAAACTAAAAAGGGAATCTGCCAGATTCCCTTTTTATGATTCAGCAGGCATGCGCCCTACCTATCAGTGCTTGATCACATTCTCGATCAACTTATCTTCAGTCGCTGTCTGAATGGGTGTTGGCGCAATGGCGACAGGCAGCAATTCCGGTTTATGCTCCAATGCCAGATCCAGTACCTGATCAATCCACTTGACAGGATAGATAGTCAACTGATTTTTCACATTTGCGGGAATATCGGCGAGATCCTTCATATTTTTTTCAGGGATAATAACCGCCTTAATTCCACCCCGGTGCGCCGCCAGCAATTTTTCCTTCAAACCACCAATCGGAAGAACTTCACCTCGTAAAGTGATTTCGCCGGTCATGGCCACATCGGCCCTGACAGCAATATTTGTCAGCACCGATACCATGGCCACGCAAATCCCGATTCCCGCACTTGGGCCATCTTTGGGCGTTGCTCCTTCCGGTAGATGAACGTGAATATCATTTTTTTGATAAAAATCTTCAGGGATTCCCAGTGAGTGAGAGCGACCTCGCACCACGGATAGGGCTGCTTGAATGGATTCCTGCATCACTTCGCCCAGCTTTCCGGTTGTAATGGTCTTTCCTTTACCAGGCAGCACGACTGCCTCGATGGTCAACAATTCGCCGCCCACTTCAGTCCAGGCCAAGCCAGTGACTTGTCCGACCTGATTCTTTTCCTCCGCAATACCATAGGTATAACGTCTCACGCCCAGGAACTTGTCTAAATTACGTGAAGTAACGACAACTTTATTCTTGTCTTTCTTCAGAAGCATGATTTTTACGGCTTTGCGGCAGATTTTTGAAATTTCCCGCTCAAATGCCCGAACGCCAGCTTCTCTGGTGTAGTACCGCGCAATATCCTGCAACGCAGAAGTGGATACAACCAGTTCGTTCTCTTGGAGTCCATGATTCTGCATTTGTTTTGTTAACAAATAGCGGGTAGCAATGTTTAGTTTCTCATCTTCAGTATAGCCAGATAATTGAATGACCTCCATCCGATCAAGCAGTGCCGGAGGAATATTCAGCGTATTAGCCGTTGCAACGAACATCACATCGGAAAGATCATATTCCACTTCGATGTAGTGATCGACAAAGGTATTATTCTGCTCAGGATCGAGAACCTCTAGTAATGCAGAGGATGGGTCACCGCGAAAATCCATACCCATTTTATCCACTTCATCCAGTAAAAACAGTGGATTTTTAACACTCACCTTGCTCATATTATGCAAAATCTTACCAGGCATTGAACCGATATAAGTCCGCCGATGCCCCCTAATCTCGGCTTCATCACGAACACCACCTAATGACATTCGTACGAATTTCCGATTGGTCGCGCGAGCAATGGATTGCCCCAGTGAAGTTTTGCCGACACCCGGAGGGCCAACAAGGCACAAAATGGGCGCTTTCATTTTGTTGACGCGTTGCTGTACAGCTAAGTATTCAACAATTCTTTCTTTGACTTTCTCAAGACCATAGTGATCCTTTTCCAACGCAGCTTCGGCAGCCTTAAGATCGTTATTGATTTTGCTTTTCTTTTTCCACGGCAACGCAACCAAGGCATCGATATAATTGCGCACAACGGTGGCCTCGGCAGACATGGGAGACATCAACCTTAGTTTCTTCAGTTCCGATTCTGCTTTTGCCAATGCCTCTTTTGGCATTTGGGCAGATTTGATTTTCTTTTCGATTTCTTCTAAATCAGCCCCATCTTCACCTTCACCTAGTTCTTTCTGAATGGCTTTGACTTGTTCATTCAGGTAATAATCGCGTTGACTTTTTTCCATCTGCCGTTTGACTCTGCCACGAATTCGTTTCTCAACCTGGAGTATGTCCAATTCGGTTTCTAGCAGGCCCAGCAGATGTTCAAGGCGCTTAGGAATATCAAAAATTTCGAGGACTTCCTGTTTTTGCTCCAGTTTTAATGGCAAGTAAGCAGCAATCGTGTCGGCCAGTCGCCCAGCATCGTCGATACCGCTCAGTGAAGTAATGATTTCGGGTGGAATTTTCTTGTTGAGTTTTACGTATTGATCAAATTGCGTCAGAATCGCACGACGCATCGCTTCCGCTTCTGGATTACTGTCAATGTCGGATTGGATTTGCGAAGCCCTGCCTACGAAATGACTCTCAGAATCAATCAATTCAAGAATTTTGGCACGATAATTACCTTCGACAAGAACTTTGACAGTCCCATCGGGTAATTTAAGCATTTGCAGTAAACTTGCAACACTGCATACATCATAAAGATCTTCCGGTGCCGGATCATCTTTAGATGCGATTTTCTGAGCGACGAGAAGAATATTCTTATTCGACTCCATTGCAAGCTCAAGCGCTTTAATGGATTTTTGCCTTCCTACGAATAATGGGATAACCATATGCGGAAAAACTACAACATCACGCAATGGTAACAGAGGCAAAATTAACTGTTCGGGGTTTTCATCCAAAGAAGTCATAATTTACTCATCTATAAAGGTTAGAGTGTGTGCGAATAATGCCTAAGTATGAATACCTAGCTGAAATTCAAGACTGGAGGTATTCAAATAATACACTAGCACATCTTTATTCAATGAAAACAACTAAAAAGAGGGAAAAACTCTCGCATTTATGGTGGCTATCAAAATGCGAGTCTTCACTTTAAATACTTTTTTACTTAGAACGTTTTGCAACCTTCGGTTGATCAGAATAAATCAATATTGGTTTAATATCGTCATTGACTGAATTGTAATCAATCACTACTTTAGAAATATTTTCTAAGGAAGGCAAATCGTACATAATATCCAACAAAATCTCTTCCAGTATCGAACGCAAACCGCGCGCACCAGTTTTACGAGTAAGTGCTCTGCGAGCGATGGCTTTTAAAGCCGCTTCTCGAAATTCCAAATCCACTCCGCCTTCCATATTGAACATTTTCCAATATTGTTTAACAAGCGCGTTCTTGGGTTCTGTCAGAATTTGAATCAGCGCAACTTCATTCAACTCTTCTAAAGTAGCCACAACCGGTAAGCGTCCGACGAATTCTGGTATCAAGCCAAATTTAACCAAATCCTCAGGCTCGACTTGTTGCAGAACCTTGTTGATATCTTTCTTAGAGTGACTCTTGACATCAACTCCAAAACCAATTCCGCCTTTTTCGGTGCGTGATCTGATCACTTTATCGAGACCATCAAACGCTCCACCGCAAATAAACAGAATATTAGTAGTATCTACTTGAATAAATTCCTGATTGGGATGCTTCCTTCCTCCTTGAGGTGGAACCATTGCGACTGTGCCTTCGATCAATTTTAAAAGCGCTTGCTGTACACCTTCCCCAGAAACATCCCGGGTAATTGATGGATTGTCTGACTTACGTGAAATCTTATCAATCTCGTCAATGTAGACGATACCACGCTGTGCTTTTTCAGCATCGTAATTACATTTTTGCAACAATTTTTGAATGATGTTTTCGACGTCTTCGCCAACATAACCAGCCTCAGTCAAAGCAGTAGCATCTGCCATGATGAAAGGCACATCGAGTAACCTTGCAAGAGTTTGCGCCAGCAGCGTTTTACCTGATCCTGTTGGGCCTACCAACAAAATATTACTTTTTGAAAGCTCGATTTCATCGGCCTCATCCGTCTTCGCAACATTCCTCAACCGTTTATAATGGTTATAGACCGCAACGGACAGAATTTTTTTGGCCGATTCTTGACCAATCACATATTGGTCAAGAATTTGACAAATTTCGCGAGGCACAGGCAAAGCTGATTTAACCAGTTTAGTGGCTTCATCCCCTTGCATCTCTTCACGAATGATATCATTACACAGGTCAATGCATTCATCGCAAATAAATACGGAAGGACCTGCAATGAGCTTTCTTACTTCATGTTGACTTTTACCGCAAAAAGAACAATAAAGAAGTTTCTCGCCACTAGCTTTGTCTGCCATATCAATATCCCACTGTAATCAAGTGTTAACACACATCATTAAAAATTATTCATAAGCAACTCTAACTCACACCGTCTTCTCTATGCGCCAATACCGCATCAACCAAACCATAATTTACTGATTCACTGGCACTCATGAAATTATCACGATCAGTATCTTTCTCAACATCTGATACCGGCCGTCCTGTGTGTTTGGCCATGATCTCATTCAAACGGCTTTTAAGATATAAAATCTCGCGCGCATGAATTTCAATATCAGAAGCTTGTCCTTGAAAGCCACCCAAAGGTTGGTGAATCATTACGCGTGAATTAGGTAAACAGTAGCGCTTACCTTTTGCACCTGCTGTTAACAACAATGCACCCATACTCGCCGCTTGGCCAATACAAAGCGTACTCACATCGGGCTTGACATATTGCATTGTGTCGTAAATCGCTAGCCCGGCTGATACCATTCCGCCTGGCGAATTAATATAAAAATAAATATCTTTTTCTGAATTCTCAGATTCCAAAAACAAGAATTGTGCAACTACCAAATTTGCACTGCTTTCAGTGACTGGCCCCACTAAAAAAACGACTCGTTCTTTTAATAGGCGAGAGTAAATATCATACGCCCGCTCTCCTCGTCCGCTGGTTTCAATGACCATGGGAATCAATCCCAAGTTCTTAGGTTCTAGATCGGGTGCATTGTCAGAATGTTGCATCATTTTATGAAATCCCCATCAGATCATCAAACGTCGATGGTTTATCGACCAGATTAATTTTACTCAGTACCCAACTTACAACATTCTCTTCTAAGGCTAATGACTCTGCTTCTTGCATACGATCTGAAGAGGCATAATGCCATTTAATTACTTGTTCTGGATTTTCATAGCTTTGTGCAACTTCTTCTATGATAGTACGCACTTGTTCTGGCGAAGCCTTCAATGCATGCATTTTTACAAGCTCAGCAAGTATCAGACCTAACTTGACTCGATACTCCGCTTTTTCTTTGAAAGAATCTGAAGTAAGCGGAATCTGATTTGCATTCATTCCACGAGCCTCAAGATTATTTTTAGCGTCTTGCATCAAACGTTCCGCTTCCTGGTTGATTAACACAGTTGGAGCCATTAATTGTGCAGTATCTAAAAGCAACTGCATCACTTGCTCCTTAACTTTTGATTTGATCCTCTTGGCGACTTCGCGTTCCAAATCCTGTTGAATTCCTTCTCGCAGTTTATTGAGATCGCCGTCCTTGATTCCAAGCTCTTTGGCAAAACCAGCATCAATCGGTGGTAGTTCAGGTTCTTCAATTTCCTTCAATTTCGCTTCAAAAGTAGCGGTTTTACCAGCGAGATCCTTACCATGGTAATCTTCAGGAAAAACAACTTCGAATGATTTATTTTCCCCTACTTCCATACCTATCAGAGCGGTCTCGAAATCTTTTAAAAATCTCCCACTTCCGATCACCAATTGAATATCATTGCCTTTCCCACCTGCAAATTCGCTGCCATCAATAAAGCCAGTGTAATCGAATTTTACTTTATCGCCTTTCATGGCCTGACGTTGGACGGATTTATAGACCACATGCTGTTTACGAACCATCTCGAGAGTTTTATCAATATCGGCATCAGCAACTATTACATTAGGCCGCTCCAGGCTTTGTTGACTAAAATCCCCAATGATAATCTCAGGATAGACTTCAAATGTTGCGCTAAAGGAAAAAAAACCTTCGGAGTTGGGGGATTTCACTTCGAACCTTGGATACCCCGCAACACGTAAATTGTGATTTTTAACGACATCTCTGAATTCTTTATGTACTGCATCGTTCAACACATCCTGTTGAACTTGCGTGCCGTACATCTGAGTGATCATTTTTAGTGGAATTTTCCCAGGTCGAAAACCATGTAATTTCGTTGTTTTCGACAAAAGCCTCAAGCGTTTTTCAATCTCGTTCTGTATTTGATCCGAAGAAATTAGAATATCGAAGCGACGTTCCAGCCCTTCTAGATTTTCTATGATTGATGCCATTAAAATCCTTGAATAATGATAATTTTTTTAGACACTTTTTTAATAACTTTTGCCCACACGTCAACAAAGTGACTCGCAACAAACTAAAAATAAACAACTTGGTGCGAAAGGGGGGACTCGAACCCCCACACCTTTCGGCGTCAGAACCTAAATCTGGTGCGTCTACCAATTCCGCCACTTTCGCTTGTTTCTATTCAAATTGTACTAATTATACCTTCTAATGCCTCAAATCGCAGCCCAGATCATTCATTACTTTGACAAACTATGATTTGACCTCGCACATCTCTGCTGTCCGGTCCCATCAGATACAAATATGAGTTCATCAAATCCTCTGGCTGCGGCATCGTTTGCTTGATTTCGCCAGGATGGGTCTTGATACGCTGAGGCGAGTTTACGATACCGGGTATCAGTGTATTAATGCGTAAGTTGGATAAGGATTCCCACTCATCAGTCATTATTTTAGCGAGTGCTTCAACACCTGCTTTCGAAACGGCAAAGCCTCCCCAATAGGCGGAAGGCGCATGTCCACTCGAATTCGATGTCATGATGATGCTCGCATCAGGCGCTGCTTTGAGCAGGGGCAAACACGCTTTGGTTAGAGCGAAAGGCGCTATCAAGTTTACTTGCAACATCGTCTTCCATTGTGCGATTGTCTGGTTTTCAATCGGACTCAAACTATAAAGAAATGCAGCATTGTGCAATATCCCGTCCAATCGGCCCAGCTGCTGCGTTATCGCTTGCGACAACACTAAAAAATCTTTCTCTTCTGCTTGCTCGAGGTTAAGCGGATAAATCAAAGCCTGCGCTTTTCCAAGCGCCTCAATTTCATCATATACGCGCTCTAATTTTCCAATGTTACGCCCATGCAGAACAACTATAGCGCCATGCCGCGCATATGCTAAAGCAGCAGCTCGCCCTAGACCTTGACCGGCGCCAGTGACGAGAATCACCCGATCTTTCAGGAGATTTTCGGATGGATCATAATTTTTAATTTCTTTCATAATCGAAATTTATCATGATTAATCATATTGAGAAAAAAATTAAATCGCCTTAAAAACCGCTCTAATTGCGATTATCAGCAATGAAGATAAAAAAAACAGATCCCGAGACAGAGTCGGGATCTGTTTTTTTAAATAAGAAGCGCTTTCAACAATGCAAATGGATTACATATCCATGCCGCCCATGCCACCCATGCCGCCCATACCACCCATGCCTCCAGCAGGCGCAGCGTCTTCTTTAGGCAACTCAGCAACCATGGCATCGGTCGTCAACATCAGACTCGCAACTGAAGCTGCATTCTGCAAAGCAGAGCGTGTCACTTTGGTGGGATCCAAAACACCCATTCCCACCAGATCACCATATTCTCCAGTGGCAGCATTGTATCCAAAATTACCTTGTCCTTCAGCTACTTTGTTTACTACAACTGAGGGCTCATCACCGCAATTGGTCACAATCTGACGCAGGGGTTCCTCCAGCGCACGCAATACAATCTTGATACCGGCATCTTGATCGTGGTTATCGCCTTTGGTATTTTTAACTACAGGAACGGTACGCAGCAACGCAACACCGCCGCCTGGAATAACGCCTTCTTCAACTGCCGCACGGGTCGCATGGAGCGCATCCTCAACCCGGGCTTTTTTCTCTTTCATTTCCACTTCAGTGGCTGCACCCACTTTGATAAGCGCCACCCCACCCGCCAGTTTGGCTACACGTTCTTGCAGTTTTTCACGATCATAATCGCTTGTGGCTTCTTCAATTTGGGTACGTATCTGTTTAACACGACCTTCAATATTTGCCGCATCGCCCGCACCATCAATAATGGTAGTATTTTCCTTGCCTACTTCCACTCGCTTAGCTTGCCCCAGATCATTCAAGGTAGCTTTTTCCAGTGTCAGACCAACTTCTTCAGCAATTACGGTAGCACCCGTTAAAATGGCGATATCTTCGAGCATTGCTTTTCGGCGATCACCAAAACCCGGTGCTTTAACAGCGCAAGTCTTAAGAATGCCACGGATGTTATTGACAACCAGGGTTGCCAGCGCTTCTCCATCGACATCTTCTGCAATGATCAATAATGGTTTGCCTGCTTTAGCAACCTGTTCCAGTACTGGAAGCAAGTCACGAATATTCGAAATTTTCTTGTCATGCAGTAAAATGAAGGGGTTGTCCAACAACGCAATCTGTTTCTCGGCACTGCTGACAAAATAGGGTGACAGATAACCACGATCGAATTGCATGCCTTCAACAACCTCTAACTCATTCTGCAGTCCGGAGCCATCTTCTACGGTAATTACACCTTCTTTTCCCACTTTATCCATCGCATCGGCAATGATCTTGCCAATTTCGGTATCAGAATTGGCAGAAATACTTCCAACCTGTGCAATTTCTTTAGCTGTTGCACAAGGTTTTGAAAGTTTTTTCAATTCACCAACAGCGGAAGCAACTGCTTTATCTATGCCTCGCTTAAGATCCATCGGGTTCATGCCGGCTGCTACATATTTCATGCCTTCTTTAACGATGGCCTGGGCTAATACGGTCGCTGTTGTGGTACCATCACCGGCCACATCTGACGTTTTGCTGGCCACTTCCTTGAGCATTTGAGCTCCCATATTTTCGAACTTATCTTTAAGTTCGATTTCTTTGGCGACAGAGACCCCATCCTTGGTAATCGTTGGCGCACCGTAAGAGCGATCCAACACGACATTACGACCTTTGGGGCCTAGTGTAACTTTTACAGCATCAGCCAAAATATTTACTCCTGCAACCATTCTATGACGCGCGGAATCGCCGAATTTTACTTCTTTTGCTGACATAACTTTTCTCCTAAATTCTCAATATTGTTCAGTGAATCGATCAGATTGGTATGATTAACCTTCAATGATGCCCATGATATCTTCTTCTCGCATAACCAGAAGTTCTTCCCCATGAACTTTTACCGACTGGCCTGCATACTTTCCAAACAATACCTTGTCACCTACTTTTACATCCAGCGGACGTATTTTTCCATCATCACCCGCTTTTCCGTTTCCTACAGCCAGGATTTCACCTTGATCTGGCTTTTCTGCAGCACTATCGGGAATAACAATACCTGATGCGGTTTTACGTTCATCTTCCAATCTTTTGACAATTACACGATCATGCAAAGGGCGAATTTTCATACCATTTTCTCCTGTTAGAAATTAAGAATTAAATTTTACAAATATTTTGGTTTGATAAATTCTTCATTTGAAGAACTCTGATTTAAGTGATCAAGAATGTTAGCACTCAGCATTCGAGAGTGCTGATCATAATAAGTTCTCTCCTTCATAATTTCAAGACAGGAGCCCATAAATAATTTCCTTTTCCAGTTGCGCTATTCCGTCATCATCACAATTTTCCCTGAGACTCTAGACCAACAGGAGCAATCTACGAGTCTAGAAAAATGTTAATAAATAGTTAATTAAGTGATTCTCATATAACAGAATAGCTCGATACCAAAGTATTGACATCCCATTAAGCAAAGCAGCAGCTTCGCTGCCAGACTATGTCGCCACTTGAAGCGGTTACATTGCATTTTTACTGAAGCCACATTGATTTATGACAGAGAATACAGGCCGGTGAGATCTATCGGGGGTTTTGGATTTTACGCCCTGGAAAACTTGGCGTCATTTGCCTGCCGACTACGGCAAATGAATGAATGCGCACTGCAGAATTTGCTGTGGATGCGACCACGGCCGATGGGAGATGCTAATCGAACAGGGCTCATTAATGACTCTGTAATGACTCTGATTTTGAGTGGCCGATGATTGGATCCAAACCATTGCAAAACACGCTCGCATGCTGTCGAAGTGCGTGGAGGCATAGAGGATGGACCGTACAAAAAGATTCAGCACCATGGTACATCTGGGCAGAGATGTGAATGGTAAGCAATCAAAGTCATTGTTTCAGAAATCAGCCGCGCGGATTGCGCCCAAGCTCAGGGATTCATTGCCGGGATCGCGATCCATGCACTTGATTGCAGACAACGGTTACGACAGCGATGTCATCATCGAACAAACAAGATCTCAGGACATACGACGGTGATCCAACACAAAAAAATAAAAAGGAGCAACGCGAGTATGACAAGCTCTAGCATCGGTAACACCAACTCATTGAGAATACGTTTCTTGCACCAAACAGTGTCATGGCATAGCTATATGCTGCACCAAGAATCTCTCTTCCCTTCTTAAAAGCAGTTCAGATGCATTACCTCTCGTTCTGTTAAGTGTTAATTATCTCATGGCGACACTGTATAGAAAAATTCAAAAATTACCAAATAAGTTTTGAATTATGTTGTCTTTTTTTAAAATCAAGATGACATTTTTATATCTCAGCTAGATTTTAAATATGAAAATATTCGTGATTATTTTCCTGGTAATTAATAACATTTCCCAGAAAATCGCCACATTTCACATAAAATAAAAATTATTAATAATTTTTATTTTATCCAAGAATAAATATAAGTATATAATATTAAATAATTAAATTTATTCTAAGCAAATATTCACGCCCCACAGCGAAATGAAATCTTTCACTGATTGTTGACATGGTAGTTTTCCCCACGTATATTTCCCTTGCTGAGGGAAATAATCACACAAGAAAATCGCATTTTCACTTTAATTAACAGGTAATTAGTTCAACTAAACAAACTCTTGTGTGATCCTAATTACCAGGCATTGAAGTTGAAGTGCCGAAAGCAATCAGGAGGTTAATATACTTATGTTTCAGAATTATTCTCAAATAGAGTCCTCGAACAAACTTTCAACATTCAAGGCTGACTCAAACGATGACGAAGCATCTTTCAGATGCTTTAGTGCCTAAAAATTGACCAATTAAGCGAATCAATAGGTATTGGATCAAATAATTTGATTCAAAAACTTTGGTAATAATTGCCGATATCATAATTGCCATAATCGGCTGTTATCTAATCTAAATTGCATCTAATTTCTTTTAAATTGTACTAATAGGTACATTTTTACCACTGTTCTTATCGCTTTAAATTTCTCAAAATAAAGAATACTGCTGACTCGGTAGCAGCTATTGGGAGTTTTTTCTCAAGCTTATCAGTAGATAAACCTTTTTGACTCCTAATTTATCTCACCGAATCAATAAGTAAGTCTTATTTGATGAGAAATAATGTGTCTCATTTTTAGAGACAACCTATTAATCACCATTCGCAGAAATTCAAAAGTAACAAACTTATCTTTAAAAAGAAAAGAGGAAATAATTTATGAAAGCTATTCATATCATAGAATCTAAAATGAGCAATAAAATTGCAGCATCAAAATCCCCCCATCGTGTTTGGGTTATTTTATTAGTTGCTTTGGGTATGTTTTTTATTTCATTTGGACAAGCTATAGCAGCTGTTAAATGGCACCCCGGACATTACTACGAACTGGTAGGACAGGGCAGCAAAAGTGATCCATCATATTTGAATCAAGTGTACGGTGAACTTCAATCCCACCCCTCCCTCCGCGGAGTCGTTATCCGTTATCGATGGGGTGAGCTTGAAAAAACAAAAGGTGTTTATAATTTTTCCGCAATCATTAAACGCTTGTCTGAAGTAGCAGCAAAAAAGAAAAGATTGATCATCTTGTTAGAAACAAAATCTTCTACCCCTGATACCAAACAAACCCTTGTGCCAGCCTACGCAAAAACAGCAGAATATGACGGCGGCATTTATCAAATGAATACAGCCGTTTCAGGTCAAGGATATGGAACCAAATTATGGGATCCACAAGTACGCGATCGGATGATCGCACTGATACAGGCTTTAGGAAAGCGTTTTAACAATGAACCTTACTTTGAAGGCATTGGTTTTTCAGAAAGCGCGATGGGGAGATCTATTAAACCCATAACCAGTGCTCAGGTAGATAATTTTTATAAAAATCTTCTCGCTATGAATAAAACTCTCAAAGCGAGTTTTCCTAACACGCTATCGTTCCAATTCTTAAATTACCCACGCGATCTTCTGCCAACTTACATCAATACCTTCAAACAGAATGGATCTGCTTTAGGTAATCCCGATGTTTTTCTTGAAGACCCTGGCTTGCATTTCCCAGGAACGCAATACGCTTATCCAGGTGTTTATACCTATTATCCTAAGTTAACAGGAAAAATCCCGCTTGTTGTTCAGGTAGAAAAAGCAAATTACCTCAATACACGGCATGATAATTCTGGCTATAGACCTTCAGTTACTCAACTACTTAATTTCGCACGGGATGAGCTTCAGGTGAATTATTTGTTCTGGACCAGAACGCCTAATTATTATCCCAAAGTACTTGAACTCCTTAACTTCAAAACACAAAAAGCCAACCCTTCCGGTGGTTTAAAAGCTGCATGCCCTAGCGTTTACCCTTCTTGTGTTCAATAAATCACCAAGCTTCTACAGAGTTTTGAGGTTCTGAAATAAATAAAACAAACTCGTATTATTGGAGTTCACATACCACCAATAAGACGAGTTTGCGATACTTAGATTAACGCTCAGTGATGCATTCTGATCTGGAAAAACAAAATACGGATTGACGAAAGTTCACTGATTATTCATAAAGAAATTCTAAATCTGGTATACCGATCTTTCTTAATATTGATCTCTAGCAAGAAAGCTCTCCGGATCTATCACCAAGAATAATTTCGGTTGATGTGTTTGATTGTCTTGAATTGATCTTTTTAAGGATTGAAAAATGAGGTTCCTTTGTTATCAATTCAACGTAATACCCGAGATTTTGCAACAGTCCATCTGAACTACTTCATAAGCAAGACCAATCACCTAAATGCTCGGCGCTTGGTCTTCGCTGTTTTAAGTTCATTATTTCTTGAGTTGTCGATATTCATGAAGATAAGCCACGTTCTTCACTCGTTTTTGCTTTTTGGGTTGGATTGCTTGAAAAAATTATCATTCCATCAGTGCTTGAAAGAAGTGAAAGAACCACATGGGAAAATATGATTTGGACAACTTATCGTAATTACATCAGAGGGTTTTTATCAGAATTCCTTTCTATACTTCATTACGAATGAAACTTCTAAATAGTACTGCATCCGCCAATACAACCCGAACATGAGAGTCAAAATAGTATCCTTCATTAGAAACAGCTGCTTTACTAATTATCGCGCACCGAGCTGACGCTCACCATTTTCTAGACTTCTTATGAAGAATGTACCTCAACCGAGCACCGGCTAAGGTACAAAATTTCCAAGATTACAATTGATTAACTACATTGACCTGATTCAGAACCATCTTCCTTGGTTTCTTTACCATCGTCTTTCACACATGAATTCTGGCAGACGCCTGATTTCTTGCATGCTTTACCAGCTGGAAGACTTTTTTTATCAATACATGCTCCTTCAACCAAATAACACACTTGGTTAGCTCCACAGGCAGTTTTGCCGTCTTTCTCGGTATCGGCACTACAGGCTGCAAAAACTTGGCTTGAGGCAAAACTGATCGCAATAACAAGCGTTAATGCGCTAATTGTTTTTTGAAACATCTTTTTCTCCTTTTCGTTGTTATCCGCAAAAATTATTTTTGCTCGGCTAGAATAGCAGAAACCATCCTTGCCATAAGGAGATTGCTGAGAAATATCCATCATAAAACAAATATTCCTTGATACACATCAAACCCCAAGAGCGCTCTTAGAGAAAATCCGCGATCGAGCAAGATCTAAATCGCGTGAACTATCGCAGCTTCTGAGTCATAAATGAGTTTTTTAAGTTTTCTTCAGTCGAAAATTATTTTCACAAGGGTCAGCCAAAGCGTGTTCAGATTATGATGAGCCTTGTCTAATTCAATAGATTCCTGAGATACATCCAGAATAAACATAAGCCTCGAAACTGATTGAAGAACCGACTTATTTGTTCTGCGCTGAACAAATTGCTGATGCCCTATTCTTTGTAGGTGTCACTCCAATTCAATTCTCGTTATACTCATTCAAATGAGTACTGTATGCGAGCTTCCTTCGTCTTCTTTTGAGCATTTGTTGCATCGATTATATGCAGTGCAACGCCAGTTTCTGCATATTCCACCGCAAGCCATGCACCAGATTGCCATTGAATACAATGTACCGATCAGCCAGATAGCTGCTGTGGTTGCTTTTTATACCTTTTTTCATACGGAAACCTGCGGCCGCTATCATATATTATTTAGTAACTGCACCAGTTGCGGCTATTTAATGGATGGACATAACTTGATGCAGATGCTCTGCGATCAATTGCAGGTCATTCCTGGAAAGACACGACAGGATGGATTGATCAGCATCATGGAAACATCGTGTATCGGTATGTGTGATCAAGGCCCATCCTTATTGATTAACGATGTTCCATTCTCGCGCCTGAATCCGGGAAGAATCAATCAGATTGCACGTCAAATCATTTCCGAAGTACCGGTTACAGATTGGCCAGAGACCTGGTTTGAAATCAGCAATGCCTTATATCGGCGCGATTTATTGTTAACTGAATCACTCGTTCCGGGCAGCGCGCTACAGATCGCATTTGCGCAAGGGGCAGAACCGACATTGAAAAAAATCGCACGATCAGGATTACGCGGACGGGGTGGCGCCGGATTCGACACTGCACATAAATGGCAATCCTGCCGCACTGCCCTTGGCGATACGCGGTATATCGTGTGTAATGCTGATGAAGGCGAACCGGGAACTTTCAAAGATCGGCTGTTATTGCAGCGTTATGTTGATGCAGTGTTTGAAGGAATGACAGTGTGTGCTGCGGCGATAGGCGCGCAGAAAGGTTTTCTTTACTTGCGCGGTGAGTACCGTTATATGCATCCCCACCTGATCGAAGTGCTTGAACAGCGCCGCAAATTGAATTTATTGGGATCGCAAATTCTGGGTCAAGCAGATTTTCAATTTGACATTGATATCGTCGTTGGCGCAGGTGCATATATTTGCGGTGAAGAATCGGCCTTGATCGAATCACTTGAAGGCAAACCGGGAATCCCACGCATTCGCCCGCCCTTTCCAGTAACGCACGGCTATCTAGGTCAACCCACCGTCGTCAATAATGTCGAGACATTCATCGCCGCAGCATTCATTGCTTTAAAAGGGGACGAATGGTTTAAAACCAGGGGTACAGAGCTATCGACCGGCACTAAGATTCTCAGTATCAGTGGTGATTGCAAATTTCCAGGGGTGTATGAATATCCGTTCGGTACCTGCATTCAGCGCATTCTTGACGATTGCCACGCGAAAAACGTACAGGCAGTTCAGGTCGGCGGCCCTAGTGGCAGGCTCATCCATCCACAGGATTTTGACCGCGTGATCAGTTTCGAGGACATATCAACAGGCGGATCAATACTCATATTCGGAGCACAACGTGATTTATTGATCATTCACCGCAATTTTGCGCATTTCTTTGCGCACGAAAGCTGCGGATTTTGCACTCCCTGCCGGGTAGGTACTCGACTCTTAAAAAATCACCTTGATAAAATTGCAAATGACCGCAGCACAATGGTTGATATGCTGGAAATAAAGCGGCTTAGCCACTTGATTCAGCACAACGCTCATTGCGGCCTGGGACACACCGCGGCCAACCATATTCTTGATGGTTTGCAGAATTTTCCCCATACATTCGAGCATCATTTGCAGAATGACTTTTCTGCGCAATTTGATCTTCATCGAGCACTCGCAAATGCCCGGCAGATCGATCAACAAAGCGATGCTGAGAACCCTCTGGATTAATATGATGACGATATCTTCCTCCACCATACGTATTGACGAACAAGAAATCTTCTTCGAAGCAGGGCAAACTATCATGGATGCCGCCATGGCAGCAAACATTTATATTCCGCACCTGTGTCATTACCCAGGCTTGCCGCCTAGTGGAAATTGCCGGTTATGCGTTGTAGGAATTGGCAACCGTAGCGTTGCAGCTTGCATCACACCTGCCTGCGCCGGTCAGGAAATCCGCAATAACACAGCAGAATTGAATGAAGTTCGTAAAGTCGTTACGCAAATGCTGTTCATCGAGGGCAATCATATTTGCCCTACCTGCGAAAAAACCGGTAACTGCAAGTTGCAGGCGATCGCCTATTTTCTGGGGATGCTGCACGATCACTTTCCGCAATTTTATCCACACCGCGAACTCGATGCCTCCCATCCGCATATTCTGCTCGATCGCAGCCGATGTATCCTATGTGATTTATGTGTTCGCGCAAGCCGAGAAATCGACCGGAAGAATGTCTTTGCCATCGCAGGACGCGGCATTCAGGCTCATTTGATCGTTAATTCCCCGAGCGGAAAACTGGTTGACAGCACGATAAAAGTCACCGATGTTGCAACCACGATCTGTCCGGTAGGCGCCATCCTTATCAAAGAACAGGGCTATCAGACCCCCATAGGTCAGCGTATCTATGATCAGCGCACCATCCGTGAGACTGCGCAGCAAGAATATGTCAGCGCAAAAGCCAAGAATGATGCCGATTAAACCCAAACTCAGAATTGCCACGACGTCATTGGCCGGCTGTTTTGGCTGCCATATGTCTTTTCTCGATATGGATGAACGGCTGGAAAAACTACTCGAACAGGTTGAATTTGATCGATCGCCATTTACCGACATCAAACAATGCGGCCCATGTGATATCGGTCTGATCGAAGGAGGCGTATGCAATGTGGAAAATGTGCAGGTATTGCGTGAATTCCGGGCACAATGCACCACGTTGATAGCCGTAGGCGCATGCGCGATCAACGGTGGCGTGCCCGCGCTGCGCAATTATTTTGAGATGCAAGATTGCCTGAACGAAGTTTATCTTTCCGGCATTGGTGTCATCAATCCGAAAATTCCCAACGACATGGAATTGCCCTTGTTGCTGGACAAGGTGTACCCGGTGAACGAAGTGGTGTTGATCGACTATTACCTACCGGGTTGCCCGCCTTCAGCGGATGATTTTCTACAGCTATTGGAACCTTTATTGACCGGGCAGTCACCCATCCTTTCAAAAATTCATTTGCGTTACGATTAGACCATGGAATCGAATCAATCCTCCCCACCCGCCACGCGCCGCATAGCGATCGATCCAGTCTCTCGAGTCGAAGGGCACGGCAAGATCACCTTGCTATTGGACACGGAGAATCGTATCCGGGAAGCCCGGTTTCATATCGTTGAATTCCGGGGTTTTGAAAAATTCATTCAGGGGCGTCCTTATTGGGAAGTACCTTTTCTGGTACAACGCTTGTGTGGAATCTGCCCGGTCAGCCATCAATTGGCCGCTGCTAAGGCAGTCGATCAATTGGTGGGCGTCGATGAACTCTCGCCGGCTGCAACAAAATTACGCCGACTACTGCATTTCGGCCAGATTCTGCAATCTCATGCCTTACATTTTTTCCATCTCTCCTCTCCGGATTTTTTGTTTGGTTTCGGTAGTGATCCGCTGCAGCGCAACATTATGAAGGTTCTGGAACACTATCCCGAGATCGCACTGAAAGGGGTAAAGCTGCGTAAATACGGCCAGCAGATCATTCAAGCGATTACCGGTAAACGTATTCACGGCACAGGCACGGTGCCCGGTGGCATGAACAAGGCGCTCTCAGTCACAGAACGTGACGCCCTGCTGACAGAAATTCACGATATCCTTGAATGGAGTCAGGAAGCTCTGGCGCTGAACGAGCAACTCCATCTCACCCATCCAGCACACCACGATTTTGGCACACTGCACAGTAATTATCTCAGCATGACAGGAACTGCGGGTGAACTGGAGTTTTATCATGGCGGGCTTCGCGCGCGTTATGCAGATGGTACGATGATTTTTGATCAATTGGATTATTGTGGTTATCAGAAAATTCTGCAAGAAGAGGTGCGTTCCTGGAGTTACATGAAATTCCCGTATCTCTCCGACTTGGGGATCGAACACGGCTGGTACCGAGTAGGCCCATTGGCCCGCATCAATAATTGCGACTGCATTTCTACCCCGCTGGCTGAGGCTGCGCGGCAGCGCTTCAAGGAATTCGGCCATAATGGTTTGGTTCATAACACGCTTGCTTATCACTGGGCACGCATGATAGAGCTGCTCCATTGCACCGAATCCATTCAACGATTACTGCAGGATACAGAAATTACCCACACGGAATTGATAGTTGAAAACAGCGAACGTCGTTCAGAAGGTATCGGTGTCATTGAAGCGCCCCGTGGTACTTTGTTCCACCATTACAAAATCAATGAGGAAGGATTGATCACCAAAGCCAATCTCATCGTTTCAACCACTAGCAACAATCAAGCGATGAACGAATCAATACGCGTTGTAGCCGATCAGTATTTGGAAGGAAAAGAAATTACCGAAGCTTTACTGAATCATCTCGAAGTCGCAGTGCGCGCTTACGATCCCTGTCTCTCCTGCGCCACCCATGCATTGGGGAAAATGCCCCTGCAAGTCGAGCTCCAGGACGCCAGCGGCCAAATAATCGATCGATTGGTCAAGGGAACTTCGGGAGAAATCCATCGATGACTTTGAATGGCGTTTAAAAAAATTTCATCTCCGCGTCCACCATACGATCAATGACACTAAGATCGAGATTAACAAGCCAGTCATCAATGGAAAATGAAAACTGAAATTTTCGCGTTCGATATGAATATCCCCTGGTAGTCGACCTAATGGCAATTGCGATAGCCAGGGCCAGGCGATTCCCAATATGAGGAACAAAATACCGAGTGCAATTAAAAATTGCTGCATGATCCTTCTCCTGCCATTGAGTATTCCTATTAAAAAACCATTACTGCATTTAAATGGACCTTATTGTTATCATGCGCTTTATAGATTTAAATTTGAACTTAAACTGACCTTTGTTTGCTGAAATTTCATTGAATGACTAAATTACTGCTCTTTGGATATGGAAATCCCGGACGTGGCGATGATTCATTAGGCCCTCTGTTAGTCGAATCGATACAACAGCTCAGCTTTCTGCATATCGTCAAACTGGTGGACATGCAATTATTGATTGAACATGCCACCGATTTGACCGGATTTGAGCAGATTCTATTTGTGGATGCCGACGTATCATGCGAAGCGCCGTTTGAATTCTCAACAATTACCGCAGAAAAAGATAGCAGTTATACCAGCCATCGGTTGAGCCCGGCAGCTTTGTTATTCATTTATGAACACATTTACCGTTGCAATGCGCCACCGAGTTGTTTGTTACGCATTCGCGGCTATCACTTTGAATTGGGTAGTAATCTGAGCACGGAGGCCCATGCGAATTTGCATGCAGCCCTTCGCTACGTGCAGAATACATTGATGGGTTTTCATCCTTCAACGTAGGTATCAATGCACGAACTATCCCTGGCGGAGCATATTCTGCAATTGATCGAGGAGGCCGCGCATCAGCAACAGTTTACTCAAGTTGAAAAAGTACAATTGGAAATCGGACAGCTGGCTTGCGTCGAACGAGAATCACTGCACTTCTTTTTTGATATTGTTAAGAAGGATACTCTTGCCCATGAGGCTAAGCTTGAAATTTTAGAAATTGCGGGGCAAGGGATTTGCAATCAATGCCATCAAAGTATTAGCGTAAATTCTTATGTCACGGCTTGTCCGCATTGCGGTAGCTACGCTGTTGCCATCATTGCAGGCGAAGAAATGCGAATTTATGCATTGGAAGTTAAATAGAGAGAAATACAATGTGCACTACTTGCGGATGTGGCTTCAGTCAACTGCGGATCAACAACAGGCCGGTGAGTCTCGAGCATCAGCCTAACCAATTACTGGTTTACCGCCCTCTCAGGCATTTGCCTACCCGGATTGATGACCTGGGAAGAAGTGACGCACCGCATTCCCTCAACTTAAAAAAAATAAGTATGCACCCCCCAAAAAACGCTGAAACCCGAAGGATCAAAATTGAGCGCGACATACTGACGCAAAATAACCACTATGCCACTCAAAATCGACATTATTTTTCTGCACATGGGATTTTTGCGCTTAATCTGGTATCCAGCCCGGGTTCTGGCAAAACCACGTTACTCGTTCAAACCATTCAGAGGCTGCGTAACCAATTCCCTATCGCCGTCATCGAAGGCGATCAGCAAACTGATCATGATGCTATCCGCATTCGGGCAACCGGTGCTTCAGCAACACAGATCAACACCGGTAAAGGGTGTCATCTGGATGCTGTAATGATCGATCGCGCCCTGCAACAAATGCATCTCGAAAACAATAGTCTGCTATTCATTGAAAATGTTGGCAATCTCGTCTGTCCAGCCAGTTTTGATCTAGGAGAAGCCCATAAAGTCATCGTCCTGTCAGTAACCGAGGGAGAAGACAAACCCCTCAAATATCCCGACATGTTCCAGGCAGCTGATTTATTGCTGCTCAATAAATGCGATTTACTGCCACACCTCACATTTGATACTGGTCTGGCCATAGAATATGCACATCGGGTCAATCCTGCTTTACCCGTTATCCAGATTTCCGCGACCCAGGGTAGCGGAATGACGCCATGGTTGCAGTGGATCGATGCTGGTTACCGAGCAACAGCAAGCGCTTTGCAAAACAACCCTTCTAATCAGCGGCACGATTGAGTCATTCCACCGATACCCTTATCCCATTGGCGACACACGGCCCCACGGTACTTGCATGTGGCGCATGGCTAAAAAATACCATCTGCCTGACGCATGGCAATAACGCTTATATCTCTCCAATCATTGGCGATCTTTCCGACGCAGACAACCGTTATCGGTTTGATCAGACCATCCAGCGTATGTGCCACAATTCTGCCATTACCCCTGAGGTCGTAGCGCATGATCTGCATCCTGATTTTTACAGTACGCAATTTGCGCAAGCCTATGCAGAACAACATCAGCTTCCGGTTATTCCGGTACAGCACCATCATGCGCATATCGGCGCCATCTGCGCCGAGCATCACCTACATCAACCTGTGCTGGGATTGGCTTTGGATGGTGTGGGACTAGGAACGGATCACACCTTATGGGGCGGCGAATTGTTGCTGGTCGATGGTGCGCAATGCTATCGCTTGGGACATCTGTCCCCGCTTGCATTACCGGGAGGCGATATTGCAGCCCGCGAGCCCTGGCGGATGGCTGCAGCCGCCTTAGCTAGGCTCGATCGCCATGATGAAATCACTGAGCGGTTTGGCGATCAACCCGCCGCAATTATGGTGGCTTCCATGCTGAGAAAACAATTGAACTGTCCCTCAACTTCCAGCATGGGCAGGTTATTCGATGCAGCCGCAGGCTTACTGGGCCTTCATCCAACCCAGTCTCATGAAGCCCAGGCCGCAATTACTTTGCAGCAACTGGCGCAACAACATGGATTGATGCCGAGATCTGCCGAAGGATATCAAATCACTGGTGACAATCAACTGGATTTTTCAGCCCTGCTCTCAATGCTCATCGACTGGTGCGATGGCAGCGATGACATTGCTTATGCAGCAGCTCTGTTTCATGTCACGGTTATCGACGGATTGACAACATGGGTGAAAAAAGTCGCCGATCAGCATCAGATTTCAAGACTGGTCCTCGGCGGTGGATGCTTTCACAATCCACTATTGACTCAGGGTTTGAGCGATCGATTGATTTCCCCATCCCTGAAAGTATTTACGGCTCGGCGGTTATTACCGGATGACAGCGCCATAGCGTTAGGGCAAGCATGGGTTGTTTTACAACACAATGATTTATAATATTCACAAATTCACCATTCTCTCTACAAAATTCCAAATGAGCAATTACGTACAACGTTTTTTACTGGAAAACTTGGATATCCGCGGCGCTTTGGTGCACCTCGATTCGGTGTGGCTGCAAATGCTGGCTGGGCGGGATTATCCACAACCCATCTCTCAATTGCTGGGGGAAATGAGCGCCACCACATTACTTCTCAGCAACAATCTCAAGCACACAGGACGCCTTACCATCCAGTTGAATGGCAGTGGACCGGTTTCGATGCTGGTGATAGATTGCACAGAAAGATTGCATATCCGGGGCATGGCAAAATATGAACGGCCGATAGAATCACAACCATTGGCGGATTTCCTTGGGCATGGCCAATTGTTGTTGACGCTGGACATGCCTTCGATGCGGGAATCGCATCAAAGCATCGTGCCATTGGATGGCAGCACCACCGCTGAGATTTTCGAACATTATTTCAAACAATCGGAGCAATTGTCGTCGCGCTTATTTCTGATTTCTACAGGCGAGACTATTTTTGGTTTGCTAATACAGAAATTACCCACAACTGATCAACAAGATCCCGATGGCTGGAGGCGAATCGAAACGCTGGCTGCAACCATTCAAGATGACCCCAGTATCGTTGGCTTAAGCGCTGAAGACATATTGACACGCCTGTTCAATGAAGAAACCATACGCATTTTTAATGAACAAACAGTGCATTACGGATGTCATGAAGATCCAGCAAAAATTCACAGACTGCTACATCTACTAGGGCGCGAAGAAGTGGATTCGATTTTGAAAGAATTTGGCGAAATCGTTGTCAATGACGATATCTGCAACCGCGAATATCGTTTGGATGCATTAGCTGTGGATGCCATTTTTCAAAAAGCCGGTCCCACCATTCATTGAATGGCCTCGATTCAAAAAAACCTTTAGATGATCGGTTAGCGTTTTCGTGCTTTGCCAAGTCGTCGTGTTGGCCAGGCCCATGTATGAGTTACGAGGTCGATCCTTAACATTCCCCGCGAAGACGCAGTATTTTTATGTTTTCTGTGAAGAAAATCATAAATTTTCAATAGAAAAGTGCGTATAGTTCATTTGAATGAGCTTATTTTCAGAATAATAAATTCATTTTCTTGTTATAAGAAAGTTCTTACAATGACGGATTGTGCTTCACATATTTTTCACATATGCTGCGCTATGATCCCCCAATATCCCCAATACGTGAACGGTTTCTTGTACCATTTAGGGGAGTTTAAACTAACCAGGAGATAATACTATGGCACCACGAATCGCCCATGTCGATGATGATTCGGATATCCGGGAAGCAGTTGAGCGAATTCTGCGCAAAAATGGATACGAAGTTGATAGTTATCTGACGATGCAAGATTTTATCGATTCTTTGCAAGACGGCACTAACCGCCCGGATTTGGCTATCTTAGATGTCATGGTCGAGTCCATGGATTCGGGACTTACTACCTATGCTCAGATTCATAAGCGCTATCCCCAAATTCAAACCATCTTCCTGACATCGCTCGGCGACATGATCAGACCTTACTTTGATGATGGCTCAAATGAATGGGTATGTATCATGGAAAAGCCGGTTGAACCGATCAGTCTATTGGCCACCATCAATGATCGTTTGAATAAAACCGGGGAAGCAGCTTAATTGGATCGACTAAATGGCCACGACTGAATTCTCCTGGGATAAGTCCGATAATCCGAACATTTTACTGGAGATCAAGGGAGATCGGCTAAAACTGAGCGATGATGTTCTGATTAGTAATATTCGCTGGTTCATTGCTTTCAGGTGGATACTCATCGCCACTTTGACTTTCTTCGAGATTTTAATGCTATCCACATCGGATACGCTTTCGCAACTGGGGCTTAGTGAACAGCAAAAATGGCCCATTGCCATTATCATCGTTCTAATAATCGCCAACATCTCCTATATCTATAGTCTGGATCACAGCAAGCCCAGCAAATATAATTCCCCCTCTATCAATCTATGGATACAGATCATTATCGATCTGATCTGTTTATCAGTTGTCGTCCATTATATTGGCAGCACATCAACACCGATTTCTTTCTTTTATGTGCTCCACATTGCGCTCGCCTGCATCTTCTTTTCAACCCGGGAAAGCTTGTACGTCACCATACTCGTCTGTGTGATGGATTCGATCGTCATCATCGCTGAAAATTTTATCCTTACCCAAACTCCGCTATCCACGCTCATCAACAATCATACGTCTCCTGAAAGCATGCAAAGAGACGGTGCGATATTATGGATGTTTTTTCTTGATATCTTATTTTTTGTGGTCTGGTATGTAGTATCCCGCCTGTCATTGATCGTTCGGGCTCACGAACGGCACCTGCTGGATGCCTATCGACAGATTAATCAGGCACAAGTTGAAAAAGATCAATATGCGGTTCTAATGACGCATCAACTCAAATCTCCTCTCGACGCCATCCGTAGCAAAATTAACTTGATCAAGGGAGGCTACTGCGGAGACGCTTCAGCAGGAGTCAATGAAGCACTTGATAAAATCGATAATCGCGCGCAAAGCATGGCTGGATTGATTTTGGATTTACTGCGGCTGGAAAGATTGAAGGACACCTGTCTTGATACGGCGGTATTCAAATCGGTGGACATCCAAACCACATTACAGAAATGTATCGATAAACTAACGCCGGTCGCCAATTCCAAACATGTGACGCTGAACGTTGCGATAGAAAATTTTACCTGCAAGGTCATTCCCGATCAGTTAGAAATACTTCTGGAAAATATCATCTCCAACGCCATCAACTATTCGCACAATGATAGCGGCGTTGAAATCAACTCGGAAGTTAGTCGGTTCCATAAGAAAGCCAGCATCACCATTACAGATCATGGAATAGGCATAGAAAACAAGGATCTGCCGAATATATTCAATGAATATTTTTATTCTCCGCGAGCCGCTCTCCACAATAAAGCTTCCAGTGGCATTGGCCTATCGATTGTCAGAACTGCGGCGGAAAATAACAAATTAAAAATCAAAGTGGCGAGCGAGCCAAGCAAAGGAACCTCATTCACCATCCTATTCGACACAATTGAAGTTCCTTCAGCCTCCAATCGCTAGTAAGACAAGTCTGTTCTCATCCGCCTTCAAGCACGCAGCGCGTCACCGCTATCATCAATGTCTCAGGGAATGATGCCAGTAG
Source organism: uncultured Nitrosomonas sp. (assembly GCA_949281375.1). GTDB lineage: Bacteria > Pseudomonadota > Gammaproteobacteria > Burkholderiales > Nitrosomonadaceae > Nitrosomonas. The sequence goes on from CASDLT010000024.1 coordinate 155,760, forward strand.
CGCCGATATAACGTCCTCCAATTTTCCACTGACCAGGTATTCTTTTCAAAACGCAGTAAAACGGCGCCATCCGCATCGGTTCGCAATAGCTGGCTCTCAATCGCATGATAACGTGCGAGCACGGCATTGCGGGGATGTTTATAGCGATTAAGATATCCTACTGGAAATATCGTCAGATCAGGATGCACCTTCTCTAGAAACGCAGACGTTGACGAGGTATCGCTGCCATGATGCGGAGCAATCAATACAGTGGCCGGAAGCTTATCACCGGCTTCTGTTAGGAGCAGGGATTCTTCCGGCCCGCCGATATCCGAAGGAAGCAATACGCTGCCGTGGACTGATGTAATTTTTAATACACAGCTATTGGCATTCGTTGATTTTCGACTTTTTTTTACATCAGCAGGATGCAACAGCTCGAATTGCACATCATCCCAATACCACCTGTGGCCGAGCCGACACGGAAAATTCTTGTTCTTTTCTGATGCCAGTACGATGGGATGGTCATCATTCAGCGACGAAATCAGGCTATCCACCGGCATGACCGACATTACCGACAAAGCTCCGCCACTATGATCCAGGTCGGCATGTGATACGATCAGTGCATCCACGTTTCGAATCCCCTCTCCACGCAAGTAAGGGACGATAATTCGATCACCGCTATCAGTGACGCCGAAACGAGGCCCGGTATCAAACAACAGCGTATGATGGCGGGTACGTGCAACCACAGCCAGTCCTTGCCCCACATCCAACACCGTGAGCCACAATTCGCCGGCTTGGGGTCGGTCCGGATGAACCAAAAACATCGGTAACAATGCAATCACACCGACCCAACGAGCTGGAAAGCCAGAAAAAAATCCCCATCCCAGTCCACCGGGAAGCAGCATCCAGAAAATACCGCCCACTGCGAGCGGAATGGTCCAAAGGGAAGGAGCATACTGCTCCCACGTAGCCTGAGGCAAGCTACTCAACCAGTACAATGCCGTCATTACCAGAGTCATCGCAGCATGAGCAAGCGGCAGCATAAAATCGAACAGAGGAATAGTGGCCAGCAATGTCAAGGGCACGACCAGAAAACTGACCAAGGGTATGGCGAGCCCATTTGCAATCGGCGATACCAGAGAAAGTTGCTGAAACATAATCAGCAACAATGGAATCAACCCCAGCGTAATGGCCCATTGAATCCGCAACCAACTGATGAACCAATGCGGTCTTCCGACTCGTCCTGCGGTAACCCACATGATAATCACGATTGCCCCAAACGACAGCCAGAATCCTGGCGCAAGCGTTGCCCACGGATCGAACAATACCACCCATAGCAAGGCCCAGATCAACACGCTGATTGGAGAAGTCGATTTCCCTCTCCACACCGCGATAGCGACCACAAGCAGCATGTACATTGTCCGTTGCGCAGGTATCGCCCAGCCCGACAACACCGCATAACACAGTGCTGCAATCGATCCAGCAATCACTGCCGCCCGTCGGGCGGGTAAACGGATGACCAGCCCTGAATGACAACGCCATAGAGCATACACCATCATAAAAACCAGACTTGAAACCAACGTAATATGCAATCCAGAAATTGCCATTAAATGAATCGTTCCCGTCCGCACGAAGACCTCCCACTGCTCGCGTGGGATCATATTCTGATCACCAATAGCCAATGCCTTAAGAACACCGGTATTAGCATAATCAGGCAATGCTTTGTCAAATCGCTGCTGGATTGTTTCGCGTAGATGTTCTATCCAATAACGAGGATGACTGGCAAGAGAGCTAAGTAGTTGGGTATCGACTGAAGGACGCACATAGCCGGTCGCCCTGATATTACGCTCGAGCGCCCATGCCTCATAATCGAATCCATGAGGATTGGCATTGCCATGCGGCTGTTTCAAACGGACGGTAAATTTCCAGCGCTGGCCTGCTTGCAAAGCTGCTGATAGATTTTTATCCAGAATCGATCGATGGGAGTCGTACCACGACAGAACAATGCGGCTGGGAACAGTCGCGCCCTCGGTCACCACTTGCTCGACATCCAAAAGAAAACGCACACTTTGGTCATTTCTATGTGGCAAACTGGCAACAACGCCAATCACCTGAATATCTTGCTGTTCCCACTGCGGCGACAACGAATCACTCAAGCGCCAGTGAGCTAAGGCAGCTGCCCAGAAAAAACCAATCCCGACAAAAAGCCCTGCAATCATAAAGTCCCTGATGATTGTCAGAAATCGAGATTGAAGGTGCATCAATAGCTTAATCCCAATTCCTGCCGCTATCAGACTCCATATCCAAATCATGGCTGGCAATTCAGCTTGCAGTTGTAATACGCCCGTACCGATGACAAAAGCAATACTATTTATCCGGAAACGCAAATGTTTTACTTCCATTATCAGATAATTCTTGCACGATCCTGATTATCACTGCTGCGCACTTCAATTTATAATCAATGATCAAATTATAAAAATCTCTTCCTGGAATCCCGCAACCAAAACAGGCAGAAATATTGAATTGCATAGTTTGGCCCAGCCTCATCCACTGACATGAGTTTATTTCAATACGACATTATTCGATCCATATTAAATCTATGCATCATCCGGTCGTTACTGAAATAGCAAAAGGAGAAGAAATGAATCAACGCAATAAATACAGAAGATTAGATGATTATGAGATGCATAACAAAGTGGAGCTGCTCGCGGGTCAGCTTCACCACCAGCAATTGGAACTGGAAGAATCGCGCAATCGCTATGCAGATCTTTACGACCATGCTCCGGTTGGATATTTGACGCTGGACAGTTGTGGTAATATCCTATCGATCAACTTGACTGGCGCAGCACTGCTTAGAAAAGCCCGCCCTTTCCTTATCGGCAAAGCATTTACCGATTGTTTCCTGGATATCGACCACCAGATCTTCAATCAATATCTCCAAGAGGTTTTTAATTCTTCGAGTAAAACCACCATTGATTTAAAAATTGGCGACACCAGCGACGCGTTGTGCTTCATTCGCTTGGAAAGTACTGTCTCCAACGATAAGAATATGTGCCGGATGATGATGTCTGACATCAGTCAACTACGGAAAATGATCAATCTTAATCGAGATTTATTGAATGAAAACAGACAACTGATGAAAGAATTATTCCGCATACAAGAAAAGGAACGGCGCAGGCTAGCGCGTGAACTGCATGACGAGATGGGCCAATTGCTCACCGGCATCCGCGTAGAAAGTGAGGTAATTCTTAATTTCGTGGACAAGGATTCCAATGTTTTCCCGAGTGCAGAAGCCATTAAAGGTAGTACCGAAAAAATGCATCACGTCATTCGCACCATGTTGCACCGGCTGCGACCTCTGCTGTTGGATACACTGGGATTACCAGACGCGTTGTCGGAATTGAAAAAACAGTGGTGCTCACGACACTCTCAAATCACGCTCGAATTAAAATTACAAGGAGAGCTTGCAATGCTGGGTGAGCAATATAACATTACGTTATTCCGCCTCATTCAGGAAGCGCTGAACAACATTTACAAACATGCCGAAGCATCCTGGGCTCAGATCAGTTTAAGCCGTGAGACCATTGATAATCCTAGAACCGATTTCTTGCATCTCAAAATTGAAGACGACGGTAAAGGTTATGATACCAATCATCAATTTACGGGGCTGGGATTGGTTGGTATGCGGGAACGGGTCATCGCCATGGATGGACGCATCACCGTAAGAAGCGCACCGAATGAAGGAACAGAAATCGATATACGACTACCTATAAAAGCCTAAATAATGAAACAATCCATTACTATTCTCCTCATTGATGATCATCCCGTGGTACGTACCGGTTATCGCCGCCTACTTGAAAGTAATTCCGACATGCAAGTGATCGGTGAAGCCGAGAACGGTGAGTCCGGATTTCAACTCTGGCAACAACATACACCGGATGTCATCATTCTCGATCTCAATATGCCCGGCATTTGCGGATTTGAAACGATCCATCGCATCATAGGTCACAGTTCCACCGCGCGCATTCTGGTTTTTAGCATGCTCAACAATGTCACGATGGTTCATCATGCCCTGAAAGCAGGCGCGATGGGTTTCATCAGCAAACAAAGCGGCATTGGCGAAATGATCAATGCAGTGCGCCAAGTCAGCTCGGGGAAAACCTATATTGAATCAGAACTGGCTCAGGAACTGGCAGTGTACATGTCGCGTAAGGACGCTTATGAAAATCCCTTTGATCAATTGACAAAGCGGGAATTTCAAATCGTCAAGCTAATCGTGGAAGGCAGTTCCAATACCGAAATTGCAGAAAAAATTTCCATCAGTCCCAAAACGGTGAGCGTTCATTATCTCAATCTCATGAAAAAGCTGGACCTGCAAAATACGACTCAACTGATACGCCTCGCCATCAGTCACAATATCATCAAATAAAGCTCTGACCGAAGATCTGCAAAGGCTTTTTTCAAGCGACTTCGGTTCTGTGGTGATTTCTCAAAAACTATCGTATCTTGAACGTTTTCTTCGGGTAAAGAAAGGCAATACCAGCCCCAATAACACACCGCCAGATAACACTAACGCGCCGGTGATGAACCATTCCTGCTGACTTTTATCCCCTAATTCTTGATTCTCAAGCTGCAAAGTTGTCAGACGCTGCTCGGTTGCAGCCAGTTTCTGATGAAGTTGTTTGTTCTCCTCATCGATCTGCAAAATATTGGCAGAGGTTTTCTTGATGGATCCAAGTTGTTCTTCGAGACGTTTATTCTCATTCTCCAAAAAGGCCATCCGCTTGCTGGTTTTATCGAATTCATCCTTAATGGCATTTAATTGCACACGCACCGGACCATCCGGCGCAGCATCGGTAATCAGCTTGGCGATTTTCTCAACCTGTGATCGAGCAGGTGGATCCGCCATGAGATATCGACTCAATATCCACCCTTCCGTGCCTCCAGAAGTTTTCACGCGTGAATACCCATTCTCAGCATTCACTTCCAGTATTTCCAGAGCCACGCCACTCTTCAGCATGCGTTGAATGGCATGGCTGAGACTGGGGCCAGTGCGCAACGTCGCTTCTATTTCATCGGAGACATAGCGTGTTTCAGCTTGAATGAGCGCAGAAAACGACATTCCAGCAACAAGCCACGCCAATAGCACAAGATAACTGAATTTATTCATAGCTTTCATCAATCCACGATCTAGTATTTACTGCATGAAATTCGAGACAGCTTCGCAAAAAACTTGTAGGCTCACGCTCGATCAGTCTGCGTTGTTCGGTACTCCCTGGAAAGCCCAAAAACAGATATTTGCTAATACGTTCTGGCTTTAGGTGGAAAGGATTCTACTGTCAGAGGCTTCAAGCGCACCGGTTTATAATCCAGCCGATTATTTTCACTAAAAAACAAGGTATGTTTTAACCATTTGACATCATCACGTTCTGGAAAATCATTGCGCGCATGCGCACCGCGACTCTCGCGTCTAGCTTCAGCCGAAATCATCGTGGCGATGGCCACCTCCTTGAGGTTGTCCAGTTCCAACGCTTCGATTCTGGCAGTATTAAATACTTTGCTTTTATCCTTGATTTCGGTTTGATCAATGCGTTTACCAACCTCGATTATTTTTTCGACACCTTGTAGCAACATGTCTTCAAAACGAAATACACCGCAGTATGTCTGCATGGTCTTCGCCAGCGCAGCACCCGCTTCGGCGACATTTTCACCGTCTTTCTGACTTTCAAGTCGATCAAGGCGCCTTAACGTTTTATCAGCCGCATCGTCGGGCAGCGGCTTATGATGCGGCTTCGTTTTCAGGTCTTCGATAATCTGATTGGCTGCCGCTCGGCCGAACACCACTAAATCCAGCAATGAATTGGTGCCTAGACGGTTAGCGCCGTGCACCGATACGCACGCACATTCGCCCACGGCATAAAATCCATCGACGATTTCTTCCGGCCCGGTTTTATAAGGTGCGACAACTTGGCCAAAATAATTGGTAGGAATGCCGCCCATCATGTAGTGCGCAGTGGGCACTACGGGAATGGGTTCATTGATGGGATCGACATGCGCAAACTTGATGGCTAGTTCGCGAATGCCTGGCAACCGGCTTTTGATTATTTCTGCACCCAAATGATCCAATTTCAGCAATAAATGGTCGCTTTCTTCGCCACATCCCCGCCCTTCTTTTATTTCCGTCGTCATGGCGCGGGCAACCACATCGCGACTCGCCAAATCCTTGGCATTGGGCGCATAACGTTCCATGAAGCGCTCACCTTCCCTGTTGAGAAGATAGCCTCCCTCACCGCGCACTGCTTCACTGATCAAGACGCCGACGCCATACACACCGGTTGGATGGAACTGCCAAAACTCCATATCCTCCAGCGGAATTCCAGCGCGCGCAGCGATCCCAAGACCGTCACCGGTATTGATCAATGCATTGGTGCTGGCTTGGAAAATCCGTCCGCCACCTCCTGTGGCGAACAATGTAGCTCGCGCCTGCAGAACCGAGACTTCGCCTGTTTCCATTTCCAGCGCAGTGATGCCGAGCACATCTCCTTGTTCATCGCGAATCAGATCCAGCGCCATCCATTCGATAAAAAATTGCGTATTGGCGCTGACATTGCGTTGATAAAGCGTATGCAGCAACGCGTGGCCGGTCCGATCTGCCGCGGCGCAGGAACGCGTGGCCTGGGCGCCGCCAAAATGCTGCGATTGACCGCCAAATGGACGCTGATAAATCTTGCCATTCTCCAATCGATCGAATGGCATGCCGAAATGCTCCAGTTCGTACACGACTTCGTTGGCATGGCGGCACATGAATTCGATCGCATCTTGGTCACCCAAGTAATCAGATCCCTTCACCGTGTCATACATATGCCAATGCCAATGGTCGTCGGTCACGTTGCCCAGCGCTGCGGCAATCCCTCCTTGCGCGGATACGGTATGCGAACGGGTCGGAAAAACTTTGGACAATACTGCGACTTTCAATCCAGCCTCGGACAACTGCAAAGCCGCGCGCATGCCCGCTCCGCCAGCGCCCACGATGACAACATCAAATTTTCTTTTGGTTATGGCCACATCAACCCCACAAAATATCAGCAATCCATACGAGATAGCCCATTAAAGCAACAATTACCGTTATCTGCGCCAGTAGGCGCAATTGAATGGCATGCACGTAATCCATCAATATATTGCGCATGCCGACCCAAGCATGCCAAAACAGACATATAAAGAAAACAAACGTCGCGATTCGAAGCCATTGCTGGCTGAATAAAGTTTTCCAACTGGAGAAGTCCTGCGGAGCAGCGAAGAAGATCATACTCGCCAGAATGACCAGATAGATCACCATCAGCACGGCTGTCACGCGTTGCGCCAACCAGTCCTTCAAGCCGTAATGAGCACCCGTGACCGCCAACCTGGATCGTTTTACCATATCGCTACCGCTGCAAGGAAAGTCAGCAGGACACCGCTGATGAATACCAATCGGCTTCCCAATCGTGCTTGCGGCAATACAATGCCGATCTGCAAATCAAGCAGCACAAAACGAATGCCGGCACATAGATGATGTAGAAAAAACCACAATGAAACCAATAATGCTATTTTAACCAGGGGATCACGGAGCAAGGTCTGTAGTGCCTCGAAACTCTGCTGTGATTGCAACGCCATCTGCAATCCAACCAGCAATAATGGAATACCGGGGAAAAACAGCAATACACCGCTGATCCGGTGAAAAATGGAAACAATCGCCGGCAGCGGTTGCTTGATCTTTAATAAATTCAGATGTTTGGGGCGTTGATTGTGCAATTTCGTTTCCAGGCAGGAGAGTCCAAACAGAAAATTGAGTAGCAAAAATCAGCTTAAAAACACTAAATATCGCAATCAAGTTTAGTCGGTTATGCCTTATCACACAAGCCAAAACACGATCTCGCATAAAATCCGGTTCCCGGCAGCCAGTTTTATACGAGAACGATATACCTTTCGTTAACTCTGACCGCGAAACTCATCAAGACTCAATCTGCCCGCTCCATGAAGCGCCAGCAATATCAATCCGCCGGTCATGGCAATATTTTTCATGAACATGATCATCTGCATCTGATCCGCAAAATTGCTATGAAAGATCACCGCCGCCGTAACCGAGAACAACGCCAAGCCAGCCGCCATCACGCGGGTATGCCAGCCGACGATCACCGCCACGCCGCCGCCAATCTCGACCGCGATTACCAGCGGCAACAGTATTCCCGGTACACCCATCGCCTCCATATATCCTTGCGTTGCTTCGTAACCGGTCACTTTAAAAAAACCGGACAGCAAAAAGATCTGTCCTAAAAATACGCGTGCCACGAATTGACTGATTTTTTCCATGAGATTCTCCTGATAAATGGTAGGGATTGATATTTGGGTGCTTACGGATTGCGTTTAATCCATGCCCGATCACGCACAAAATGATTGGACTGAAAATCGCTCATCGCCTGATCGAGCTGTTCACGGGTATTCATCACGAAAGGACCATACCGCGCCACCGCTTCATGCAACGGCTTGCCGCTGATGACCAGCAAGCGCGCACCTTGTTTGCCGGCGGTAAGATCCAGTTCACCGTTATCTGCCCCAACGATCGCAAGCGAATGTTTCGGAATCTGCTGCTCATCCAATTGACCTGATCCTTCAAAAACATAGATGAAATTATTATTCCCGGTCGGCAAACGATGCTGGAAATGCATGCCGGGATGCACTTGCACATCGTAATGGTTGACTTCGGTCAGGCTATCGACAATGGGGGCGACCGTATCCTTGAAACGCCCGATCAATACCTTAAGCGAATAATCGGCCGTGTTGATCACAGGAAAAGCATCAGCAGCATATTCCTGATATTCCGGCTGATCCATCTTATGCGCTGCCGGCAAATTGATCCAAAGCTGAAACCCTCGCATCAGACCATCTTTCTGTTTCGGCATTTCAGAATGAATGACCCCGCTGGCTGCCTTCATCCATTGCGCGGAACCCGGCCCCAAATCACCGCGGTTGCCCATGCTGTCCTGATGTTCCATGTGACCGTCGATCATGTACGTGAACGTGCTGAAGCCCCGATGCGGATGAGATGGAAATCCGGCGATATAATCCGCCGGGTTGTCACTGCTGATGTGATCAAACAGTAAAAACGGATCATATTCCCGCAAAACCGGTGTGCCGATCGTGCGATGCACAGTCACGCCAGCGCCCTCGGGCACGGCGATTGCCGGAATGATGCGGACAGAATTCACTACGTTATCCATGGTCGTCTCCTTATTGATTCATTGTGTTCCGATTGCTTGATAGCATTATCATCGTTGTCATAATAAGAATAAACCCTGACAATAAGAAATGATTGTTCTGATAAACACAACAATGGAAGTGGCTGATGGATCGATTTGAAAACATGAATGCCTTCGTGCGGGTGGTGGAATCCGGCGGCATCAGCGCTGCGGCTGATCGCATGAATATCGCAAAATCAGTGATCAGCCGGCGATTGAAAGAATTGGAACAGCACCTCGGCGTGGAATTGTTTCATCGCACCACGCGGCAAATGAATCTAACCGATAGCGGACGTACATTCTATCAGCAGGCTGCGCGCATCCTGGCCGATATCCTCGAAGCCGAGCATGCGACATCGCAATTTCACGGGGCGCTGAAAGGCAATTTGAAAGTGGCATTGCCACTGAGTTTTGGATTGATGCATCTCGGGCCGGCCATCAATGAATTTCTGCAAACCCATCCGGACATCGAATTCGATCTGGACTTCAACGACCGGCACGTCGATCTGCTGGCGGAAGGGTTCGATCTCGCGATTCGCATCGCCAGCTTGCCGGATTCCAGCTTGATCGCGCGCCGTCTTGCGCCGATCCAGACGATACTATGCGCCAGCCCGGCTTACCTCGAACGCACGGGCACTCCGCAGTCACCAGTCGAACTGATCGATCACCGCTGCATGGTATACAACCTGATCAGCAATCTCGAATATTGGAATTTATTCGATGCCGCCAATCAACTCATCAAAACCCGCATCACCCCTTACCTGAAAGCCAGCAACGGCGAATTCCTGCGTGATGCCGCCGTTGACGGCCAAGGCATCGTATTATTGCCGACCTTCATCGTCTACCGCGAAATCGAACGCGGCACGCTGGTGCCGATATTGACGAACTATCATGCACCACCTCTGGCCGCATACGCCATTTATCCCCAAACCCGGCACCTTTCACAGCGCGTGCGGGCATTTGTGGATTTTTTGGTAAAACGGTTTGAGGGGGTGCCTTATTGGGATGGGTGCTTGGAAAATGCAGAAAATATATGAAAAGGAATAGTTGAGTCTTAATGCGAAATATTGTTGATCTTTTATTCCGACAATCGAGCTTCTTAAAGTCAAGCTAATCGATTTGAGAAATGTCACTAATGTTGGCCCGAACTTCAGTTGATATCGGAATTATGAATTTGTAGCACAAGCACCTTGAATCGATGACGGCATCCCGGCAATCAATGAATTCAACTGAGGATTAAAGATGTAGTTAAGCGGTTTATCGGCTTGACCAAATGCCCACAAAAACAATTCTGTTCCCAATGAGGATGGTTGGCAGACAATACCTCCTTCAGTGGCACCTGCATAAAGCTTAACTATTGACTCCTTGGAACCATATTGCCAATGGCTTTCAAGCATATTTTCTCCATGCAATCCCACAAAAACATGACTAAAAAAAGAATCAAGTTGTCCTAATTCGGTTTGTGAGAATTCCATAGCAGCAAGATAACCGGAATACGGTATAAAGATTTGCATCTTGGGTCGATCTTCCATGTGTATAGACAATCCTTTCCCGGAGAATAGCTTACGAACGGTAGAATAGATCAAGCAGTGACTTCGAAGCTGATATGTCGACAGAGAATCAATAATTTTAGCAATGCGTGCCCCGCGGTCATCACGACCCTGCTCAGTCCTTGATGATGCCAATACTCCCCCTAGATACTCAACAGCAAGATTATCATTTGAGAAAGAGCCTTCATCCAAGACAGTTTTCAGGACTTTTGGAGGAACTTCTCCCGCGATTTCAATACGATCACCTAACTTTTCCTCAGCATTTTTAAATATTCTTCCGATTGTCTCTACGCGTTTCTGAGTAAAATTTCGAAGGCCCTCTCCAAGGTAATCTGCGGTCGGACCAAGAATCTTTTGAATTCCATCTTTTCCCAAATACGCAGCTATTGCACCGAGACCTACTGTTGTTAATGGTTCAGGCATTCGCAACTCCTTATAATTTTATTGAAATTATTATAATCTCAACCGAATAACTTGTTATTTGTTAGTTTATGAAAAGCTTAACTTTTAAAACACCGATAAGTATCCAATTTCCCATCCACCGCATGATAGAATTCACCCTTAATTTTTGATTGAGTATCAGTTAATTTAATATTAAATCCCAGTTTCTCAAGCATGATACAACTCACCATTAACGGTCAATTGCAGCAATTCGAAGCGCCGATCAATGTTGCGCAGCTCATCGATCACCTTGATTTGCACGGCAAGCGGATCGCCATCGAGCGCAATGGCGAGATCGTGCCGCGCAGTCTGTTTTCGGAACAAATGCTAGCGCATGGCGATCAATTGGAAGTTGTCGTCGCTGTTGGCGGCGGCTGATTCTCGCGAATACTTCAAACAGTCAATCAATACGTAGTAAATAATTTCATGGACAACTTAGTCATTGCCGGTAAAACCTATAACTCCCGCTTATTGGTCGGCACGGGTAAATACAAGGATTTTGACGAAACGCGCGCAGCCGTTGAAATGAGCGGCGCAGAGATTATCACGGTGGCGATCCGGCGCACCAATATCGGCCAGACGGCCGGTGAACCGAATTTGCTGGATGTATTGCCGCCTTCGAAATATACCTTACTGCCGAATACCGCCGGGTGTTATACCGTCGACGATGCAGTGCGTACGCTGCGCCTGGCGCGGGAACTGCTCGACGGTCACAGCCTGGTCAAGCTGGAAGTGCTGGGCGATCCGAAAACGCTGTATCCGAACATGGTGGAAACCTTGAAAGCGGCGGAAATCCTGATCAAGGAAGATTTTCAGGTGATGGTGTATACCTCCGATGATCCGATCATCGCGAAACAGCTCGAAGACATGGGCTGCGTTGCCGTCATGCCGCTGGCGTCGCTGATTGGTTCCGGCATGGGCATTCTGAATCCATGGAATCTGCAGATCATCATCGATAACGCCAACATCCCGGTACTGGTCGATGCCGGCGTCGGCACGGCATCGGACGCCACCATCGCAATGGAACTGGGTTGCGATGGCGTGCTGATGAATACCGCCATTGCCGCGGCACAAAAACCGGTTCTGATGGCGTCAGCAATGCGCAAAGCGGTCGAGGCCGGGCGCGAAGCGTATCTGGCAGGAAGAATGGCGAAAAAGCTCTACAGCGCCAGCCCCAGTTCTCCGACTGACGGCATCATCACGCCTGCGCCACCCAGCGCAGCCCGATCCGCTTAGGAAACCGCACTCCGGCTTATAGTCCCATGCAACATGCCATCCGCAGCTTCGTTCTTCGACAGGGGCGCTTATCCAACGCGCAACAACGAGCCTGCGAAACGTTGCTGCCGCGCTACGGCATTCCCTTCAGCGAGAATCTGCTCGATCTCGATCACGTGTTCGGGCGGCAAGCGCCCAAGATTCTGGAAATCGGATTTGGCATGGGGGAAACCACCGCCACGATCGCACAGAACCATCCGGGAAACGACTACCTGGGCATTGAAGTGCATACGCCTGGTGTCGGCAGTCTGCTTAACCGCATCGACGCGCTCGGCTTGACGAATCTGCGCATCATCCAGCATGATGCCGTGGCGGTCATCCAGCATATGCTAGCTGCTAGCAGCCTGAATGGCATCCACATCTTTTTTCCGGATCCATGGCCGAAAGCCCGGCACCATAAACGCCGCCTGATCCAGCCCGCGCTGATCGCCAATCTATGCCAGCGCCTGAAACCGGGTGGATATCTCCATGCCGCAACGGATTGGGAGGAATATGCCATCCAGATGTTAGCCGTGTTCAGTCATGAGCCCCATTTGACCAATACCGCCGCAGACTACGCGCCAAGACCAGCCTACCGTCCGTTGACCAAGTTCGAACAACGCGGATTGAAGCTTGGACATGGCGTCTGGGATCTCATTTTTCGCAGAAATTCCGACTAGAAAATTCCGAGAAGCGCTGCCGTTGAGCAGATTGCAAAAATCCGCTTCAAAGTGCTCATTTACCGGCTTGACTGCATACGGCCAATCCCATCCAGCCGAATGCCACACACCGGATTTTCCCAATCTTACAGACGCTACTTCGTCAGCGGCCAACCAATCAACAGCACCGTTATCGTCACAATCCCAGCAACGATATTCATCGGTATTCCCACTCTCAGGAAATCCGTGAAACGATATGCTCCCGGGCCATAGACCATCATGTTGGTTTGGTAGCCCAAAGGCGTGGCGAAACTGGCCGACGCCGCCATCATGATGGCAAACACAAAGGGATCATTGTTCAGATCCGCTTTCTCGGTGATTTCCAGCACGATCGGCAACATCAGAAGCGCAGCCGCGTTGTTGGTAATGACTTCGGTGAGAATCGAGATGGTGATATAGGTCAGAATCAGTAATAACCACGGCGTTCCGCCACTCAAATGGACGATATTTTCAGCCAGGAATTTGGCGACACCGGTTTTTTCCAGCGCCATTCCCAGCGCAAAAGAGGAAGCAATCGTTATGATGACCGTCAAATCTAGGCTTTTTTCAGCCTGACTGGCTGAACAACAGCCAGTAATAATCATCAATCCAGCCCCGAGCAGTGCGCCATTCAACATGCTGATCACTTCAAAACTGGCTGCCGTGATAATCCCTACAAGGATAAACCAAGCCAAATATGCCCGCTCGTGACGCGGTGATTCGGTATTCAGATCATTGATCAGCAGAAAGTCCTTGTTATAGCGCTGGCGAGTCACGAATGCCGGCCGCGCTTCCAGTAGTAACGTATCACCCGCTTGTAGAATGATGCTACCCAGATTACCTTTGATCCGCTCGCCATGCCGGGCTACGGCGAGGACGGCTGCGCCATAACGGGCGCGAAAACGGGCATCGCGAATCGCGTACCCTACCGCACTACAATGCAACGAAACCACGGCCTCAACCAGACGCCGTTCGGGATGCCGCTCGGTAAAGGTCTGGGCGTGCCCTTCTTCAATGGAAGGAACGATGCCATTAATCCGCAATAGATCTGAAATGGCGTCGGTGTCGCCCGCAAACACCAACCGATCGCCGCCTTGAAGTGCTTCATCGGGTGCCACGACGGGTAACGCAATCCCATTTCTTTCGATCTCAATCAGATATACCCGCTGTAAATGCCTTAACCCCGCTTGTTCAATCGTTTTACCGACCAGTGGGCCATTCGGCGCAATGGAAACCTCCAGCGTAAATTCGCGCAAATTGGAAAAAGCTTGACCCTGAGTTCGATCCGGCAGTAATTTAGGGAAAAACAGCCACATCAATAAAAATCCCGTAATAGCCACTGGCAAGCCTACCGCAGTGATCGAAAATAACGAAAAGCCCGGCTCACCCGTGAGCGTTTGATATTGACCGTTAACAATCAAATTGGTGCTGGTTCCGATCAAGGTCACCGTTCCACCCAGAATCGCCGTATAACTCAAAGGAATCATTAGCTTGGAAGGAGAAATGCCGATTTTGCGAGACCAGCTATAAATTGCCGGAATCATCGTTGCCACGACGGGCGTGTTATTCAGGAAGCTGCTCAGGAATGCAACCGGCCAAAACATTCGGTTCAAAGCAGCCTGCGCGGTTTTAGGACGGCCTAATAACGTATTCACCAGCAAATCGATCGCGCCGGAGGCGTGCATGCCCGCTGCGACCACAAACATGCCGGCGACGGTAATCAATCCGGAGTTACTAAAGCCACCGAGCGCATCGGCACTGCTGAGAATTCCGGTGATACTCAATATCGTCAATGCTCCCACCATGATGAGATGCGGGCCGACGCGTGTAAAAATAAGCGCGGCCAATACCGTGATGCATAAACCCAGCGTAAACCAACCTTGCCATTCCATTATTCTGACATCCCGAAAAAGTTTGAAATATACCGCACTCTGAATAAGGCCGAAAAAAATCAAACTAAAAAACATAATGCAGCGCGTTTATTATTCCTAAATGAATATAAGCATATCTCCGAATATTATTTCTCATACTCATTAAGTTCGATTATATTTCGGAGCATTTTACAGTCGCTTTGGCATATTTCCATGAAATTACGTAATCTCGATTTAACCTCCAACACCGTCAATGAAGAACACCAGCAACTTGGATTACCGCCGGTTGAAGACACCGTTTCCCATCTCGATGCGCACCCCTTTCTGAAGGCAGCAGTATGGTTCGCGGTGATTGTGCTGATTCTGCTGATCGGTTTCCTGATCGCCCGTTTTTTCCTGGCACAAGATTTGAACGATAGTTGGCAAATCATCAATGACACGCTCGACAGCAGAATATTTTGGAGTGCCGTCGCTGTTGGTTTTCTTGCCCAAGTAGTCGATGGCGCGTTGGGTATGGCGTATGGCGTGACAGCCACCACCTTTCTGCTGGCCTCCGGCGCAACGCCTGCTGCAGCGAGCGCAAGCGTGCATATTGCCGAAATTTTCACAACCGGGGTCTCTGGCATTGCGCATGCAAAATTCGGCAATGTCGATAAACAGTTATTTACCCGCTTGCTCGTACCCGGAATGATCGGCGGCATCCTTGGCGCAGTTCTGGTCACGCATGTCGATAGTACAGTATTCAAACCGTTCATTTCCGGTTATCTGATCTTACTGGGCATTTACATACTCAGCAAAGCATTTCGTCAATTGCATATTCGCAAGGATGCGCCCAATCATGTCGGCAAGCTCGCCTGTTTTGGCGGGTTCATGGATGCAGCCGGTGGCGGCGGCTGGGGGCCTATTGTGACCACCACTTTGGTTGGCACCGGTAATGATCCCCGCACCACGATCGGCTCAGTCAACTTTGCAGAGTTCTTCCTGACCCTCACCAGCGCTGCAGTGTTTGCGCTATTGATGGAGACCGATACCTGGCCATTGATCGTCGGCCTGGTGTTTGGCGGCTTATTCGCGGCGCCTTTCGCTGCTTACCTGTGCAAGAAGTTTCATGCGCGCTCGTTGCTGATACTGGTGGGAGTGCTGATTACCACGATCAGTGGATATAACCTCTACAAGGCTCTCATGCCTTTGCTGTAAGGCTCCCAGGCAAAACAGTTCCAAAATTGTTGGGAATTTTTGCCTGTCATTCGCTAAACTTGCTCAATCTAAGCGGTTCAAAAGAACCGTTTGCATGTTTTGATGACGGGAGCCTCATGTTCACACGCTTTTTTATCATTCTGGCTGGTCTGGCGATCACAACCGCGAGTTTTGCAAATCAACACATCCGCTCTGGATTATGGGAAATCACCACCCAATCCGAGCTACTGGCATTGGTGCCGCACATTCCTTCTGACCAGATGCAGCAATTGAGTACACTTGCCAAACGTTATGGCATAAAACTGCCCAAGGTAGAAAATGGCGCAGTCGTGTCCAAGTTATGCGTCACTGAGGCAATGGCGCAGCAGGACATTCCCACCTATTTTTACGAGAATCACTCCGGTTGCACTGTTAAAAATGCCAGCCGAACGGGCAATAGCTATAAGGCGAATCTGGTTTGCAACAACAAGCGCTTCAAAGGAAATGGCGTGGCAGAGGGTACATTGATCAATCCTCATCGATTCGAAGGGAGTACAGAGTTCGATAGCATCATCGAGGGCACTCCAGTTCCAGTCCACGCAACCGTGCAGGGACACTGGATCGACGAGCATTGCACTGCAGTCATTCCGTCGCAATGACACAACAAGGTGATCGAGCTTTTCCTAAGCAGGCGGATAAATACTGAAACCTATCCCAAGAAGATCATCACGTATATATGACGCATGAGATATTATCTCAAATCTTCCGGCTCTATATTCCTGATCTATTTATCGATTACCACGTGTTACGCAACAGATTTTGGTGGCCTCAAGTTAAAATCTGTGGATGGAAAAGTCGAATTTGCGCTTAACGGCCGGGGACACTTCGATGTGCATTCGTTATACCCAGACTCAGCCAACGCGAATAATCCGGCATTTGGCAGCCAATTGCTCAGTAGCAACGATCGTGACGGATTTAATTGGCGCAGAACCTACGCCACCCTGACAGGAAAAATCTACGGCGTCAATTTCAAATTTGAGAACGATTTTGCCATCAATGCCACTACCGAATTTCCGCACAGCCTGCGCGAAGCCTGGGTCTCTGCAAAACTCGGGCCTGGCCAGCTCACAATAGGGCAATTCAAGCCCTACCGGGGTCTGGAAGAAATCACCAGTTCCAATGAACTCACGCTTATGGAGCGACCTTCCACTTCATCGACCGGGATCTATAACGGACGACAATTTCTTACGGGATTCGGTTACCGGTCACTGATCAGGGACAACATTGGATTGGGTGTCCATGTCATGAGCCTGGCGCACTTTGGTCAGCCGGTTGAAGGAATTTCCTATGGCGGTCGCGCCGTTTGGCTCCCGATCGATCAAGCGGGCCATATTCTTCATCTCGGCCTGTCTTTAAGCCGAGACACTACCGACAAGCATTCCATTTCGGCAAAGATCGTGGATGTTTATGGCGGACGTCAAGGTATTAGTCAACATCTCGGAACCGCCGGAGCAGGCGATGCTTCATCGGGCAGCCCAAGCCAATCGACCATTTCCACCGAATTGGCTTATTCGATCAATTCACTTACGCTGCAAGCGGAGTATGCGCTCGCAAAACTGGATCACACGCATTCAGTCAACCAGGAAATCAGGGATTCCACGATTCAGGCTTTTTATCTGCAAGGGAGCTGGTTCGTTACCGGCGAGCAGGCGGTGTACAAGAAAGACCGGGGAGCCTTTGGAAAACCTAAACCCACTCGCGGATGGGGTGCCCTTGAGCTTGCGGGACGTTACGATTTTGCAGAAAACCTGCAGCAAAGCCGGATCGATGATCCGTGCCGGACAAGTACATCAAAATGCCAGGTTCAAGTGATCACCTTCGGCGTCAATTGGTATCCCACTGCCAATATCCGGTTCATGCTGAACTATTACATTTCTGAAGCTATGCTGGGAACGTTGGGTCTGGGTGTGACGCCTCATAAAGATCACTTATCGACGTTATCATTCAGAACGCAGATAAACTTTTGACACAACCGTAAGAATTGCCAGGCACACTGATAGCAGAATCAGCGAATCAAGTACACAGCCTCAGAAATTCTCTGTCTCGCCAGTAACGCGGTAGAGCACGAATGGCGGAGCTGACCATACGACGCTGAGTTCTGTGGCAGGAATGTCCGGCATCGGATAGTCATCAACCCCCAAAACGTACACATCAGTTTTTTCATTGTTCAATTCTTGCAATTGCGAAGAATCAATCTTGACGCAAAAGACAACTGGATCTGATTTTGTAGGCCAACGATGCATACAAGGCTCATCATCATCGGTATGCGGGAGTTTAATCAGCGAAAGCTGGGGATGCTCTGGGTCAGAGTGGCCAAAAAACCGTATCAGCCTGATGTAATTGAGCATTGAATGTTGACCGGATAATTTTTCTGCGGGCCAGATCAAATACACTGGCCGATTGAGAGAATACAGATACAGCGCCAATTGCCGAGCTTTTGAATACTCAAGCGTCCACCGTTCGTACAACGGTCTAACCATTAAGCCGAGCCGCTCATCTTCATATGGTCGGGAGGTTTTAACCATGTCATTCTGCGGTAGGGATGCAAAAAAATGTTTCTGCATCGCAGTCGGTAAATGGTTTGCTATGAAGTCCCGGGATTCCTGTCTGATAAAAGCATGAGGAACTAACGCCAGCAGGATCGTCAATCCAGAAACCATCAGCAAGACATTGTATTTTTTATATTCTATAAATTCTCGCAGAATATGCCGCCAACCTTCCGTAGCGAGAATCAGCAAAGGCGCTAAAATGAAAAAAACCATGCGTGCCTGAATCGAGCGGCCGTGAAAACTATCAATCAACATGGGCAATAATGACAGGACAAGCCAAATCATTGCAAACCTGACGAGCGAATCCCGCCGCAGCTTGGGTGTCATCAAACAGACACTGGCTCCTACCCATGACACGCCGCCCGCGATCATTATGGCAAACAAGCTCTTGGTCATGAGACCGGGAAACATTTCTTTCGCTTCTGCAGAGAAATTCAACAAAGTCAGCGGATTCGCCAGGGGTGAAAACCACCAGGCATAAAACAAATAGAGGGTCAATGCAACCCCACCCGTCATTATCATCGCAGGTATGGCAGCAAATTTCTTTGCTTGCCGGAGCATAGCAAATAATACAAACAGAAAAATTAACCCAGGCAGAACCGCATCGATACGAATGAAAAACAATAAAAATAACAACATGCCGGCAACAACGCCATTCACAAGAGATGTCTTCTCAACTGCTCGAGATAAAACCCAGGCAAAAAGCACCATGACAAAAAGTGCCGGTGGTTCACTGGTCAAATGACCTTGAAGTCCACGAAAACCATCCGATATAACATAGCTCATCGTGGCTATCAATGAAGCCGTCCACCAGTTTGAGTCAGGCTCTTCGGCACGCAATAATAGCGCTAACCGCTTGGCCAGAACGATGCACATGAGAACACTGAGCGCCATCAACAATCGGTATAGCCATTGCATGGCCATCAGAGCAGTTTCATCATTACCGAACAACTTTACAACTTCGCCCAGCAGTAATACATGTCCAATGCGGGTAAAGTACCAGTGCGCATCATCGCCTGGACCAAGTCGAATATCCTGTGCCTGCTGGTGATATTGCGCCAGCAAATTCGTCTCGGCAGCATATTTGGAAAGCAGAACATAAATAGGCGCATCCCAATGCGTCTCTTCAAGCGGAGCGAGATTACTATGACACAACAATGCAATGAGAAAAATGATGGGTAAAACCAGAATTTTTTTGCGGGACTCCCCTACCGCAATTTTTTGCAACTTCTCCGTATTGCTCGAATTAAAATTCAATGCAATCTTCTCCCTATTCGTAACGAGCGATCCCTTCTTATTATTCGATTAATAAAATATAGCCCCCTAAAGTCTCATAGTTACAACAAACTCAAACATTCGTTTAAAGAGAATAAAAATCGGAATCCGGTGGCTATCTGATCAAAAATCAATTTGAGAAAATTGATGAATAAAGAGTCGTTTTTGACTCGTGAGAAGTTTAGCAGTGTTACAACCTCGACACCACTGATAAATAGGGCTCGATCTAAGTGGAGTCAAGTTTGCAACAGAGAATCTGATCGTTGTTGTTCTATGACAATTTTTAATGAGAATTCATGATGGTATCTAAATTCAGATACCCGCTGGTATGGGAGGGTTATTTGTCCTGCAGAATGTCATTGACGACTTTTTGTACTAATCCGACCGTACCGTTCCAAGAAGTTACATCCGGATATACCTGAGCGGTGGTCGCCAAATATAATTTGCCCGGCAGTAAAACGGACGGCGGCTTACGTTGCTGATAACCCGTCGTATAGAGAGGTTCAACGAAAGGAGCGCGAAATACAAAACAATCAATCACGTCAGTTTCTTGAAAGTCTGGAAAAAGACGCTTCAATCCAGCAATATAGGCAGTAAGAATTTCGTCATCGCTTTGATGGAAAAGCGCTTCAGTGCGATGCACATAATTCATGAGATAAAACAAATGCACACCTGCGGTATCTGTTTTTTCAAGCAAAGTTGTGCTTTCAACGATTCCCTGAAACGGAATGTCTTCATCAATCGTGGCCACCCAATAATGTTTCGTAAAACCGCGACGAAGCATCAGTACGGCATTTACCACGCCTTGCATATCGATCTTCGAGTCAACTTTCACAGCCATATCGGCTAATCGGCTATCTGCCATGGCTTTGTGCAGGAATGAAATGGGCGCCGTAACCACAATTCGGTCAAACTGCCTGGGTGATTCATTCGCCGCGCTAACACTCAGTACACCTTCATCAGTAATATTCATTTTTTCTACCGACGCTTGTAACTTGATGGTTCCTCCTAACGCTTCAATTGATTCCGCCAAAGTATCGATAATGCGCCGATATCCACCGTGAATATAACCTTTGCATTCGCGTTTTCCGCCTTTCTCGCGATTAAAGCGGGTCCAGAACCAGAGGGCAGGAACTTCATGATAACGATCGCCGAATTTTGCCTGCAACATCGGTTTCCAAAATATTTCGAAAGCACGCTGACCGGAAATCCGACTCAACCACTCAACGCAGGTCATATCATCCAGTCCATTGGGTGAACATATTTTTCCCCATAACCCTGTCAAACCCACACGAATCCGGTCAACCAGCGACAAAGGACTAAAGCGCAACAACTCCAGTGGCGTATTAAGTCCGTACAACTGTTCGCCCCGCATAAAGCCAAAGCTCGTCTCTTTCCAATATATCTGATCGTCGAGTCTCAGTTCATGAAGCACACCCAGTAAATGACGATCACTGGGCAGCATGCAATGATAGAAACGTTCCAGAGAAATATCCCGGTACTTGAAAAAAGTGCCCAATCCTCCTAATTGATCCGAAGCTTCATATACCGTCACATGCGCACCTGCTTTCGCAAGCCAGTAGGCGCTAACAAGGCCCCCAATTCCTCCGCCAATAACGGCAATATTGGGAGCGTCTTTCATGAGCTTTGTATTCGAGGCAGGTACAGGAGGATTGTTTTCAGGATCTTTTGTCATCGGGCAGCTCTTTAGGTCCAGATGTTACTCGCCAGGAAACTGGCATCAGCCCACGCGTCAGAGTAATAACATAACGCCACATCGTGCGCAGGATACGCATTTTGCTGGCGCCTTCCTTGAGATCGTACCGAAGTACGAGCGGCACCTCGGACACGCGTGCGCGAATGGCGCGCAGGTTGAGCAACAGCTCAAACATACACGAGAATCCATTTTCCCGTATAAAATCATCACCAAACAGATCGATCAAACTCCGTAATGTTTCAGCCCGATAGGCCCGAAAACCGCAGGTATAATCGCGTACTCCCGGATATCCTACAATGGCTCGGATGCCGGCGCTGGAAACATGACTCAGCATGACACGAAACGGCGGCACGCCGATTTCTTGCGCACCCGGCTGAAATCGCGAGGCAATCACGATGTCAAATCCCTCATCCAGCCGCTGCACCATCGTTTTAATCAATTCAGGATCCTGTGAATTATCGGCATCTAATGTAATGACGATATCACTGTTGTACGCCGCCGCTTTCAAACCTGTGCGCATGGCCGCACCCAACCCCATATTTTGTGGATGCTGTATCAGTTCGAGAGGCATTTTACTGCCCATATCCCGCACAATCTGTGCCGTTTGATCGCGAGATCCATCGTCAACCACCAGAATACGATAATTTGCCCATGGATCGAGCGCGAGTTTAATACGGTTCAATAATCCCGGAAGATCCTTTTCTTCATTGTATGCAGGCAACATTACAATTATTTTCTTATCTTTCATATTCTTCTCCTAATTACAGAGCATCAATTCCCCGGTTCCACTTCCGCCAGATTTTGTCGAGTGGCAACAATCGCAGCATGCTCGGCTACAGTTCTGACATCGAAATTGCGTATCAAGCTGTCCAGACAGTATTCAACCAATGCGACCTTCTGTTCTTTCTTCAACTGCATGGAAGGGAAGAACTTTAATCGCGGCACGTCTTCTCCACCCAAGAAATCAAGGGGATGCAACAATATGGAAGGTTCAACATTAAAAAGTTTACATGCCTGTAATGCCGTACTGAAATACGTTTTAGCCAGCAGGATGGAAAATCCAGCCAAATACATGACATAGCTTAAATGAATGGGCACGCGAAAGACCGGGAATGTGGTGACGGGCATTTCCAATAACGAAACACCGTCAAAACGTAAATAATATGGTTTAAGAGGTCTGAATCCATCTTTCCAGCTTCCGAATAACCGGTTGAGTCGTTCTCGCTGTTCGTCATCGAATTTTCCTGTCGCAAAATAATATGCCCGCGCCAAGGGTCCTATAAAACTTGGCAATGAACTCGCATCGTAAGCGTATCCTCGTCGAACCAGCACTTGTAGCATAGTCGACGATTGGCTGTATCCCGGCCCACGAAACCCTATCGGTTTTTTACCAGTCGCAGCGTGAATATATTTCTCGGCTTCGGCCAGTTCATTCTCGAGGTCTTGCTCAGAAAACAAATGTAACCATGGCTCATGACGCAGGGAATGATTGCCAATCTCGTGACCCGCTTCGGCAATTTTTGCAAGTGCCGAGTAGTTGTATTCAAGGGCCGCGTCCTGGCCAACGACAAAAACGGTGATGAGCAACTTACGGCTAGCCAGTACATCAAGTATTCTCGGAACGACAATATTCAGATAGGAAGGATAAGATTCCCACGTGGGATCGCCATGCGTCTTCAGGTAAGCCCATTCATTATCCAAATCAACGGATAAGTTGGCCAAAGGCTTACCGGAATGCGCCTGCTGCAATTGAGTCATAATAATGAATCCTCCCGAGTCTTCAGGAATTTCTCGATAGCGGATGCAATTCGCTCTCCAGCATCACCTTTACCAAATGGATTTTCTACGGAATTCACCACATCGAACCATCTCTGATCGGTCATGGATTCCTCAAGCAGTCTTTCCAAATGCTCGCCGGAATGCCCCACCAACTTCCCGACACCACACTCCAGTACTTCAGGGCGTTCTGTAGTATCACGCAGTATCAATAAGGGTTTTCTCAAGGAAGGTGCTTCTTCCTGAATACCGCCAGAATCTGACACTATCAGCCACGCTTTTGATAACAAATGAATAAAATCTGCATACTCGAGTGGCTCAATACAATGAATTCGTCCTACCCCAGTAAACTCCGCATCTACAACCGCCCGCACCGAGGGGTTGGGGTGTACGGAAAATATCAATTCAACTTCTTCATGCCGTTCCACAAAACGGCGCAGTGCTCTTAAATGAGATGACATAACCTGGCCAAAATTTTCGCGCCGATGGGTTGTCAGTACAATCAATCGCTTATTGCTGAGACTATCGAGCAGCTTCGATAACGGTGAAGAAATTGAAGCGTGTGCAAGGATATGTTGAAGCGTATCTACCACTGGATTTCCGGTCAATTCGATCGATTTTTTTTGAACCCCTTCAGCGAGCAATATCTCAACATTCTTATCGGTAGCGGCACAATGCAGATCGGCCAATTGAGTGATCAATCGACGATTCATTTCTTCAGGAAATGGACTGTATCGATCTCCTGTTCGCAGTCCCGCTTCAACATGAACTACTGGAATCCTGGCATAAAAAGCAGCCAGTGCGCCAGCAATAGCCGTCGTTGTATCGCCCTGTACCAACAAAAGATCAGGCCGTTCGGCAAACAAGAGCGGTTCGATTGCTTCAACCACGCGAGCCAATACCGCATTGGGCGTCTGTCCTGGCGTCATGACACCCAGGTCATGATCAATATTAATACCAAATTCTCGGATGAATGGCCGAAGCAGCCCTGTATGTTGTGATGAGGAAACCGTAACGCTCCGCCATTTGTTGCTGTGCCGTTCGATGGCCCAAATAACGGGCGCCAGTTTAATAATCTCTGGTCGAGTTCCAAAAAGCGTGAGGATCGTCTTGGTATCGCTACGCTTGGGTATAGATATAATTTCCATTACTTGATTTATTCCTTTATGGAACGAGTCATGATTGTACGTTCCCTGATTGCATACTGATTCCGCCTGATCGTAACCAGCACACAGCACCAATAATCATATACGGTAAATTGACACAAACGGTGTAAACAACGGAGGCCGCAAACGGAACTTGAGTTTCATCCAACGTAAATGAAAGTCCCAGTGTAAAAGCAAGCTGAATAGTACCTAATTGTGCCGGCGATGAAGGCAAGGTGAGTCCGACCACCATCAATATCCACACTGTAATGGCCATCGATAACGTTGCCATATAATCCACAGCGACCCCACTCAGCCAGATTGCAGCAATAATACAACTCCATTGTATGATCGAAAGCACAAAGGTCTGTATGACGATCAGGGGACTTCCAAGCGCTGAAAATCCAATTAAGCTTCGTTTAAGCTGTTTGATGAGGAGGTCAGAAAATTTTTCTGGCAAAAGACGGGTGACAAGTCTCGCTAATTGACCTCTTGTCTTGGATGGGATCACCAGAGAGATGACGACCAGCAAACCAATCACAACCAGCAGAACAGCAACAACTCCTGCCGCCGCAACGTACTCGGGCAATTGGGGATCAATCATCAGCAATACTCCGAACAATGCCACGACCACCATAAAATCAAAGACACGCTCAACACCAATCGATGCCAACACCGCACTGGGCGCGATGGTTGTTTTACGTCCAACCAGAGCCGCCCTGATCACCTCACCCGAATGCACGATAATCAAATTTGCTGCGGTGCCTATATAAGCCGCAGAGTGCAACAATGATAGATCAACAGATGCTACGGGCTTCAAAATCACAGCCCACCGCCAGGCTTTGATTAACATGAATAATATTGCAGCGATCACAACCAGTATCGCGGGAATAGGATTGATGGACATAAGGCTGCTGGCAACTGATTCAACGTCAATCCCGCGCAATGATAGCCAAAGAAAACCGAGACCTACAATAATGCCGATAAATGTCCACTTCAGTTGCGTCGTTACTGCCATAGGATTGTTGTAGTCACTATATTTTGATATAAACTATTTTAGCAATAAATTTAGATAATTACTGTGAGCAATCTATCTTTTTTCATCCATTTATTGCCTAGTGCAGCCAGGTTTTTTTAGGATGTTTATCCTGGTTTAATGGGGATTTTGATCAAACGGCGACTTAACAGAAATCTTGATAGTTCAGAGAAAGATTTTGAGAAGATAACAAAAGATCAAAAATTCGCTTATAAACAAAATAATAAGCCAAAATGTGCTTCATTTCTTGTATCAATACTAGCTTTGCGACTGACAAAAGACTATAGGAATAATCTGATAAATGGACTTTTCTCAGGCTATGTATCGCCGCGGTTATTACATCAAATTGAACTTCCATGCATTTTTAATTTTTCATGATACTGTTGCATAACAGTAAATAAACCCTGCTCTAATCGACGTTCATTTTAATCTATCCGAATTACGATGACGCCTTGAAAAACATCAATCCATTGGTGCCGATCAAAATAATGCTGCTGCACACTGATCAATCATCGAACAATATACGGTTAAACTAGGCTTTCATATCTTTCGCAGCAATCAGCAATTCATCGATGAAGTGCTGGGTAAACAATGGTAAATAATTTTGCTTCAAATAAGCAATTTTAGTGATCGATTTGGGAATGATATGCGATAAGTCTCTGATAACAAGATTAGCATCAACCTGCTTATCATAAGCCATGCGCGCTATAATACCCACCCCCATATTGCAATGCACATATGTCTTAATGACATCGGTATCCGCTGCCGCCAGGATGATATCCAACTGTAAACCGCAGTGTTGAAAAGCATGCTCGATTGCAGATCGCCCGGTAAATCCATGGCTATAGGTAAGTATAGGAAAATCTATCAAGCGCTCAGGCGTCAATTTTCCCTCACATAAGGGATGTCCGAGAGGCATGATGACCGCATGATGCCATTCATAACAGTGACGAGTAACCAGCTTATCGTCATCATTCAATTTCTCTGTGCAGATCGCGACATCGGCTTTATGCGAGTGAAGTTGATCAATCAATTGTTCAGGCGATGCTTGTAAAATATAAATTCTAATTCCCGGATGCTTTTCTCTAAATTTCTGAATGGGTTTAGGTAAAAAATATTTGGCTTGCGTATGAGTAGTGGCAATATGCAATATTCCTTTATTATTATCCTGAAAATCACTCGCCATGGATTGGATATTCAATTTAGCTTGATGAATGGTTGCAATCTCAGCCATTACATTCATACCAAGGGGAGTCAATCCAATCAACCTCTTACCATTTCGTTCAAATAGCGGAGAACCAAGTTCTTCTTCAAATAATTGCAATTGGCGGCTGACAGCCGACTGAACTATATGCATTCTCTCAGCTGCTTTTGATAAATTAAATTGAGTTTCTTGAAGAATTCGAAGCAATTCTATCTGGTTTAAATTCATACCATCATTTGACGTAGCGCATTGGATAAGGCGTATTTTAATATCTAAATAATAGATAGTGATATCTGATTATATCGTTTTATTAAAATTAACCGTTGCTTTAAGCTATATCCTCAAATTAGCAATGAGGGAAAACGAACTAGTTAAAAAAGTAACTGCGTTTTACTTCACCATTGCTTTTACCTTAGAGGTTAAACGTCAGTTTTAATAGGAGGAAGTAGTATGCCAGTAGAACAGTTAGTATATTATTTTAATGATCACTTTGAGCGCGAACACCAGTCGAGCTTTCGGCCCTTTATTCTGGAAAATGGGTTGGTCAGCGGCGTTTTTGGCCCCATACAAATCAGCAGCACCTTTTCACCGTTACGGCAAGCGAATGATTACGAAATTTTAAGAGGCCACATCGCTCAACTGTCTGTCTCGCCCTATGAAACCGATGTACACCACGATCATCCAGAGAAGATTGGCAATCTTCTAACCGATGCGATTACCCAACCTGCCGATTTCCAATCCATTATCAATCTGGATCGATTATGCCGGACGGTGCAC
Organism: uncultured Nitrosomonas sp.; assembly: GCA_949281375.1. Classification (GTDB taxonomy): domain Bacteria; phylum Pseudomonadota; class Gammaproteobacteria; order Burkholderiales; family Nitrosomonadaceae; genus Nitrosomonas. The sequence goes on from CASDLT010000024.1 coordinate 183,543, forward strand.
ATGCTCAACTACTTGACATACATTCACAATGGCGGCGTCCTTATTTTAGATGTCGATCCTCGCCATATACTGGGCGTGGAACAAAATCATGGCGCTTATTTTGAAGAAATCATTCTTAAATGCGGCTTAGCTCCGAAAAATATCGTTATCTCGGCAACGGTCAATAATTTTTACACGCTTTATCATGCCCAACTGCTCAACGGTTTAAATAATTACCGTAACCGGGGTTACCAAATCGCCATCAATATAGGCTCACTTTATACCGCAAAAGGGTTACGAGAATTGCTAGATAAATTATCTCCTGATTATCTTCGAATTACCTCACCCAGCCCCGAAATGATTCAGGATCCCACAAGTATTTGGCTGTCGTCATTAACTGGCTTAATCGAACTGCAGCACCTAATTGGCGGGAAAACCATATTGCAGCACGTTAGCAAAAAAGAACAAGCGACCCTTTCCCTCGCATGTGGACCTGGTTTAGTTCAGGGGGATTATTACGAGCGGTTGGTTACCGATCATCTCAGATGCCTGTAATCAATTAGGAGCATATTCGTATGCTCCTGATTGATTGGTGTCACACCCGATCGCCGATTCGATGCACCCTACGTAATGCAATCCGAAACATGACAATGATGCGTTTGGAAAATGGTGATCTTAATCAGACAACGCCAGGCTCTTAAAACAAGTGTAATTTAAAAGCAGTGAACGAGTATGTTGATCCCGGTGTCAATTTCCTTTTACCCATAGCGGTAGTTTTCTGAATTTACGTTTAGTGATTGGTAAAGTTACTTCTTTTAATTAATCTTAATGACCGATCAGTGATGCCTATGCTACATCGCGCCGAACCGTTCCGGTGCATATCGAGTCATATCTTGCTCCAATACTTTTAATTTTTCTCTCATCTGATTTCCAATAAACAACTGAGGTTCTGATGGAATGAGCTTCTCATACTGCTCACGTTCGCCAATCATTTGCATAGCCTGAACAAAACTCTGAACGTACTGAAAAGGCTGATTGGTTAATGAATTACGCAACGCCTCACCAAAATAGGTATTTTCATTTTCGATCGAGCAACCAAAAGAAGTTTTATGGGCCGCAGCAGCGGTAAAAATCAAACTATGCTCATTTTGAAGCGATTCAATAAAACCGCCGGAATAGCACGCCGAAATAACGATAATGCGCCAGCGTATACCTGCTTCATCAAGATAATTCTTGATATCCCGAGGACTTAAATCATTCAAACTCAACGGTTGCATTTGAACCTGCAGAGTGTGATCTGCGGATCCATGTCCTGTCAGGTACAAAAATACGATATCTTCATCCTGGTTTATTTTTTTACCGAGATGATGCAAGGAAATTTTAAGATTATGCGATGAGGCCAGCGGAAGTTCATCGATTGTTTCAAGATTGTTAATAAGCTTCAGCGATCGGCCTGTCGCGCCTAATCGTGCATTCACCGCGTGATGCATATGCTCGATTTCTGTTCTGAAGACATTCTCGGCACTATCCGAACCGAATCCTATAAAAAATAGATCGGCGAGGCCATTTTCCCCTGGCCTTATACCATTCAGCGCATCATTTAAAAGGGCATATTGATTGTAATATATCTGCTCTTGATTAACCTCCGTAAAAACATCCTCCGTATAGGTCATCGTTTCCTGATTAAAACCATATCCTTCATACCAGAAACTCAATGGCCAATGAGTTAATAGATACGCAGCGATCATCCAGATAGCGGCTACTGCTGCGGCTTTGAACTTAACTCGAAGTAATTGCAGAGCACTCCAAAAATAAACCAAGAAAATCCAGATCCCACCGACGAGATAACCCATCATCGACAATTCTTCCGGCAAAACAGGTAAAAAGATAGAAGAAACCAAATAGAAAAATGGTGAAACACAATAGACCAACAGCATGAATCTTAAGAGATCATTTTCGTCACGGGTCAACTTCGCAACAATGAATCCCACAAACAATGCAATCAACAACTCCACGCCCAGATAACTCAAACCAAACCCGTCAAATATGGGCAGTGGCGTTAACAGATAGGAAACGATCAGTACAGTAAGACCATAAATACCCAGCAGCAACATCAACTGATCAACAGAAACAATCATCTGATCAACCGCGTTTGGACGTAACGCCATCAATCGCATGCCCGAGTAAAGATTGCGTATTAATGCCCGAAATTCACTGGATGGTGCAGATTGCCGCGATTCTTGACAGATGCTTGTAGATAAATCCATTTTTTCTCCAGATCAATCAGTGAATGAACGTCTTTTATGATCGGCACTAATTCTTAGTTATGAAGATAACGGCACTGACATTATTTATATTGCTCGATAAGTGAATCGATTCGACTCATTTTTGACGGCACACCACACCAAACATTTGCATTCATGCGAAACTCCCCTTCATTCTTAAGGCGAGACTTTATTCTTTATTAGTCCTCACTTAATATTTTCGATAATTCAATGAGATAATCTTATCCTATTGACATTTAATATGCACTCTTTTTAAGGCTCTTCTAAAGTTTTTTAGTCTTTATTCGATACGGTACACTTGTACCATTCGATGACGATGACGCAGCTATCCACTGTATTAACCTCAGCATCGAAAAATATTTGACTGAGCATGTTTTGAATTTCGACTTACCTACAACATTATTGGCACATAGCGGAGAGCATGGCATGGACACAGCACTGCATGAAATAGATGAACGGACTAACCTGACTGCGACCAACAAGTTCGAGCTATTGCTTTTTAAGTTGGGTGAAGCGTCTGGCACTCATCAGCGGGAATTATTTGGCATCAACGTTTTCAAAATACGAGAAATTCTAGTGATGCCAACCATCACTGCCATTGCAAATGCTCCTGAAAATGTAATGGGTGTAGCTAATATTCGTGGTCAAGTAATTACCGTCATCAACCTGCCTAAAGTAGTCGGTTGTTTCCCTACCAAAGGATTGCCCATCCTCCTGGTTACAGAATATGCACGTTCAACACAGGCGTTTGCAGTCGAAGAAGTCAACGAGATCATACGCCTCGAATGGAGCCAGGTGATCGCTGCAGAAGGGAAAGGAGGCAATTTGGTAACGAGTATTGCCCGTATCGATGGCAATACGGAAGAATCCCGGTTGGCACAAGTGCTCGATGTCGAGCAAATTTTACGCGATGTATTGCCTACAACTGTCGAGACCATCACACCTGAGAAAGTCGGACCTAAAATAAAACTTCCGGCAGGAAAAATGATTCTGGCCGCAGATGATTCACCATTGGCGCGCAGCATGATCGAAAAGGAGCTGAAAACGCTGGGTGTGCCTTATGTAATGACACACACGGGATTGGAAGCATGGAAACGAATTCAAGCGATATCCGATACCGCAGTAGCGGAAGGTAAAACATTGCACGACAAAATAGCACTCGTGCTAACCGACTTGGAAATGCCCGAGATGGATGGATTCACGCTTACCCGCAATATCAAGAGCGATCAACGTTTTAAATCCGTACCCGTAGTCATACATTCTTCGCTGACAGGAGAAGCTAATGAAAATCACGTCAGATCGGTTGGCGCGGATGCTTTCATCGCGAAGTTTGAAGCCGGAGAACTTGCAGAAACCATCCGCAAGGCATTGGCATAGCTAAAACATTGCTCCAGAATGATGGGATATGATGCTTAATCCATCCTTAGCTTTTTGAGTCCCATAATGAAACAGCGTCTCGGATGCGCACTCACTTTTGAGGGCCATTGATGGCTTCGCAGAACGCTTCTGTAAGCGCTACGATGACACGTTAATCAGTTCGAAATCGTGGGTTATTTTTGCAGTGCTCTTCAGCATAATCGATGCCGAGCAATATTTCTCTGCCGATAAATCAATCGCGCGCTCAACATGCTGTGAATTCATATTTTTACCAGTGACAATGAAATGAAGATGAATATCGGTGAAAACCTTGGGATCCTCGGAAGCCCGCTGCGCTTCAATTTCAACGACACAATCCTGAATATCATGCCGGCCTTTTTTCAGGATCATCACTACGTCAAATGCAGTACAGCCACCCAGCCCCATCAGTAACATCTCCATTGGGCGCGGCCCAGCATTCTGCCCGCCTGCTTCTGGCGCTCCATCCATTAATACCGAATGACCGCTGTCAGATTCAGCCAAAAAACTGACGTTCCCTTTCCATATTATCCGTGTTTTCATTTTATTCCTGAGAAACGTACCTGAACCGTGTTAATGATCGAAAGCAAATAAAAAGCCGACGTTACACACGTCGGCTTTTCCGAATTCAGAGTGAATTACTTCAGCGTCAGAATAAAATCCGCCAACACTTTAGCATTTTCATCGCTAACAGTAGTATTTGGTGGCATTGGAATCGGACCCCAAACATCTTTACTACCGTTTTTGATTTTGCCGGCTAAATATGTGGCAGCATCTGCTTGACCTGCGTATTTAGCTGCAATATCTTTCAAACTTGGGCCAACCAGTTTGGTATCGACATTGTGGCAATTCAAACAGCCACTGCTTTTCGCAAGATCTGCATTGGCTTGTACAACACCGGCTAATAATAAGGCTGATGCAGCAACGGCTCCTATTAAAACTTTTTTCATATTTTTTTCCTTAATAATAATTATAAAAGGACTATCATTCTACCCTGAACTTCACACACATGCAGCAAATCCTGAAAATTTGTTCTAGTGCGCACTGCATCGTTATAGTGAACAGTCCAGTTAGCCTGGGATCAGCGCCAACAAAGAAGTTCAAGCTTTCGTGAGGCATGTTGTCAATCCATTGCTTCATTCCAGAAATACTTTACAGAATAAGCACGTGAACCAATCGAAATGCACATCAGTCGGTTATTGCCCCTTGACTTGCACTGGACACCAGTCTGGCATATTTAGCCAGCACTCCCCTTGAGTAACGCGGCTGTGGCGGTTGCCAGGCAGCCCGGCGTCTCGCCAATTCCGCATCAGAAACGTTCAATTGCAACAACCGTTGTTCGGCATCGATAGTGATCGAATCGCCTTCATGCACCAATGCAATGTTTCCGCCCACAAATGCTTCAGGAGCCACATGGCCAACAACCATCCCATAAGTGCCACCCGAGAAACGACCATCGGTAATCAATCCGACCGAATCTCCCAACCCTTCACCGATCAGAGCAGACGTCGGCGATAACATTTCTCGCATGCCTGGTCCTCCCTTCGGCCCTTCATAACGGATCACCACCACATCACCTGATTGAATTTTCCGCGCTAAAATTGCCGCCATGCAGGTTTCTTCCGATTCAAATACGCGTGCTGGGCCGGTGATTTTCGGATTCTTTATTCCTGATATTTTCGCCACGCACCCTTCCGTAGAAAGGTTGCCTTTTAGAATCGCCAGATGTCCTTGTGCATACATTGGAGTTTCCCATGGACGAATCACATCCTGGTCAGCGCGGGGCACAGCGGGTATATCTTTAAGCACTTCTGCTATGGTCTGCCCGCTGATTGTCAGGCAGTCTCCATGCAGCAGGCCATGTGCCAGCAACATTTTCATCACTTGCGGAACGCCGCCGGCGCGATGCAGATCAGCAGCGACATAGCGCCCTGAAGGTTTAAGATCGCACAGCACCGGCACTTTGCCGCGTATTGCTTCAAAATCATCGATCGTCCATTCGACACCGGCAGCATGAGCAATAGCCAAGAAATGGAGTATTGCATTGGTTGACCCCCCTACCGCCATGATCACTGCAACGGCATTTTCTATGGATTTTCGGGTAATGATATCGCATGGCAGAATTTGTTTTTTGATGGCGTTGACCAATACTTCGGCAGATTGGCCGGCACTGAGCAATTTTTCATTATCTTCAGCAGACATCGTCGAAGAATAAGGCAGGCTCATGCCCATTGCTTCAAACGCCGACGACATCGTATTGGCCGTAAACATACCTCCGCAGGAACCTGCGCCGGGGCAGGCATGGCGCTCGATCTCAAGCAATTCAGCATCATTGATCTTGTGAGCGGTATGTTGCCCTACCGCTTCAAACACGCTGACGATGGTTAAATCTTGATTCTTGTAATGCCCCGGTTTGATCGTGCCACCATATACAAAAATTGCCGGAACATTCATGCGAGCGATGGCTATCATCGCACCAGGCATATTTTTGTCGCATCCCCCAATCGCGATCACGCCATCCATGCTTTCCGCTTGCACACATGTTTCGATAGAATCGGCGATGACTTCGCGCGAAACCAGCGAATACTTCATGCCTTCCGTACCCATCGATATACCATCTGAGACTGTGATGGTTCCGAACATTTGTGGCATGGCACCGGCTTGCCGCAAAGCTGATTCCGCTTTCAGAGAAAGTTCATTCAATCCTTTGTTGCACGGCGTAATCGTCGAATAACCATTCGCAACACCCACGATCGGCTTGTTGAAATCCCCATCGCCAAAGCCGACGGCGCGCAGCATCGCACGGCTGGGCGCATGTTGGTGACCTTGAGTTATGGATTGACTACGTCTGTTGTCTGACATGCTTGCTCCTGAATGAGATAAAAAGTACGGCTAATGACAAGGCGTGCGGAAACGCACTTGGTATAATGAACGATATTTTACCCTAAGAAGATTGAAGCCATGCTAGTTCATCCACAAATTAACCCTGTCGCCATTTCAGTAGGACCCTTGTCTGTTCATTGGTATGGACTGATGTACCTGCTTGGTTTTGGGGTGTTCATTCTACTCGGACGCTATCGCATCAAGCATAATCCCCACTCAAAATTTACTTATCAAATGCTTGATGATGCTCTATTTTATGGCATGCTCGGCGTCATTGTTGGCGGACGTGTGGGTCATGTGCTGTTCTATCAGCTCGGATATTATCTTGAGCAACCATTGAAAGTGTTCGCCATCTGGGAAGGCGGCATGTCTTTTCATGGCGGATTTATAGGGGTAATGGTTGCGATGGTCATGCTAGCGCATAAATACCGCATATCCTGGTTGGCAGTAACCGATTTTATTGTTCCTCTCATCCCCCCCGGGTTAGGCGCCGGCCGCATCGGCAATTTCATTAACGCCGAATTATGGGGACGTCCCACTGATGTGCCTTGGGGTATGGTATTTCCATACGTCGATGAACTCCCGCGTCATCCATCTCAGCTTTATCAAGCTGGGCTTGAAGGTATTCTTTTATTTATTTTTCTCTGGATTTATTCCTCAAAACCTCGCGCCACAGGTGCAGTCACCGGTATGTTTATGATTGGGTATGGACTGGTGCGTTCGTTTGCAGAATTCTTCCGCGAACCGGAAGATGGATTCATGGGCGTCCTGACACTGGGCATTACGATGGGTCAATGGCTATCCATTCCTATGATTCTTGCAGGCATCACCATGATAATCTGGGCAAATCGGCAAACTTCGAGTTTGCACAACCAATCCCCAAAACGTAAAAAACATTAAGACGACTCTGTTCAGGGCTATGCTAACTATTCAGGTATCGCTAAAAATTAATTCAAATCTATTAATAATCTATCTTTCCGATTCTCTAAGGGAAACTATTAGCACAGTCTAATGAGAAACTATTAGCGAGAAACAATAGTTTCCCCAATATACAGGCTACCCCCGACTTCGTTAAGATTCCCTCATCAAATCATCGGTGCGGGTCTTCAACATGGCAATATACAATCGCTTATTCATATTTTCAGGATGTGCTCTCGTTTTTTGCTTATCGACTATACCCGCCTTGGCTAATGAAGAAATTCACGATGATGATCATGCTGCGCTTATAAAGCATTATGAAGCCAGCGCAGATGATGCGAAGATGCGTTTGCACGAGAATCAATCTCAACTTGAGAAGTACGAATCTCATCCTTATTACTATGGCCGACAAGGTCAAGATTTCCGTTCGCACATGCTGGCCAATATCCATGAATATGAGAAACAATTAAATGACCATTTGCGCAACGCTGAGCTTCACAAAAAGATACTTAGCGAACAGCATCTGACTGCCAATGAATCCAGAATCAGCATAGAAAATCACGCTCGTTCTGTAAGATAACTCGTCATTTTTCTATCTCCGACCCTTTCAATCATTAGGGGCACCTTATAACCACCGCTCAGTCGGTGGTTTTTTTTGAGCAAGCCTACAACTTGTATCCTCGTATTCACATTCTTCGCTGTTTTCATCCTGATCGTTGATGGCATATATATATCAGGAATGGATAATGACTCTTGCAAAAATCGTTGTGGTTCACACGCGGTCAAACGGTAATGCCCGTGATCTTCACAGCCAATGATAGGTTTGCGGGGCTATAATGAAAAATGAATCAATAATTGAGGAGTAATAGCAATGTCGGAATATATTGCATGGTTCGATCAATTGACGATGAACGATGTCGGTCGTGTTGGTGGCAAAAATGCCTCATTGGGAGAAATGATCAGCCATCTTTCACAAGCAGGGGTCAACGTGCCGATGGGATTTGCAACTACTACGCACGCGTATCGGGAATTCTTGACCTTCAACCAATTACCCGACCGTATCGATCATTTACTGAATGGATTGAATGTAGACGATATCACTGCATTAGCGGCAACAGGCAAAACCATTCGCAGTTGGTTGCTCGCTGCTCCGCTACCCGATAGGGTGTTGAGTGCAATTGCAGAAGCTTATGACAAACTGATGACGCTGAGTGGCAATCATGATGAGATTTCGTTTGCCGTACGCTCATCGGCCACCGCTGAGGATCTCGCCGATGCATCATTTGCAGGACAGCAGGAAACGCTGCTGAATGTTCACAGCTTGGATCAAATTATCGACGCAGTCAGAATCGTATTTGCTTCCCTCTACAACGATCGGGCCATCGCGTATCGGGTTCATCAGAACTTTCCGCATGAGAAAGTGTTTCTGTCGGCCGGGATTCAAAAAATGGTGCGCAGCGATCAGGGCGCAAGCGGCGTTATGTTCACGCTGGACACCGAATCGGGTTTCCGTGATGCCATTTTTCTCACCGCTGCCTACGGATTAGGTGAAACCATTGTGCAAGGCATCGTCAATCCCGATGAATTTTATGTCTATAAGCGTAACCTGACTACCGGTCATCCCGCGATTCTGTCCCGCCGATTGGGTACCAAAGCCATTGAAATGATATACAGCGATCAACGCGACAGCGCAACCGATTCACTCACGCTAACGCGCGATGTCGACATTACGCGACGTCATCGTTTCTCGTTATCCGACGACCAAGTGGAAGCATTAGCCCGTCAGGCCATGATTATCGAACAGCACTACAATCGCCCGATGGATATCGAATGGGCGCTGGATGGACTGGATGGACAGCTCTACATCGTTCAAGCCCGGCCAGAAACCGTCGAGAGCCGCAGCAGTTCGGTGCTGGAACGCTTTACCTTAAATGATCAAGGGGTGCGCCTCACGGAAGGGCGAGCGATTGGCAATAAAATTGGCCAGGGCACGGCTCGATTAATTCTGCATATCGACCAAATGCATCAAATTCAATCGGGTGACGTACTGGTTACCGACATGACCGACCCCGATTGGGAGCCTATCATGAAACGGGCAGCCGCGATTGTGACAAACCGGGGCGGACGTACTTGCCACGCAGCGATCATCGCTCGGGAAATGGGAATCCCAGCGGTGGTCGGCTGTGGCGATGCCACCGAGAAAATCAGCGAAGGAACAGCGGTCACCGTGTCATGCGCCGAAGGTGATACCGGGTATGTTTACAGAGATTTACTAACCTTTAGCCATACCACCACAGACACGGGCGAATTGCCTGATCTGCCGCTAAAAATCATGATGAACATCGGCAATCCATCACATGCTTTTGCATTTTCCCGTATTCCCAATCAGGGCGTCGGGCTTGCCCGCTTGGAATTCATCATTAACAATATGATTGGCATTCATCCAAAAGCATTACTGGAATATGATCGTTTACCGGCAGACTTGAAAGCTGAAATCGATCGCCGAATTACAGGATATGCTACGCCAGTGGAGTTCTATATCAAGAAATTGACGGAAGGGATCGGCACTTTGGCCGCGGCCTTTTTCCCACATCCTGTTATCGTTCGCACTTCCGATTTCAAATCCAATGAATATGCCAATTTAATTGCAGGCAACCGCTACGAACCGCATGAAGAAAATCCCATGATTGGCTTCCGGGGCGCTTCGCGCTATCTATCAACCGCCTTTAGGGAATGTTTTGAACTGGAATGCCAGGCATTGCTCGCGGTACGCGATGGCATGAATCTTACCAACGTCGAAATCATGATTCCTTTTTGCCGCACTCTCGCAGAAGCCGAGCATGTCATCGCGCTGCTTGCCTCTCAGGGCCTTGAGCGGGGCAGGAATGGTCTCCGCATCATCATGATGTGCGAAATTCCTTCCAATGCTCTGCTGGCAGAAGAATTTTTACAATTCTTCGACGGATTCTCAATTGGTTCCAATGACATGACTCAACTTTCGCTCGGTATCGATCGCGACTCAGGATTGGTCTCCCATTTATTCGATGAACGCAATCCGGCAGTAAAGAAATTATTGTCAATGGCCATCGACGCTTGCCGCAAACACGACAAATACATCGGTATATGCGGACAAGGCCCATCGGATTATCCTGATTTTGCACGCTGGCTGTTCGACCAAGGAATCAGCAGTTTATCGCTCAACCCCGATTCCGTGCTGCAAACCTGGCACAACCTCGCCGGTGTTAAGCCATGACAACCCTGCAGAAACGAACTGTATTCTATCTCTCAGATCGCACCGGCATCACCGTCGAAACACTGGGGCATAGCCTTTTGACTCAGTTTGACGGCATCGAATGGAAAATCATCAATGTCCCTTTTCTCGATACCGTTGAAAAAGCCCACGCCGTGATGTCGCACATTAATGATGCGGTTGAAAGGGATGGCCAACGCCCGCTGGTTTTCAGCACTTTGTTGAAACCTGAAATTCTCGACGTCATCAAACAGGGAAATTGCCGTATTTTTGATTTTTTCGAGACTTTCATCCGCTCCATTGAGGAAGAACTTCATCAACCTTTTGCGCGAATGGCTGGCCGCTCACATGGCTTGCAACATCATCTGTCATATTTCAAACGAATCGCGGCGATCAATTTTGTATTGGCGCATGACGACGGCGTAAGTCCCCAGAATTTCGATGAGGCGGATATCATTCTGATCGGTGTTTCAAGGTGCGGAAAAACACCGACCTGTCTTTACCTGGGGCTGCAATATGGCATCGCAGCTGCCAATTATCCGTTGACTCCCGACGATATGCAGGTAATGCAATTGCCAAAACTTCTGGAATCCGTCAAGAACAAGCTATTTGGATTGACACTGAGTCCGGCACAATTGTATTTCATTCGACAGGAACGCCGCCCCAATAGCCCCTATGCCTCGCTTGCGCAATGCCAACAGGAAATTCAATGGCAGGAATTACTGTTCCAATCATTGAATATTCCCTACTTGGATACCACCCGCATCTCGATTGAAGAAATCAGCGCCGTCATACTCAATCGTTGCGGGCTAAGGCGCCAGTTATATGGTTGAACCAGATTAGATTTCTATTAACGACAGGCCATTCCCTATTGAGTTTGGCCTTAATCAGATGGGGAAAGGAATTTCATTGCTGCATTTTTTATCTTCGCCGCCGCTCTTTTCTTTCATTATCGATATCTTCTTCCAATTCACTTCCACCCTCAATGTAATCGACATCAATGACTTTTCCATTTTTATCACTGATGACCCAGGTTTCGCCGCCATTGGGTTTCTTGATACCTACCAGGTAAAGTGTGGTTGGCTTTTTTTTACTCCCATCCATTAACACCATATCTTCTGTCTTGACTTCGAATACTCGTCCGCCAGCAATGTGGCCAGCAACCGTTTGTTGAACTTTGGGTGGCATTTTGTGCCACTCGTCATTATCTTTATCTCTATCCTTACGCCCTTTTGATTCAGCCTGCAATGGAGCAGAAAAAGTGACAATCAGCGCTAAAAAGAACAAAACAGCTTTGAAATTCATAGAATTTTCCCCCTCAACGATTAATCTATATAATTAAATAACATACAAAATTTAAGTCTACAACGTTACACATGATTATGCTACGTCGGAATATCAATACTCAATGAATCACGCACCGTTAGGGAAAGACAGACAGCTTGACAGCACGAGATAATTTTCACATTGCGTAGCGCATAATTTCACCTATCTAATTGAAGATGCAAATTAATTTTACACACTCGCTTCAGACTCCATCTTATTCACTTGGATAATCAGTGCTCCCCTGGCTGGTAATTTTTTGCTCATCCGGCAAAATCAACCGTTTTGCAGGAAACCATATGCTAAAGCAGCTTCCTCTGCCCACTTGACTCGTAATGATCAGGCGCGCTTCGTGACGGCTCAGCACATGCTTGACAATCGCCAGCCCCAAGCCGGTTCCTCCGGTCTCGCGCGAGCGACTGCTATCAACACGGTAGAAACGTTCTGTCAAACGGGGAATATGTTCTGGTTCAATTCCAATCCCGCTGTCTTGCACAAAAAATAACCCCTGCTCGTCCCGAAGTTCCCAAGTGATCGTGATTTCTCCTCGTTCCGGAGTATAGCGAATAGCGTTACTGATCAAATTACCCAACGCGCTGCGTAATTCTTCTTCGCTACCCAATATCTGTGCGGAGGTGGCAATATTCAATGCAATGTGGTGACGTCCGGCGCTGAGCGATTCTGCATCTCGCAGGAGCGTATTAAGCAATGCGGTAATATCTACAGGCTTTTCCGTCATTTTATTGTGCTCATTTTCCAGGCGCGACAGGATCAGCAAATCTTCGATCAAACGCTGCATGCGCGTCGTCTGTTCAGTCATGAGCGTCAATGCGCGTTTATTGAAATCACCGGCTACAGGCTCATCGGCGGATAAGGTTTCAAGGAAACCGGCAATGACCGTCAACGGGGTTCGCAATTCATGCGAAACATTGGCAATGAAATCACGCCGCATGGTTTCAATTTTCTCAAATCGCGTTATGTCGCGACTGATGAGAAGTTTTTGATTATATCCATACGGCACGAGCTGCAAGGAAATAATCAGACTGGGTTGCCGCGTCTGTTTCAGAATTAATGGATTACTGTAACGACGAGCTGCCAAATATTCAACAAATGGAATTTGCCGAACCAGATAAGTGATCTGCTGACCCGAGTCCAGGGTCAAATTGATGCCTAAATGCTTTTCGGCCATTTGATTACACCATTCGATGCGGTCGTTCTTGTCCAGAAGCACAATGCCATCAGGCATGGCGGCCGTGACACTCCGCATGCGTTCCAGCGCCAGATTCAATAGTTCCTGACTCTTGCTGTGCACCCGGACATAACGCGACAGGTGCGCAAAGACATCATCCCAAGCGCCACTGCCTGCCGGAATACTGGCCGGTGTATGATTAGAACGCAACAACCAGCGTTCTAAAATGACCAGATGACGAATATGATGCGACACCATCCATAACAATGCCGCACTGCAAAAAATCAATGCCTTGGTAGCATCCAGCACTAACCACATAATGGCTGCAATAATAAGAATGAGCAATACATTGGTAGAACGCTGCCAGAAATCAGCCACTACTATTGCTCCTTACGAAGAAAACTCATTACCCGCGCACTGCATAGACATCAATTTTAATATGCACCAACTTACTGCGTGAATTGACATCATCCATCCACAAAACATGGAATGTCACAAGCTTGTCTTGGCAGCATCATCGGCAAGCGGTGCAACCACAGAAAATCGATACCCAGCGCCTCTGACAGTCTGTATCCACTCATCCTTACCGACGGATTCCAGTGCTTTGCGCAGCCGTCGAATATGCACGTCGATAGTCCTTTCTTCGACAAATACATGATCTCCCCATACCCGATCGAGCAATTGGCTGCGTGTGTATACCCGCTCTGTATGAGTCATCAAGAAATGCAGCAGCTTGTATTCGGTCGGTCCTAGCTCGACTTTATTATTGCCCGCCGTAACTTGATGCTTGGACGGTTCCAGCTTCAACCCATCCAGCTCCACCACCTGGTCAGAAGCTTCCGGAGCAAGTCTTCGAAGCACTGCATTGATCCGGGCGACCAGCTCTCGGGGGGAAAATGGCTTAGTCATGTAGTCATCCGCAATATCCAAACCCATCACTTTATCGGCCTCCTCCGTGCGCGCAGTCAACATGATAATGGGAATCCCACGAGTCCGATCCTGACGGCGTAAAGTGCGGGCAAATTCCACCCCGCTCATTTTCGGCAGCATCCAATCGAGCAGGATCAAATCAGGCAACGCCTCGTTAATGATCATCATGGCCTTCTCAGCATCTTCAGCCTGAACGGTATCATAGCCTGATTGCTGTAAATTGTACGTAATCAACTCCCGCACGGCGGGTTCATCTTCGACAATCAGAATTCTTACAAACATATGCGTTCGTGCATCGATAAAATTTTTCGGTACGATTTTGTTACAATGCGCTTGACGATACTTCAACCACTGATATGTAGTGAGAAAATATGGCCGGTTTAAACAAAAACACCCCTCACCCGACAGAAATCAAATTGCATCAAAAATCCAGAATTCTGGATATTTCATTTTCCGATGGCAGAACCTTCCAAATTTCCTGCGAATTTTTACGCGTACATTCGCCCTCTGCGGAAGTTGGCGGCCATGGGCCGGGACAAGAAGTGCTGCAGACTGGCAAGAAAATGGTCAACATCGTAAAAATAGAACCTGTCGGGCATTATGCCATACAACTCCACTTCACCGATGGCCATAATACTGGATTGTATTCCTGGGATTTACTCTATCAGTTCGGCCTCAATCAAGACGCCCTGTGGCAGCGTTACCTACAACGCATGCAGGAAGCCGGTGCCAGTCGTGATCAGGAAACACCCCCTCGGGCCATGACTCATTCGTGCAACCATTAACTCTCCATCCTTGAATGGATTACTCTTTAACTTCAATTGATTACGATCATGACAAAAACCACGCATTTTGGCTTTAATACCGTTGCAGAAGATGAAAAGGCCGGCAAAGTCGCCGATGTCTTTCACTCAGTGGCGGAACGTTACAATTTGATGAATGATTTGATGTCAGCGGGCATGCATCGACTGTGGAAGCGATTTGCAATCGAAGCCAGCGGCGTCAAAAAAGGCGATCGGGTGCTGGATATTGCTGGAGGGACAGGCGATTTAAGCGCCTTGTTCCTTCAGAAAGTGGGCAGTTCCGGTGAAGTATGGCTGACCGACATCAACAATTCGATGCTTTCGATCGGTCGTGACCGATTGATCGATGAGGGCACCCCAACTCCTGCCGCTCAATGCGATGCGGAAAAGCTACCCTACCCCGATAACTACTTCAATTGCGTCAGCGTGGCATTCGGTCTCAGAAACATGACTCACAAAGATGCCGCTTTAAAGGAAATGCTGCGTGTCATCAAGCCCGGCGGTACGGTCATTGTGCTGGAATTTTCCAAAATCTGGGAACCTCTGCGACATGCGTACGATACGTATTCATTCAAATTACTTCCCGTCATGGGAAAGGTATTCGCCGATGATGCAGCAAGTTACCGCTATCTGGCAGAATCCATCCGCATGCACCCGTCTCAGGAAGAACTGAAAGAATTGATGAAGCATGTAGGATTTGATCGGGTCGAATATTTCAATATGACCGCAGGGATTGTGGCGTTACATCGTGGATATAAATTCTAAGAAGTAGTGGAGTATTACGTCGCCGGAGTCATGCAACATTGAAATCCGGCCAGAAAAGCATATTATTGTTCCTAATAGCCATCTCGTAACCTGATTTCGTTCTGCGCGATCGTAGCTGACAACTTCATCATCCTCGTAAGGAAACGCCGATTCATTCGGTGAACGCGATGAAACATAAGGCATACGGAACGCAGCAACCAAGATCTATCGACACGATGGGCGGGAACGAGTATCGCACCCCGATTTAATCAGCGCTCTCAGGGTTACTTGTTACATTGAAGATCGTTTCATTCCGATTGATTCAGGGTTCATTTGCCTCAACATGGCTAATTGAGCTTACATCCGTGGCAAAACAGTCGGGTACGGTTACACGGGGTGAAGTTATTGAGTGCTATGGTAATCGGCAATGTAATCGTACGCCAGGAACTTCGGTCGATGATTCCTGAAGCAGTGAGTTAATGTCAAAACAAACATGGATATTGACGGTCAGATTTTCGGATTCAACTGGCACATGCGTCACGCAGTACCTGCTGCTGGCAGCCCCATTCAGCATCGGTTGAAGCGCTTATGCAAAACATTCCGACCAAGGAATGAATAAATATTGTAGCCCGATTGTTAGGCAACATGGCCGACTCAACAACCCTTTACTTTCCACTCGCTCAGCGACGAATAGCTGCACGTCGACGGGAACGAATCTGCAGGCCAATCACTCCCAATCCCGCCAGCAACATCAGATAGGCTCCCGGTTCTGGAACCGCCACTATCGGGACGTTGAAAGCCGCTCCGCCAATAATCGCAACATCTCCTTTGGCCGAGTTTGGGTTATGCTGCCCTAGTTGCACAATTCGAAGAGAATGTGCGATGGATGTCAATCCAGATATGACCAAAACTCGATGACCCGTCTGGAATAAATCGTAGGTGCCGACATTGATGTCATCGACAAAAAACTGCGCCAAGCCATCATTATGATCGCCGGCCATCACGAAGCCGACACTGTTGCTGATCACCGAAAATAATGTGGTTGCCACGCTCGTTCCGGGAATACCTGCGGCTGAATCATCATACAGCCATAACTCTCGCAGACCCAGTCCTCCGGTTGGACCGATTCCTGAAACGTGCCAATCAATCCCGCCACGCCCGGCATTGTTGTAATCCAGCACCGGATTCCCATCAATACTCGAAATGTTTCCATTATTCTCAGGCGTTTCTAAGGGAATCCAGTCGATGGCTAATGCTGATACCTGAAAACTGATCAGCAATAGCGCAATTGCGAGTAGTTGTGCCATTCACTTCTCCTCTTACGATAAGAATGTAGCATTAACGTCGCTGCCTACCTGTTTTGATAAAATCTACCGTCATCAGGATGCAGCAATGGAGATTATGACTCTGGCGGGAACATTTAATATGTAGTGAAAGGATGCAATTCCGGTTCTATTCCGGAATTCATCAATAACTCATCAGCGATTGCCACAAATCACCCAGGCTTACAAAACGATAGCCTCTTGCCATTCGACGTCAGCGATCGTCGTCAAGGAGTCATCTCAATGATTACTTTGGCATGCTGTTCAATTCTGAAGCTGCAACTTACCCAGTGACATTTTGGGCATAGCACCCTACAATTCCAGAATCTGATGTCATTGCCGGTCGAGATTATGAAGATCGTATTAGAATTGATCATATTTATTGTCGTACTTAATATTTTCTTCAAGATATTTGCAGAGCTATTTGGAGATATGATCAAAGTGGGCATCTAGTTTAGCTGCCCACAATCGATAACAAATCAATTGACGAAAGTTCTCATCGTTGCCGACCAACGAAATGAAACGACCGTCTTCTCCTCGATCAACCCAGACCGGGCCAGTAATGACTATCGGGGAGTGGCCGTTTGCCAAAAATGGCCTGGCCCACGCGTACCACAGTTGCCCCTTCTTCAATGGCCAACTCATAATCTCCGGACATGCCCATCGATAATTCATCGAACGACAAACCCGACGGCGCTTCCTGGCGCAGCATGGCCTGGATTTCACGCATCTTGATGAAGCATTCGCGCACCCGGTCATGATCGGACGAGAATATCGCCAGTGTCATCAAACCCTTGATGCGCAAAGATGAATAACTGGGTAGTTGTTGCACAAAATCGCGCACCGCTTCCGGCGGCAAACCAAATTTACTTGCTTCCCCCGAGCTATTGACTTGCACGTACACGTCGATCGACCGACCTTCGTTCTGTAAGCGCTTATCGAGTTCTTCCGCCACCTTGAGGCTGTCGAGCGCCTGAAATTCATTGGCAAAACGGGCTAAATACTTCGCCTTGTTGGTTTGCAGATGGCCAATGATCGACCATTTGATGCCCAAGTCATTCAGCGCCTCGGATTTTTCGCGCGCTTCCTGGATCTTGTTCTCCCCCATTTCGATGCAACCGGCTGCGAAAGCGATCCGCAGACGCTCCGCCGGCACGGTTTTAGTGACGGGAAGCAATCGCACACTGGCGGGATCGCGGCCGGCCTTCGTGCAGGCATCGACGATGCGCTGCTTAACGGTCGCGAGATTGTTCTTGATGTCATTGAATTGCTGTTCTTCGTTGAGTTCCACTGTATTCTCCGCTCGACGTTCTTAGGGTTCCATTAATTGTGTCGCCTGATGAAATACCATTTTCCATTGGCCATCCTGATACTGCCAGATCGATGTTCTCATCGAATCTTTAAAAGTACCAGCGAGGTTTGCAGACGATCGGGCCGAATAAATGGCCAATACGATTTCATCCGTCAATACTCTGACTCTGAAATTATTGAATGTCCACTGAATAGTATTATCTTTGTGCAATAACCAGTTTACGACATCCTGTCTGGCGGTTACTTTGCCATTACTGCTGATTTCTTCAAATTCCACCGCCAGGAACTTATCAATCGAATCTGGATAGGTATTCCAGTCCGTTTGCAGCAATGCCTGCTCTCGTTGCTCGATCAGTTCGGCAATGGTCGCGATCCTCACGCCCTGCATTATGCTTTACTTCACGCGCATGCCGGGTTGCGCGCCGGTATCGGGGGAAAGAAGGAACAATTCGCCCGGGTTGCCATCGCCGGCAGCCAGCACCATGCCCTCCGACAAACCGAACTTCATTTGCCGAGGCGCAAGATTGGCGACCATCACGGTCAGACGCCCTTCCAGTTGCTCAGGATCATAAGCTGATTTGATACCGGCAAATACCGTGCGCAGCTCATTGCCGATATCCAGCGTCAATTTCAATAATTTTTCCGCTCCAGCAACATGCTCGGCTTTGGCAATTCTGGCGATGCGCAAATCAATCTTGCTGAAATCATCAATCGAAATCATATCGGCAATGGGAGCAATGCCATGCTGCTGTTTCTGACCATGTCGCGCGGGAGAATCCGCTTGCACCGCCGAGGGCGTCAGACTTTGAACATTCGCTGCTACCAGGGCATCGATTTGTTTCGCCTCGATCCTCGTCATCAGGTGCTGATAAGGATTTATAGCGTGACCTGCCGGCAACAGCAAATTTGAAACCGGTTGATCATCCGTTAATGCTGGCCATGGCAGCGATTCACAATTCAGGAAATGTTCGATGCGGCGCGCTGTTTCCGGCAAGATGGGTTTCAGGTAACAAGACAGCACGTAAAAAAGCTGTATTCCGAGAGTACAAGCACTCTGCAACTCATTTTCACGCTGCGGATCCTTGGCGATTTCCCACGGCGCCAATTCATGAATGGCTTCGTTCGCTTCATCGGCGAATTTCATGATCTGGCGAACGGCGGCAGCAAATTCTCTCTGTTCAAATGCATGATCTATCTGATCAGGACGCCACATTGCAAAACGCTTATCCACGATCGCGCGCAAATGCTGGTACTGTTCGCCATCGACCAGTTGGCCATTAAAGCGTTTAGTGATAAAACCGGCGCAGCGGCTCGCAATATTGATGAATTTTCCGACCAGATCGGAATTCACCCGGGCCACGAAATCTTCCAGGTTGAGATCGATATCCTCCAGAGTGCTGTTGAGCTTGGCGGCATAGTAATAACGCAGCCACTCTGGATTCAAGCCTTGTTTCAGATAGCTTTCCGCGGTAATGAAGGTACCGCGAGATTTGCTCATCTTTTCACCGTTCACGGTCAGGAAACCATGTGCGAAAATTTTCGTAGGTGTGCGATAACCGGCATTCTTTAGCATTGCCGGCCAGAACAAGGCGTGAAAATATAAAATATCCTTGCCGATGAAATGATAGAGCTCGGTATCCGACGATAATCCCGGTTGCCAAAACGCATCGAATGAAATATTTTCCCGCTCACAGAGATTTTTGAAACTGCCCATGTAACCGATTGGCGCATCGAGCCACACATAAAAATACTTACCGCGCGCATCAGGTATTTCAAAACCAAAATAAGGCGCATCGCGGGAAATATCCCAGTCCGACAATTTGTTCTCGCCTGCCTCCCCTAACCATTCGTGCATTTTATTGGCGGCTTCTGGTTGCAGATGATCGCCTTCGCGAGTCCAGGCACGCAGAAAATCACTGCAACGCGCATCGGACAAACTGAAGAAATAGTGCTCGGATGACTTTTTGACAGGTTCCGCACCCGATACCGCAGAATACGGATTTTTCAGCTCTGTTGGGGCATATGCCGCGCCGCAGGCTTCGCACGAATCGCCGTACTGATCCTTGGCGCCGCACTTGGGGCATTCGCCTTTGACGAAACGATCGGGCAGAAACATCTGTTTGACGGGATCATATAATTGCTCGATGCCACGTACGGCAATCAACCCGGCATTTTTCAACCTGGTATAGATATCTTCAGAAAACTGACGTGTTTCCGGGGAATGCGTGCTGTAATAATTATCGAACCGGATATAAAAACCGGTGAAATCGCTCAGATGTTCATCGTGCACGCGCGCAATCAAGGTTTCAGGCGAGATGCCTTCTTTTTCTGCCCGTAGCATGATGGGAGTGCCATGCGTATCATCCGCACACACATAGAAAACCGAATGGCCACGCATTTTCTGAAATCGCACCCACATATCCGTTTGAATATACTCGACCAGATGCCCTAGATGAATACTGCCGTTGGCATAGGGCAATGCAGAGGTGACCAGAATTTTTCGCTTATTCATTAATTATTGACGCGCCAAGGAAGGATTAAATAACCCTAATTGTAACAAACTGTGTATCGGTTCCTGATATTTGTTACCATCTCTGAATTAAATTCTTTACCGTTAAGCGGCCGTAAAAAGGAGTTTCGTAGTGACCATTTCCGAGCAACAGATTCAGGCAATCCTGCAGCACACAATCGATCCAACGACCGGCAAGGATTATGTAAGTTCAAAGGCAATTCAAGCCATTCGAATCGACCAGGCCAACGTAATTGTCGACGTTGCGTTGGGATATCCCGCCGATAGTATTAAAAATGATGTCCAACGGCAGATTACCGATGCGTTGGCTTCAGTACCCGGCATTGGCAAGATTGCTGTGACAGTGAATAGCAAAATCATTCCGCATAGCGTGCAAAAAGGCGTCAAATTGATTCCTGGCGTGAAAAATATCATTGCTGTCGCATCCGGCAAAGGAGGTGTCGGAAAATCTGCAACTGCCGTCAACCTTGCGCTTGCACTTGCCGCAGAAGGCGCAGCGGTGGGTATTTTGGACGCCGACATCTACGGTCCGTCGCAACCACAGATGCTGGGTATCACCCATCACCCCGAATCGCTCGATGGTAAAACTATGGAACCGGTTATCGCGCATGGAATTCAAGCAATGTCGATCGGATTGCTGATCGATGTGGAAACACCCATGGTCTGGCGCGGCCCGATGGTCACCCAGGCTTTACAGCAATTACTGAATGACACCAACTGGAGAGATCTCGATTATCTCGTTGTCGATCTGCCGCCGGGCACGGGTGACATTCAGTTGACGCTCGCGCAAAAAATACCGGTGACCGGGGCCGTCATCGTGACCACGCCGCAGGATATTGCTTTGCTTGATGCCCGCAAGGGACTGAAAATGTTTGAAAAGGTCGGGATACCGATTCTTGGCATCGTCGAAAACATGAGCACCCATACCTGTTCTCAATGTGGACACACCGAACCTATTTTTGGAACGGGTGGCGGGAAAAAAATGTGCGAGGACTACCAAGTGGAATTCCTCGGCGCGTTACCGCTGGATATCCGCATCCGTGAGCATACCGACGCCGGCAAACCGAGCGTCGTCGCAGAACCCGAGGGTCACATCGCAGAAACATACCGGTTGATCGCGCGGCGCGTCGCCGTCAAGGTTGCGGAATTTTCCGAAGATCACTCGGAATTGTTCGCCAAGATCATTATGGAAAATGATTAGAAAGACCAATTGACATGACGATCAAATCAGATAAATGGATACGCAGAATGGCACTGGAGCACGGCATGATAGAGCCATTCGAGCCCGATCAGATCCGTCACAAAAATGATCAGCGCATCGTTTCCTATGGCACCTCGAGTTACGGTTACGATATCCGCTGCTCGGACGAATTCAAATTGTTCACTAATATCAACTCCACCATCGTCGATCCCAAAAACTTTGATTCGAATTCGTTTGTCGACGTCAAAAGTGATGTGTGCATCATTCCGCCGAATTCATTCGCCTTGGCGCGTACGGTCGAATATTTCCGGATTCCCCGTAATGTTCTGACGATATGTCTGGGCAAATCGACCTATGCGCGTTGTGGAATAATCGTCAATGTCACGCCCTTCGAACCGGAATGGGAAGGATACGTTACACTGGAATTTTCCAACACTACTCCGCTTCCTGCCAAAATTTATGCCGACGAAGGTGTCGCTCAGGTGATATTTTTTGAATCGGATGAAGTCTGCGAAACTTCCTATAAGGATCGTGGCGGAAAATATCAAGGGCAACATGGCGTAACGCTACCGAAAATTTAATGCATGCCGAGCAACGCGATAAGGCTGACATGAGCACAAAACTGCAAAGGTTTATTGCCTTCATTAGCCTCTTGTTTTTTCTCATGGCATTCCATGCCGAAGCACAACAACATATCTCACTACCACACACTGGCTTCACGCCGGAAGATATTGCACTGATTGTCAATGACGCCGATCCTTTGTCCCGGCAGGTGGGTCATTATTATCAGAAAATCCGAAAAATTCCTGACGAGAATGTGATCCATCTTCGATTTCCACCCGGTCGTCGCATTCTTCCCGCCAGGGAGTTCTCGCAACTCAAAACCATCATCGACGAACGTACGCGCAGTCATATTCAAGCCTACGCTGTAGCCTGGACAGAACCTTACCGGGTCGGCTGTATGTCATTGACATCCGCCCTGGCGTTCGGGTTTGACAAGAAATTCTGTTCCAAGCAATGTGCGCCGACTGCTCCGAATCCTTATTTCAATTCACCCAGCCGCTATCCTGCTAATGATCACCAGATACGGCCAGCGATGATGCTTGCGGGCTTATCGTTTGAACACGTTAAAAAGCTTATTGACCGGGGTGTTGCGTCTGATCATAGTTTTCCAGATGGCACCGCTTACTTGCTGAGCACATCGGACAGGGCGCGCAACAGCCGTTCCAATGGCTTTAAAATGGCGGCGGAAGAATTCCTCGGTGTTTTTGCTGTGCAACTTCTCGATTCTGATGTGATTTCCAATCGTCGCGATGTGCTTTATTATTTTACGGGCCTGCCTGAAGTCAATATGTTGCAATCGCTCAATTTCTTACCGGGAGCGCTGGCAGATCATTTGACCTCTGCGGGCGGCATGTTGACCAACTCCCGTCAGATGAGCAGCTTGCGCTGGCTGGAGGCAGGCGCGACAGCAAGTTATGGCACGGTGGTCGAGCCTTGCAGCTATCCTCAAAAATTTCCATCGGCAGTGATTGCAATGTTTTATTATGCCACCGGCGCCACGGCCATTGAAGCGTACTGGAAAAGCGTTGCTTGGCCTGGACAGGGTGTTTTTATCGGAGAACCGCTGGCCAAGCCCTTCGCTCCCATGCTGCGCAAAGTCGACACTGATCAATTTGAGCTTAAAATCTTCTCGCCTCGAGCCAGCATTCTGAAAATTGAGGAATCGACTTCCGCCGCCGGCCCTTTCAAACCTGTTGCCCATGAGCATCCCATTCACCGTGGCGAAAATGTTTTCCAATTTTCTTTCAATGAAAAAAAAGAAGGCTACCTTCGCTTACAATGGCATTAAAAACTCCAAAAAATTCAGGAACCTCGATCTTTTGATTAAACTGATTGGTTAAATGCCCATTTTTCCCTCTGCATAATTTATTTTCTACCTATAAACTTTCCCGCGAAAATACCGTCAAATTCACCAGAAAAAATTATTACCCAACACGTTGTTTTTAATGAGCTATAACTGTGAAAAAAAAATTCAGCGGTAACTCAAAAAAATACTTGATTTGCCCGCAATGCAGTCTATAATGCGAGCAAACAGAAACATGCAATCTTCATCACCAGAAGGAGGTCATCATGAAAGGCACCAAGAACTATTTTGCTTCGGTTGATTCAGTCAACGCCCATATTCCTGAAACGTAGTCATTTAAAAGGAAAACTCAAATGCGTACAATTTCTTCTACACTTCCCAAATTTGATCAACTCGAAGTTTTATTCGATTCCCACCCAGAAGTCAGCCTGAATTTCAAGCATGTTCAGAATGCTTTAAAAAAAGGCTATCAACGCCCTTTCTTACTGGTTGATAGCAGTATCATCCGGCAAAAAGCCCGACGATTCAAAGCTGCGATGCCGCGAGTTCATCCGCACTACGCCGTGAAGGCCAATCCTGATCACCGCGTGCTCAAAACACTCATTCAAGAAGGCGTCAGCTTTGAAATTGCATCCATTGCTGAGCTTGATATGCTCTTGAAATTAAGCGTGCCAGCCGCCGAGGTATTTTATAGTAACCCCATGAAATCGAGAGCTTACCTGGAGTATGCCGCAGCCCATGGGGTCGAATGGTATGTTATTGATAGTGTTGAAGAATTAAGAAAGATTGTGAGTGTCAAACCGGATGCAAAAATGTATCTGCGCATTGATACACCGAATATCGGCAGTGATTGGCCACTCGCAGGAAAATTTGGCACCCACCTTGCAGATATCAATGAAATCATCAATGAAGCAGTCAAACTAGACGCTGATTTGGCGGGAGTTACATTCCACGTCGGCTCACAATGCCGCAACCCGCAAAACTGGCGAGTCGGTATCGAACGGGCGAAAAAAGTGTTTGCGAACATGCAGGATGCCGGACTCAACCCACGATTATTGAATATCGGCGGAGGTTATCCGGTACGCCACACCAAACCGATTCCTTCGATTGAAACCATCGCTGATGTCATCAATGAAGCAATTGCAGATTTGCCAGACAGTATTCGTGTCATGGCTGAACCCGGCCGGTATCTGGTATCTGATTCTGCTTATTTCGTCTGCCGCGTGGTCGGCACCGCAACCCGGAATGGCAAGCGATGGATGTACTGGGACGCAGGCATGTTTGGTGGTGTAATAGAAATGACTGAAGGTTTGCGTTATGAAATTCTGACCGATCGAAAAGGCGCCGACATTCCCTGGTCTATTGCCGGCCCCACATGCGACTCAGTCGATATTTTGATGCATGATGTCATGCTTCCGAAAGATCTGCAGGAAGGTGATTTTATCTATATTCCGAACGCCGGAGCCTATACAACAGCGTACGCCAGCAATTTTAACGGCTTCCCGCTCCCTGATGTCAAAGTGATATAAATTTTCACGTTGCTTTCAACTGCTCAGTTACATTTGACGATGGTGAAATGATTTTTCACCATCGTCAGCATTCTTCAGTCATCAATTAAAGTGTGTTTAGGCGTGAGATTCTTAACATAGGGCTTCCTTCGATCCAATATCACAAAGTGATATTGCAAATCACCGCTCTCTGAGACATGCTGGATACGTTCTGTCTCCTGCCAGTTAGCCTGATCAAACTCCGGGAAGACGGTGTCTCCTGCAAAATCTCTCTGGATCTCAGTGATATAGATACGCTGGCAAATGGGTAGTGTCTGCCGATATAACTGCTCTCCTCCAATCACGAAAATTTCACTGACAGAGGCCTGCTCCTCGCTGACCTTGAGTGCGTCATCGATGGAATGCACGACCATTGCGTCCTGCGCATTAAATTGATGCTGGTGAGTAACAACGATATTGGTGCGGCCCGGTAACGATTTACCGATGGATTCATAGGTTTTTCGCCCCATGATGATGACGTGACCCATTGTCAAGGATTTAAAATGCTTCAGGTCAGCAGGCAAATGCCAAGGTAGTTGATTATTTTGACCGATGATACGATTCTTGGCCATCGCTACAAGTAAGGATATCCGCGGGAGTGTCATACCGCCACCGGTGCTTTGATTGCCGGATAAGGTTCATAATTCTCCAACGTAAAATCCTCAAATCTGAAATCCAGTATGTCCTCAATGTCAGGATTCAATGTTATGGTAGGCAATGGCCTGGGTTTACGTGATAATTGCTCACGGGCTTGTTCGATGTGATTCGAGTACAGATGTGCATCTCCCAAGGTATGCACGAAATCCCCAGGAATGAGGTTGCAAACCTGAGCGATCATTAATGTTAATAACGCGTAGGAGGCGATATTGAACGGAACGCCGAGAAAAATATCAGCGCTGCGTTGATAGAGCTGGCATGACAACCGGTTGTCAGCAACATAAAATTGAAACAGTACATGACAGGGCATCAAACGCATTTTCGGCAGATCTCCTACATTCCATGCTGAAACCACCATGCGCCTGGAATCAGGTGTTTCCTTGATTTGTTCGATAATTTGCCGTAGCTGATCAACATATATCCCTTCCGCAGCAGTCCAGGCGCGCCACTGATGACCATAAATGGGGCCTAGATTTCCTTGTGAATCAGCCCACTCATCCCATATTGAAACGCCATTTTGGTGCAGATACGCAATATTTGTATCACCGCGCAAGAACCACAGCAGTTCATGAATGATCGATCTTACATGACACTTTTTGGTCGTCACCAGAGGAAAACCGTCATTCAGATCAAAACGCATCTGGTAACCGAAAACTGAAAGCGTACCCGTACCCGTGCGATCTGTTTTCTGAGATCCATGATCAATGACATGCTGCATCAGTTCGAGATATTGTCGCATCCTTTTAATGATTCCTTCGTGATATACCGAATAAGCTCATCCGTTGAAGCTATATCAGCCATACAGCAAATAAGACGTATATAATAGCAAGAAGCACAACATTTATTGACAATATCATTCTTACGCAATGGCTCCCACTGTTGTCATTCAAAAAATACTACTAGACAGGAAAGCTATCAATGCTGGCATCACTTTTCCAGAATTCATCATCTATCGATCAATCCATTAAAACACCTTATATTCTCGTCGTACTACCTAAATTAGAAAAAATACCCAAGAAATATAACGTTCCTGGCGAAGATTCATTAGAAAAATTACTCGAGCGGCGCAACATGATACTGACTGAACTCAGTCGCACGCCAGTCAGCGCAAATCTTGCAAACGGGGAGCTTTGCAGTTGGATCATGGTCGATACCGATGAACCGGTATTCTCCCAGCAGACGTGTATTCGCAAAGCGCTTAAATTATTATTGATTGAAAACCCTTCAGAAATTCATATCACCGTATATGGCACCACGCATCAGAGGAAAAGTTTTTCGGAATTGAGCGTGTATGTCGCCTGGATCAACGGCGCTGCATTGCCGGTCAGAAAAAACAAGCCTGTCAGAACCTCCTTGGCAAAAATTTTTCTGTATGGGTATCAAGATGAACAGAATTTCACATTGCAACGCGCACTGGCCGAAGGTAATTTATTAGCCCGGGGTCTTACTGTCCTGCCGGCCAACGAACTAACACCCAAAACATATCGTCGGCAAATCCGCAAGCTTGCCGACAACGAAGGATGGAAATTTGAGGAATTTGATCTAACCAAACTGAAGGATATCGGCGCCGGCGCGTTTGTGGCAGTTGCACAAGGCAGCAATTCAGATGATGCAGCCATAGTACATCTACAGTATCACTGCAAAAATCACGCTGCACAGCAAAAAAACATCGCCATTGTCGGAAAAGGCATTTGTTTTGATACCGGAGGACATAATTTGAAACCCGCGCGCCACATGCAGGGAATGCATGAAGATATGAATGGCTCGGCTGTTGCGCTGGGTATATTATTGTCCGCGACCCGCGCTGAACTTCCCATCAATATAGATTGCTGGCTTGCAATAGCGCAAAACCACATCAGCCCAACCGCTTACAATCAGAGCGATATCATTTCAACGCTGAATGGATTATCAATCGAGGTTGTCCATACCGACGCAGAAGGCCGCATGGTTCTCGCGGATACACTTACGTTGGCTGCCAAACTTAAGCCGGATCTGATCATAGACTTTGCAACATTGACCGGCAGTATGCAAACTGCCATCGGATCGCGCTATAGCGGAATTTTCTGCAATCAAACTGATTTATTACCCAAAGCCATCGCAGCAGGGAATGAAAGTGGTGAACGCGTATGTGCTTTTCCAATGGATGCCGATTATGACGAGGAGCTCGAAAGTCCTGTCGCCGATATCAAGCAATGCAAGCTGGATGCAGAAATAGATCACATCCTTGCAGCCTGCTTCTTACGACGATTCGTAAATGAAACGCCATGGCTTCATATGGACTTGTCAGCCAGTCGTCATCAGGAAGGCCTGGGGGCTGTTGATAGCGAAGTAACTGGATTTGGCGTCAACTGGGCAATTGAGTTTCTCAAAAAGATTTAACTAATCGTTCCTTCCCCAACGACAGAACACCAATTCATGAATGGCTTAACTCTTGGTAATTACGAGTTTCTGACCGATTGATAAATTATCATCACTGCTATTCCACCGTTTGATTTTTTTCACTGTCGTTCCATACTTTCGGGCAATGTCATACAACGTATCGCCCTTCCTGACGATATGCACACTGGCGTACTTGTCTAATCTATTGTCTTTCTTGTCATTAACTGCCATATCCTCTGCAATGGCTTGAGGAACCAGGATTTTTTGTCCCAACGTCAGATTTTTATGACGTGCTATGCCATTGATGGTTTTCAACTGCTTGACAGTAGTGTTGTATCGCTCGGCAATCTCTCGAATGCTTTCATCTTTTTTGACATGATACATCTGCCAGGAAACCCGCGGATCCTGAAAAGTTTCCAGGTTTTTCACGAAAGCTTCTTTCTTATTCCGGGGAAGCAGTAACGTACGAGATTCATTCTGCACTTTGATCACATACCGATTGTATGCAGGGTTCAGTGCGGTGAATTCGACTTCGGAGATGTTTGCGAGGCGTGTTACGAGGGAGATATCAATGGGGTCATGCAGCTTTATTTTCTCAAAATACGGTCGATTGGGTACCTGTCGAAGTCGCACGCCATATTTATTTGAATTCGCGATGATATCCTTAATGGCCAGCAGCTTGTAAACATAATGTTTAGCTTCGGTTGGCAAATTCAGATGATCAAAGTCGCTCGACCTTCCTTTGTGAGCACTTTTAGAAAGCGCCTTACCGACAGTACCTTCACCAATATTGTAGGCAGCGATCGCCAACATCCAATTATTGAAACGCTTATAAAGGTATTGAAAGTAATCCAGAGCAGCTTCTGTTGAAGCCACAATGTCCCGCCGGTCGTCATGCCAGACATTTTGTTCAAGTCCCAAGAGTTTTCCGGTTTCAGGAATAAATTGCCATAGCCCAGTGGAATTACTGTTCGACTTGATCAAGGGATCATATGAACTCTCAATCACAGGAATCAGCGCAATTTCCATCGGCATACCGCGACGCTCAACTTCTTCCACGATATAGTACAAATAGCGTTCGCTATTTTGAATGATGCGGTTGAGCGTTTCTGGTCTTCGGGTGAAAGGCGTTTCGATTTTGCGTATTGCTTTACTGTTTGTCGGTAGTGCTAGTGAAAATCCGTTGCGGATACGATCCAACAAATTTTCTTCATATTGATGATCATCTTGCGGTAATTGAGTAGCAGATGCAGTAATGGATATGAATAAGCAAGCACCGAAAAGTAATGACATCAGTAAAGAAATTAGAGTATTTCTTTTATAAATCATTCACATAATTCACATTTTGTCTATACACTGGTTGACAGGATATACAAAATTCTGAGGTTTGCAAACAATTTTTTTCGATGAAATAAACAAGAAATAATTAAATACTATTTATAATCATATAATTATTTTTCATAGCTCATGTACTTCCTAATTTATCATTCCCGAACATTCGACTGGCTTTCGAAGCCCGTCAATGAAACTGCCGGTTTTGGCTTCCAGTTTTTCTTCCGGTAATCCACCGTCACATTCGTAAAAATTCCTCCACGCACATAAAATTTTGCTATCAATCGCGCATAACGTGGCTTCAGCGTGGTCACTAATTCATCCAGTATAGTATTGGTGACAGCCTCATGAAATACCCCTTCATTGCGGAAAGACCAGATATACAATTTGAGGCTCTTGAGCTCGACACATTTTTTATCTGGAATGTAATCAAGAATCAGCGTAGCAAAATCCGGCTGCCCCGTCTTCGGACATAGGCAAGTGAACTCCGGAATTTCCATATGAATATGGTAATCCCGATCGGTAAAAGGATTCGGAAATGTTTCAAGTATCTTGTTAGGCTTGCTCGTCATTATTCATACTCATGTTAAAATTAAACCGTCGCAATCAATGGCAATCAGGTTTCTCACTGATATTATTCATTATAACCATCTTATCTGATAAACAAAAAATTGCGCTTAACCCATATCAAACTTGCCGGCTTCAAATCATTTGTCGACCCAACCGTTATCCCGGTTTCTCACGATTTGGTAGGTATCGTGGGCCCGAACGGCTGTGGAAAATCGAATATCATTGATGCCGTTCGATGGGTTCTCGGTGAATCCAAAGCCTCGGCATTGCGGGGTGATTCGATGCAAGACGTCATTTTTGCCGGATCCGATCAACGTAAAGCAGTCAGCCGCGCCAGTATTGAGATTGTCTTCGACAATCAATCCAGCAAAATTACTGGTCAATGGGCCAGGTACACCGAAATCGCGATCAAGCGCGTCCTTCAGCGAGATGGTGTTTCCAGCTACTACATCAACAATCTCCAGGTACGTCGGCGGGACATTTCTGACCTGTTTCTGGGAACTGGGATTGGCGGACGGGGTTATGCGATCATCGAACAAGGCATGATCTCTCGCATCATCGATGCCAAGCCACAGGAACTAAAAAGTTTTCTTGAAGAAGCGGCTGGAATAACCCAATATCGTGAACGGAGACAAGAGACCTCGTCAAGGCTTCTCGAAACTCGCAAGAACCTGATCAGACTGGAAGACATCGGCCGGGAACTCGAAGCCCAACTCGAGCACTTGGCCACTCAGGCTGAGATTGCCGCACGTTATCAATCATTACAGGACAAATTACATCATTCGCAGTCGCTACTTTGGCTTCAACGCAAAACCGACGCTCTGCATCAACGCAACGAAGCTGAACAAGAAATCAAGCGACTCAATGCCGAACTGGACATTGCACTTTCAACCCAGCATCAGGCTGAACAGGAATATGAAAATACCCGCACCAGTGAATATGCCATCACCGAGCAATTATTGCAGACACAAGGACAACTCTATGGCATAGACGCTGATCTCGGCCGGCTGGAGCAAGAAAGAAACTTCCTCAATACGACGATGGAGCGCTTGGCTCAGCAGATCCAGGAAATTGATGCTCGATCAGCAAACAATCAGCAAATCAGGAATGATTCCATCGAAAATTTGCATCGCTGGAAACAACAAAAAGATCAAGCTGAAGCCACCTACGAGCAGTGCATCCAACAAAATGAAGAGGAAAACAATAAACTGCCTGACATGGAAGCTGAATTGCAACAACGCCAAGAAATTCTTGCCGAGCGTCGACATCACCTGCTCATGCTTGAACAAACCGGCCAGCTCGAAACCAGCCATCAGGCGCATGCCGCAAAAAACATTCAGCAGCTTGAAACGCGGAACGCACGCTTGATAAAAGAACACAATGAGCTTGATGCAATCGATTCAACCCGATTAAGTGAACTCACCCTGGAAATGGACGAGACTGCGCGAATTCTAGAGACGCTGGCTCTCGAGCACAACGATCTGGAGCAGCGATTGTCTGGTGTAAATCAGTCGCACAAGCATATTTCCCAACAATCCCAAACGATACAGCACACGCTGTCACAAGCAACCGCTCGCTTCAATGCATTGAGAAATTTGCAGCAAAAACTGGATGACAATCAGAATCTCGCTACTTGGCTGAATCATCATCAATTGAATAGCCTGCCCCGGCTTTGGCAAAACATAGAGATTCATGCCGAATGGGAAACGGCACTCGAAGCAGTCCTGCTAGAACGCCTCAACAGTATCCAGCTTGAGCATCTGAATGTGTTAGAGGACTGGATTGATGATCTTCCAGCGGGAAAATGGGCCATTTTTGAAAAACCCCAGGCCAGTCAAACCATTCTTTCATCCGAGCCTGCCACCGGATTCGAATACCCGGCATTAATTGATCTTATTACGGCCAATCAACCGGATATCGCTGCTGTGCTGGATGATTGGTTACGATGTGTCTATGCGATCGATACTGTGCAGGAAGCCCTCGGCAATCGACTGTCACTCAATGTGGGAGACACATTCGTGACTCGTCAGGGTCATCTGATCACTCGCTCGAGTGTGACTTTCTATGCCCCGTCATCTCAACTGCACGGCGTGTTATCCAGGCAACAAGAACTCAAGAATCTTGAAATCGAAATCAAGCGATGCAAGTCTGAACTTGATAAGCATCGTGCTGAGCTGGAAAATATGGCGCGTCACACGAAAATGATCACGGAAGCACTCAATCAGTCGCGCGATAAGCACAAACAATTCCAGCAACGACGCCACGACCTGCAATTGGACATCGTCAGGCTCACCCAGATAAATGAACGCACACTTCACCGAGCCCGTCAAATCGACACTGAATTGACAGAAATCAAACAGGCATTGAAAACCGAACAGCTCCTGCAACAATCTGCGGCAGCCAAATCGCTGGAATGCCAGCAGCAAGCCAACGTTCAGCAGGAATTGATCAGGCAGGCTCAGCATGCATGGGAGTCAGCGAATCAAGCCGTCAATGCTCAACGGTTGCGCCAGAGAGAATCGTCCCAGCATATGCAACAGGCTTCTTTTCAGATCGACACGTGTATCAACAAGATCGGTGAAATAGAATCAAAAATTCTATCGCTCGATCAAGAGTCGCAACAATTGATCGAAGCATATGATACCTTGTTGAAAGAAAAAAATGCCTTACAGCCAGAACCGCTCGAGCAGTTATTGGCATCGGCTCGAACAAAACGCGTCTCCATCGAGGAAGCCCTACGCACAATACGCCAGGAAGCAGAACATACCGCCAGCTCCTTACGCGAAATTGAAAGCCTGCGAATGACATCCGAGCAGCGATCTTACGCATTACGCGAAGAGATCAACCAGGCCCGGCTAAGGGAGCAGGCGGCCACCATCACGGTTAACCAGTTTGATGAACTCATCAGCGCTCACGCCGTCGACACGGAAAGCCTGTCGGCTTTAATCGGGAAGAAAAACATCACCAGTCTGCAATCGGAAATTAATCGCATCAATGCACAAATTATCGGATTGGGTCCAGTAAACCTCGCTGCACTTGAAGAACTCGACCATGCCCGATCACGGCAATCCGAATTAGTGGCTCAGGTGGAAGATCTGACCGCCGCGATTGCCACATTGGAAAATGTCATTCAACGAATTGACCGGGAAACACAATTACTGCTTCAACAGACATTCGATGGAGCCAATCGATATTTAAGTGAAATTTTTCCGGTCATTTTCGGTGGCGGTCATGCCAAGCTTGAGCTGTGTGACGGCAAGATACTCGATGCAGGCCTATTATTGATGGCCCAACCCCCCGGGAAAAAAAACAGTTCGATTCATTTGCTGTCTGGCGGTGAAAAGGCGCTCACTGCATTGGCATTGATTTTTTCATTATTTCGCCTTAATCCCGCTCCCTTCTGCCTGCTGGATGAAGTCGATGCGCCGCTCGACGACAGCAATACCAATCGTTTTTGCGAACTGGTGAAAAATATGTCGGCACATACTCAATTCTTGTTCATCAGTCATAATAAAATTACGATGGAGATGGCGCAGCAATTGATTGGCGTCACTATGCAGGAACAAGGCGTATCAAGGATAGTCACTGTTGACATTTCAGATGCCATCAAAATCGGCCAACAGATTGAGCAAGTGACCTAAAGGGGCAGTGATCCCATAAATCTGACATGATCTAATTTGCGGAGCTTTACATCAAGGTATTTTTAGGAGATGACATGGATATACTGAACAATATGAGTGATTTGCAGCTCAGTCTGATTATCATCGGCGTGATCGTCGTTGCTGGTGTGGCAATCTTTAACTGGTTGCAGCAACAGCGGTACCGGCGAAAGATTCAAGCCGCATTCGACTACGACCACAACGATATCCTGTTAGATCCGAAGCATTCTGACGACATTCCACACCGCGTTGAGCCCAAGTTCAATAAAACCGAGTTTTCCGAATCTTCCGCTGAATCTCATGAATCGAATGATACTTTTACCGCTTCCCCTGAGACCAAAAAAGTATTCGTCCCGCCCAGCGCTCACCCGAGCAGCACGATCAATCTATCAGCCCATACCTCGAACGCTTCGCCACTCTTGGATTATGACAACATCACCAATTACATCGTCAACATCCGATCCGAGGCGATTATCCCAAATACTCATATCGCGAAGTTGCTACAACGAAAATTCGATTTCAGCAAACCGGTGTGCTGGCTCGGCCAGAGACAAAAAAACGAACCGTGGGAAGAAATTACCAACGAAAGCAATGTCGATAGCGATGGTTATCTGCTTCTGAAAGGGTGTCTGCAACTTGCCGATCGAGCCGGACCGATCAGTGAAGTCAATTTATCGAAATTTCGCGATTTGGTACAGGATTTTGCTTCGCAGGTGCATGCGGTAGCGGAATGTCCGGATATTGTGAGCACCCACGATAAGGCTGTATTGCTGGATAAATTTTGTGCTGACGTCGATGTCATGATCGGAATTAATATCATCAGTAAAGATGATGGCGCATTCGTGGGCACTAAGATCCGTGCATTAGCGGAAGCATCTGGTTTTAGACTCGAATCCGATGGAGTCTTTAAATATCGAGACGAAAATAGTCATGTGCTATTCACGCTGAGTAATTACGAGTCCTCTCAATTCCTGCCGGAAAACATGAAATCCCTGACCACTCACGGCGTTACTTTCCTGCTTGATGTTCCTCGCGTTGCCCACGGAGAAAGAGTGTTCGATCAAATGACCCATCTGGCTAAAATTTTCTCCAACACGCTGGGCGGTATCTTAGTAGACGACAATCGCGTTCCTTTAAGTGAGAGCGGCATACAAAAAAGTAAACAGCAACTGGTTGAAATTCAGTCGGCAATGAAAAAAAACCACATACAGGCTGGCAGCTCAAGCGCACTGCGTTTATTCGTATAAAAAAAGCATGGTTAATCAGTATC
Source organism: uncultured Nitrosomonas sp. (assembly GCA_949281375.1). Classification (GTDB taxonomy): domain Bacteria; phylum Pseudomonadota; class Gammaproteobacteria; order Burkholderiales; family Nitrosomonadaceae; genus Nitrosomonas. The sequence continues at coordinate 218,887 of CASDLT010000024.1, forward strand.
AATGATTGTTATCAAACCAGCCAAGGGATGCGATGTGCGCACCGAATTATTTTTTCTTAAAAACCATAATTGAGTATACTTAAAATCGTAAATGACTAAATCCAAAACAAATATAGGGATACTCAGCAATCAGCAAAAGGGGCAGCAATCATGAATCAATCATCAAATACAACACAATCATTTTCACCCATCGAAGTTGAATTAAAAGCTGGAAAAGATTACTTCTGGTGCACATGTGGCCAGAGTAAATCACAGCCCTTTTGTGATGGGTCTCATAAAAACACACAATTTACCCCAAAAAAATTTAATGTCACTGAAGATAAAACGGCCTGGCTATGCACGTGCAAAAAAACCAGTAACGCTCCTTATTGCGATGGCACCCACAGAAAATTGTAATATCACGTAATTATTATTTTTTTCGGCCAACCAGAGATGTCCCCACGACGTCTGGCAGAACTATAAATACGAGGATGCGGTTATTCTCTAATCAAAACTTGTGATAGTTTATCTATGGAATCAGAACTGAAATCTCTCGAAAAAAAGATTTTTTTGCTATTACGTTTATATCAGGATACTTGCATAGAAAATAATAAATTGCGCAGAGAGCTTGCAAATACTCTCGCTCAGAATGAGAAACTCAATGAAAAAATCCATATTGCAGCTGATCGACTTGAAACACTTCTTCTAAAATTGCCCAATAATGACTAACAAAACGTTAAACTTAATCATCATGGGTCGAGAATTCTGCATTACCTGTCCCGAGCATGAACAAGAAGATCTTCAGTTGGCAGCCACCTATCTCGATAAAAAAATTCAGGAAGTAAAGACTGATGGCAAAGTCATCGACTCAGATCGCATTGCCATCGTCGCTGCATTGAACATTACTCATGAATTGCTCATGCTTCGAAGTGGGACGGGTTTTGACATCGAGGATTTTAAGCGTAGAATTGTTTCATTAAAAAAGAAAGTTGATGAAGTAATGATCAAAAAAGAGCAATAAATTTTTAAGATGTTGTAACGTAGAGTTAATCCCTGCGATGTTTGTTAAGGCTTATAATCTTTGAACCAATTGCTGGAAAATGGTTGTGGACTTTAGTGATGCTGTTGTGCGCTCCTTTAGTGGAGATGCCTGATGCATCCGTGAAACAACCGCCTTGGACCTTATGGTTCAAGATGATGGTCTGACGGCATATGTGGGGAGCTTCGATAGGACAAGGGATTTGAATATGATCTCTTGTCCTTTTTATTTTGTAGTGGGGCTTTTTTTCAATCATTCCTTCATGAATGCTGATGTCGCCGTCAAATTCCAGAACTTTCTTATTCGATATTGGTCGCGTTTTACTGGATTTTGACTTTCATTCCTCATTGGTTCGACTCGTTCCAGATCACATCCATCAGCCCCTGCAATTAATTGATAAAGTGCTCGAACAGAAAGACGCCCTGGAAACGGGCTCGGTCGATCCTGCTGATTATGCCAAATGGGCTCTCGATATTCTAAGAAGCGATGCGACCGAGGAGGAGTTTTATCATGCCTGGCGACATATTTTTACTCCTAATGAGCCTATGTGGCGCTGTGTTCGGCGACTTGAAAAACATCATCGACTACTATTGATATCCAACATCAACGCAATCCACTGCCCGTGGATATTTACGGCATACCCAGAGTTTGGTTATTTCAAGCGTAGCGTATTGTCTTATCAAGTAGGCATTCTCAAACCAGAGCCTTGCATCTATCAACATGCGATCAATACTTATCAGCTTCATCCATCGAATACTTTCTATATCGACGATCAGCCTCAAAATATTGAAACCGGAAAAAGTTTCGGCTTCCAATGCTGGCACTACGAATTAACACACCACGGAGCATTTGAACAATGGCTCGATCAAGTGCTTGCAGAAACATGAACTGCAAACCCATATATTCAATCCCATGAATTAATGAATTCTGTTGAACTACTGCGCTCATCCATGCAGTTCGAATCAAATCCAGGAAGTGACCTGTTGTTTCAAACTCGAGGCTAACCAAACCAAGGAAGTTACTTTTCTGTCAGCAGGTGCTCGATCATGGCTTGTTTATAGTCTATTTGCCCAAAGGAAACATCTCTTAACTGAGCATTACGATCAAATACAATGCATGAAGGCGTTCCCTGTAAGGCAAAACGCTCGAAAGTGACTGCTTGCCGGGATTTCTGCTGTAAATAATGTTTCACCTGCAGCAATACCGATGATTGCTGCTCATCGCTATACTTCTCGAACTCAGGAAGATACTCATGAGCGTAACGTCGCACCCGCTCGTCAGTAACCGGTTCGGTCTCTTCGATGACCCGATCCATACCGACCGGAAACGGTATGTTCCAGGTCAATTTGCCTTCAACCAATTTACCGTACTGATTGAGCGCTTTGTAAGTTTCGCCGATCACTTCACCTGATGTCACCAATTTTTGCAAATTCTCAAGGGTATTTTTGTCGTAATCCTCGAATGCAGTGGCCAGACCCATGACGATCAGGCCGCGATCATGGTAGCGCTGATGTAAATCGACTGCTCTGGGTAAAGCATAAATGAAACAACCTGGACAATTTACCTGAAAAACTTCGATCAGGATCACCGAGCCCACCCAATCATTCAATGAAACCGGACCGCCCTGCACCCAATGCTCAACTGCGATATCTGAAAGAGAAAGATTTTTCATGGTTAAAATAGTTAAAATAGCTATCCAAAGAATTCAAAAGAATTAAAATGTTAATAGCCGGTTGGAAAAATAAATTTTTGATGCTGAATCATAACCTAAAATTGAAGTGCATGAGGAATGAGCAGAAAATTCTCACCCCGCGGATGGCCTTAATAAACAATTCCTTTTGAATTTACCATGCGCTACTGGTTAATGAAATCTGAACCCTATGAATTCAGTATTGATGATTTCGTCGCTCTCCCAAAGCAAACTGTGGCATGGCAAGGCATCCGCAACTATCAGTCGCGTAATTTCATGCATCATCAAATGAGCATCGGTGATCAGGCGTTCTTCTATCACTCCTGCTGCAAGGATGCAGGCATCCGCGGTATTGCTGTCATCAGCAAACTCGCTTATCCGGATGCCACTCAATTCGACCCTGCAAGCAAGTATTTCGATGTCAAAGCTACTAAAGACAGTCCGCGCTGGTTCAATGTCGATATCTCGTTGCAGAGGAAAACCCGCCTCGTGACTATCAAAGAATTGCGTCAATACCCCGAATTGCAACGCATGCGGGTTTTGCAGACTGGCAACCGTTTATCGATTACTCCCGTTGATCCTTTCGAATGGCAATTCATACTGGGCCTTTTGTAATGTCTTCATTCAATTTTAACTGGAGGAATACATGATGGATTGGTGGCTTGTTTATCTATTCACAGGCGCTGTTGTTGGTTTTTTTGCAGGTCTGCTTGGAATCGGCGGAGGGCTCATCATTGTTCCCGTGCTGATCAATTTATTTACCATACAAGATTTTCCCGCTGATCGTATCGTCCATCTGGCGCTGGGTACCACGATGGCGACCATCATTTTCACATCAGCCGCCAGCCTACGAACTCATCACCGGCATGGCGCCGTTGTTTGGCCCATCGTCAGGCATATCACGCCAGGTATTTTTATAGGAACGCTCGGCGGAGCGGCGCTGGTCAGTTCCTTGACAGGTCAGTTCTTAAGCATCATTTTTGTCATCTTCATATTCTACGCTGCCACGCAAATGGCACTGCAATTCCGCCCTAACCCGCTTTTCCAATTACCGGGCCGAGTCGGCCTGTTCCTTGCCGGTAGCGTCATTGGCGCTTTATCCAGCTTAGTTGCCATTGGCGGTGGATTGTTGTCAGTGCCTTTTCTGACACTTTGCAATGTCAAACTTCAGCACGCCATCGGCACCGCTGCCGCTATCGGTTTTCCTATTGCTATGGCTGGCACCTTCGGCTATATCGCGACTGGATGGGTGCAAAAAGAAATGCTTCCGCAGCACAGCTTAGGATATGTCTATCTTCCGGCCCTTGTTTGGTTGGTATCCGGCAGCATGCTGACAGCTCCGTTGGGGGCGCAACTGACCCATTCGACTAAAACCATTATTTTGCGAACGATCTTTGTCGTATTGTTATATGGTCTGGCAGTCAGAATGCTGTTTAATTTGCTGAAGTAATAGATTTCAGGTCAATTACAGGCGGCACTGAACAATTTAGCATCTTTGAAATTTGTTTTTATCGGCAGTTAGAAAATGCTGTCGACTAAAACATAGGGGTTTGTTCAGCGCTTTTTTGGGTAATACCGAATTATTCTTCTTTGAATATCAGCCTGACAATTTTCTGATTTACGGTGCAGATATTGAAGGGTCAGTGATAAAGCCGATTTTTGTAATCCCTGCCTTGGCTGCAATACTCATTATTTTAGCTACATGTTCATAATGCGTTAATTTATCTGCCCGAATATGTAATTCTGTGGCAGGTGACTGCAGAGCAGTGTCATGAAAACGTGAGGTTAAATTTTCCAAAATCACCGATTCTCCATTCCAGAAGAGACTGCCATCCGAACGAATGGCTAACTCGACATGCTCGGATTGCATCGCATTGGGATTACTTTCCGCTTTTGGTAAATCAATTTTGACCGAATGCGTCAACAATGGCGCAGTAATGATAAAAATGATCAACAGCACCAGCATTACATCAACCAGCGGAACCACATTGATCTCCGACATTGGAGGTTGACGTCCATTATTTTGCATACTCCCGAATCCCATCGCTATCTCCTTTCGAGGGCGGCGTTATTTACTTCTTGATCGGCAATTGAAGGCGATGATTGCAACGGTGGCGTCGACGGCTGATGATGACTATCATCGCCAACGGTAATGAGTACGAAGAGGTCGTGCGCAAAGGCTTCCAACTGCGCCAGCCAGATACGGTTACGCCGCACGAAAGCGTTATACGCAAGCACCGCAGGAATAGCCACAGCTAGACCCAGGGCAGTCATGATCAGAGCTTCTCCGACGGGACCTGCCACTTTATCCAGCGTCCCTTGACCTGACAGTCCAATTTGAATCAGCGCATGATAAATGCCCCATACTGTTCCAAACAAGCCAATGTAGGGTGCTGCAGAACCTGCTGAGGCAATTAAAGTAAGTCCATTCTCAATACGGGTAGCTTCTTGATCAATCCCATTGCGTAAGGTTCGTGTCAAAAATTCACTGGTACCGCCGGCAGCCGCCAACTTATGTGAACTATGAAGTTTAGAATCTGCAGCGGCATCTATCCCCAGCTTGGCGAGTTCGGCAAAAGCATTATTAGGAGCCACATTCTTAAATTCAAGATTAACCGCATGAAGCGAATCAAAGCTCCAGAAATGTTTGAGAAAGGCTTGTGCTCGCCGTTTCGCGATCAGGTTGACGATACTTTTGGTGATGATCAGGTACCAACTCGCCACAGAAAGGGATAACAGCAGCGCAAGCACGGTCATCCCGACTTCGTCAATTTGGGATAGAAAGTGCGAAAAACCAAGTCCTTGTTCCATTAACTAATTTCCTTGCAGTACAAAATTGAAAGGTTGTAAAGCAACCGCTCGTACCGGTTGACCATTACGAATTGAGGGATTGCACTGCCAGCTCTTTACTGCAGTCAACGCTGCAGAATCTAGACGTTCATATCCACTGCTATTGATCACTTTGGCATTATCAATATGCCCATTTTCATCCAGTTCCACCCGCAGCACCAATTTACCCTCTTCACCCATTCTCCGGGAAATAGCGGGATAAGCAGGGGCACTTAATTTTGGGCAAGAAACAGACAATTCTGACGACAAAGTAATAGGTGCTGCAGGCATTTGTGGAGGTAATGCAGTATTAGTCACCGGCAGAGATTCTTGAGCTTTCTCGACAATGGATTCATCCGGCTTGGACGGCTCCAAATGCGTTGGTTTCACAGGTGAAGTTGATTTTGTAACGAGCCGCTCTTGTTTGGGTTTGACCACAGGTTTTTTTAAAGGCTGGAGCTTTACGGGCGCAGGTTCAGCCTTCGGCATTGGTGGCTCAGAACTCGGCGGCGGCGCTGAAATGAATTCCGCGAATAAGGTAACGACTTGATCAGGCTTGGGAAGAAGTTTCTGGTTCCATAAAATATAAAGGACGATGGCATGTATCAAAAGAACAAACAGCAATCCAGGCACTGAAATGAGGCGCTCATTTGAACTTAAATACTCAGCATTTTTATGAGTTAGTGATTGCATTACGTGATTACGACTTAGCCAGCTTTGAAGTGACACTGAAAAAAACTACGCCCAGACAGACTGCTTGAAAAAAACCTAAAATGCTCATTCATTATTTATAAACCAACCGCACTTTTCCGATTCCGCTCCACCCGACCTGGTTCGCTACATTTCAAAGAGTTTCTCATAAACATTAAAAAATGATTATGAGTAATCATCCCTTAGCCTTTTTTCATTTTTTCAGATCGCTGGCATTGACAGTAACGCTACGGTGATTAATCTTTTTCATTTTACTTATGGGTTTTACACCCTACTATACAGATCCTATAATAACGTAAACGATAATAGTTATCAATAAACAAATTTAATTTATCTCTCATCGCTTACCATATAAAATCTCAGCCGGAATTTATATTACGCAAGTTAACAACCGATATTGATTTAACTCAAACACATGACATACTCAATCCCTGGATTCTGGCGACGGGTCATATGCCTCATCTACGAAACATTTATTCTTTTGGCTATTCTCTTCATTGCCAGCCTAATCTTTCACCTGATCTATAGCGATACCAGCACTCCATTTTTCAAACCATTGTTTCAATGTTATCTCGTATTAATCATGGGATATTATTTCACATGGTTCTGGACGCATGGCGGACAAACGTTAGCGATGCAGACTTGGAAAATACGCCTGATCTCAAATGACGGAAAACCAGTTAGCAAGCAACAAGCGATTGTTCGTTTTTTATGCACATTAATTGGAATATTCTCTTTTGTGATTATTGATCAGATACTTCCATTTAGTTTTGCATCAACTTTTCAACTTATCCTGATCAGTTTGCTTATTTTTGGTTCTGGATTTATTTGGGCGCTGTTTGATCAAGATCACCAGTTTCTCCATGATCGGCTGGCTGGCACACGAATCATAAAAGTAGATATTTAATTTATTTCAAAGGCTTATATTCATGAATTTTTAGCTATGTTTTTAATAAAAATAGGTATAATAACTGCGCTGTTATTTGTTTTATTTATGCAAGATATGCTTAAAAAAAGGTTTCTCAATTTCGCCTAATGTCAGCATAAATTACTCTATCTGATAAAGACTTAATATAAACAAATGCGTAGTTCAATTCTCACAACAGCTTCCAGCTTGAAAGAATGTTCAATTCCAATCAATGGATTGATTTTATTAATTGCCACGCAGTTTATCTTTTTCTTCGATCTGCATTTGCCACTTGGCGTCGCAGCAGCCACTCCCTATGTATTAGTTATATTCGCCAGCTTATGGATCAGCGGAATTCAATTTACTTATTTCGTTGCTGCACTGTCCATCGTCCTGACTATCGTGGGTTTTTATCATTCCCCCGGAATTATCTTGCCGATGAACATTGTAATGTTTAATCGTGGACTGACCTTATTATTGATCATTTGCTCGACGGTCATGGTGATCAAGATCAAAAAAACCAATATAGACATGTCAGCGCTTTTGACCCAAACCCTGATTGATCCCATTACTGGACAAAAAAACCGGCAGGCCTTTGAAAGTGAGCTTGACACCGAGATTTTGCGATGTGAACGCTACCACCGTAATTTATCGGTGGCAATCATCGACATCGATCATTTCAAATTATTCAGTAATTCACATGATCGTCAGTATTCCAACGATCTAATCAAGAGAATCTCCACCGACATCAAAACAAATATCAGAACCTCCGATCTTTTTTATCATATCGATACGGACGTATTTGCCATTTTATTTCCTGAAACCGAGTTATCCGAAGCAAAGGAAGTTTGTGAAGCGATTCGTAAAAAAATTTCCACTAAAATGGAAAAAGAGCACACGATAACAAAAATAACAACCAGTATCGGTATCACGATGCTAGGACACAATGACAGCAAAATAGACCTATGCAAACGTGCAGAAGATGCACTGCTCATCTCAAAAAGCAACGGCAAAAACCTGGTCTCGACGTTGCCTGAAGTTACCAGTAAGGATAAATCACACGTAGCAGCGATCTTATCGCGATCACGATCTGATGGTTGATTGATCATCAATCGGCTTGATATCATCAGCCCATTCCATCGGAAAATCAGCATTACACTTCGATTGCGTTTCTCGATTCACGAGTAAAGCGCATGAGCTGACATTCTGAAAAATTTGTACGTATTCTCTTTGCACCCCACCCGATAAACGAACGGTTTATACAATACCCATGTGTTTAATCAATCGACCGTTGGCCAAAAAATCGACCGGTCAATCTTCTTCACCCCGAGTGGCGCGGCTCTTGCGGGAATCGATTTGCTTGATACTGACGGGAGCAGCGCTGTATTTGATATTGATATTCTTCAGCTATCATCGAGGCGACGCAGGCTGGTCACACAGCGGAGATTTTAACCAAATCAATAACGCCGGCGGCCATGTGGGAGCATGGCTCGCTGATTTATTGCTCTTCTTGTTCGGTGCCTCAGCATGGTGGTGGGTAGCGTTCTTTCTATCAGCCGTGGCCTGGAGCTACCGTCGCATCGATGCAGCCGGCATTTTTGACCGTCATTCGCTGGTGCTCTCAGCGTCTGGTTTCATGTTATTGCTAGCTGCCAGCAGTGGACTGGAATCATTGCGTTTTCATACGCTCAATGTATCCCTTCCGCTGATGCCCGGGGGCATGCTTGGAAACACTATCAGCTATTATCTGTCGCGCATCCTTGGTTTTACCGGTGCCACGTTGACATTGCTGATACTCATTGCTATCGGCTTCAGTCAGTTCACTGGGTTATCATGGGTGCGCTTTGTTGAAAAAATTGGCGAAAATATCGAAACCTTCTGTTTATTCATTCAAGATAGCTGGCAAACCCGGCAGGATAAATTCGCTGGACTCATCGCTTCGCGAATGCGCGATGAAATTGTCGAAAATGAGAAAAAACGCATTGAAGACATTCACCAACTGCACATTGAATTGCCCACTACGACGATTGCCAAGTCTCCACGCATCGTCAAGGAGAAGCAGACGCCGCTGTTTTCAGATTTGCCTGATTCTCCGCTACCTCCCCTGCATCTGCTAGACGAGCCTGACAAGGATTTTGAAGTGCTCTCCAAGGAAACCCTTGAATTCACGTCTCGCCTGATCGAGCGCAAACTCAAGGAGTTCGGTGTCGAAGTCAAGGTGATCGCCGCTTTTCCTGGACCCGTGATTACGCGTTATGAAATTGAACCAGCGATAGGCGTGAAAGGAAGCCAGGTCATCAGTTTGATCAAAGACCTGGCACGGGCATTATCAGTCGCCAGCATTCGGGTGGTCGAAACGATTCCCGGCAAAACCAGCATGGGGCTTGAGCTTCCCAATCCCAAGCGGCAAATCGTGCGGCTGCAGGAAATTCTCAGTTCCCAGGCGTATGCTGATGCCGCTTCTCTGCTGACGATTGCGCTGGGTAAAGACATCAGCGGCCGCCCCATCGTCTCGGATCTTGCCAAAATGCCCCATGCATTGGTAGCGGGAACGACTGGATCAGGCAAATCGGTTGCCATCAACGCAGTGATTCTAAGCCTGATCTACAAAACGTCACCAGAGCAAACTCGCCTCATACTGATCGATCCGAAAATGCTCGAATTGTCTGTTTATGAAGGCATTCCTCATCTGCTCACGCCCGTCGTGACCGATATGCGCGAAGCCTCAAGCGCCCTGCGCTGGTGTGTCAATGAGATGGAACGCCGCTACAAACTCATGTCAGCACTCGGGGTGCGCAATCTCAGCGGCTATAACCAGAAAATCCAGGAAGCACTCAAAAAAGAAGAGCCTCTGATGAATCCGCTGAATCCAGCCGAGGCAGAGCCAGATTATCTGGACGAATTGCCGCTGATCGTGGTGGTCATTGACGAACTGGCCGATCTCATGATGGTGGCGGGTAAGAAAGTCGAACATTTGATCGCGCGTCTCGCCCAAAAAGCGCGTGCCTCGGGTATTCATTTGCTGCTGGCAACACAGCGCCCATCGGTTGACGTCATCACCGGTCTGATCAAAGCCAATATTCCCACCCGCATCGCCTTTCAGGTTTCCAGCAAAATCGATTCACGCACGATTCTCGATCAAATGGGTGCGGAAGCATTGCTCGGCCAAGGCGACATGTTGTATCTGCCGCCGGGTAGCGGATATCCGCAACGCATACATGGCGCATTCGTCGCCGATCATGAAGTGCACAAAGTGGTTGAGTATTTGAAAGAACATGGCGAACCCTGTTACATTGAAGAAATTCTCAGCACCGGCGACGAAGACAGTGACAACGGCGCCGCGACGGAAGGAAAAAAATCACCCGACGGCGAAGCTGATCCGCTTTACGACGAAGCTGTCGCCATTGTCGTCAAAACACGCCGCGCATCGATCTCTCTGGTGCAGCGCAATTTGCGCATTGGCTATAATCGCGCGGCTAGAATAATCGAAGAAATGGAGCGCGCCGGATTGGTTTCATCGATGCAAAGCAACGGCAATCGCGAAGTGCTGGCCCCCGCACGCGGTGAATGACTGGATTCGACTCCATGCGCTCCTACCTCAACTTTAAGGCACAATAATATGATTCGCCACAATTATCTCTTTTCTATGCTGCTGGCCGGTTGCCTGATGGCATCGCAGGCAAGCGCGACCGCGATTGGCAGTCTGAAAAGCTTCATCCATGATACCCGCACCGTCCGGGCAAATTTCACGCAGACCCTGTATGACAAAGGCGCCCGCACATTGCAGGAATCCAAAGGAACGATGCAGTTCGAGCGCCCAGAAAAATTTCGTTGGACTTATGACAAACCCTACGAACAACTCATCGTTGGCAATGGCAAGTTAGTTTGGTTTTACGATCAGGATCTCAACCAAGTCACGGTACGTCAATTCAACATTGCCATTGGCAGCAGCCCGGCCGCGCTTCTGGCAGGAAGCAGTGCCATTGAAGACAACTTCATTCTGACCGAACTGGGTGTACAGAATGAACTCGAATGGCTAGAAGCCATTCCGAAAAATAAGGAAAGCGTGTTTGAATTCATCCAGATGGGCTTTACACCGGACGGCACCCTCAAAATCATGGCGCTGCGCGACAGCTTTGGGCAAACGACGGTGCTGGCGTTCTCCGAGGTGGACAAGAATCCCAGCTTACCGGCGGATCTGTTCACATTCACACCACCGGCCAATGCGGACGTCATCAGTGAGTGATGCTGACCTATTTTCATCCGCACCTCCCCCTTCTCCATCGCATATTCCACTGGCTGAACAGCTACGCCCTCAGAAGCTGACAGATGTCATAGGTCAACAGCATTTGCTCGGTGCAGGCAAACCGCTGCGGCTGGCGTTCGAAACCGGCAAACCTCATTCGATGATCCTCTGGGGTCCTCCCGGCAGTGGTAAAACCACATTGGCGCGCATCATGGCGACTGAATTCGATTGTGAATTCATATCGCTTTCCGCCGTTTTATCCGGCGTAAAAGACATACGCGCCGCCATCGAACGGGCTCAACTGACCCTGCAGCACAGTGGACGCCATACCATTTTATTCGTCGATGAAGTCCATCGATTCAACAAAGCACAGCAGGATGCATTCTTACCGTATGTCGAACAAGGATTGATCACATTTATTGGCGCCACCACTGAGAATCCATCCTTTGAAGTCAACAACGCGCTGTTGTCGCGCACCCAAGTATATGTGCTCACTGCGTTGCCGTCACAGGAACTGGATCAACTGTTTGAACGCGCCCTGCAGCAAGCACTGGGTAATTTGCAGTTTTCCGACGAAGCGCGGCAGGTCATCATCGAGTTTGCCGATGGCGATGCCAGGCGTCTGCTGAATCTGCTCGAACAAGTCCACACCGCCGCCAGCGCCGCATTGCTGACGCACATCGATAAAACCACCGTACTAAATGCGTTATCCCGCAACACCCGCCATTTCGACAAAGGCGGCGATGCGTTTTACGACCAGATTTCCGCATTGCACAAATCGGTGCGCGGCTCATCGCCCGACGCGGCGCTGTATTGGCTGTGCCGCATGCTGGACGGTGGTGCCGACGCGCTCTACGTGGCTCGGCGCTTGATTCGTATGGCAAATGAAGATATCGGCCTGGCCGATCCGCGCGCGCTGCGGATCGCTTTGGATGCCTGTGAAACCTATGAGCGCCTCGGCAGTCCGGAAGGCGAACTGGCGCTGGCACAAGCCACTTTGTATCTGGCCTGCGCGCCGAAAAGCAATGCCGCTTATCTGGCTTACAATAAAGCCCGCACCTTGGCGGCGCAGGATCAATCCCGCCGCGTGCCAATCCATCTGCGCAATGCGCCAACGCAAGTCATGAAAGACCTCGGCTATGGCAAAGACTACCGCTATGCGCATGATTACCCGGACGCCTACGTTGCCGGCGAACAGTATTTTCCTGACGACATGCCCGAAATCAGTTTTTATGAACCAACCAACCATGGGCTGGAACAGAAAATTCAGGAAAAACTGGCGCATTTACGCGCTTTGGATCAACAGTCAAAGGGTAAAATATAGATTTTCAATGACCCCGGCCATTTGGAGTTTGCATGTTAGATATTCAACAATTACGCAGTGATCTGGACAACGTCACCCAACAATTGGCTAAACGTGGCTACTTGTTTCCTGCGGATAGATTCAATGCATTAGAGGCAGACCGCAAAAGAATTCAAACGCAAACCCAGGAATTGCAAGCACAGCGCAATGCCGCTTCTAAAAAAATCGGCCATGCCAAAAGCAAAGGTGAAGATGTATCGGCGATCATGGCCGAAGTCGCTCATCTCGGCGATGCGCTCAAAGACGCAGAAAGGCAATTGGAACAGCTTCAGGAACAATTGCAGAAAATCCTGCTCGAAGTTCCCAATTTACCGCATACCAGTGTTCCAGAAGGCAAGGATGACGCCAACAACGTACAGATCCGGCGCTGGGGCGAACCGCGGCCATTCGACTTTATGATCAAAGACCATGTCAGCATCGGAGAAGACCTCGGCTTACTGGATTTCGAAACCGCAGCCAAGCTCAGCGGCGCGCGCTTCAGTTTGATGAAAGGCGGATTGGCGCGCCTGCACCGCGCACTGGCTCAGTTCATGCTGGACACCCATACCCTGGAGCACGGCTACGTTGAAACCTATGTTCCCTATTTGGTCAACCGCGACAGCCTGCGCGGCACCGGCCAGTTGCCGAAATTCGAAGAGGACCTGTTCGCCGTGCATGCTGGCGGCGCAATCAGCGCCGAAGCACAGGGCCTGCCTGAATTTCATCTGATTCCGACCGCTGAAGTGCCCATCACGAACATGGTGCGCGAGGCCATCGTGCCGCTGGAATCGCTGCCGTTGAAATTTGTGTCGCATACGCCCTGCTTTCGGTCTGAAGCCGGCAGCTACGGTCGCGATACCCGCGGCCTGATACGCCAGCACCAGTTCGACAAAGTGGAACTGGTGCATTTGGTGCATCCGGATCATTCCTACGACGCGCTGGAACAACTGGTCAGCCATGCCGAGAAAATCCTGCAAAAACTCGAACTGCCTTATCGCGTCATGGCACTCTGCACCGGCGACATGGGGTTTTCAGCGGCAAAAACCTACGACATCGAAGTCTGGCTCCCGGCGCAGAATACCTATCGCGAAATTTCCTCCTGCAGCAATTGCGAAGCTTTCCAGGCTCGTCGCATGCAAGCCCGATTCCGTAACGAACAAGGCAAAACCACGCTATTGCATACCCTCAATGGTTCGGGTCTGGCGGTTGGCCGCACCTTGGTCGCCGTGCTGGAAAATTATCAGAATGCCGATGGCAGCGTCACGATTCCGGCAGCGCTGAAACCCTACATGCAGGGCCTGGATCGGCTTGCGAGCGCCAAATAAGCAACCCAGAACGTTGAATTGCTGAGATTTCATTCATTACGCAGGTCGGGCCGGATATGAAAACATCTGAAATCGCCCATGCTCTCTTGAAGGAAGAAACCCCATTACGCTCACCTACTTCATGGAATCATGAGCGTAATCAAGCCAATTCAACGTTAATATATCGCGCTTAAATTCACCTAATCATTGGAGAAAACGAGTGAAGATCGAATTTGATGCTGAATGCAAACCACCTTCCACAAAAGAAGAAGTTGTCTATTGCGTGGAATTCCATGCGACCAATTCTATGCTTGCAGATATGGCTCAATCGCTGCGAGAGGAATTGACGCAATATCCCATCCGGAAGTGAATTGATCGACTCCAACCCGCCGCGCCCGATCATTAGATCGTCGCCACCACCCGCTTAGAAAATTTCGCTATCGTAGTTCCTCTCAACCTATCATTATCCGGCGTACCGGCGATCTCATTCCGCCACCGGTAAAACTGTTTCGTCCCAATACGATCAAACAGGAGCCGGAGTAATCACCATTGGCATTGGGAGTCCAACTATCACATCATCAAAACCATCTCCATTGACATCTCCTGCATGGCTGATCGATACCCCTGAATAATCGCCTGCCGCCTCGCCCTCCAGCCGAAACCCGCTACTACCATCGAGATTGGTTACATTGATTGTTGTGAATGCCATGATCAAAGATTCCTTAAATAAGATTATTCAAAAAAACCTGAAAAACGCGTTCTATATCCCGTTACTTACCTAACCTTGTTCATGCCGCCTCATTATGAAATGTATTGGTTGATTCCTATTGAATTAATCATTACTCATTTTTTGGCATAAGCATCTGATTTGTCATGAGTCTGGCGGCATTTCTACTTCCTGATGCGGCAACCTGATGGAAAAACGAATCCGATACTCGGCGACACAGAAAGCTGCGGTAACTATTGCGCCAGACGGTTCGAATGGATTGTCAACAGCAAATTGCTGGTTGAGAAGGTAGCAATACCGTGCAGTCGGCGCAGATAGCGCGTGGATTAATTCATGAATGGGCTAAAAGAATTTGAATTTAAATTACAATCCTAGGAGAAAACGGCATGTTAGAGCTTCGCGATGCAAAAGATCGGGGAAATACCCATATTGGCTGGCTTGACTCGCAGCACACTTTTTCTTTTGGCTATTATTACGATCTGTATCAGCGCGGTTTCTCGGATCTGCTCGTCATCAACGATGACCAACTGCAACCTGGCTCCGGAACCTGCACGCATCCTCACGCCGACATGGAAATCATTACTTATGTTCTGCAAGGCGCGCTGGGGCACAAGGATATTATGGGCAGCGGTTCAATCATTCTTCCTGGCGATATACAAATGATGAGCGCCGGCACGAGTATATGGCACAGCGAATTCAACGCATCCAAGTTGGATCTCGTTCACTTTTTGCAGATCTGGATCATGCCGGAACCCAACGAAATACCCTCCCGCTATCAGCAAGTTCACTTTGACCCGAAGCAGAAACGCGGCCGGTTGCACCTGGTCATTTCGCCCGATGGCCAGGACGGTTCGCTTTCGATCAATCAGGATGTCAAGGTTTATGCAGGATTGTTCGACGGAAATGAATCCGCTGAAATTGATCTGGGCCAAAAGCGCTATGCCTATGTGCATCTTGCGCGCGGCAGCATGAAATTAAACGGCATGAATCTTGTGGAAGGGGATGGCGTGCGTATTCGGAGAGAACGGGTATTACGATTTTCTGAAGGTCATCATGCCGATGTCCTGGTTTTTAATCTGCGCCCCAATGAACTGCCCCACCTGGGGCGGTACATGGTGATCTAGGGAAATGCCGATTCATTGACGGCAGGAGCGAATTGCCTCGTTACGCGGCACTTGCTCTTTCGTCTACCGGATTGATCGGCTCTGGTTTGACTTACCGCGTATCCCGTTCTTTACCTCACTCGTTCCATGAATCAGTACGTCGTCAAGTCGCATCAATCCCGATCCTCGCCGCCCAGCGCATCGATGACATCATTGAGCAATTGGCTTAACTCGCCGGTCATGATGGTGAAGTCGCTGGCGAACATCTCCTCGGTGCTTTCGGTCGGCTCTTTCAGGATATCCTGCGGCATGACCCGCCGCAGTTGCAGATTGTCATGCAATACGAACGAAATCTTGTTGTTCCATGTCATCGCCAGTTTGATCACTTTCTTGCCCGAGCGGATATGCCGCCCGGTTTCATCGGTATCGAGAATATGATGAGAATAGCGGATGGTTTCTTTCTCATCCGACATGCCTTGCAGCTCGCAATCACGGTCGATCGTGAACACTGTCGACAAATCATCGCCGGACAACCAGCGCGTCATCATCGTCGACGGCGAAATTTTCGTCTCCAGTGGCGCCAGCGTCACGCCCGGCACCGACTTGATCAAGCACTCGACAAACTCATCCGCCTTGTTGGCGCTGGCGGTATCGAGGATCAGGCGGTTGGCGACACCATCGATCCAGGCATAGGTTCTTTGCTGCTGTGAAAAGGCGCGCGGCATCAGTTCGATCAGCGTCGCTTCCTTGATATCCCGCACCTGCTTCTTGCCCGGTTTATAGCCCTGCATCTCGGCAATCTTGGCCAGCCGCTCCTTGGCCTGCTGGTTGACGACCGACGCGGGCAGTAATTTCCTGTCAACCGCAAACGCGATCAACCATTGCTGGCCGAAAGCATGCACGAAATTGACCTGTTCATCGCGGGGCGGCAGCCAGCCGCGGCTTTGCATCTGCATCTGCGTGCACGGTTGCAGCGCCTGCTGTGCCAATGCCTCTTCCAGGCCATTCAATGTTATATTGCCGCTGGTGATACGATAAGCTTGTATATTTCTAAACCACATAGTTTTTATCAGTTAAACAATTGATCCGTTGGGTACTCATCACGGCATGAAAAAAATTTACTCCGCCAGCAATCTGATGGAAGCGCAGATAGTACTTGATCTGCTCGCACACGCCTACATTCCGGCGCAAATTTTCAATCAGTACGCGCAAGGCATGGCCGGAGAAATACCGGTCCACCACGCCTGCCCGGAGGTATGGGTCAAGCGCGACGAAGATTATGAGCGCGGCAAACGCATCATCGATACCTACGAAAACACCCCGGCCACCACCGGCAACGTACAATGCCCCTCCTGCGGCGAGGAAAATCCGGCGAATTTTCAGTTGTGCTGGAAGTGCGGGGGTGGTTTGGAGGTTGCCGAGCGCCGCCAACCCTGAGTTGGTGCGGGCTTTTACCCTCTCGTCACCCGGTTTGCTGTTGCAGCCAATGCCGCCCTTTCGGGGTTAATCGATAGCGTTGTGTGGGACTACGTGGCGAATCAGGCTGCGTGCGTTCGATCCAACCACCTGCCAATGCCGGATTCAGATAATTCCCCCGGAAAGCCGGGCGATGCACGAACCCCAAAGCCTGCATCAATTCATTGCCGTTTAATTCTCCGCTACCAATTGTCTGGATAAGCTTTGCTACTTGGTCGGTTACTTGGTCGCTTACTTGGTCGGTCGTTTGATGAATATCGACCGCCTCGCGTATGGCAGCAAGTAACTTGCCAAGCATATACTCGACGAAAAGTGTCGCATCCGCTCATTCATCGGCTACCGCCAAAGCTTGATAATAACTTTCTTGATGTTCGCGAATCACCGTTCCCACAGGCATGTAAGCCAACACAGCATTTCAATCGCGTAAAATCAAAGCTTGCCACAGTCGCCCCATGCGGCCATTGCCGTCGACAAAGGGATATTGGTGCGCTCCATTAAACACTGATCAAGCAAATATAAGTCATCAGGTAACTGATTAATAATGACTATATTTTATGACGATTGAGACGGCACCATTCCAGTCAAGCAACGGTCAAGCAAATCTGTTGTTGAATCTGTTACGCCCACCATGGCAGATACTTTCTAGCCTTACTGCCGACAGTTTCGTCATGACAACGAATAAGGTCAGCCTCCATCGTATCCTTGATGATTCGTGAAGCCATGGAACTGTTCTTTTCTTCAATCCCGAACCGCTCCCGAAGAGTGGTATTGGTCATGAAATCACGCTGTACATAGCGTAGACAGGCATGCAGGTAACAGGCCCGGATACGATCCTCTTTATCCATGGCCCGAAATTCACGATGAGCGAAGAGGACAACTCGAGTGTGATCGTTAGTCGTCTCAAACAAAGGAGCCGGAAGCTGATAATACTCGGACTGGGAAACCACTTTATCGACACCGCTGCCGCGTTCTTCGCACACGCCGATACGGCGCATGAACGAAGCCAGAGCCTCGTTCCGGGATTTAGGCGGGCTATCGATAAAGCGGTCCGTGCTCACCAGCGGAAGCCCAGGGTTGGTGATCTCCATGCGGTTATTGAAAATTTCGACCATCGGGCCGACGCCTGTAAGGTGAAAGTCCTGATGAATGATGGCATTGGCGACCAGCTCGCGGATGGCTAGTTCAGGAAACATCGGCACTTCTTTGCGTAGTGCTTGTCCGATTACCTCATTACTGGGCAAAAGATTGGTGACAAAGCCGATCAATCCCTCAAAACCAGCGGCATATCCTTTGGCACCCTCCTGTTCTCGCACGGTTTCCACACGGCTTTCTCCTTTGTACAGGATGACTCGCACGGCTTTACGCCTCAATGGACGGAAATCCGCGAGTTTCTTGGCAAAGAGCACTGCCCCAAGATTCGTAATGTTCCATTTACCGCCCTTGCCCGGTGCGATCATCTCATCGGCAGCCAGAGCAACCAGTATTCCGTCACGGCCTTCGGGCAGAGGCACAGAAAGCAGGTCGAAATAAGCCGGATAATCGAGTAGTCTCAGCACTTCATCGGCAGCAATGTTTTCGGCGGCGATCTCGCGTTCAAAGGGGGTACGGTCGAAAACCCGCCACAGATCGCGCTCCTTCTCAGGGAAATCCTTGAGCCTCTTTTTGTAGGAACCGACTCGGATGAATTCTGAGTTCTTGAACTGCACCGGATGGCGAAACGCCACACCGATCTCCAACAATACTACTGGCTTGTCATCGGCCTGGAAGGAATAAAAGTGGAAATTGATCTTGGGATTAAGCAACCGCAGCAACCAGCTTTCCAGCTCCTCATTACCAACCTTTGCTGAAGCCGGTGCGAAGGCAGTACCAATGACATCATGCGTATCGTTGTCCACACCCCACACCATATATCCATGCACTTTTCCCGTTAGCGCAGCGGAATTTGCCAGCGCGGATAGATATTCGCCGATCTCCTCCGGATTGTCGTTGTTGTGTTTGAATTCCACCCACTCGGTTTCTCTGGGAAGTTTGCGCAACTCGTTGAGAAGTCCGAGCAGATATTCAGTGGAACGATCGATCGTCATGGTGTCTGCTCCTCCAAATGATCAGGATCAGTAATTGAAGGGAAGATGATACATAAGAAGCGCTGCTCATACGATGGCCACCAGGATATCACGATGATTTCGCTGATCGCCGCGACCAGATTTACAATCGCCGGGGTAATGGCGTAGCGCGTTGGTATTTCGTATTCCATCCTGGTCGATTGAAGCGACGCGATTCGCATAGCAATTTGCCGCGATGATTTTGTAAACACAGCCAAATCCATAGTCCTATCAAACCAGCGGTACCCGCGACAAATCCAGCTCGCCTTTGAACGCTTTTTGGCTTAACGCACCATAGAGCACTTTCAGATCGGTCAGGCTTTGCTGGTAGCGGGATTTGAGGCTTTCGACCTTTTCGACGATGGCGGCGAATTGGTTTTGTAGATCGATAGGAGGCTTAATAACTGGAAAGCTACGAATATCATCAAAGTTAAGTCCCGCTTTTACTCCTTCTCGATTTTTCTTTTGTATGAATGAGTTTCCATATGGCAATGAAAAGTACCATGCAAGGAATGAGGGATTAAACCCAGTATCTATGTTAATACGAATCAACGCTAAATGTTGATTGATGTACGATCCATCCAGCGCATTCGGTACTACAGCTGTTCGTCCAAGGTCAGCAGTAATTGATAGGAGCAAATCACCAGCACGTACTCTTGTGCGATTAGCTTCGGCCGAATCCGGTGCATTAACGTAGACTATGTCTTCAAGCTTCAATCGCGCATCTTTTACATTATTAATGCGAAGAAAAATGCTACCAGAATCTGAGTAATACTGAGCCCAACCGCGAGAGCCACTTGTAAGAAACTCAATAAATTCACCGAAAGGAAAATGTTGTTGTCGTCTCATTGTTGTGTGGTCGCCAAACATCTCCAGAAACACGCTCTTGAGCAGGTCGTCGAGTTGTTGCAAGTGTTGTTTGCGCTGGGCGATCAATCCTTCTACTTTGCCGAGCAGATGGGCAATGCGGATTTGGTCGTCGAGAATTGGAAACGGGACAGATATTCGTTCAACGTCTTTAGGATATAGATGTATACCCTTAACACAATTCTTTAGGGCTTTCCGTCCAGACGGTGATTTCAAATAATGGTTTACATATTTTGAGTTGGCTTCTCTGACACGAACGATTAGCCATTCGCCTGTAGCAATTACATCATTCAACTCATTGGTGACGAACGCATTTTTACTACCAACATAGTCAGAGTTGTGTGCGGCATTTAGAATAATCGTATCGCCAGTTTTGAGTTTCTTCTTTGCATGTCTGTTGTAGAACGCATCGTCAACAAAGGATTCGAATACGCCGCGAAATCGGCCTTTCTCGTCAATATCTCTGATCTTCAGGATAGGGCGACCACTGCTACGCTGCTCTTCTTTAGAGGGCGTTTTGCCATTAAATGCCTCACCAAACGATTGGATCTCCTGCCTTTTCATCCAATCATCCCCTTCAACTCCAGCAGCTCGCGCACGATGCCGCTTTGCACCTTGGCGAGTTCCGCTTCGTCCACATCGCCCACCTCGGCCTGAATCAACCGATCCAGAATCACGACCGGCGCGTCGTAGTGCACTTCCTCGAAAACATCCTGCTTGTAGCGTGAGAGCGAGAGGTCGTAGTTGTTCTTCTCGTCGGCAATCTCGCTGCGCGGCACCATGAAACATTTCGCCGTGCGGTCGGTGTCGGTGGCGGGATTGCGGGCGTGGTATTTGGCAACGATGTCTTGCAGGTCGCCGTAGCCTTCATGCTTACTGCGCTTGTCGTCCAGCGAATAGCCATCGGCGGCCATTTCGTAAAACCAGACGTGTTCGGTGGCGGGCTTGCTCACCTTGTCTTTCGGCCCCCAGACCTTGGTGAATAGCAAAATGGCGGTGCTGACTCCCGCATAGGGCTTGAACACGCCGCTGGGCAGTGTGATCACGGCCTTGAGGTCGCAACGCTCCACCAGCATCTGGCGCAGCGTCTTGAACGCGCCGCCGGAGCCGAACAGCACGCCTTGTGGAACGATGACGCAGGCAGTGCCGCCCTTCTTGAGCAGGCGGTAGATGTTCTCGACAAACAGCAGCTCGGTCTTGGTGGTGGCGAGACTCAGGTTTTCGTTGATGTCGCCCTTGTCGATGCTGCCGGTACACGGTGGGTTGGCCATCACGATGTCGTATTCGGCTTCCTCTCGGTAACTTTTGCTCAGCGTGTCCCGATAGTCGATATTCGGCTCGTCGATGCCGTGCATCATCAGGTTCATCAATCCGAGGCGAACCATTTCGGCTGCAATGTCGTAGCCCACTAAAGTTTCTTGCAGAATCTTTCTAGCATCCTCAGTGAGCGTTGCGGCGACGGATGTGCGGATGTGCGGATGAATCCATCTTCATCCGATTTCAAGTCTTTTTGACCAGCCTTGACGGCAAGTTGAGTAACTATGAATTGATAGGAACCCAGCAAAAAACCACCCGTGCCACAAGCCGGATCGGCGATCCGGTGGCCCAGTTGCGGCCGCACCAGCTCGGCCATCAACTTGATGATATGGCGCGGGGTGCGGAATTGCCCGTTTTTACCGGCGGTGGCGATTTCGGACAGCAGCATTTCATAGACATCGCCCTGGATGTCCTGAAAAGCCTGGCCTTTTTCCTGCGAATCCTGCTCCATGATCGCGAAGATTTCGTCGATGGTTTTCACCGCTTCCACCAGCAATGCCGGTTTGGGGATGATGAACACGGCGTTTTTCATGTGGTGCGTAAAGTGAGAACCGGTTCCGTTCATGTCTTTGAGGAACGGAAAAACCTTGGTCTGGACGTGTTGCAACATGTCTTCGGCCTGCTTATGCTTGAATTCGCTCCAGCGCAGCGTGCGCTTTTCAATGGCATATTGCTCGGGATTGGCATGATTGCGGTATTCAGGAGGTATCCAAACCCCGGAAAATTTGGCAGCATAGGATTCACCAGTCCACTCGGCGTCGGCCTGTTTCTTTTGATTCAATTCATCGAGCCGTTTCATGAACAGCAGGTAGGTAATCTGTTCAATTGCAGTGAGCGGATTGGAAATACCGCCAGCCCAGAATTTGTTCCAGAGCTGGTCGATCTTGCTTTTGAGTTCGGGGTTATTTTGTAACATTGCTTGTAATCCCTGGTTTATGGTTCTTTACCGTAGACTGCTTTACGCCGCCAAATTTTCGGTAAGCTGCAATATTTCGTTGATCTCCACCGGGCTGAAAACGCCGCGAATCCCCAGCGGGTGGATGACCGTGAAGGGAGCGTTGATCAGGTCTTTCTTCTCCACCTTTTCGCGCTCGATGATGAAGCCCTTCAGCAGATTGAGGAATTCCATCTGCCGGCTGCTGAGCGTGGTGTGAGCGCGGATGAATTGGTCAAAGGCGGCGCTGACCTCGTCCGGGAAGCTCCTGAGCACTTCAATACCCAGGATGTGGCGGATGAACTAGATGAAGCGCGCCTTGCGGTTCTTGTAGACCTGACGCAGCAGGTCTTCGGTGATGTGCGGGTGCTCTTCGTGCAGCAGTTCGGCCAGTTCGTTAGCCTCTTCGTTGCTCACTGCCTCGCCGTTCTTGATCTTCTGCAGCACCAGGTTGTGCGCGGTGAGTTCGGCAATCAGGTTTTCCACCATTTCGCGGTAACGGGTGATACTGACCGCCTCGTGCTGTGGGCCGAACTCCACCCATTCCTTCTTGTGCAGTTCATCGGCCAGATCAAGGTGGGTTTGCTCCTGACCGGTGCTTTGCTCGCGGAATTTCATCAGCGGGCCGAGCTTGGCGACCATGTCGTCAAAGGCATCTTCATCGGCTTTGGCCCAGTAGTGGCTGGTTTGTGCGGCGCGAATCAGAGTTTCTTCCTGCTTCACAAAGCTGACCGAGAGCGGCAATTCGCTGATCTGTTCGACGATGCCCGCTTTGAGGGTTTCGGCTTGTTCCTTGTCTTCATTGAGCACGGCCAGTGAATATTCCAGCAGGTCGCGTTCAAAACGCATGGCCTTGAAGTCGGCCTCCGAAACAGTGCGGAACAGCGGCTTGATTTCAGCGCGCAGGAACTCCAACCGTTCGTGACTGAGGCTGATCCAAAAGTTGTCGTCTTCCAGACGCGCCAGCGCGGCAGCGGCTTCCTTGATCACGACCGACTCCTTGGGCAGTGCAGCAATCTGCGCGCGGAGCTTGGCGATTTCACGACGGGCAATGTCGGCATTGCCGCCGTCGTTGGCTTTTTCGATTTTGTCGAGGCGCAGGCCCACCAGCCGCACCGGCAGCGGCAACTGTGGCTTGAGCTCCTTGCCCTTGGGGTTGAGTTTGAAGTATTCGAAGTTGTCCCAGCAGTCGAGGATCAGGAACACATCTTTTTCCAGGCACCAGGGCTTGGGTTTGCTGGTTTCCAGCAAGCGCGTTCCGCGCCCGACCATCTGCCAGAACTTGGTGTAGGAATAAACCGGTTTGGCGAACACAAGGTTGACAATTTCGCGCACGTCAATGCCGGTATCGAGCATGTCCACGCTGATGGCGATGCGCGGCATGTCGTTGTTGGTGAACTGATCGAGCAGGCCACCTTTGCCGTAGACGCGCGGATCGTCTGATACCAGTACCATAGCCAGCTCGCCGTGGTATTGCGGGTAGAGCTTGTCGAAGATTTCTTCCATGCGCCGGGCGTGGGCCTTGGTGGCGCAGAAGAAGATGGTCTTGCCAGGCAGCACGCCGTTCGCGTCTTTGATGGCCTCTTCCATGAATTCACGGACGATCAGCGTGTTGGTGCCCTTGTTGATCACCTGCTTTTCAAGCTGGGTGCCCTCGAAGTTGATGTCCTCCACCTCCTTGCCCTGCAGGATCAGCTTTTTCTGGTCTTCCAGTGAAATGGTGCGCTTGCTGATGCCTTCCATCTGGAACTTGGTCTGAATCTTCATGACCTGAAAGTTGCAGAGGTAGGGCGGCACGTTGTTCACGGCTTCTTCATAGGTGTAGGCAAACGTGGGAATGCCGTCTTCGCAATGGAAAAGCTGGAAGGTGTTGTGATCGATGATGTCGGTCGGTGTGGCCGTCAAACCCAGGGTGATGGTTTTGAAATAGTCGAGGACTTCGCCGAAGGTGTTGTAGATGGAGCGATGACTCTCATCGACGACGATGAAATCGAAAAAGTGCGGCGACAGGTGCTGCGCCTCGTCCCGGATGATGTTCAGCATCGTGGGATAGGTGGCGACATACACGCGGCGGTCGGTGGCAATCAGCTTTTCACCGACGTTGGGCCAGCGTGGCTCATTGGGCATGTGCTCCTTGAAGGCTGCCAGCGCTTGCTCGCGAAGTGCGATACGGTCGACCAGGAACAGCACTTTTTCTGCGTGGCCGGCGCGCATCAAGGCATCAACCATGGCAATGCAAGTACGGGTTTTGCCCGTGCCGGTAGCCATCACCAGCAGGAAATCACGCTGTTTTTTCTCGATGCCTTCGAGCACCGAGCGAATGGCGCGGATCTGGTAGTCACGCCCGGCAATTGAAGTGTTGATGAATTCCTGCGTCAACGGCTTGCGATTGCGACGGATGTAGGAAAAGCGTTCCAGATCGTCGCGCGTGGGAAAACCGACAACCTTCCGTGGCGGCGCGTTTTCCAAATCCCAAAAATAGGTTTCGTGGCCATTGGTATAGAAGCAGAATGGCAGTTCGCCACCTATTTGCTTCTGGATGTTGTAGCAGTACTGCTTGGCCTGTTCACGGCCAAGGGCAGCATCCCGGGCGGTCTTCTTCGCCTCAATCACCGCAACCGGTTTACGGTCCTTGCCAAGCAAAACATAATCGCTGAACTGATGCCCTTCATAACGAGTGCGAGGCTCTGCAACACCCTCCGGGAGGGTATTCAGGATATCGAATTCCTCAATGACCTGTGCTGGGTCTTTGACATTCCAACCCGATTGCGCCAATAACCCATCGATCAGCTCCGAGCGAGTTTGGGCCTCAGTCTTGGTCATGCACTTACTTTTCCTGTTTTATGCGCAAGAGCAAGATAAAAAGATCGGGGGAATAACCTGCGGGAAGGTGAAAATTCACTGCTTGCTACATTCATTTTGTTCATTAAATCAGTCTCTTTAAAAGTTTAAAAAACTTACTTCTTTTCCTGATCGTCAGAAAACAAATGATGCAAAATATCTGATGATGAACTATTAAGTCAATTCTATTTTGGAGAAGATTGCGATCCCACCATCACTTGGTTTACCATCCTTTCCCACATTCATTGACCAAAACACATCCCCATGCTGTCATCTATCGAACAACGCCTTGCCACCGAGCTTGCCGTCAAAACCTCACAAATCCAGGCCACCGTCCAATTGCTCGACGATGGCGCGACGGTGCCGTTTATCGCGCGCTACCGCAAGGAGGCGACGGGCGGGCTGGACGATGCGCAGTTGCGGTTGCTGGCGGAGCGATTGCACAGTTTGCGCGAGCTGGAGAAGCGGCGCGCAGCGATCATTGCGGCGATTGAAAAACTCGGCAAGATGACGCCACCACTTCTCGACGCACTCACCCATGCAACGGATAAGGCACTGCTCGAGGATTTGTACCTGCCGTACCGCAAGAAACGCCGCACCAAAGCGCAGATCGCGCATGAGGCCGGGTTGCAACCGCTGGCCGATAGTCTGTTGAACGATCCTCGACTCGAACCACAAGCCGAGGCGGCGAAATATCTGAAAGCACCGTTCACCACCGAAGAAGGCGATAATCCCGGCGTGGCCGATGCGGCTGCCGCACTGGAAGGCGCGCAGCATATTCTGATCGAGCGTTTCGCCGAGCATGCTCCGCTGTTGCAGACCTTGCGCGATTACTTGCGCGGACATGGTGTGCTGACCGCCAAAGCCGTCAAGGACAAAAAAGACAGCGACACCAAATACACCGACTATCACGATTACAGCGAAGCGATCAGCAAGATTCCATCGCACCGCGCGCTGGCATTGTTGCGCGGCGAGCGGGAAGGTGTTTTGAAGCTGAAGCTGCTGCTGGATTCCGAGCTGGAAGACAAATCCCGCAACTTGACGCTGAATCCATGCGAACAAATGATTTCGCGGCAATTCAGCATCCGTGACCAGAAACGCGCAGCCGATGGCTGGTTGATCGATACCGTGCGTCAGGCCTGGCGCACGAAAATTTTTGCGCATCTCGAAACCGAGTTGATGGGCAACTTACAAGAAAGCGCTGAAACCGAAGCCATCAAAGTGTTTGCGCAAAACCTGAAAGCATTGTTGCTCGCCCCCCCTGCCGGCGCGCGCGTAACCATCGGGCTCGATCCGGGCTTGCGCACCGGTGTGAAAGTGGCGGTGGTCGATGCCACCGGCAAGGTGCTCGACACCACAACGATCTATCCGCATGCACCGAGAAATGATTGGGATGGCGCATTGCACACGTTGAAACAATTGGCAGAACGCCATTCCGCGACGCTGATCGCCATCGGCAACGGCACTGCGTCGCGCGAAACCGACCATCTGGCCCAGGAGTTGAGCAAAAAATATCCGCAGCTCAAACTGACGTCGATCATGGTATCGGAAGCCGGCGCGTCGGTGTATTCGGCATCGGAACTGGCGTCCGAGGAACTGCCGAATCTCGATGTATCGTTGCGCGGGGCGGTGTCGATCGCCCGACGCTTGCAGGACCCGCTGGCCGAATTGGTCAAGATCGACCCGAAATCCATCGGTGTCGGGCAGTACCAGCATGACGTCAATCAGAGCCAATTGGCGCAATCGCTCGACGCCGTGGTGGAAGACAGCGTCAACGCCGTCGGTGTCGATGTCAATACCGCGTCACCGGCCCTGCTGCGTTACGTTGCCGGGTTGAACAGCAAAATTGCGCATAACATCGTGGCGTATCGCGACAGCAAGGGTCGATTTGCTCAGCGTGCCGAATTAATGAAGGTACCCAGCCTGGGTGCAAAAACCTTTGAACAGGCTGCTGGATTCCTGCGCATTGCGGATGGCAACAATCCGCTCGATGCCTCTGCCGTGCACCCGGAATCTTATCCGCTGGTGGAACAAATTCTGCGCAACGTCAAGCTGAAGGTTAACGAATTGATCGGCAATGCCGCCATACTGAAAACCGTGCGCCCGGAGCAGTACGCCAATGAGCGATTCGGTTTACCCACCATCCGGGACATCCTGCACGAACTGGAAAAACCCGGCCGCGATCCACGCGCCACTTTCAAGACCGCCACCTTCAAGGAAGGCGTTGAAACGCTGCAAGACCTGCACCCCGGCATGGTGCTGGAAGGCGTGGTCACCAACGTCGCCGCGTTTGGCGCCTTTGTCGACATCGGTGTGCATCAGGATGGCCTGGTACATATTTCTGCCTTGGCGGATAAATTCGTCAAGGATCCGCATAGCGTCGTCAAAGTTAGTCAGGTCGTTACCGTCAAGGTCGTCGAAGTCGATGAAAAACGGCGACGGATTGCGCTGACGATGCGGTCGGATGATAACGCCACCACACGCCGATAAGCACATCGCGCATCGGCCGATAACAGTTCAAGCTGTGCTTGGTGTGCATTATTTTTCTGAGCTACTAAAAGTGACTATTCTGATTCACCGTTCACTTTCCACTCTCTCACCGCAAAAAGTAAATATTGCTCCCCACCATGCCATCCAAATCTTACAAATTGGATATTTATCCCATCAAATCCGGCTATTTACGCGACTTTTCTAGTCAAATATCATCTATAAACTACTCATCAATCCTGCTACCCTGCCTCTGCTAAACAAAAGATTTTTCACGTTTGGCGGTTGTACTGGTCAATTCTCAATAACACGCTGTTGCATCACAATAAAAGCCAAACTTATCGCAAGGTAAGGGCGGAAAATCATGGATCCAACGAAGTTGGAGCGCCAGATTGCCGATGGTGATTTCGTTAAATCACTGTACCGTAGTTTTTTATCAACAAAAAAAAACCCTTCAGAAAGGATATTCAAATGACTACCAAAACAGTAAATGGCACGGGCAGTAACGATACCATCGTAATCGCCGACAGCACTCCAGCACCTGGCTTTGAGGTAACCACGAATGAGTTACTCAGCGGACCTTTCAGCGACGATACGCTGGTTGTCAATGGCTTGTCCGGTTCGGATAGCATCAATTTGGCAGCACTGACTTCCGCTTCTGGTGTTATTAGTGTTACGGTCAGCGGTGGAGCTGGCAACGATACGCTTACAGGTAGCAACTTGAATGACACCTTCCTGGTTTCTGGCAGCGGAGAAGGCAGCGATGTCTATGACGGCGGCGCCGACAATGACACCATCAAGGCGCAGAGCAATGGCACCTTCATCCAGCTTGCGGGTAATTTCGGCTCTACCAACAGCATCGAAACCATCAGCGCCGACGGTAAAACGGGCGTGACCGTGCTGGGAGATGGCGGCAACAATACCCTGGATTTCTCCAGCACGACCTTGGATAGCGTCGTGGTGGACGGCGGTTCCGGCAATGACGCCGTCACTGGAAATGCGGATGCCAACACCATTCGTGGCGGCGCGGGCAACGATACGCTCAATGGCGGCGGCGGCGACGACACCTTCCTGGTTTCCGGCAGCGGAGAAGGCAGCGATGTCTACGGCGGTGGCGCCGACAATGACACCATCAAGGCGCAGAGCAATGGCACCTTCATCCAGCTTGCGGGTAATTTCGGCGCCAGCAACAGCATCGAAACCATCACCAGTGACGGCAAAACCAACGTGACGGTTTTAGGAGATAGCGCCAGCAACACCTTGAATTTTTCCAGCACTACATTGACTGACGTGGTGGTTAATGGTGGTTCCGGCAACGACACGATCACCGGTAATGCTGCTGGCAATACATTGCGGGGTGGAGAAGGCGCCGATACCATCAGAGGCTTGGCCGGAGATGATATTTTGTTTGGCGATGGAGGAAACGATACCTTCACGGTTGCCGGCAGTGGTGAAGGATTGGATACCGTCAATGGCGGCACGGGCAATGACACCTGGCTTGGTATCGGCGGCAACGATGTCTTCTACGTCACCAGCGGGCTGAGCAACCTCATCTCCGTTGAAAATATCAATGGCGGCGCAAACACCGACCAAATCGTCGCCACGGCTGGCGACGATATCCTCGATTTCTCCATTGGGCCTACGCTAACCAGCATCGAAGAAATCATTGGCGGTGCAGGCAACGATACCATCACGGGTAAT
>CASDLT010000025.1 GCA_949281375.1 uncultured Nitrosomonas sp.
AAATCTGAAATTTGCTGTATCCCTGGTTGAAATAATCCCCATGTCACGTTAGGTAAGCGGAAGAAATGAGGTTAATTGAAAAAGTCTTTGATTGTTTGGCTCCCCGACCAGGGCTCGAACCTGGGACCTGCGGATTAACAGTCCGTCGCTCTACCGACTGAGCTATCGGGGAAAATGGTGAGTTGCGCATGTTAACGGTTTGAGTCTTTTTGGTCAACTGCTAGAGCGGGGATAATGACATAAAGGGTTCTTACCTCAAACGCGCCTGCTTGTTGCCGTGATTCTGCTGAAGAATGCCATTGGATGTCATATCCTAATGATTATAATGGAATAACGAGCGTAAAACGGGTGGGGTTTTTGCGCTTTATGGTCAGTTCTGCTGAAATCTGTTCACTCAAGAGCGTTACCAATTGCAATCCCAAGGTTGGAGCGATGTCGATATCCAGTTCATCCGGTAGCCCCATGCCATCATCGCTGACGATGACACGTAGATGATCGTTGCCGACATATTTGAGTGCGATTTGAATATTCCCCTGGTGATTCTGCCCAAAGGCATATTTCATCGCATTGGTGCACAGTTCATTGACAATCAATCCCAGCGGAATGCTGATGTTGATCGGAAGCAGCACGTGATCTGAATCGATCGCGATGCGTACGCTGGAAGGGTCCAGGGCATAGGAAGCGGATAAATTGCTGACCAAGCTTTCGGTGATGGCGCTGAAGTCAACTCGTGAAAAATCAGTCGACTCATACAGGACTTGATGAATCATGGCCATGGATTTGATCCTGTTCTGGCTTTCCTTCAACACTGCAATGGCGGCGTCGTTTACTGATCGATCGGATTGCATGCTGAGCAGGCTATCGAGGATTTGCAGGTTATTTTTGACGCGATGATGGATTTCAGACAATAACAAATCCTTTTCTTTGAGCGCAGCCTTCAATTGTTCTTCGTGATGCTTACGCTGCGTGATATCTATCACAGAAGCCAGAATCATCAATCCATGCGGTGTTTGGATCGGATTCAAACCGATTTCAACGGGAAATTCGCGGCCGTTTTTATGCAATCCATACAAGTCTCTACCATGACCCATCGCGCGTGCGCTTGATTGTTCGAGATAATTTTTCCTCAATTGTGGATGATGCTGGCGATGCGATTTCGGGATTAGCATTTCAATCGGGCGGTTGGTCAGTTCGGTACGGCTATAGCCGAATAAGGTTTCGGTTGTCGTGTTTACCATCACGATGAGGCCATCTGAATCCGACATGATCATGCCGCTGGGCGACGCTTCCACGGCAAGACGCAGCATTTTCTCAGCGTATTTTCGATCGGAAATATCCACGATGGCTGCCAGCACATAAATGCCATATTGTGTTTCGATGGGATTGAGGCCCACTTCGATGGGAAATTCATAGCCATCTTTATGTAAACCATAGACATCTTTTCCATGACCCATCGGCCGAGATCTGGACTCGCCGATGTATGCGTAGCGGTATTCGGGGTGGTTCTGACGAAACCGTTCTGGTAAAAGGATTTCCAGCGAATGACCAAGAAGCTCCTGTCGATTGTAGCCAAACAATTTTTCTGTCATGGAATTCACCATCACAATCGTTCCTTTATCGTCCATCATTACCATGCCACTCGGCGATGCTTCAACCGCGAGATGCATCATTTCGTTGGTGTTGCCGATATTTTTGAAGTGGGCGAAGGGCATGGCGACGGCGTTCCTTCAATTGCTGCGTTGATGAGGCAAGTTCTTGATCAATTCGGGAATGTGTTGCGCAGCGACCGGTTTGCTGAGCAGGTAGCCTTGCAGTTCATTACAGCCCAGTTCGGTCAAGAAAGTGACCTGTTCCTGAGCTTCGATACCTTCGGCGATCACTTTGAGTCCGAGCTTCTGCGCAAGCACCAAGATGGCTGCGGCAATTGCGCAGTCATTGTCGTCTTTGGGAATGCCTTTGACAAAACTCTGATCGATTTTCAAGCTATGAATCGGCAGGTTCTTTAATGAGCTCAAACAGGAATAACCGGTGCCAAAATCATCAATGGAAATGGAAAGACCGAGATTCTCCAATTGCTCCAGGCAATTGATGTAAATTAATTCATCCTGCAAAAAGGATTCAGTGACTTCAAGTTCCAACAAATGGGGTGGGAGCGCATATTGATGCAGTAATTTGGCGATGAAGTTGTGGAAGTTTTTGTCAGCGAGCTGGCGTATTGAAATATTGACGGCGATCCGTAAATCGCTCAGCCCATTGGTGTGCCATTGGCTGAGTTGCTTGCAAGCTTCGGTCAATACCCAGTTTCCGATGTCGATAATCAACCGGCTTGTTTCCGCGACGGGAATGATGTCGATCGGAAGTAACAATCCCTTGCTGGGATGTTGCCAGCGGATGAGCGCTTCCACTCCGGTTATGCGCTTTTCAGTGGGGGAGAACTGGGGTTGGTAGTACAACAGGAATTGTTGTTTAGCCAAAGCGTGGTGGAGTTCTTGCTCCCGGGTCAAATGATGCGCTGCTTTTTGAGTCAATGCAGAGTGATAAAAGGCATAATTGTTTCTGCCTTTGTTCTTTGCCTCATACATCGCAGTATCGGCCATCTGCAATAATTCGTCTGGATGTGCGGAGTGATCGGGGTAGGTGCTGATGCCGATGCTGCAGGAAGGGATGATTTCCATATTTTCAACGATCACCGGCATGGCCAGGCTTTCCAGTATCTTTTCAGCCACCTTGATCAACGCCTCGTTCGATTCAGCGCGACTTACGATCACGATGAATTCGTCTCCTCCGAGCCTCCCCAGCGTGTCACTTTGTCGCAACACCGACAGCATGAGATGCGACACGAAGCATAACAGTGTGTCACCGCTGTTGTGTCCCAAGGTATCGTTGATGCGCTTGAAGTTATCCAGATCAATGAATAGCACGCCTAGCATCGACGATTCACGAATGGCTACCGCCAGGGCTTGCTTGAGGCGATCCATGATCAACATGCGATTGGGTAGATTGGTTAGGCTATCGTAATACGCGATATGTGAAAGTTGCTCAGTCGTTTTACGGATGATGGTGATATCCGAGATCATCACGACAAATTGCTGATTCGTATCCGTGTCCGACGGTATGAGGCCGATATTTAGCCAGGCATACAGGCTATCCATATTTTTTTTGAGCACGCTGACTTCGCCTTGCCACTGGCCATTTTGGGTGCAAGCGAGCCAGATCTTGTTATACAAGTCCTCGCCAAGCGAAAATCGATTCAAGAACGGCAGTTCTTTTCTGACGAGGTCATGATATTCAAAGCCGGTCATGATGAAGAAAGCGTTGTTGGCGCGATCGAAGTGTTTGTCTTTATCGAGGATGATGATGCCCTCGGCGGCGCATTCGAACACCGTCGCTGCCTGTGCCAATCTGTTCCGCGCAGTGCGGCTTTCAGTGATGTCCTGCAATACCCCGATAATCTGAGATTGTCCGGCAGCGTTGTCACTGTCAGAAAATGATTTGCCAGATAGCTTATACCAGGCGACGGAGCCATTGCCGGTATCCACTTCAAATTCGAGGTCAGCGGACTTTCCTTTGCGGCTGCGCAGACGAAGAATGAATTCTGCAAGTTTGCGCTGATTGTCATCATGCATGGCAGCAAAAAAACTTTTACCGTCCTTCAACGGTAAAGCATCGTTGCCGGACATTTCATTCAGGATGATGTCACGAGAATCCGGTGTTGTTTCCCAGGTTTGCAGGTTCGCAGCTTCCAATGCCAGGCGAAAATGCTGTTCATTCTTTTTGAGTGCGATGTCGCTTTCATGACGCTCAAGGCTCACCTGAATAACGATATGGAGTTCCCGGTCGGAGAAAGGCTTCAAAAGATAGCCATATGGCTTGGTGGTCTTGGCGCGCGCTAGCGTTTTTTCCTCTGAATACGCCGTCAGGTAAATGATGGGGAGGGGATGGAGTTTTTGTAGTAGGGCGGCCAATTCGATACCATCAAAGCTGCCCTGAATGTGGATATCCATCAGCACGATATCGGGAATTTCTTGATTCACCAGAGCCAACGCTTTATCACTGTTGGCGGCGGTGCCTGTGATATGGTAGCCCAGTTTGGTCAGGCGTCTTTTCAAATCGAGAGCAACGATGGTTTCATCTTCTACGATGAGTATTTTGCTGGATTCCTTCATCAGGTTTCTTTCATTTGCAGGCGCACGGAATGCGTGATCAATTTTTTCAGGAATTGACATTTATCGCTCCGGAATGGGAAAGCAGCACTGTGATGGGGTGATATGATGGTATGATATTTCAATATCCTCACTCTCTTTGCAGTACCCACTATAGAAGTAATTGCAAAATAACATAAAAAAGAATGCTTTAACATCAGTAATGTCTGACATCTGTGCCAGAAGAATGATCCGGAATTATTAAAAATGACTCTGAATAACTGCTGCATTTAATTCTGCTGCATTTAATCCTGCTGCAGTAGCGTCAATATGAAAGTTAAGTTATTCGTTTACCGATCCGCGTTCGATCCATGAGAAAGATGACGAAGGAAATTACCCAATCATGAGTTTGTTCGATGAAACGGCGTTGTTTCACGGCCAGCAACGTCAGCAATTATGCCTAGGCGCATTCGTATTGCGAGGTTTTGCCTTTGCCGATGCACCTGCGTTATGTGAAGCAGTCAATCGAGTCACGGTGCAAGCGCCATTCCGCTATATGGTTACCCCGGGTGGTTTTTGCATGTCGGTTGCAATGACGAATTGCGGAAATTATGGCTGGGTTTCGGATTCCGCCGGTTATCGGTACGATTCCGTCGATCCGCATACTGGCCAGCCGTGGCCAGCAATGCCAGGCATATTCATTGATTTGGCGCAGAATGCCGCGGCGGCCGCAGGATTTGAGAAGTTTGTTCCCGATGTCTGCTTGATCAACCGGTATGATCCCGGAACCCGACTATCGATGCATCAGGACAAGGATGAGCATGATCGTGAAGCGCCCATCGTGTCCATCTCACTGGGAATTCCGGCGGTTTTCTTGTGGGGTGGCCTGCAACGTCAGGATAAGCATATCCGCATACCATTATTTCACGGTGATGTCGTGATCTGGGGCGGGCCCGCGCGATTTCGCTATCATGGCGTGTTGCCTATTAAAGAGGAATGTCATACATTAACAGGCAAGCACCGTATCAATCTGACGTTTCGCAAGGTGGAAAAATGATTCCCATATTAGGTGATAATAAGAATAAGCTATGTTTCTGGGAACCATTGATTCGGTACAGCTTCTGACAACGTTGTGTTCGAGTGAACTTCCATTTTTTTCATGATGTGCAATAAGGACAGGGCATAATGCCAGCGTTGATTTTTTCTCATTGGATGCGATGGGCAGGCTGGATTTTTCTGGCTCTGCGTTTACAGCGCAGTCCGGTTTCTGCTGCGAACCGAATGTATTCTTGGTCACGGGCAGAACCGATGAGTTCGGGCATCATCCGTAGTTCTTGGGTATTTTCGATCCGCTGCATGCGATGGATGGCATTATTGTTGACCCTGCTGGCAACGGGTTGTGCGATGGGCCCTGATTTTGTCCGCCCACAGATCGAGACTGCCGAGAAGTTTCGTGTCAGTGAAGGGGAAGGAGATTCGATTGCCAATTTGCCGTGGTGGGCATTGTTCCAGGACGATGAATTACAGCGATTGATTACGCTGGCGCTGGCGCAAAACAAAAATCTCAAGCAGGCAGTTGCCAGTGTGGAAGAGTTTCAGGCGCGCTCACGCACCGCCTTGATGGATTTTGCTCCAAACATGGATATCAGCGCCAATGCTCCGGCATTTGGCACATTGGGTGGATTTCTCCGACCCGGATTTGCAACTCCGTTCAATTATTTCGGGCAAACCACGCTGAATTGGGAAATCGACATTTGGGGCAGAATTCGACGCTCCACCGAAGCAGCCAGGGCTGATCTGATGGCACAGGAAGAGAACCGGCGGGCGGTCATTCTGACATTGATCAGCGCTGTGGCTCAGTCATATTTTGATCTTTTGCAATTTGATTTTCAGCTTGATATTGCGCATCGCGCCCTGTCATCCTGGGAAGAATCGGTGCGTATTTCCCGCGCGCAGCTTCAGGCCGGAATTATTTCGCGCCTGGATCTCGATCAGTTCGAAGCTGAGCGCGCCAATGCGGCAGCCCGAGTTGCCGAACTGCAACGGCAAGTGACCCAGAAGGAAAATGAATTGAGCGTTCTGGTCGGCAAAAATCCGACCGCCATTGTGCGGGGGCGTTTACTTACAGAACAGTTGAACATGGTGGAGGTTCCAGCCGGATTACCGTCTGAATTGCTGCAGCGCCGGCCGGATATCCTGCAAGCCGAGCAAGCGCTGGCAGCGGCGACCGCACGTATTGGCGTGGCCAAGGCAGCGCGATTTCCGAAATTATCATTGACCGGCTTTCTCGGCGTAGCCAGTCCGGCGTTGTCGAATCTGCTGTTATCCGGCAGCGAATTTGGGGTCGGCGGACTTGGGTTGGCAGGGCCATTGCTGAATGCGCAAAGTCTCGGATTTGAGCAGCGAGCAGCAGAAGCACAAGCCCGTCAGGCGCTGGCACAGTATGAACAGACGATATTGGTGGCCTTCAAGGAAGTGGACGATGCACTGATTGCCATCCACACAGCGAATGAGCAACTCAAGGCGCAGCAGCAACAAGTCGATGCCCTGCATTCGGCACTGCATGTCGCCGACTTGCGTTACCGCGGTGGAATTACCAGTTATGTCGATGTCCTGCTCGCGAAACGAACGCTGTTCGATGCGGAATTTTCGTTGACGGCGATGCGCCGCTTTCACCTGGTGTCGATCATACAACTGTATAAGGCATTAGGTGGAGGTTGGGCATCATCATGACATTAACCAACGGAACGATAAAAGCAACGAACGATGCCCTGGCTGGGCACAAAAGGGTGAAAAAGTGCTCAGTTCTACAAATTCATTTCATCACATCAACATACGCGAAGCTGATTCGCACAGGAGATTATTGTGAGTGACTATAAGATAGCGACGATCGTTGGAAGCCTTCGCAAGGATTCTTTCAACCGCAAGCTGGCCGACGCCATTGCGAAACTCGCGCCAGCTGAGTTTTCATTCAAATTGATTCCGATCGATGATTTGCCCCTGTATAACCAGGATGATGATGCCAGCCAGGCTGAGTCAGTAAAACGATTCAAGGCGGAAATCCTGAAATCGAATGGTTTGTTGTTCGTCACCCCGGAATATAACCGCTCCATCCCGGGTGTGCTTAAAAATGCGATCGATCATGGTTCGAGGCCGTACGGTCAAAGTGTTTGGGCAGGTAAGCCAGCGGGTGTTCTGGGCGCATCGATCGGCGCCAGTGGAACGGCCATGGCGCAGCAGCATTTGCGCAATGTGCTGGCGTACCTGGATGTGCCGACGTTGGGTCAACCCGAAGCGTTCATCCAGGTGAAAGAGGGACTGTTCGATGACAACGGCGATATCGGGACAGCCAGTAAAAACTTTTTGCAGAACTGGATGGATCGTTATGTTGCCTGGGTGGATCGACATGGTTGCTAAGTTATTTAATATTGAATATTTTAAATTGAATCGATAGGCTGAATGATGACTAGGATGCATTTTTCTGTAAGTCATATCAGATACAGAATCCGATGGGTGGCTGCCGCCTGCCTGGGAATGGTTGTGATCGTGCTCAGTGGTTGTGCTGATAAAGAGCCCGAACAAGCTGCTCCGCGACTACCGCAAGTGGAGGTCATCACGGTGGCCACCCAAGTGATACAGGATGAACCCGAGTTCATCGGCCAGACCGAAGCTTTCCGGCCGGTTGAAATTCGTTCGCAAGTCAGTGGCATCATCAAAAAAGTATACTTTACCGAAGGCCGCAATGTTAAAAAGGGCGACCGACTCTATTTGATCGATACGGTGCCATTCAATGCAATTTATTTGAGCACCAAGGCCAAGGTTGCTCAGGCACAGGCGCGCCTTAACCAGGCCAAGCTGGATCTTGCGCGCGTCAAGCCACTGCTTGAACAGCAGGCTGTCAGTAAAAAGGATGTTGATGATGCTCAAGCCGAGTTTCTGGGTGCCAAGGCCATGCTCGAAGCAGCACAGAACGATGTGATCAAGGCAAAATTCGATTTGGACAATACGGTGATCACTGCTCCGGTTAAAGGTCGCATTGGCCGCAGTCATTTTTATGAAGGAAGATTGATATCGGCGCAAACGGCGTTGCTGACCACGATTGACCAACTCGATCCGATGTATGTGAATGTCAGTGTTCCGGAAAGTTATTTGCTGCGCCGCCGCCGGGAATTGGCGGAACAGAAGGTGCAACGGCCGGATATTTTTCAATTAACGGGCATGATGACGTTTTCCGATGGCAGCGTGTATCCGGAAGAAGGTGTACTGGATTTTGCCGATGTGGCGTTACGTCCGGAAACCGGGACTCTGCAAGGGCGATTCGTATTTCCGAATCCTGAGGGTAATCTGGCGCCAGGGCATTCCTATTTTTATCCAGGTCAGTTCGTCAAAATTCGAATCAAGGGCTATATCCGTACCGACGCCATTTTGATTCCACAGCGCGCTGTACAGCAAGGTCCGAGCGGTTCTTTCGTGTATGTCATCAATCAGGAAGAAAAGGCCGAATTGCGTCCTATCCGCGCCAGTGCCTGGCGAGGCAAGGACTGGCTGATCGAAGAAGGTCTGCGGCCGGGTGAAA
Organism: uncultured Nitrosomonas sp.; assembly: GCA_949281375.1. Taxonomy (GTDB): domain Bacteria; phylum Pseudomonadota; class Gammaproteobacteria; order Burkholderiales; family Nitrosomonadaceae; genus Nitrosomonas. The sequence continues at coordinate 8,719 of CASDLT010000025.1, forward strand.
GAGTCGTCGTGGAAGGTTTTTTCCGAATTCTACCGGGTGCTGAAGTCCATGCGATTGCTGCAACGCCGTCACCCGCCGAAAAAACTAAGGCGCAGAAGCAGCCATGACCTCGCATTTCTTTATCGACCGGCCTATATTCGCGTCAGTGCTCTCGATGATCATCATGGTGCTTGGCCTGGTGGCGTTGCAGAAGTTGCCGATTGCGCAGTTTCCTCAAATCACCCCACCCATGGTGCAGATCGATGCCGATTATCCCGGCGCGAGCGCGGAGGTCGTGGCGGAAGCCGTAGCGCGTCCCATCGAAGTGCAATTGCCGGGTATCGACAATTTGCTGTACTACGAATCGACCAGCACTAACGATGGCCACATGACGATGAAGCTGACGTTCGAAATTGGAACCGATGTGGATATTGCGCAAGTGCAGACCCAGAATCGTCAGCGGCTGGCGGAGCCACAACTGCCCGATGAAGTGGTTCGTCAGGGCATTACCGTGAAAAAAACATCGCCTGATTTGCTGGCGGTGGTGGCGTTGAGTTCGACCGATCCCAAGCATGACACGGTTTTTCTGTCCAATTATGCGTTGTTGCGTATTCTGGACAACGTCAAGCGATTACCCGGGGTTGGCGACGCGATCATTTTTGGCGGGCAGAGTTATTCGATGCGGCTCATTCTCGATCCAGTGCGCATGGCGCAACTGAATATCACCCCGAGCGAGATTGCCGCCGTCGTGCGTGAACAGAATCGTGATTTCCCGGCAGGCCGGATCGGCCGCGAACCAACGCCGAATGGCACAGAGCTGACTATTCCGGTGATTACTCATGGCCGCATGAGCGAGGTAAAGGAATTCGAGGACATGATCATTCGCGCCTATCCGGATGGCGCGATGGTGCGCATGCGCGATGTCGCGCGGGTGGAATTGGGGGCGCAATCATATGACCTGCAAGGGCGCTGGAATGGCAAACCAAACACCTTTCTGCTGACTTTTCTCGCGCCGGGTGCGAATGCACTCGACACCGTCCGGCAGGTCCGTCAGGAAATGGATAGGCTTTCAAAAACGTTTCCAGCAGGGGTCTCTTATGACATTCCTTATGACACGACGACTTTCATCGATGTGTCGATCCGGGAAGTGGTCAAGACGCTTGGCGAAGCAATGCTGCTGGTGATTCTGGTCGTTTTTCTGTTTTTGCAAAGCTGGCGTGCAACCCTGATTCCGGCGATTGCCGTGCCGATTTCGCTGATTGGAACGCTTGCCGGCATGGATGCGCTGGGATTTTCGATCAACACCCTGACACTGTTTGGCATGGTGCTGGCAATCGGTATCGTCGTGGATGATGCCATCGTGGTGGTCGAGAATGTCGAACGTCACATGACGAAAGAAGGCTTGTCGCCCATCGATGCGGCCAAAAAAGCAATGAGCGAAGTGACCGGTCCTGTCATCGCGATCGTGCTGGTGCTGGCTGCGGTATTTGTGCCTGTGGCTTTTCTGGGCGGCATTACTGGTGAACTGTATAAACAGTTTGCCATTACCATCGCATTGTCGGTGGCGATTTCTGGATTTGTCGCACTGACGCTCAGTCCAGCCTTATGCGCGCTGGTCTTGAAGCCGGGTCATGAAGCTCCTCGAGGTTTCTGGAAATTATTCAACAATTGGTTCGATTGGACTCAAGCGCGCTATGTTGGAACAGTCGGCATCGTGATTAAACGATCCATGTTCGCACTGGCAATTTTTGCCTGCTTGCTGCTGGTCATTGCTGGCCTGTTCAGGATGATACCTGGAAGCTTTCTCCCGGAGGAGGATCAGGGCTATTTCATTACTGTGGTGCAGTTGCCCGATGGCGCTTCGATGACGCGTACCATCGAAGTATTGAAAAAAATCGAAGGCTATTTTCAGTCGAATCCGGCGGTGCATTCGACCGATACCTTGGCGGGCCAGAATTTCGTGTTCAGCACGCGCGGTACCAACCAGGCCACGATGTTCATTCCCTTGCATCACTGGGATGAGCGACAGGATCCGGCCCTCCAGGTTCCGAGCTTGATCGGCGCGGCTTTCCAGGAATTTGCCAAAATACCGGAAGCGCTGGTTCTGGCTTTCAATGCGCCATCGATCAGCGGATTGGGATCCACGGGCGGTTTTTCGGCGCAATTGCAGGATCCTAGCGGCGGTGATTTCGCGGTATTCGCGGAGGTCGCTCAGGAATTTGTGACCAAGGCGACGGAGCACCCTGCGATTGCGGTGGCTGCGACCAATTTCCGGGTCAGCGCCCCCAGGCTTTATGCCCAGGTTGACCGGGAGAGGGCCAAAGCTCTTGGTGTGCCTATTTCCGAGGTATTCGATACCATGCAGGCTTACTTCGGCAATATGTACATCAATGATTTTGTTAAATTTGGACGTATTTACCGCGTGCAGACCGAAGCACTGCCGGAATACCGTTCGAATCCCGATGACATCAGCAAAATTTATGTCCGGGCAAGATCCGGTACTACCCAGACCATGATTCCATTGAATTCTGTAATCACCACCGAATTCAACAGCGGTCCCGATCCGGTGACGCATTTCAATGGCTACAATTCGGCGCTGGTGCTTGGAAGCGCTGCGCCGGGATATAGCTCGGGTCAGGCGCTTGAAGCATTGCAACAAGTGGCCGATGAAGTCCTCACGCCACGCGGATACTCCATTGACTGGAGTGGAATCTCGCTGCAGGAGCGCAAAGCCAGCGGGCAATCGATCTTCGTCTTCGCGTTTGCGCTGCTGATGGTATTTTTGGTGCTGGCGGCGTTGTATGAAAGCTGGTCCATTCCATTTGCAGTGATACTTGCGATTCCGTTTGGAATTCTCGGTGCTTTTGTTGCGATCTGGTTGCGAGATATGACCAATGACATTTATTTTCAGATTGGCCTGGTCACACTGATCGGCTTGGCGGCCAAGAATGCCATTCTGATCGTTGAGTTCGCCAACCAGCGTGTCGCTGCTGGGTTATCGCTGACGGAAGCCGCGCTTGAAGCGGCACGGCTGCGCTTCCGACCGATCATCATGACGTCGATGGCTTTCATCCTGGGCGTTCTGCCGTTGGTGATGGCTACTGGCGCGGGCGCGGCCAGCAGAAATTCAATCGGAACCGGAGTATTCGGTGGAATGCTGGCGGCAACGTTTCTGGCCATCTTTTTTGTGCCACTCTTTTTTGTATTGATCGGAAAAATCGCTCAGAGAACGAAACGTTAGGGTTGCAAGCGGGTGCTGCGAATAGTAAGGAATGGCGTGTTGCGCCGTTCAGCTTGCAGCGCGGACGATGCGGGCGAGATCTAGTAAATTGCTGGCGCCGGTTTTCAGCATGATCTTGGATTTGTGGATTTCAACGGTGCGGTAACTGATGCCCAGGTAGGAAGCGATTTCTTTATTGGATCGCCCTTCCACCGCCAGAATCATCACTTCACGTTCCCGTTCGGTGAGTTTTGCCAGGCAGGCAATGGCATCTTGATTGCTGACCAGATTCTCGATTCTTTTTTCTGCTTCAATAAAAGCCGCGCGCACGCAGACCAGGAGTTTGTCACGGATCACCGGCTTGGTCAGGAAGTCGACCGCCCCGGCTTTTATTGCCCTTACGCTCATTGGAATATCGCCATGCCCGGTCAAAAAAATGACCGGCAACACGACATTTCGCCGGGACAATTCTTCTTGAAGCTGCAATCCATCCATATCCGGCATTTTCACGTCGATTAGAATGCAACCGAAAAAATCCGGCCGGTAGGCTTCCAGAAAAGCTCTGGCATTTTCGAACGAACAGACGCGAATCTGTGCCTGCTCAATCATCAGCGTGAGCGAATCGCGCACGGCAGCGTCATCGTCTACAATGAAAGCAGTGGGTTCCCGGATTTTCATGACGCAAACGGTAACGAAAAATGAAATTTCGCGCCTTGACCTGCATCCGGATCGATCCAGAGCTGACCGCTATTGGCCTCGATCAGAGCGCGGCTGATATCGAGCCCCATACCGATTCCGGTTGTTTTGGTCGTAAAAAAAGGCTCGAAAATGCGTTTTGCGATAGCGCGATCCACACCCGGGCCATTATCTTGCACCACCACGACAGCCATTTTTTTTCCTGCCATGATATGCCGCGTGGTGGTAATCGTTAATGTGGGTGAATTCGATCCTGACATCGCTTCGACGGCATTACGGAATAAGTTGACCAGGACTTTTTGCACCTGAATGCGATTGCACTGCACCGCGGGTAAGTTTTGTTTCAGATGCAGCACTAAATCGAACCATCGGTCATCATCGTTATAGATGTTATTCAATGCTTCATGGACGAGATCGTTGAGATTGACCTGTTCAGTGATCAGTTCTCCCTTTTGCAGGAAAGCAAGTAATTCATGCAGACTTCGTCCTGCCCGCTGTGCCTGTTCGACACACCCCTTAAGTGCATTTTTCAAATTGCCAGAGTTTAGAGAATCGTTGTTCAGGGCCTGCAATACCACTTCTCCATACGCTGAAATGGCCGTCAAGGGTTGATTGAGTTCGTGTGCGATCGCGGATGCTGTTCGCTCCGCAACTTGTTGTTTGATCATGAATTCTGTCTCTTTTCGTTGCTTGAGCTGCTTCTTTTGAAGATTTTTCTGATCAGTGATGTCGCGCGTGACACCGATCAGCCGATTCGCTTGTCCAGCTTCGAAATACACTTGGCCGCGCGCAAAAATCCACCGCTCTTGGCCGTTGTTCGGATCGACGATGCGGTATTCCGCCTTGAATTCACCAGTGGTGGTCGGATCCATTGCCTTGTCGATAGCCGTCTGACGGGCGGGGCGGTCTTCCGGGTGAATGGCCGCGACGAATTCTTCATAACTGACGGTCTTCTCCGAATGTTTTCCCCATAGGATACGCATTTGCTCATCCCAATACACAATATTGCGCTTGAAATCATAATCGAAAATACCGAGTCCCGCGGCCTGTTTGGCCAGCCGCAGACGCTCTTCGCTGGCCCGCAGCGCTTCTAATGCATCCAGGCGCCGGTTGGCGATATTGAAAGTAATAAGCACATACAACTGGTGCGACGAGTTAATCGGGCTGAGACTGATATCCAGCAACATTTCTCTACCGTTGTGACTCAATGCTACCAATTCATTACCGGCTCCCATTGAACATTTGAGCGGCCGAGTAAAAAACAGTTCTTGCTGGTAGCGGTATTGTTTCCGATACCGAGGCACGATCAGCATTTCGAGCTTCAAACCGTTCAACTCATCGGCGCTATAGCCGAACAATTGTTCGGCGGCAGGATTGACCATTTCGATGTGTCCGTCATCGTCAGTGAGCATCATCGCGTCCGCAGTCGCGTCGAATATCGCTTGGAAACTCAAGTTCTTGATTGCGTCGATCAAAATGTCTTCCTCTTTCTGAGCTTGGGGAGAAATGCGTTTAAAGCTTACGACAAAATTTTATTAATTTCCATAAACTCTTTGATCTATAAGTGTTTGCCCTTACGTGCTAGCACTAATATTAGCATCCATCATTCTCTTGTAGCATTCACAAAGGTCAGAAATCAACCATCTTGCTCATAAAATCTTCACGAATGTTAAGCAAATATGAGCAGGAAAAAAGAAAAGCTACTTCATTGACACGAATGACTACCTTTTCTGGGATTTGTTCTCACGACGTCAAGTTAACGCATTAACCGACTGGAGGCTGCCATGAAAAACAAACTACTTGCTGACGCATTGATCGTTATTGTTCTTTCTATGCTGCCTAACAAGCTGGTAGCGACCGATGCATCTGCCAGTGTATCGGTAGAGTCGGAATCGTTTCTTGAACGGACGTGCGGACAATCTGCACAACTGATTCCTATGCTGATGGGGCATACCAACCTGGCGCAATTTGCCTTACTGGGTCTGCAATTCCCCGAAGAAATACTTGATCCGGTTGGAAAGGAGCAAGTTGTTCATATTCGCGGAACACACTAGTCCGTCAAGCACAACATTTCCTGTTTGCTTGATCATGGTAAGGCAACATGCGTCAGTCTGCACGAGATGATGTCATGTCTTCTTTCTGCAGAGCAGCGCTTCATGAGCATATGACCAACGGGTTCTTCTTGTTAATTTAATTTTGCGTATAAGGAGTATCACTATGTCAATCTCTAGTCTTCTCGTACCGGCGATATTGTTCTTCGCGTTAGGTATGTTTGCTTGTCTCATCAAGTCGGATCTCAAGTTCCCGCCCGACATGCATAAAATGATCGTGATCTATCTGCTGATCGGTATCGGTCTTCATGGCGGCAAGGAACTTGCCGGATCCAACATGGCAGATGCGCTGCCTGCGGTTTGGGCAGCGCTTGCGTTTGGGTGCGGGCTTCCTATCGTCGCGTATATCATCTTGCGATGGCTGGGGAAAATCGATCCTCTCAATGCCGCGGCCATTTCTGCACATTATGGTTCGGTGAGTGCGGGTACTTATATGACGGCAGTCGCTTTCCTGGCGGGTTTGGGTGTCACGTACGAAGCTTATCCCGTCATTATGCTGGCGATCATGGAATCTCCCGCAATCATGATTGGCCTGGTGCTGGCGGGGTATTCCCGACGGATTTTGGGAGGCGCAGCCAAAAATGACAAAGGGATGATGAAGCATTTGGTCATCGACGCCTTTACCAACGGCAGTATTCTGTTGTTGTTCGGCGCGATGGCGATCGGCTGGATGGTTTCTGAACCCAGTTACAAAAAAATCGAACCTTTCTTTGAACTGATCTTCATGGGAGCACTGTGCATTTTCTTGTGCGATATGGGTATGGAAGCTGGCAAAAGATTATCGGAATTCAAATCGGTCGGCGTTTTTCTGGTGAGTTTCGGCATTGCCATGCCATTGATTGGCGCTGCCGTTGGATTGTTCGTGGGCCATTTCTTGCTGGGCTATTCCGTAGGCGGCATTACGCTAGTGACCGTGCTTGCAGCAAGCTGTTCTTATATTGCGGTTCCTCCAGCCATGCGACTGGCGGTGCCGGAAGCGAATCCGTCATTTTATTTAACCCTGTCGCTCGGCGTTACCTTCCCGTTCAATGTGGTGGTTGGCATTCCAAGTTACTACGCTGCTGCCCAGTATTTGCATGAAACGTACTACCCATGGGGAAAAGCAGCACAGGTGGCGCTTAATTAATATTCCTTGGCTGTCTTTCATATTGAACTGAATCAATTTAACTTTTGGAGAAAATCATGGTGTTAGAACCAGGAATCTTGCTCAAAATGAAACGAATAGATATTGTCGTCACCGGAGAATCGCTAGATCATGTCATCAAAATGTTTCGGGATGCCGACGTGCGTGGTTATACCGTTATTAAAGATGCCGGCGGACTGGGTTCGACCGGGGAGCGAAATCCGGAAGATTATGTTCTACGGGAACCAAACGCGGTCATAGTGATTGCCTGCGAAGAAAGCCAGGCGGAAAAAATTATCAGAATCCTACAACCGGAGTTAAAACAATTTGGCGGTATGTGTCTTGTCTCCGATTGTCAATGGGTGATGGGTCCGGCAGTGTCTTACTGACGAATGTTGCGTGTTGGGGAATGTAAAATTAATCCCTTGTATTCATAACTCCTTTATCTCCTCTCGACGATTATTCTTCGTCGATCTCCGTCAACTCCCAGAGACTCTGAGCTGGGAGTTGAGTTTTCCCGTTATCGATCCAAGTAGACGTCCGACACTGGTGCGCCTGAATAAATTAATGATGTTTATTGCCCTACGGGACAATTTTCCCTCGGAGCTTTCGCTAGGCTTCATTGAGAATGCCGGTAAACACCCGGAGGTTATCGAGAAATTTGCTCATGAAATTGAATGAACGGCAGTACCCTGATGTTACTAAGGGTTTGCGCTTAGGTATTTGCACGGATTTTTTTGATCTTCATTCACAAATAGAATTCAAGCAACTGTCGATCCACCGGATTGATTTCTTAAATGTGAAGAATAGTTAGCGAAAGGAGAATGAAATGACCTGGAAGCAAATTCAAATTACATGTTGGACAGTTTTTTTCGTTATTGGATGTTTCTTATGGAGCCCGCATTTATTTGCGGCCGAAGTTGGAAAAATGCCACCCGGTGAAATAACACTACCTGACAAATCTCAGAAATCACTCATCCTGGTTCAGAACAATTTACCCACTTCTGGAAATGATAAAGTACCTTTTAGTGCTCTAGAACAACCAGGGCGTACACGCTTTGATTTCGATAATCTGACAAAATTAATGGAAGAACATAAAACCCCCCTTGCAGCAATGGCCCCTGATTGGCTTAATATAGCAATTGAACACCGTACCCGTTACGATGTTTACGATCATGGCTTCACCAAGGCTATACCAGGTTTCAACGATCAAATTCATCAACGCACTCGTTTTTTGATGGAAATCAAAAATATAATCGATCCGCTTAAGTTCACACTTGAGTTGACAGATATGCGAGCTCCTCTAGCCAACTTCGGGCAAGATCGCAATCCGAACATTGCCGATCATTTTGATTTCACACAAATGCATCTTGGGCTACATGACAAAAATTTTATAGGTAGTGGATACGCTGCAAAATTTGAGGTAGGAAGGTTCATGATGGATTTAGGTGAAGCTCGCCTAGTGGGTGGGCATCGTTGGGGAACTTTATCGCCCGCGTTTGATGGTTTGCATTTCATGCTTGGTAATACGGATGAGAAATGGAGTTTGCGTGTGTTTGGCTCTAGGCCAGTTCAACGTGAAACCACATCGTTAAATTGGAATACACCAGAGACTTATTTTTCAGGTGCATACATGACTAATCGTCATTTGCGCTGGGCTAATTTCGATGGGTATTTCTTACAATTAAATGAGGGGGATAAACTCAGGCAGCGGAACTTGTCTACTACCGGCTTTAGATTATTTGCCAAGCCGGCAAAAGGTTTTATGGATTATGAAATTGAATCGATGTATCAATTTGGCGATACTCGAGATAAAAGCCTTTTTGCCCATCGTCATCACGGAGAAATCGGTTATAGCTTCAATACTTCCATGCCCCTTCGCACGGTTTATTTATTTGATTTCTCTTCTGGAGATCGTGATCCGGACAAGAATTTTGATATCTTATATGCTAAACGTCGGGTTGAATATGGTCCAACTGGCATGTTTGGTCCTTTTTTTCCGTCAAATCTATTCTCGCCCGTCGGTTTCCGCGCAACACTCGTTCCAACCCCAACCGTGCGCTTGATGATGTCGCATCGCGCATATTGGTTAGCAAATAAACATGCAGCGTATGTCGGGAGCGGCTTGCAAGATCCCACCGGACGCGCAGGCAGTTTCTTGGGTCATATGCTGGATGTTAGCATCGGTTGGGATCCACAGTGGAGTTACATGAAACGCGTCAGCTTCGATATTGGTTACAGCCACATTTTTAAAGGCGATTACTTCGATAAAGTTGCCAGTGGTCTATCAGCAGATACGAATTATGGTTATACCATGGCTAC
>CASDLT010000026.1 GCA_949281375.1 uncultured Nitrosomonas sp.
AGCCAGCATCTTACGTGCTCCTTCTCTCAGCACTTCCTGCAACGGATGGTCTGGTGTATTCAGCTTTAAAACATTATTATCTGTCATTGCGGTGTTCCCTTTTTTATTGGTTGATCTGCCGAGATCTTTACCAACAGGTTATACCGCTTTCTTCTCCTGACATACACCAGAAATAATCATAGCTCTCAATACTCCCGTTTTAGCTAGAGTATTGAGGCCAGCTTGTGATAATTATGGATTCGTCCTTAGCATCATGGGTTGAAACCGCCGGAGTGTTCCCGGAGCAATTAGATTTTTTATTTCCAGCGATTTAACAGCCGAAGCAGGGGCGCAGTTGGCAATCTGTACCAATTTTACGACCAGCGGGTTGAATTCGACATTGACGCTGGTGTAACTGCCGGCGTCATCGCCACTGCGGTCACCGCGGAACGTAAAACGTTTGACCGGGCCACTGGGGCCGCCACCCTGCTGATCATCGTTATGATCGGTATCGACGTAATGGATGGAGCTTTTAGTATTGCCTACGATGCTGTCAATGCGGTAGCCGGATGGTGCTGGAAAATAGGCCTCGATGGTATGGGTTCCTTCCGCTGTCGTCCAGTCACTCTTTGTTTCCTTGGCTTTCATCCAAAGGCGAAAATCGACATGGGTGCCTTTGTTAATCCATTCCCCGGTGGCCCATACTTCGGGGCCGTTTCCTGAAAAATCGCGATCGCCGCGGGTATGGGGTGGCGTATATGACACCGTGGCTTGGCTGGGGAAAGGAGGATTTAAGGTTTTTTCTTCGCATACCGGCGTTGTGGGCTGAATGACTGCAATGCTGGAAATCGGCCGGTTTTCCCATTCCAGCGTCAAGCGATCACTAGCGCTGGATAATGGCACGCCATTGGAGCCGAGATTGAGCGTCATGTGATAGTGCGTCAAGCGGTCGAGCTTGGAAGAGACATCAGTGGCGCCGGATTTGCTATGCAGCAAAACCTTGATGGGCGTGGTATCGAAATCATAGCCGAAGAATTCAAGTTTATTGCGGCGGCTCGTGTCCAGTGCCATATCAATAGCGGGCGGAACGACGCTGCATAATGCCGGTTCAACCGGCGGCACAGATTGATGCAGCAAACGCGCGCGAATTCTGGAGAGCGCCTGGCGTACGCGTGATCCGATAAAATCCACATTGCAGCGCAGTTCCGTACCGGTCGCCGCCACGCTGCGGCTGAGCAGATCGGATACTTCGTTCCGCACGGTGGATTGGGCGTCGGTCGTCAATTTATCGGTGGTTTGCTGCAATACTGTTTGCCACGAGGATGAATTGCGATCCAATGCATCGATAGCATCATCGAGGGCGGCGACGGTATTTCCGGTGACGTCACTGACGGTATCGGTGACGCGGTCGATTTTTTCACCGATGCTGCAACCGGCGATGATCACCGGCAGGCAAGCAAAAACGGCGCAGATGATCAATCTGGGCATTCTTGTGGCTGGCTGAGCGGGGCAAAACGGAAAGGCTGTGTGGGTGTTCATGCTGTCGATCTCCTGATTGAGTTGGGAAAAACGCGCATTCGTGCTGCAATGGGCAGAAATAGAAAGGAAGTGCCATCTTGACTATAGAATAAAATTTGCTGGCTCGTCAAACCGCGCCGAGCAGTGTTCCGGCACCCGTCAAGGCGACTATGAAAAATGTCTGCGAGCGGCGATCAGCAAAGGAGTGTCGTCAATCGCGGCGGATTTCAATCAAAACCAGACATTAAATCGAAAAAAGGTTAACGATGCAGCGGGTGGAAATGAATTGGCTCACTGCCATTGAATGGACGATCTGGGGTTGGCAAGGCGTTGAAGGTGGTCGTGCACGGCTTGCGGCAGGGAATCCAGCATTCGTACTTCTTTGCGCAAGGAATGGTATGGATTCAGCCATACCATCTTGCTAGCACGTATTAAAGCGGTTATTTTCGAAGCTTCCCCAAAAGCCAGCGCTGATTACTCGGCTATCCGAACAACATGCTTGCAAACGCGGAACCTTATGCCCGCAGCCATCAATTTCTGCGTGCATAAGTGCCGGTTCATGCCTTTCCGGCGCCCCCGGATTGATCAACGCTTGCTTGGCAATATCAGGCTGCGCGCGCTGCGCGTTTGCGTTCATGTTCGAGCAGGAAGCGCTTGCGGATCCGGATTGTCTTGGGCGTGATTTCCACCAATTCATCATCGGCGATGAATTCAATCGCGGATTCCAATGTGAGCTGTATCGGCGGCGTCAGGGTCACCGCTTCATCGGTGCCGGAAGCGCGGATATTGGTCAATTGCTTGCCTTTGATCGGATTGACGACCAAATCGTTGTCACGGCTGTGTATGCCGATCACCATGCCTTCGTACAACCGGTCGCCGGGGCTGACGAACATGCGGCCGCGGTCTTGCAGTTTCCATAGAGCATAGGCGACTGCTTCGCCATGTTCGGACGAAATCAGCACGCCATTGCGCCGCGGCGGAATTTCTGGCCGCATTGGCGCAAATTCATCGAAGACGTGGCTCATCAGACCGGTGCCACGGGTCATGGTCATGAATTCGGACTGAAAACCGATCAAGCCGCGCGCCGGAATGCGGTAGTCAAGTCGCACGCGTCCTTTGGCGTCCGAGACCATGTCCATCAAATCGCCTCGACGCATACCCAAAGCTTCCATGACGCCACCTTGATGAGCTTCCTCGACGTCAACCGTCAGCATTTCGAACGGTTCGCATTTGACGCCATCGATTTCGCGAATGACTACATGCGGGCGCGATACTGCCAGCTCGTAGCCTTCGCGGCGCATGTTTTCCAGCAGAATGGTCAGATGCAATTCACCGCGCCCGGAGATCAGAAATGAATCGGTTTCGGCGGTTTCATCGAGCCGCATCGCAACATTGGTCAACAGTTCCTTTTCGAGACGTTCGCGCAACTGGCGGCTGGTGACGAATTTGCCTTCCTGGCCGGCAAAAGGCGACGTGTTCACCTGGAAGGTCATGGTCAGCGTGGGTTCATCAACCGCGAGGACTGGCAATGCTTCGGGCTTGTCGACATCGGCCAGGGTAGTGCCGATGCTCAGTTCTTCGATGCCGTTGATCAGTACGATGTCACCGGCCAGCGCTTCTTTCATTTGCACCCGTTCCAATCCGTGGAAACCGAGGACTTGGTTGACTTTGGCTTTTTTCGGCGGTTTGTCGCCCATTATCACCATGACTTCCTGATTGGGCTTCAACTTGCCGCGATGAATGCGGCCTATGCCGATGCGGCCGACGAAACTGGAATAATCCAGCGCGCTGATTTGCAGTTGCAGAGGTTCATCCGGATTGCCGGTAGGTGCAGGCACGTGTTTGACAATGGTGTCGAATAACGGGCGCATATCCGGGCTTGGTTTATCCTGATCGAGCGTGGCAAAACCATTCAACGCCGATGCGTACACGACTGGAAAATCCAGTTGCTCATCACTGGCGCCGAGCTTGTCAAACAAATCGAAAGTCTGGTCGACCACCCAACTGGCGCGGGCACCCGGACGGTCGACTTTGTTGATCACAACGATAGGTCGCAGTCCAAGCGCAAGCGCTTTTTTGGTAACGAAGCGAGTTTGCGGCATCGGGCCTTCGACGGCGTCAACCAACAGTAATACGCCATCGACCATCGACAGCACCCGCTCGACTTCCCCGCCAAAATCGGCATGTCCGGGTGTATCGACGATGTTGATATGAATATTCTCATAATCAATCGCGCAATTCTTGGCCAAAATAGTAATGCCGCGTTCCCGTTCAATATCGTTGGAATCCATCACTCGTTCGGAAATTTGCTGATGCGCGGCAAAGGTGCCCGCTTGATGCAGCAACTTGTCAACCATTGTGGTTTTGCCATGGTCAACGTGGGCGATGATGGCGATATTGCGGATTGGACGAGACATGATGATTCCTCAAAAAATAAGCGATTAGATGATACGGTGCGGGGCCGGTATTATAGCAGTTGATCTTGATGATTCCTATGATCAATTTGGAGTACTGTGCAAAGGCAATAAAACTGCGGTAAAGTTCAATCCAGCCCATCATCTCAGGATGTGAATCATACAAACCTTTCCACCCATTCGATATCTTTCCAGGGACGTACTGCAATCGCTGCGCTTGACGCCGCAGCATGTGATTGCCAGTATCGAGCAGATGTTGCTCGGCCGCAACCTTCAAAAAGTTTGGAACGCGCCTAAAGCGGTGATTACACCACCCGATGGCCGCTATATGATGGCTACGCTAGCGGCTGCTGATGACCCCCCCTTTCTTGCCGTCAAAGCGCTGGTGCTGAATCCGCATAATCCCACGCAAGGATTGGCAAGCATCAATGCCCTGGTGACGTTGCTCGATAGTCGCACGGGCGTTCCGCTGGCGATACTGGACGGTAACTGGGTGACTGCCGAGCGGACGGCGGGATTGAGTGCAGTTGCAGCCAAACGGCTTGCCAGACCCGACGCGTCGATTATTGCTTTCATTGGTTGTGGTGTTCAGGCCCGCAGTCATTTACACGCTTTTGCGGCTTTGTTCCCGCTTAAAGAAGTACGGATATTGGGTCGGGGAGCGGCAAGCCGGGAAGCATTTTGTCGCGACGTGGAAAACATGGGATTGCCGGCCATGATGCCGCATACAGCACAAGAAACCATTCAAGAAGCAGATGTGATCGTCACATCGGTAACCCTATCGCCGCAACTGCGGCCTTTTCTGGATGCACGCTGGCTGAAACCAGGCGCATTCGTGACTATGACCGATTTGGCCGCTCCGTGGCTGGCAGACAGTTTGTCATTTCTGGATCGCATCATTGTCGATGATATCGAACAGGAGACTAGCGCGGCTAAGCCGCTGGTCGATCCGAAATTGATCGCGGGAGATTTGACCGGTTTGGTAACGGGAACTGTACCTGGCCGCAGTACATCAGAAGAACGCACAGCTTTCGCTTTTCGAGGATTGGCACTCGGCGATCTGGCGGTGGCGGTTTTGGCGTACCAGCGCGCCTGTACTGGTTCACAAGGTGCGCTGGTAAATGATTGATGGAATACTTGAGAAAACTACCGTGCTAGCGGCCGGGTTGCTGGCGAGTGAGATGAAACAGGATACAAGTTGCTCATTTAATAAATTTTGATTTGCCTGACTGCCGCTTGTTGCCGTGTCCCTATTCCTTAAAATTCTTCCCAATCATCGCCGCCCCCTGCCGCCATTTTGCGCGGTTGGGTTGATGTGGTTTCTTGCTTCATTTCGACGGGTTGCTCCGTATGCTTTGTTGCTGAACCACGGTTGGGCAATTTGGCTATCGCAGCCGGACGACGGTTTTGTTTGATGGCCATCGCAGGCTCTGAATGGGATTCCGCTAGCTTGAAAGTATTGATCGCATGCGTTAATGCCTGCGCTTGCTCCTGCATTGATTCAGCCGCTGCCGCTGCTTCTTCCACTAAAGCGGCATTTTGTTGCGTGACCCGATCCATTTGGGTAACGGCTTGATTGACCTGCTCGATGCCCGAGCTTTGTTCTTGCGACGCGGCGGATATCTCGCTCATGATATCGGTAACGCGTTTCACTGCGCTGACGATTTCATTCATGGTTGTTCCGGCTTCATCAACCAGACGCGTGCCATTCTCTACTTTAGCCACCGAATCGCTGATCAGGTCTTTTATCTCTTTTGCAGCGGATGCGGAGCGCTGTGCCAGGGTGCGAACTTCGGTCGCTACCACCGCAAATCCCCGCCCTTGTTCGCCAGCACGGGCTGCTTCCACTGCGGCATTCAGCGCCAGGATATTAGTCTGGAACGCAATGCCATCGATGACGCTGATAATCTCGACAATTTTTTTCGAGCTTTCGTTGATGGAATTCATCGTCTGCACTACTTGACCCACGACTGTGCCGCCTTTTATTGCAACTTCGGTAGCACCAGCAGCCAGTTGATTGGCTTGGCGCGCATTGTCGGCGTTTTGTTTGACGGTGGAAGTCAACTCTTCCATCGAAGATGCGGTTTCTTCCAGGTTGGATGCTTGCTCTTCGGTGCGTTGACTCAAATCCGAGTTGCCTGAAGCGATCTCTCCCGATGCCGTAGCGATTTGATCCGTGCCGGTACGCACTTTGGCGATTAAATCGATGAGATTGCCGTTCATTGTTTTCAGTGCTTGTAATAACCGCCCTGTTTCATTCGATGAAGTCACCTCGATTTGCTTGGTGAGATCGCCGGTCGCGATGGCATTGGCAATATTAATGGCTTGTTGCATCGGTTGCGTGATGCTGCGCACGATGAAGATTGCAAACAGGAGGGTGACGGTGAGTATAGCTGCCAGAATGCCAATCGTGAAATATACCGTCTGTTGAAGATTATTCTGCCGCGAATGTAGCGCTTGTACAAGAGACTCGGCGGCGAAGAAATTATAGTCATAGATCGCATCAATCGTACGCGTATAGTCAGAAAAATAATCCGCTGACGGCATTTTTAGCTCTTTTGCCTGTAACAATTCCTGATTTGTCATATTCAGTATTTTGTCAATCATCGCTTTGACTTCATTACCTTTTGGCCCAAGCGAGGTTTTCATGTTGACATCGGATTGCATCGCTCGTTCGACATTGCGCATAAAATCAGAAAAAAACAGACTTACATTGCTGAACATACCCGCCAATTTAGTTTGTCCCTCAATATCAATTTTCCCCGCAGCCAGAATCGATGTGCCGGTGGCCCGCATTAGGCCGATATTTTCCGCTAATCTGGGTGCGTTATACATCGTCGCATTCATCAGGAAATAAGTGTTATTTTCGGGGTCGAGCAATAAATCGGATTCGATGAGTATTTCTTCGCTGAGGAGCATCAGTTCCTGAACTATTTTAGTATGTTGCGCCGTACTGTCGGGTGTGTTGAGCTGACGCGCCATGACTGCTCTTTGAATGTCTAGGATGCGTTGCTTTTGATTTGACCAAACAGATACATTGCGAGCCGAGATATTGGCTTCCTTGAGCTTGGCATCGACTGAATCGATAAATTTGTTTAGTTCACGCTGGGTTTCAGAAATGCGATTAGCAAGTGCCTCATTTCCATTTAATAATGCAGCAGATAGGCCACGATGTTGTTGCAGGTATTGTATGGCTTTTTGTAAAGCAATGATGGGTCCTGTGCCAGCTGCTTCGCGTTTGGTGATCTCGAGTTGGTGAATCACTGTATTGACGTAAAGCGTCATCGGCACAGCTGCTATAATCAATAAGGAAACCGTCAGAATAATCAGTTTCTGTGACATATTCATTTGATTTAACAGCTTCATGGCAATTACTCCGTGGTAGACAATTCGTAGGAATTTTCATACGGAAAATAAAACGCACTCTTTAGTTCCTTGAAGAGGAAATAATGCCAATGAGCAGCAGTGATAAAAGTGCTCAGATAGACGAAAACCTTGTTACTACAACGATAAAACGTTCAAAGTAACTTCAAAAAAACACTGTGGTTACGGTCAAATTATTTCGAAATAGGCTCAAAATGCGAGCTTAGTCATTTACATGTCTTTTAATTCCAATTTCACTTGCCTGATTATTGCGTATTATTTTTTTCAGCATTTCCTTAACATTTTTGAAGAGTTATTTATTATTTGTGTCCGCCCCCGACATCAAAAATTTGACCAATAACGCAAAAATGAAAGGTATGGTGCTTAACGCGGTGACCATATAGTGCTCAGCAGTAAATTGATCGCCTTCATCCATGATGATATAACCAAAAAAAATTGTGATCGGTGTGATGATCGATAATGCAATGACCAAATTGAAGAGTCCTTTCATGTGCTCGTATCCTTTCAGTAATGATGCTGGGAAGTATATGCCTGTTGATCTGGGATGCCCAGTTTGGCAACGTTCGTCATTTCATTTAGCCGCTGTATCGATTGACGGGGTAAAATCCGCAATCGTAGATCTATGAAAACTTTTTATGGAAACTGTACTGATCATCAGCAATTTTCCCAATAAAAAATCGGCCATGCTGTGCGCCGAAGCGCTGATCGATCAGCGTCTGGCGGCTTGTGTCAATGTTTTAAGTCCGTGCGCATCAGTGTATCACTGGCAGGGAAAGATCGAATCAACGGATGAGGTGCCGATTCTAATCAAAACCCAACGTCAGCATTATGACCTGGTTGAACAGTTGATCAAGATGATGCATCCTTATGAACTTCCGGAAGTAATTCTGGTTCCTATACAAACTGGCTTGCCTGCCTATTTACAGTGGGTTACCGACGAAACCACGATAACTGATTAACCTCTTCTGACTACCGATGCGATTATTTCAATTTTTGTTACTGATGATATGTTTTGCGGGCGCGAGCGTGTCTGCACAGGAAAATGGATCTTCTTCCAGCTTATTTTCAAAATTGCAGGGCCTGGGCATCAATCTAGGCCAAACCTATCCACAGGAACTGCTGCCGCCGGATGAAGCTTTCAAGATATCGGTTGAAGTTCGCGATGGCAACACCTTGATTGCCAATCTGACGCCAGCGAAAGATTATTATTTGTACCGCGACAAGATAACCTTTGTCCCGAAACAGGACGGAACAGCGATCGACAAAGTGCTTTTACCGCCGGGAAAAATGAAGGAAGATTTGACTTTCGGCCAGACCGAGGTTTACTACAAGCCGATCCAAGCGGTCATTTCCTTGTCGCGGGAGGATCTCTCTGATCAACAACCGCTCACATTGACGGCGACCTATCAAGGTTGCAATGAACCCGTCGGAGTTTGTTATGCACCCATTCATAAAGTCGTCGAATTGACGCTGCCCGCCGTGAAAGCCGCCATTGATGCGGTTGCTGAATCCGTCAGTAGTCCGGCCACTGCCGCCGGGATTGACGCTACGGCTGAACTGTTCCAAATGCCGTCGAAAGCGCCTGCCATCGAAACGGAAGCCTACAAAATTGACCAGATGTTTCAAACGGGAGATTTCTGGCTGATCCTGACGGGATTTTTCGGTATCGGTTTGTTGCTGGCGTTCACGCCCTGCGTGTTTCCGATGTTTCCGATCTTGTCCGGCATTATCGCCAATCACGGCAAACATGTGACCAAGCAGCATGGATTCATTCTGGCGCTGGCGTATGTCCTCGGAATGGCGATCACCTATGCCATTGCCGGTGTGGCTGCGGGCATGTCTGGGGCGATGCTTTCTGCTGCCTTGCAAAATGTGTGGGTATTGGGAACATTTGCACTGATTTTCGTATTGCTGTCTTTTTCGATGTTTGGATTTTACGAATTGCAATTGCCGGGTTCGCTGCAAACGAAGTTATCGCAGGAAGCCGGGCAGTTGAAAGGTGGACAGTTGACCGGCGTTTTTGGCATGGGTGCCTTGTCTGCGCTGATCGTTGGTCCGTGTGTCGCAGCTCCGCTGGCCGGGGCGTTGTTGTATATCAGCCAGACCGGAGATGTCGTACTGGGCGGCTCAGCACTGTTCATGATGGCTTTGGGCATGGGCATGCCATTGCTGTTGCTGGGCGCGTCGGCAGGAGCGTTGCTTCCAAGAGCCGGTGCATGGATGGAATCGATCAAGCGGTTTTTTGGCGTGCTGCTGCTGGGTGTCGCGATCTGGCTGATTTCGCCGGTGATCAATGATGTGGTGCATATGTTGTTGTGGGCAGCATTGCTGATCATTTCCGCGATTTATTTGCATGCCATCGACCCGTTGCCCGAAAGAGCTTCCGGATCACAAAAATTTCTCAAGGGCGTTGGCGTCATTGCTTTGTTGCTTGGAATTGCGTTGTTGATCGGGGTGTTGTCGGGCAGTCGTGATGTTTTGCAACCCTTGTCGAAACTGGGCGTGACCAATGCAGGCTCGGCTAGTATGGACATGAACGGAGTAGCGGCTGGAAGTTACCAGAATTTGCCGTTTCAACGCGTTAAGTCGGTGGCTGAATTGGATGAATACATCCGTCAATCCGAGGATAAATACATCATGGTAAAGTTTTATGCCGACTGGTGTATTTCCTGCAAGGAAATGGAGCGTTTCACGCTATCCGATGCGCAAGTGCAGTCGCGCTTGCGGGATGTGGTTCTGCTGCAGGTTGATGTGACCGACGGCACGCCGGATGATGCTGCGTTGCTCAAGCGCTTCAAGTTGTTCGGACCACCTGGGATTTTGTTTATCGATCCTCAGGGAAAGGATGTTCCCGACATCAAAATTATTGGTTTTCTGAACAAAAAGGATTTCTTGACGGTGCTCAATGCCGTATTAATCTAAGCTGCCTTTCACGATAAGGTTACAATGAGTCCATTCAACCAGATTCCAGGTCGATTGCAGGAACGCATTAGCCGCTTGGCTTGCCGCATATCAGGTTGTCATAAGTGCATTTCTGCATCTCCAATTGAAAGGTAAATCGATGTCAATATTGAAACAAATCGTGTTGTATGCCGCGGTAGCGGCAGTGTCACTGGGTGCGGGTATCTGGGCGCGAAACCATTTCAGCGCTGTCCCGCAAATTCCTTTGACCGATGAAATCAGCCAGGAAGGTGCCAAGGCCCTTCTTGCGGCGAATCTGCCCGATATCCAGGGCCAAGATCAGGCGATATCGCAATGGCTGGGGAAAGTGATGGTCGTTAATTTTTGGGCAACCTGGTGTATTCCATGTCAGGAGGAAATTCCAGAATTCATTGAAACACAGAAAAAATTCGGTGATCAGGGTCTGGTATTCGTCGGAATTGCGCTCGATCAGACGGACAAAGTCAAAACGTTCAGCCAGGACTTCGGCATCAATTATCCGGTGCTGGTGGGTAGCATGAGCGCGTGGTCTTTGGTTGAAGCGGCCGGGAACAAAATGTCGGTGCTGCCGTATACGGTAATCATCAATCGTTCCGGTGAAATTGTCGAAACCTATCTGGGGCGGGTCAATCAGGATAAGCTTGAGAAGGTGGTGGCTCCGCTATTGAAGGAAAAGGCATAGTTATTAAATCTAACGAAATAGTTGTCTTGAGATTAAAAAAGGAGAAACGAATTTTGTTACGTAAAAATTCATTCCTTGAATTGATGCTAGTGGTTTTACTGCTGATTTTGACATCGCTTCCGTTGAATGCCGGTGAACTTTCAAACGAGAAGCGATTGGATGAAGTTGCTGGGCGTGGTTCTCATGTGATGCCTTTTGGATTAGAAAAAACTACTCATGTTTTTTCCAAAACGAATACAGGTGGCATTCAGCAAGTTCTGGTGAATGAAAAATCCGATGACGAACAAATTCGCCTGATACGGTTGCACTTATCGGAAATTGCGAAGGAATTCCAGAAAGGCGATTATTCAAAACCGGAAAAAATTCATGATGCTACCATGCCTGGACTGGTGGAGTTGAAAGCGGCCAAGCCCGGCCAGATAAGAATTGCGTATAAAGAGCTGCCTGATGGCGCGGAAATCACCTATTCCACACATATCGAACAACTCAAACTGGCCATTCACCGATGGTTCGATGCCCAGTTAAGCGACCACGCCCGTCATGCCGTGCCGGGGCACCCGCATGATTCTAGTCATCATCACCATTAGTAGTAGGAGATGGCAAAACATGGTCAATCCGATCGCGCGAGAATTTATATTTTCAATGCGATAACTGCCATCTGTTTGGGGGCATCTCTTGGCGCCGTCCTGCGCTGGCTGCTGGGCATGTCGCTCAATGCACTTTTTCCGGCCATTCCACTTGGCACACTGTCGGCGAATCTGATCGGTGGTTACCTGATCGGCATCGCGCTCGCCATATTCGCCCATCATCCCAGCCTAGCACCCGAGTGGCGCCTGTTTGTCATCACCGGTTTTTTGGGAGGGCTGACCACCTTTTCGACATTTTCCGCTGAGGTCACCACATTGATTCAAGAAGGACGAATGCTGTGGGCGGCAGGTGCGATCAGTGCGCATGTGATTGGTTCGCTGGCGATGACAATGCTTGGACTGGCGACCGTTTCCGCGTTCAAAGCCCTCTGACCTCAGGGAGAATGCCATGAAAGGCTATCAGCTGACTTTCTTCACCCAGCAAGACCGCCAGCACAATCACGCGCCGCTCGGTGAATGGCTGCTGCAAGCGGCCATGAAACTGGGCATTGGCGGCGCCACACTGATCGTTGCCACAGAGGGCTTCGGGCATGACCGCAGATTGCACGCCGCGCATTTCTTTGAACTGGCCGATCAGCCAATTGAAGTGACGATGGCTGTTAGCGAACAGCAGGCAGAACGCATGTTTGAATACCTGGAGCAGGAAAGCGTGAAGGTGTTCTATGTCAAAACGCCGATCGAGTTCGGCGTGACGGGAACATCGCGGTGCGATTGAAGGCTCCTCGTTCTTTGCCTGACCCTGTTTCAAGAACGGTTGCGGCCGAGCATGCACGGCTGATAAAGTCAGGCTCCGATTTTGATTATCAAGGAGCTATCAGTGCAAAAACTATCCATGATCATGACTTGCTGGCTGATTTCCACATCAGCCATGGCAGCAGATAAAGACAGCAGGGAAATACTTATGCTCTCCGAAGCGCAGCGCGGGCATGTCTTGCAGGAAATGCGCGGATTGCTGGCAGGCACGCAAGAGATTGTAGCTGCATTGTCTAAGGATGATATGGCCGCCGTCTCCAAAGCCGCCCGTCCTCTGGGATTGGGCATGGCGCACAAAGCCGAGGATCATCTGAAAGACGCATTGCCTAAGGCGTTCATGCAGCTTGGCATGTCCCTGCATCAGCATTTCGATCAAATTGCCGCGGATGCAGACGCAAGGAAAGACCCGAAGCTCACGCTGCGGCAGTTGAGCGATGCCATGAGCAAATGCCTTGCCTGTCACGATGCCTATCAAATCAGCACGGCATCGACACCCGGACAGCCGGCGCAAGCCGAGGAACATCAGCATCAACATCAGGGCCACTCTCATTAATGCTGACAGAGTAAAACCCAGCCTTCAAGATTTTTCCGTTTCGAACAATATGGCTTGCATCGGGTAACGCATCGGGTTCGAGCCATATTCTTTTGTGAAAGCTTCCGTCA
The DNA here is from genome assembly GCA_949281375.1 of uncultured Nitrosomonas sp. Lineage (GTDB taxonomy): Bacteria > Pseudomonadota > Gammaproteobacteria > Burkholderiales > Nitrosomonadaceae > Nitrosomonas. The sequence continues at coordinate 12,981 of CASDLT010000026.1, forward strand.
ACGCCGTGATGATTTCTTCCGGATCGACGCTACCGCGATCCCTGATTTCAAACAGCAGAGGTGAATACACCAAAGCGCGCGCAAAGGACGGCACATCGAAAATATCGTATTCATGGCGGTGAACCGAGATGACGATGGGATCAAAACCGGTATTTATCAGCGATTCCTTGATAGGATCGATCTGATGGCAGGAAACAGGGCTGCACAGAAACCGGGGTGTATTCGACGGAAAAAATTGTTTCAATATTTCAAAGCTCAAACTGGCGAACGGATTGTAGCGCTCGGAATCCCAGACTCCGAACAGGTAGCGGCTGTTGCGCTTCAATACCCGATATGTCTCGCGGAAGGCCGTTTCGGGATCGAAAAACATGATGCCGAACTGACACACCACTGCATCGAACGCTTCGTCATCGAATGGCAGCGCGGTAGCATCGGCGTTCTGGAATGTGATCTGTTCACTGGGAAGAAATTCGCTGCGCGCCAGATCCATCATCGAATCGCTGATGTCGATCGCGGTCAGACGGGCTCCTTGGGCAGTAAATTGCGCAAATGCCGGGTGACGATGCCGGTGCCGGCGGCGATCTCCAGCACATCACTGGGCGATCGTTCCGCAATGCGCCGTGCGGTGTCGTGGCCAAAGTGCTCGAACAGCATCGGGCCCAGATCGCGATCGTAAGGGATGACGACTTTGTCAGCATACGTTGTCATAACATGTTCTCCACAAAATCAAATTATAAAGCAAGCCTGACCGATCATCTCAAGGCATTGATTAGACGCCGCTGCAACAGCAAACATCCGAGTGGCATGAATTATGAGTCGCCGGGATCCGGTATCAGAATGTTTGTCTTAAATTGTTTTTCATCATTTGTCGGTTGTGACGGTCGAACTGCTGCCTGGAGCGCTGGTTCAGCGACCTGGAAAACTGGAATCCGATTACGCTGTAAATGTTCGGCTGTCAGCCATTCGACGATCGCCATTCCGGCCGCTTCGCAAAACTGCCGTCCGCAAAAAAAAACCGTCATTGTGAATATGAATGCGGTAAGATGCTTTTCAGGAATGGAATGCTTTGTGCACTCACATAGATGCGGGCTACTCTGTCCATCAATACCTCGCATTCTGATTTTTGCGAATACTTACCGGAGAATTCAAAAGCTTGTAATTTTGAGTTGAATGAGGTTACTGAAGGTGGTACAGCAAGGTTCAACAATCTGAATGTGACGAGGGACATTTTTCCGATAATCAATTAGGAGAACCTCATCATGATACAGATCCAGCAGCAGCAACTAGTCAATCAATCGTTCCCGATTGTACTTTTCATCATTCTGCAAACATTCCTTTTTTCGGGCTGCACATCCACCCCAGCCTTTGAGGGAGCGCAGGAACGCTATGATGATATTATGATCACCACCCAGATCCATGAAGCCATTCTCGATGATCTATCCCTCCGGCCTTTCGATATCAATGTCAGGACCACTAAAGGCATCGTGGAGCTGAGCGGCACCGTCAATACCCGCGACGATATGGACAAGGCCATGGCGATTGCCCGCAGTGTCAAAGGTATTCGTTTTATCAAGAACGACATGAGAACGGCAGGAACTGGCGATTACAACTAATGCTCAGGAAATTCTGGAAAGGTGGCAAGTCATGATCAAGCAAAGCGAAATCAGGATACTAAATACAGTAGTTTTTAGAACTTCCTGGGGAAAGTTTTAAACATGTGCACCGCTCATCGCTCGCTATCCTTTTCAGATTTTCCTGACACGTTGGCGCTTAGCTCTGAAGTTCAATCCTCAACGTAAGGAGTTTCGGGATTGATCGGGAAGACGATCTGTTCAAGCCGATGGAGCTGAGATGTCCTTAGCAGATGCCATACTTATTATTCATTTTTTCTACGTTCTGTTTGTTGTAGGCAGCCTGCCCGTCATTTGGTTGGGCGCGCGACTCAAATGGTCACTTGTCCATAATCGCTGGTTCCGGTATTTGCATCTGGCAGCGATTGGAGTCGTCGTCGTTGAATCTCTGCTAGGCGTCGTTTGCCCGTTAACAGTCTGGGAAAGCAGCTTGCGTCAGATTGAGATGGATCGAAGTTTTCTGCAGTACTGGATTCATAACATCATGTTCTACAATGTGACGGAAGGTATTTTGACAGTGGTGTACGTTTTGTTTGCAGCTTTGGTTGCTGCAACTTTTATATGGGTGCCGGTGGATCCGAAACGCAAAGATGCCGAATTATCCTGATAGGGATTCGGTTTCTTCAGTGGCGGGCGTGAGCATTTCTTCAATGGTGGGCTCAAAGGTTTCTTCGTCAAAAGCGGTATCGCCATCCTTGAAAGGTTGCCCTTGTGGTTTTAAATTGACGAAATCATAACGGCTAGTGTCGGCTAAATGCGATAACTGGATGTTTTGCAGGGATCGGAACATCGTTTCCAACCGGCCGGGAAATTTTTTGTCCCAATGCTGCATCATTTCTTTGATGACTTGCCGTTGCAGATTTTTCTGCGAGCCGCAGAGATTGCAGGGAATGATTGGAAAATCGGCAAGTCCCGCATAGGTTTCCAAATCTTTTTCTTTGCAATACGCGAGCGGGCGAATGACGATGTGCTTGCCGTCGTCGCTGATCAGCTTTGGCGGCATGGCTTTCAGTTTTCCGCCATAGAACATATTGAGAAACAGGGTTTCGAGTATATCGTCCCGGTGATGGCCCAGCGCTATCTTGGTGGCGCCGAGCTCGCTCGCGACCCGGTACAGAACGCCGCGTCGCAGTCGCGAGCACAGGCTGCAAGTGGTTTTTCCGTCTGCAATCACGCGTTTGACGACACTGTAAGTATCCTGCTCGATGATCCGAAACGGCATGCCGATTTTGCTCAAGTAAGTGGGTAATACTTCTTCTGGGAACCCCGGCTGCTTCTGATCCAGATTCACCGCAATCAATTCAAAATCCAACGGTGCATGTGCCTGCAGGTTGCGCAGAATATCGAGTAGCGCATAACTATCCTTGCCGCCCGATAAGCATACCATGACACGATCTCCCGCTTCGATCATGTTGAAATCGGCAATGGCCGTTCCTACTAGCCGACGAATGCGTTTTTGTAATTTATTGGCGTTATAGAGTGTTTTTTTCTGCATCATTTTTTATCAGTGCATCGTAAAAATTATTCAGTTTTGTGAGTGAGCGTTCTAAATCTTATGGCAGAATATCAATGAAACGCATGGAACAATTTGGCATCAACAACTTCTAACAATGTCGAATGAACGGGCTCAGGAATAATTTCAAGGAGAATTGTATGAACAAGCGCCTTATGATTATACCATTTGTAACCTTGATCCTGCTTTCAGCCAATAGTTACTCCGCTACCGAAGCAATCGATATCGGTCATCCGGGCGATGTTGGCAAAGTTACCCGGACTATTGACTTGTCTCAGGTGGATAATCGGTTTCTACCGGCAGAAATTACTGTTGAAGAAGGGGAAACCATACGATTCGAGATTAAAAACAACGGAAGCAGCAGGCATGAAATGCTCATTGGTTCGATGGCGGACCTGAAGGAAGTTGCCGGCATGCGACACAAGTTTCCCGATAAAGCGCATGATGAAGCGAATCTTATGCGGCTCGAACCGGGGGAACAAAAACAATTAGTTTGGCAATTTTCGAGCGCTGGCATAGTGAATTTTGCATGCCCGCTGCCAGGCCATTTCAAAAAAATGCGTGGAATAATCACTGTGGAGAAAAAATGAGAAAACAAATCGGGACTCTGGTTACAGGGTCAATCATGATGATGGGACTGCTGGGCGTCGCATCGCACGCCGGTGCAACGGCTACCGTTGAAGTCTATAAAAGCCCAACCTGCGGATGTTGCGCAAAATGGGTGGACCATATGCGGGATCATGGCTTTACCGTCAATACTCACGATGTCGGCAATAAAGAAATGAGAAAAAAATCGGGTATTTCTGAATCGCTGGGTTCATGTCATACCGCCCTGGTGAATGGATATGCGATTGAAGGGCATGTGCCGGCGCCTGACATTATCCGTTTGCTGAAAGAAAAGCCAAAAGCCGTGGGCCTTTCGGTACCGGATATGCCGCATGGAACGCCCGGCATGGAAGGAGCCAGAAGCGATCCTTACAATGTGCTATTGATCAAGGAACGCAATGAGGAGCGCAAGGACACCACGATCTATAACCGCTATGATCCGCATGCCAAGAAAGCACAGACTGTGCAACCCGCAGCAGATGCTGAGAAAAATAGCTCTGTCATGCGGTTGAAATAATTCTGGCTGTTGTCTATGACGAGATTTTTTTTCCTGATACTTGGCATCATTTTATTTCTTACCGCTTGCAAGGATTCCGCGATAGTCGGAGCCTTCCTGCAGCCTGCGATTAATCCCAAGACTGGTTTGATCGAACGGAAGCTTGACCAGGCTCAGATTGAACGTGGTGAGCGCATCTATACCTCCCATTGCGAAGGTTGCCATGGCGCCAATGGCGCAGGGACGCCTGACTGGCGCAAGCCGAACGCGGATGGCAAGTATCCGCCGCCGCCACTGGATGGTACCGCGCATGCCTGGCATCACTCGACCGAGGTTCTGAAAAAAACCATCCTCAAGGGCACACCCCCAGAGATGGGTTCGATGCCTGCCTGGGAAGGAAAGTTGACGGAACAGCAAGTCGATGACGTTATTGTCTGGATAAAATCGTTATGGCCGGATGAAATTTATGATGTTTGGTTCAAGAATTTCGAGGGCAAATCGTAAGTCACAGATTTTTTGTGTCCGGGAACTGATTTCTCATTTGTAAAATTGTCAGGACGAATCATTGAAAACGTATTTAGTGGGCGGATCGGTTCGCGATGAACTGTTGGGATTGCCGATAACAGATCGTGATTATGTCGTGGTCGGCGCGTCGCCCGAGGATATGGTGCGGCTGGGTTATCGTCCAGTTGGCAAGGATTTTCCGGTTTTCTTGCATCCGCATACGCACGAACAATATGCCCTGGCCCGAACGGAACGTAAAATTTCCCGAGGTTATAAAGGGTTTGAAGTATTCACGTCTCCCTACGTAACCCTGCAGGAAGATCTGGCCCGGCGCGATCTTACGATCAATTCGATTGCCAAGGATGAAGCGGGTAACATCATTGATCCTTTCAATGGCGTTGCCGATCTGGAAGCTGGGCTGCTGCGCCATGTCAGCCCTGCGTTTTCAGAAGATCCGGTGCGCATCCTCAGGGCTGCGCGATTCGCTGCACGCTTCAGCTTCCGAATGGCGCCGGAGACGCTGACACTGATGACCGACATGGTACATAACGGCGAAGTCGATGCGCTGGTGCCCGAGCGTGTCTGGCAGGAACTCTCCAGAGGTCTGATGGAGAAACATCCCTCCCGAATGTTTTATATGCTCCGTGAATGTGGAGCATTGGCGCGAATCCTACCAGAAATCGATGTGCTGTTTGGTGTTCCCCAGCCGGCGCATGCTCATCCTGAAATCGACACCGGCGTTCATATCATGCTGGCGATTGATTACGCTGCGGCCAGTAATTTTTCGTTGTCAGTCCGTTTTGCCACACTGATGCATGATCTGGGCAAGGGTACGACCCCTCCTGAAGAATGGCCGCGACATATCGGTCATGAAGCCCGGAGCATTGATTTGACGCAAGAATTATGCGAACGGCTTCGAGTTCCGAAAGAGTGTCGCGATCTTGCTTTGTTGGTTGCACGATATCACGGCGACGTGCACCGAGCAGAGGAACTGAAACCTTCGACCATTGCTGACATGTTGCAGGCCGTGGATGGCTATCGCAAGCCACAGCGCTTTGAAGAGTTTTTGCAAGCGTGCGGCAGCGATTTCCATGGCCGGCCTGGCTTTGCCTCAAGGCCATACCCGCAGGCAAAGAGGTTACAAAAAGCGCTGATCGCGGCCAGAGGTGTGGATGCAGGCAGAATTGCCGCGGAGCTTAGCCAGAAGCTTTCCAAATCTGACGAATTGCCGGCTGCAATTCATGCCCAGGTACGCGCCGCACGCATCGGACGCATCAAAGCGGATGCGTGAGATGTGTGTTGATGACTAATCGATCAATTTAGAAAACGTTCTGATTTTGGGAGGTGACGTCAGATCGGTTTTGTTAAAGCTGAACAGGAACAATAACGTATAGGCGTTATAGAACGTATCGGCGATAAATGGTGATGATGAAGCGATGAATCGGCCTGAAGGCATATCAAACACGTCCAAATGAAAGCGTGAATACCCGCTTTGCAGTTCGGCCTTGAAAAGCGCCAACTCGGGCAAGGAAATCGGAATCAACGATGCTTGAACGGGTGGAATACCGAAGAATGTCGTCCCCACTTCGGAACCCAGTGAATCAATCACAACATTGACGCGATGCGTTGCATTTTCTGGCCCTTCCTGCACCGTATATCCCAATAATCCCAACCATCCGGCAACCAAGCCCTTCGCCATATCCTTATCGGGAGTCAACCCTGTCACTTCCAGCTTGACGATGGCGCCTTTGGGCATTGGCAACGCCAGATCAATTTGTTTAGGCAGACTGCGCGACACTGCTTCGCTGATGAGCAGTTGCTCAGTGGCTGTTCGTGCTGTATTCGTTACTTTCTGTGTTGTTGAGCAAGCTGATAAAAATCCTGTCACCAGTGCGGTAAAAAAAAGCATATGAATCGGTTTCATGGCAAATGTGCACTCCCTGTTAAATTTCATAATCTGATGTTTTTTCTTTTATTGCCTAAATAGTCTATCGCAAAGTGGATTGATGTGGTTGAGCATTATGGATTGCCGCCAGTCCCTAGTGATGATCCGTTGCTAATGTTTCAAACCTTGACGTTGAACAGCGTCCAACCTCAGGCTGAATCGCGTTCTGATCGCGCTCCATGACCTTGATGGGCTCCTCATCAAAGATGCGGTGTGGCTCAGGATTGTAAAGTCTCGTTGTTACTATGATCTTGTTCATCTCCATGTCTTTGTCAGCTGAAATTCTGAATGAGGATCATTCACATGAAGAATTTTTCAGTCGATTGGACATATGTACCGTTTTCATTAAGATTTAATTTATTGATATTTCATTGGAAAAATTCCTATATAACCTTAAAATATATTTATTTAATTAAAAACTATTTTTGTTTATATAAGATTGCTGCTATTGTTCGCTTCCATTAAATTTTTACCATTCAGGCGTTGTAAATGAATATTGATTTAGAAGCAAAACCTCTCAGAGAGAACAATAAGCGCGTACCCGTCGACGTAGCGCAGGAAATTTTACGGGCTGTGGACGGGATTGAGTATGGATCCGTCGAGATCGTGATTCATGACGGTAAAGTTGTACAAATTGAGTGTCGGGAAAAAATTCGCGTGAATCAAGGACGTAAGGCATCAAAATCATAATGCATCTGTTTGAAGCCTCATCCCTCAGGATCTTATTGATCTCGCAATAACAATAAAACACCGACCGACAATGTAGGAGGTGAAACAGCAAAATCAATCAGTGACTCAACCGGATTTCCGGAGGGCTTACTTAGGAGAATAAAGTGCAGTTTTTTGGGTTTATATTTCGCGCAGCAGTATTGAGCGCATTGACAATGGCCATTGCCAATGCATCATCTGATCAAAAAACAACGTTAGATTTTCAAGTCATGCAGCAGAATTTCGTGCAAGTCGCGCAGCAGATGGCTGTTGATATGGGCAAACCGTTAGGCAATAAACCTTCCGATCAGGAAAAATCATTGCCTGCGATTGAACCGGAAAAAAAAGTAGCAGAAGTTAAGAAACCGACCAGCTATCATCAACGATCTAACAGCTACGCCACCAATCCAGATTCCGATCCGCCGCGCTACGTGCGCCAATTGAGCGATATCGGCGTGGAGGCATTCAAGGATGTCACCTGGCTGGATATCGGTTTTGAGCATCGTACCCGCTACGAATGGCGTAACAACGACATACGGCGTATCGAGGGTGGCGAGGATAATCCGTTTTTCTTGCGCAATCGGGCCTGGATCGGGATAAAAAATATTCTGGATCCGTTCCGGTTCGCGGTCGAATTCCAGGATTCGCGCGTCTACAACAATAAACATGCCATTACCGATCAGGAAAGAAATGAGTTCGACCTGCTGAATGCCTATGGCGAATTGAATTTCAAAAAAGCGCTCGGTGTCGATGATCGCGGCAATGACCGTCCGATTCGTTTCCGTGTCGGCCGCATGGCGTATGAAGTCACAGACCGTCGTTTTATCGCACGTAACGAATGGCGCAACACCACCAATACCTTTGAAGGTTTCCGTCTGAATTTGGGAAAGGAAGCCAATGACTGGGAATTGGATCTGTTCGGCATGCAGCCGGTTAGACGCCTGCAAACCAAATTCGATGAAGCCAACGATCATTTATGGTTTTTCGGCGCAATCGGAACCTTGCGCAAATGGTCTGACATAGCCACCCTGCAAGCTTATTACATGGGCCAGAAACAAACGGCTGACCCGAATGGCTTTACCGCCACCAACCGGCTTGACCGCCAGATCCACATGCCCGGATTCCGTATCTACGGCAAGGCTGCTCACTACTTTGATTTCGATGTCAGCTATAACCATCAATTGGGATTTAGTGGCGCAAACCGTGTTGATGCGCATGGTTACACCATTGAACTCGGAAAAACCTTTGACCATGCTTGGAAGCCGCGCGTCAACTTGTTTTATGGCTATGCCACGGGTGATAAGAATCCGACCGATAATGTCGACAACCGCTTTGACCGGTTCTTTGGATTTGCGCGGCCGTGGTCTGCCGATCATTACGTGATCTATGAAAATTTGAAAGCGCCTAAAATCAGGTTTGAGTTTCAGCCAACCCAAAAACTGGGGTTTGAAATGGGCTATGGTGGATATTGGCTAGCCAGTAAAACTGACCGCATGTTCGATATTCTCGATGGCAATATCAGCAATACCGTGCGCGATCCTGGATTCAATCGCGATCGCACCGGCCAAAGCGGCGATTTCGGCGGTCATTCCTTTGAAGGGCGGATACGTTATCAACCCACGCCACGAATCAATACCATCCTCGGCTACACCCACTTCACCGCAGGTGAGTTTGTGAAAAACCGCATCGCTGCGGCGCCGCATTGCGACACCAGCGGCGTGCAGCCTTGCGTGGATCAACGCTCAGGCAATACGGATTTCCTGTACTTTGAAGTGTTAATCAGTCTTTTGTAAACAATCTTAAATTTTGTAGGAGAACGCAATGACAATGAAAACCTGGATAACTACAAGTTTGCTTACCGCGAGCTTGCTGATCAGCAGTACTGTGCTGGCCGAAAAAACCTTATTGAATGTTTCATACGATCCCACTCGCGAGCTGTATCAGGAATTCAATACGTCTTTTGCCAAATATTGGCAAGCCAAAAACAATGAAAAGGTCGTCGTCCGGCAATCGCACGGTGGCTCGGGCAAGCAAGCCCGTTCCGTCATCGATGGCCTGGAAGCTGATGTGGTCACGTTGGCGCTTGCCAATGACATTAATGCCATTGCCGAAAAAGCCAAATTGCTGCCGGAAGATTGGCAAAAACGCCTTGCGCTGAATAGCACGCCCTATACATCAACCATCATTTTCCTGGTGCGTAAAGGCAACCCCAAGGGCATCAAGGACTGGGATGATCTGGCGCAACCCGGCATCGCCGTCATTACCCCGAACCCGAAAACCTCGGGGGGCGCCCAATGGAATTATCTGGCGGCATGGCAGTTTGGCACTCGCAAATTCAACGGCGACGAAAGCCAAGTCAAGGAATTCGTCTCGAATATCTACAAGAATGTACCGGTTTTGGATTCAGGTGCGCGCGGTTCAACCACGACTTTTGTTGAGCGTGGGGTCGGCGATGTACTGATTTCTTGGGAGAACGAAGCATTTCTCGCGCTGAAGGAATATGGCGCAAATAAATTCGAGATTGTCATTCCTTCATTAAGCATCCTGGCGGAGCCACCGGTCGCGGTCGTCGATAAGGTCGTCGATAAAAAGGGTACTCGTAAAGTCGCCGAAGCCTATCTCGAGTATCTTTATTCCGAAGAAGGACAAGAAATCGCAGCCAAGCATTTTTACCGTCCTACCAATCAGAAGGTTGCTGAAAAGCACGCCGCGAAGTTTCCCAAGATTGAATTATTCAAAATCGACGAGGCATTCGGCGGCTGGAAAAACGCCCATAAAGCACATTTTGCCGATGGCGGCACATTTGATCAGATTTATTTGAAATAAAGGTAATAGCGCGCTTCGGCGCGCTTACAGAAAGGAGTGGAACATGGCTATTCTCATTGTCGGTGGTGACTACATCACCTCATTCAAACAAGTGGTTGCTAACCAGCATTCGATGCCGGTCGAACATTGGGATGGTCGCAAAAAAGAATTCAATAAACGTTCATTGCCCAACAAGATCCGGCTGGTCGTCGTGATATGTGATTATGTCAGTCATCGGCTTGCGCTTTCGATCAAAGAAAAGGCTAAACAGCGTGGTATACCGCTGCTTTTTTGCCATCGCTCGGTCAATGAGTTGAAACACAAGCTGCAACATATTTATTCAGCAGATCAAGAGGATTGTTGTCATTTTTTTCAATAGAGAACTGATCCATTTCAAACGATTCTTTGATGAATCGAACCCATATGACACGACAACGGACTTTTAACTGGAGATCGCTCCATGAAGACATCCATAAATACATCATTTAAATCCGCCGATGAATTTGAACTGATCCATTCGGCCACCGATTATGCACTTCGAAGGTCAGAAAACGGCTGGGTGAGCGGGCTTTTTTATCATTGCGAGATCACGAGTGTTTTTCAGCCCATCTTCAGCATCAACGATAATCGAACCATTGGACAAGCAGCTTACATTCGCTCCAAATCGAATGACGATGTTGAGCTGTGGCCTTGGCAGGTTTTCTCTCTGGCATCCAAGGATGACCAGCTGATAGAGTTGGATCGCTTGTGCCGGGCAATTCATGCGCTCAATTATTATTTCAATCACGACTCGAAACTGGATCATTTATTTGTCGATGTGCATCCGCGATTGCTGGAAAGCGTCAAGGATGATCATGGCCGGGCATTCGAGAATTTTCTTGATCTGATCGGCATGAAAACGTCGCGGGTAGTGATAGGAATTCCAGCCATTGTGAATCGAAACTGGAAATTATTGCAACATGTCATCGCCAACTACCGTTCACGCGGCTATCAAATCGCCGCAAATTATAGCGGCACGCAAAGCGACTGGATGGTGGAGCTCGGTAGTTTATATCCCGACATCGTTCGCATCGAAGCGAGCGATCTGATCCAGCATGATGCAATCAACGCCTTGGCAGACACCATTCATGGCTTTGGTTCCAAGTTACTGGTGAGAGATATCGAGACCACAAAGCAATTAGCGACGGTCCTGCACACCGATGCGGATTATCTGCAAGGTAATTTATTGAGTGAACCGGTGCGGGAAATCACTAAGATTGAAGTGTTGCCGGTTTCAGAAGCAGAAGTTCATTAAAAGATCTAAATATGACCAATTGCTGATAATTGGTTACTTTCATTAACGCTGACTAGTGATATTGACGTCATTTGTCATTGTGGTGATTCATTAATTAAGGAAAAAATAAATGACAGATATCCATCAAGCTCATACTGCATTGGGTGATGTAGCTGCTAGGACGCTGGCGAATGCGACCAAAACCGTTCCCATGATGGGAACGATTACACCGCGTTGGCTGACTCATCTACTGCAATGGGTGCCGGTCGAAGCGGGTATTTATCGTGTGAACAAAGTAAAGGATCCCGATCAGGTCGAAGTCGATTGCTCTGCCAAGGATGAGCGTGAATTACCTGCGACCTTTGTGGATTATGAAGAGTGGGGCCGGGAATATGTATTGAACGCAGTTAATACCGTTCTGGATGTCCATACGCGCGTTTCCGATCTCTATAGCAGTCCGCATAATCAGATTCGCGAACAGTTGCGGCTCACCATCGAAACTGCAAAAGAGCGTCAGGAAAGTGAGCTCATCAACAACAAGGAATACGGTCTGCTTAATAATGCTGCTAAATCCATGAGAATAAAAACTCGCAAAGGCCCTCCTACACCGGATGATCTGGATGAGTTGATTTCGCGTGTTTGGAAAGAGCCGTCGTTCTTCCTGGCGCATCCTTTAGCGATCGCGGCATTTGGCCGTGAGTGCACACGCCGTGGCGTGCCTCCACCCACCACAACCCTTTTTGGCTCGCAGTTTTTAACATGGCGCGGAACCCCGCTCATTCCCAGCGACAAGCTCAACATTACCGGTGGCAAGACCAACATTATTTTGTTACGAACTGGCGAGAACCGTCAGGGAGTAGTAGGGCTATATCAACCTGATCTGCCAGGACAGCAAGGCATGGGATTGTCGGTGCGTTTCATGGGTATCAATCACAAAGCGATAGCATCGTATCTCGTTTCTCTCTATTGCTCTCTGGCAGTGCTGACAGAAGATGCGCTGGGTATTCTCGAACACGTGGATATCAGTAATTATCATGAGTACAAGTAAGCATCGAGACGCCAGCTTGGACGGAATGCTGGATGCAGCCGCCCGGGCGGTCGATATTGAATTGCTGGCGCGGTTAACTGATGAAATATTGTCACCCTTGCCCGATTGGATAAAAAACGCAAATGCATCACCTTCCGCGCAATCACCTTACCCAGCACCCTCTGTGGAGATTCCCACATTTGCTTTGACGCATTCTGTTGCGGCAATACCTTCTCCTGATCCAGTGACTGTTCCACTACCGTTTGAATCTGAGTTGCATGCCCTTCTCGCGCCATTCAAGAATGGCGCGTCTTTTTCCAATGTATCTGCCAGATCACCAAGCGGGTCTTCGTTTTATTTCCTTGATGAAATTGCTACGTCCGATCGCTTGGCGCAGTCAACCGATCCTATTTCTCTATCCCCGCCGTTTGATGTCAATCTCATCAAAGCCGATTTTCCGATTCTGAAAACCCGCGTCAATCATCGTCCGCTCATTTGGCTGGACAATGCCGCAACGACCCAGAAACCGCAATCGGTCATCGATCGGCTCAGTTACTACTATCAATACGAGAACTCCAACATTCATCGCGCCGCACATGAATTGGCTGCGCGCGCCACCGATGCCTATGAAGAAGCTCGAGAGAAAGTGCGGCGCTTTTTGCGTGCTTCTTCCGCAGATGAAATTGTTTTTGTTCGTGGTACCACCGAGGGCATCAATCTAGTAGCTCAAAGCTGGGGAAGAAAGCATATCGAAGCGGGTGATGAAATCGTAATCACATGGCTAGAACATCATGCCAATATTGTTCCCTGGCAACAGTTGTGCGCTGAAAAAGGCGCGCGGTTGCGAATAGCGCCTGTCGATGATGATGGCCAGATTCTTCTGGATGAATATCAGAAATTGTTGGGTTCTCACACAAAGTTGGTTGCTTTCTCGCAAGTATCGAATGCACTGGGCACCATCACGCCGGCTCGTCAAATGATCGAAATGGCGCATCGAGTCGGTGCGCGTGTGCTGGTCGATGGCGCCCAATCCGTTTCCCATATGCCAGTTGATGTGCAACAGCTCGATTGTGACTGGTTTGTATTTTCCGGTCACAAAGTATTCGGCCCAACGGGGATCGGAGCGCTCTTCGGCAAGCTCGATGTGCTGAATGCAATGCCGCCGTGGCAAGGCGGAGGTAACATGATTCAGGATGTTACTTTTGAAAAAACTATTTATCATAGCGCTCCCGCTCGCTTCGAAGCGGGTACGGGAAATATCGGTGATGCTATTGGGTTGGGTGCTGCAATTGATTACGTGGAGCGTATCGGTCTTGCCAACATCGGCCGTTATGAACATCAACTCATGGTTTACGCCACACGCAAGCTTTCTTCAGTTCCTGGATTGCACCTTATTGGTACGGCGCCTGACAAAGCGGGCGTGCTGTCGTTTGTGTTGCCTGGAATTGCATCTGAAAAAGTGGGTGAAGCGTTGAATCGTGAAGGCATTGCGGTGCGCTCCGGACATCATTGCGCGCAACCCATCCTGCGACGTTTTGGTGTGGAAACTACGGTGCGCCCTTCATTAGCGCTATACAACACTTGCGCTGACGTCGACGCGTTAGTCACTGCAGTGCATCGTATCCAGAATCAGCGTAATTATTTCTGACGTACAATCGGGTTATCAATCTTGAAATCAAGTTTATAGGGAAGTGCTGAATAAAGTTGTGGCAATGGATCAAGCAAGGCCAAATCAGGTGAAGAAATGCAGTTCCCAAGCGATAATGCGCATCGTTAGCCCAAAACAACAAGACAAGCACAGCAAGCTTTTCAGAACTTCCTAAAGGCCGGATCAACGTTTTAATCCTATCAGCAACAGTCTGGAACAGCGTAACAATTAATCAACAGAGGTATCTAATTGAGTACTTTCAAACAACACAGCATTTTGCCGGGTTTTAATTTGGCGATCGGATTTACATTGCTGTATTTAAGCTTGATCGTCCTGATTCCGCTATCCGCTGCGTTCATTCGCACGGCTGAGCTGACGTGGTCGGAATTTTGGACCATTGTCACGGCTCCGCGTGTCATGGCGTCGTATCGATTGACGTTCGGTGCTTCATTCGCGGCGGCAATGGTGAATGCGTTTTTCGGGCTTTTAGTGGCGTGGGTACTGGTGAGATACCACTTCCCCGGCAAAAGAATCGTCGATGCGCTCGTCGATCTGCCTTTTGCGTTGCCGACAGCAGTCGCCGGGATCGCATTGACAGCGTTGTATGCAGGCAATGGCTGGATTGGTCAATTTCTCGAACCGCTCGGCGTCAAGGTCGCGTTTACGCCGCTGGGCATTTTTGTGGCACTGACATTCATTGGTTTGCCATTCGTGGTACGGACGGTGCAACCGGTATTGGAAGACATCGAAGCGGAATTGGAAGAAGCGGCAGCGACATTGGGCGCAAATCGCTGGCAAACGTTTTCGATGGTCATTTTCCCGGCGCTGTTCCCGGCCTTGATGACGGGGTTTGCGCTGGCGTTCGCGCGCGCCATCGGTGAATACGGATCGGTGATTTTCATCGCCGGCAACATGCCGATGGTTTCTGAAATTACGCCGCTGCTGATCATCACCAAACTGGAGCAGTACGATTACGCCGGCGCTACCGCCTTATCGGTGGTGATGCTGGTGATTTCTTTTATTCTGTTGCTGATCATCAACTTGTTGCAATGGTGGAGTCGGCGGCGTAGTAGTAAAACATAAGGTGATTTATTGATGACTGCAATGACATTTCCTCTACCGGCGGGTACGCGCATTCAACGCGCGACCCAGGAACCCGCGTGGGTGCGCTGGTTTTTGATTGGACTGGCGCTGGTATTTTTGACGTTGTTTTTGTTTATACCTTTGGTGTCGGTGTTTTATGAAGCCTTCAAGAAAGGGGTAGACGTTTATTTGGCTTCAATCACCGATCCAGATGCGCTTTCTGCTATCAAATTGACGCTTACGGTAGCGGCGATTGCCGTGCCTTTGAATTTAGTGTTTGGTATCGCCGCAGCATGGGCGATCGCCAAGTTTGAGTTTCGCGGCAAGAATTTGTTGATCACACTGATTGATCTGCCTTTTTCGGTATCGCCGGTCGTGTCTGGCCTGATTTATGTGCTGGTGTTTGGGCTACAGGGGTGGTTCGGGCCATGGTTGGCCGAGCATGACATGAAAATCATTTTCGCGGTACCCGGGATTGTGCTGGCGACGGTGTTTGTGACGGTACCCTTCATCGCCCGTGAATTGATTCCACTGATGCAGGCGCAGGGTACCGAAGAGGAGGAAGCCGCGGTTGTGCTGGGCACGAGCGGCTGGCAGACGTTTTATAAAGTGACGTTGCCAAATATCAAATGGGGCTTGCTGTATGGCGCTATCCTTTGCAATGCTCGGGCGATGGGTGAATTCGGGGCAGTATCGGTGGTGTCTGGACACATACGAGGTAGCACCAACACGATGCCGCTGCATGTCGAAATTCTTTACAATGAATACAATTTTGCAGCGGCATTTGCAGTGGCTTCGCTGCTGGCGCTGCTGGCCTTGGTGACCCTCGTGCTGAAGACATTGGTCGAGCTCCGCATTAAACAACAAGACACTCCAAGAGGTTCCGAATGAGCATCGAAGTCCTACATCTTTCCAAACATTTTGGCACATTTACGGCATTGCATGACGTCAACCTGCAAGTCAATTCCGGCGAGTTGCTGGCGCTTCTGGGGCCTTCCGGTTCCGGAAAAACCACCCTGCTGCGTGTTATCGCAGGGCTTGAAACTGCTGATAGCGGTCAGGTGCTGTTCCACGGTGAAGACGCTACCGACCAGCATGTGCGCGAGCGCCAGGTGGGCTTTGTATTCCAGCATTACGCGCTGTTTCGCAACATGACGATTTTTGAGAACGTGGCGTTCGGTTTGCGCGTGCGTCCAAAGAAATTCCGCCCTTCCCATGCTGAAATCCGCGACCGGGTCATGGCATTGTTGCACCTGGTGCAATTGGATTGGCTGGCAGACCGCTATCCCCACCAACTTTCCGGGGGGCAGCGTCAGCGTATCGCACTGGCTAGGGCATTGGCGGTGGAACCCAAGGTACTGCTGCTCGATGAGCCGTTTGGAGCGCTCGATGCCAAGGTGCGCAAGGAGTTGCGTTCATGGCTGCGCAGATTGCACGATGACATGCACATCACCAGTGTATTTGTCACGCATGATCAGGAAGAGGCGCTGGAAGTTGCCGACCGCGTGGTGGTGATGAATGAAGGCCGTATTGAACAAATCGGCACACCTGATGAGGTGTATGAGCAACCCGCAAGTCCTTTTGTGTATGAATTCCTCGGCCATGTGAATCTGTTCCACAGCCGATTGCACCGTGGTCATGCATGGATTGGCGATATCGCCGTTGCGGCGCCGGAACATGCCGAAGCCGAAGAACGCTCAGCGATTGCCTACGTGCGACCGCATGAGATCGAGGTTGAACGCGTCCAAACCGGTGGAGCGGCCATGGCTGCGCTGGTCGTGCATATCTTGTCCATCGGTCCGATCGTGCGATTGGAGCTGGTGCGTAAAAACGATGAAGATATCACGCCTATTCAGGTGGAGATCAGCAAGGAGCGATTTCGTGAATTGCAACTGACGAAAGGCGATGAAGTGTTTATCAAACCCCGCCGGCTGGATTTGTTTCCAAATCAGTACGAAGAGGCGAGCAAATCGACTCGCCTTTGATCAGCGGCATTGATATGGCCAAGTAATCCATTCTTCGATTACTTGGCCGATCAAAGGCTACGAAAGCGCTGAAAAGGACTGCGTCTGATTGTAGGGCGCGGAATCAACTGTTAATGCTCTATCATCCATGCTCCGCAGTGCGGGTTTGAATCCGGTTTCGCTTTCCATCGGCAAGGTCTTTTTCTAGCGTTTCTAGCCGATTAGGGCATCCTGTTTTTTTGATTTTTTCGAATGATCTTCATCTTCGTCATCCTCAACGTGATAGCCTTTGAAGGTATCGTTCAAGATGGGCGAAGACTTCAATTCCCAATTCATCGAATTTCCGCGCTGTTCCAGAATGACCGATAAAATCTGGCCATTATATTGAACGCAGGGAATCGTCAACAGACCATTGCTCACTGTGGTGATACATTCCGTGACAGGTATTGGTGGAGCCGTCATGCAACCTGAGACATTCACCAGTTTGACATCGGTCGCCAAGCTAGCGCTGTTGTAGGTGGTAACCACTGCGGTGGTGTTTTTGATTGCGATGTCCGTCGCCTTGGTATCTGCATTCAAACCCAGTAAATTTAAGCCGGCATCAGAAAGACATGCGTTGTTGGTATTATCGGCGAGATTTTTTACGACGATTTGTGAGCCAGCTAAACTGTTTTCCACGATAAAAACCACATCGTCTTGTATCGCTACATTTTCAGCGAAGACGCTGGGTATTTCTGTGGCGAGCATTGATACGGCACAAGTAATCAAGCCAATTTTTTTCTTCATACTTTCTCCTTTATGAATGAGTCACGATCTTCCGAACGCAGCATTTCTCGTTGAGTCCGGTTAGGCAAACGCTGATTAATTGGCTGCACGAGGGAATTGCTTCGTTGCGTAGTACTTGCTCACTTGGCTATCGAATTGATAGGTCTCGGTTGCTGCATTCCATGCGCATTGTGTTTCATCTCGTTCGCCGAATTAATCAGCATCTCCTTAGGCAACGTCAATTTATTCAATAGTTTTAAAAATTCTGAATGACTCCACTCAACGAGGCTGTATGAGAACCGGCTCCATACTGCTTTAACGTAGGACAATAGCGCATGCTGATTCGGCGTGCCATTGAGTTATATTTTTGTGCGTCGTATGTTTTTTTAATCTGGCAATAAAGAAGGATGGGGTGAAAATGATCGTGGAAAAGTCGGAAGCAGACTACAATCGATAGTCGCATTTTCTGTCGTCTGATATGTGCAAAAAGAAAAGCGCTAACTTAATCGCAGCCAAAAGCAGATAATTTTTTTAAATATTCGTCATAGCTAGGAAAAATATGCCATTTAGTTATAGCAACCAGCTCAGCACCATCGTGGGTTATGCTGAGCAACAAAATCCCTCGATGATTCTGGGTGTTGGTATCGGAATGGGGCAATACGGGTTTTTGTTACGCACAAACTTGGAAAATATCAATCTTTTTGAAATTAACGGCGCTCATGCGCGCCAGCGTGACAAACGAGAGTGGAGAGTCAGAATTGATGGGATTGAAGGTTATCCAGGATACATCAATGCAGTGCATGAATATGCTTACACCAATTTATATATTGGTGATGCGCTGGAAATCTTGCCGACCTTGCAAGCCGGTGCTTACGATCTGGTATTGGCTATCGATATCCTTGAACACTTCGATAAAGGACAAGGCAGCGTCTTTTTGAAGGAATGTCAGCGCGTTTGCAAGAAAACTGTTCTGGTGAGCACACCCAGGGATTTCATCGAGCAGGAAGTAGTTGCAAATCCATTGGAAAATCATCGTTCCCATTGGACAGAACAGGATCTAAGAGTGTGCGGCTTTGATTCTTTCTTGCCCGATTCGCTGAGTCTGATTGCCATCGCAAACGGTAAGCAATGAACGATGCATAAGCTCACAGTGACTTTACCCAGCTTCAATCGGGAGCTGAGATAGCGGCTCTGCCGTGCCATTCGAAAGGATGAATACCCGGTCGGCAGCGTTGATCACCGCGGGCTGGTGGGAAACAGCGATAATGGTCAGATTGTTGGCCAAGTGTTGCAGCGTTTCACAAATGATGAGTTCGCTTTCCGGATCCAATGCGCTGGTTGGTTCATCCAGGATCAGAAAGGATGGGTTATGCGCCAGTGCGCGGGCAATCGCGATGCGCTGGCGTTGACCACCGGACAATAATCCTCCCCGTTCACCCACGATCGTTTGCAGTCCTTCGGGCAATGCGCTGACAAAATCCCATGCGCCGGCTTGTTTCAATGCGCGTACGGCATCGTCGGGAGTCAATGCCGGCTCGCCGACTAAGATGTTGTTCATGACCGTATCGTGTAGCAGCACGGTATCCTGCGATACATATCCGATCATGTGGCGCCATTGTCGCAAGTTGAGGTCATGCAGGGGTATTCCGTCGATCAGGATTTCTCCCGATTGCGGCTCCGTCAAGCCGCACAGCAGATCGAGCAAAGTGCTTTTACCGACGCCCGAGGATCCCATGACTGCGGTGAATGAATTGATCGGAATTTCGATCGTGAGATCCTTAAAGATGTTTTTCTGGCCATAATCAAACTTGACATGCTGCAGGCTGATGCCTTTCTGCAAAGTTGGCTCGAGTGTTCCCGTGGTTCTCTCTGCTGCCATGCGCGCTTCTTCCGCAGCCTTGCGCAAAGCCCAGTAGGCGCTTTCTTGCGCGGCCAGCTGTTGATGCCGGCGTTGCGTCTTGTTCAACAATCCCAGGATGCGGGTCAGCAGAAATACCATCAGCATGACTTCAGGCAGGGATAATTCCCAGACTACCAGAGCAATGTACAAGCCGCTGGCAGTCAGCGCGGCCAAAATGGGTTCCTGCAGGGCGGTAAGTGCAGCCCTGTTCATGACTTCGCGTCGCGTGGCTTTTTCCAGTTGCTGTGTTTGCTCGCGCAGGATGGCGTCAGCGACGTTATCGCGCGCCATCGCTTTCAGTGATTTTACCGAACTGAGTACATCCGATAGGTATGTCAATAAATAACGCAACAAGTGCGTTTGCTTGGTGCCAGCGCGGCGCGTTGCGCTGACCAGCCGATTCAGCACGATCAACAGGAATAAACCGATGACCAGCGACGCCAGTGTCGCTTCCCAGGAAATGAACAGCGCCACGATGGCGTACACCACGACCTGAATGGCCAGCGCAAGTACATTGACGCTATGCTCGAAACCATTGGCGGCGCGGTACGCTTCGGAGGCGATGGAATTGGCCAGCGAACCGACCGGTTGGCGCAGGTAATATTGCCAGCGGCTGGCGAGCAATGCCTCGATCAGATCCAGACGCAAAGCCGTGGCCACATGCGCAACGGTGTAACCCACCTGCCGGTTGGCCAGCAGAAGCACGATGCCCTTGAAGAACATGCCGCTGACGATAATGATCAAAATGGTGTCGAGCGTGGGATCGATGCCGATATCCTGCAACGCTTTTTCCATGAACTTGCCGATGCCGGATTCCTTGGTGTCACCGGATTCACCCACCGCAATCGATAACAAAGGCAGCAAGGCGGTTAAACTCAATCCTTCGGCCACCCCGGCGATGAGCAACGCAACGAGCACGATGATGCTGCGCCGGGGAAATACCATGATGTATGTCAGTAAGGTGCGCATACGGGAGTTGTCACAATAAATCTAGAAACATAGGAGCATTTATAGGTCGGATTGCAGGTTGAGGATCATGCATTGGGAATATCACGCAGAATTCCATCCATCAACTGCATGACCCGTTGGGCGCGATTGGCCAAGTTTGAGTCATGGGTAACAATGATCAGGCTGGCGTTGACTTTCTGGTTTAGCGACAGCATTAGATCGAAGACTGCTTCGGCGGTATGGCGATCAAGATTTCCCGTGGGTTCGTCAGCCAGAATGCAGGCCGGTTGCGTGACCAGGGCGCGGGCAACGGCAGCGCGCTGGCGTTCGCCACCGGACAGTTCACCCGGCGTATGGGTCAGGCGGTGGCTCAAACCTACCTGCTGCAAAATATCCGCTGCGCGGTCATAGGCGTCGTTGCGCGGCATGCGGCGAATCAGAAGCGGCATCGCGACATTTTCCAGGGCGCTGAATTCAGGCAGCAGATGATGAAATTGATAGATGAATCCCAGTGAATTATTGCGTAAGCGGCAGCGTTCTTCCTCATTGATGCGGGCGATATCCTGGCCGAGAATCGTGATTTCTCCGTGGGTTGGGGCGTCAAGTCCGCCCAGTACATGCAGTAATGTGCTTTTTCCCGAGCCGGAGGCACCAACGATCGCAACCATTTCGCCTTTGGTCAGCGTGAGATCGACACCCTTCAATACTGGAACGACGACATCGCCCTGCGAAAATTGCTTGACCAGGCCGCGACAGGCAAGAACGGCGTCATTCATAGCGCAAAGCCTCGGCTGGATTAACCTTGGAAGCGCGATAGCTGGGATACAGAGTCGCCAGTAAGGTCAGAATGAACGATGTGATGGCGACGGTTGAAATATCCGCCATCTGTGGATCTGTGGGGATTTTGCTGATGTAATACACTTCGCGCGACAGGAACTGAACATTGAGCAGCCATTCGATGAAGGCCACCACTTCTCCGACGTTATAGGCCAGCAGCATGCCACCGGCAACGCCAAGGATGGTGCCAAAAACCCCAATGAACGTTCCTTGGACGATAAAAATTTTCATGATGCTGCGCGGACTCGCGCCGAGGGTTCGTAAAATCGCGATATCCGATTGCTTATCGGTTACAGCCATGACCAGCGTTGACACGATATTGAACGCCGCAACGGCAATGATCAGTGCCAGAATCAAAGACAGCATGCGCTTTTCAATCTGAATGGCACGGAAATAATTGGCATGCTGTTTGGTCCAGTCGCTGATGAAGCTATCGGTGCTCAGCAGCGCCGGCAATTCGCTAACGACGCGCGGTGCGGCAAACAAGTCATGTAATTTCAGCCGCACGCCCGATACTTCATCATTATCCATGCGATACAGCTTTTGTGCGTCAGCCATATGGATCAGCACAAGACCGGAGTCATACTCGAAATGCCCGATTTCGAATATGCCGACCACGGTGAATTGTTTCAGACGCGGTAAAACCCCAGCGGGTGTGACCTGGCCTTGGGGTGAAATCAGGGTGATTTTATCGCCTGTAAATGCTCCAAGCGTGCGCGCGAGTTCCATGCCGATGACAATCCCGAATTCTCCTGGCACGAGGTGATCAAGCTCGCCGCTTGCCATGGTGTTGGCGAAATTGGCGACCTTATCTTCCATGTCGGGTAAAATACCGCGCACTAGTACTCCTTGCACGACCTGATTATGCGATAGCATGCCTTGTGCGCTGACGTAAGGAGCTGCTGCTTCGACATCAGTGTGCTTGCTGGCTTCTTCAATAGTTTGTTGCCAATTGCTCAGTTTGCCGTTCATGCCGGTAATCTGCACGTGCGAAGCGACTCCCAAGATCCGTGAACGGACTTCTTTCTGGAAACCATTCATCACCGACATCACAGTAATGAGCGCAGTCATTCCCAACGTAATGCCGAGAAGTGAAATGAGCGAAATAAAAGAAATGAAATGATTGCGTTTTTTGGCGCGCGTATAACGCAAACCAATGAAGAGTTCATACGGGGACACGAATGTATTTTACCGATAATGAGTTTATTATCCCGAAGTGTGCCACATTTAGTCAGGGCATAACAAATAAACGATGAATTGCCTATCATTCGTTTGTTGTGTTTCTATCCTCTATTAGAACACAGTAATTCCGCTACGCTTCGTTAAAGATAGATTGGAGCTGAATATTGATCTGGTGGGATGATGAGTAGTGGGCTCAAAACGAGTCGATAGCGGATCAAATGGGTAACCGGAGTTGCAAAATCGGAGGATGCTCAGGAAACGAGTATCTGGTTCAGGTGAGAATTCTCATCGGGCTGAAACTTGTTAATTAATCTCAGCTTGATGACGCAGTCTAAGAAATCTCAGCAGTGTTTACTGAGGTATATTGATTTTCCTAAAGTCCGGAGTTTCATAAAGTTAATACATGAGATGAAGGAAGAAGATGGAATTACCTCAATGAAATGAATGTTGGATGTCAGGTCAAAGCATTAGATGCTTATCGTCAGCGACGATGTCGGTTCACTGCCATTGATGTGGAGGAATTCCACCTTTGAAAAAGATTATTTCTCATGCCGCTTAAGATTACGATAAAAATTCTCGTGAGGCCCGAACGCCAGCAGCTTCAAACTATCCTTATCAAGAACACGGTATGCCAGCATACACAACTGGTTTGATAGACGAAACTTATACACTCGGATACCAAGCAGATCGCCAACTTTTGCTTCACCGCGCTCAGGTTCTGACGCGACGGTGCGCACTGCTTCGTCAAGGTCAGATTTCTGCTGTGGATGCAGCTTCTTCACAGCGCGCTCTAATGTCGGTGTGACATATAACCGCATCAATCGAACTGATACTCGTTGGAGGATTCTTCTTGATCGGCGATCAGTATGTCGCGGATTATACTAAAAGGTAAATCAGGATTTTCTTCAGCGATCTTGCCAATCCGCGACCAATATTCGATTTGCTTGGGTACCGAGCGATGCTGGGTTTGCGCGTAGCGCTTGGCCTGAGCGACAAGGCTTTCTGATAGCTTCACGTTTACGGACATAGTAATCTCCAAACTAAAGAGACATCTTAGCTTAATTGGCGCCACAAAGGAACCTGGCAAATATTTTATACTCAGTTTTGTTCTGAAACGGCCTAAACAGCTATACTGCACGCCTTTTAACCAACCTGAGT
Organism: uncultured Nitrosomonas sp.; assembly: GCA_949281375.1. Classification (GTDB taxonomy): domain Bacteria; phylum Pseudomonadota; class Gammaproteobacteria; order Burkholderiales; family Nitrosomonadaceae; genus Nitrosomonas. Next base: position 36,974 of record CASDLT010000026.1, read on the forward strand.
ATTTTAAGCGATGAACAAAACTGAAATGATCGAAGAAATTGCCAACCGCGCCAACTTAACCAAAGCCGATGCAGCGCGTGCCGTGAATGCACTACTTGATACCATCATTGAAACCGTTGCTAAAGGTGAGGATGTTACGCTGCCTGGTTTTGGTTCGTTTAAATCAGTTCAGCGTGCTGCCCGTGAAGGTAAAAATCCCAAGACGGGTGAGAAACTCCAGATTGCCGCAACAATCGCACCAAAATTTTCCGCAGGTGCTACCTTCAAGAGTACAGTGGCCAAGAAATAAATAGATTAAACTGAATTCACTAGGGATGGGGTTTGCCGCTTTCGTGTAACTTTGACCCCATATCTCCAGCCTTGTCATTGGTGACAGTGGCATCAATCAGATCATGATTGAAAATGGCAGCTTTTCATTTTTCACTGCCAAATTTGTAGCTATTATGTGAAATCTTTTTGATGGGATTATTGATGGTAATTTATTTTCAATATGAACTAAATTAGCATGAATTCTGGATATTGGCGGAGAGGATGGGATTCGAACCCATGTGCCAGGTTACCCTGACCAACTGATTTCGAGTCAGCGCCGTTGTGACCGCTTCGGTACCTCTCCGTTATATTGAAAGCGTTCTAACAATTTATGATTAACGCGAGTAGGGATTATTGAACATGTGTTGTAATCACTCCTCGCATTTTTTGTAGTGCTTTAGCTTCAATTTGGCGAACACGTTCAGCCGATACACCTAATTCATCAGCCAAGTCATGGAGAGTCGCAGTATCATTTTCTCTTAACCAGCGCGATTCGATGATATGCCTGCTGCGATCATCGAGACTTGCAAGGGATTGCTGCAGACCTTGGTCTCGTAATATTGTGATCTGCTCTTTTTCAAGGATTTGCGAAGGCTCGGTTCCGTCTGTTAAATAATTGATGGGACTATAAGTGTCCTCGTCATCCTCATCTGAGGAAGGCTCCAAAGAAATATCTGAACCGTTGAAACGTTTTTCCATTTCAATAACTTCTTCAGATTTAACACCGAGCTGTGTCGCCATTGCGTTTACTTCCCGAGGATTCATCGTATCTAATCCCTGTTTCATACTGCGCAAATTGAAGAACAGCTTGCGCTGTTGCTTGGTAGTGGCGATTTTAACCAACCGCCAGTTACGCATGATAAATTCATGAATTTCTGCCTTGATCCAATGTACAGCGAAGGATACTAACCGGACACCCCGTTCGGGATCAAAACGCTTAACTGCCTTCATTAGACCGATGTTGCCTTCCTGAATCAGATCGGCTTGTGGGAGTCCATATCCTTTATAGCCGCGGGCAATTGCAACCACAAATCGTAAATGAGACAGAATCAATCGTTGCGCAGCTTCTATTTCTCCGTGATTCCATAAACGCCGAGCTAAAGAGGTTTCTTCCTCTTGAGAAAGAATAGGGAAAGCATTAACAGATTGAAGATAACTCTCCAGACTTCCGCCCATTGAGGGTAAGGTTAAAGCATTCGTCATTGCAATAATCTCCTCATCAGATTTTTATTTACTCGTTCTTACTTTCCATCAATTCTAGCACTCCGGTTATGAGAGTGCCAGTCATTTGAAAAGTTTCTTTAGCGATTTATTTCTAATGTTATCGAGGTTCGATTTGCCATAAATGGCTTGCTACTGATATGCGAGCACCTGACCAGCCTAAACAGGCGGAGAAAATTAACAAGCTCAAGCTGTCGTCAACAGATAAGTGCTGTAAATGAAAGTCAATATGATAAACGCGCGTGAGTCCGACGAGTTCTTCGTTCAATTTTTCAATGAAGAATGCAATGATCATCAACGCTGCCACTCCGCTAAGAAACCCCTGCAATGTACCAAAATAAAGAAATGGTCGACGAATGAAACTATCCGTTGCACCAATCAATTTGGATATCTCGATTTCATTCTGCTGAGTAAGAATTTGAAGGCGAATAGTATTGAACATGATAGCAATGATTGCAATGCTCAGAAAGATGGCCAGCATGAGTATCATAAATCGTCCCAGCTTCAGCAATTCATGTAAACGCTCGATCCAGACAGAATCAAACTGTACGTGTTCAATTTCAGGCCATTTTTGCATGGCATGACGCAATTGTTCCAACGATTCAGATGAACTGGCCTGAGTATGAAGAATGAAAGTATCTGGTAAAGGATTTCGTGATAAATGAATTGTGATGTCAGTCCATCCACTGCTTTGCTGTAATTGATAAAGGGCAGCTTCCTTGGAGACATATTGAAAACTCACAATATTGGGATCTTCTTCTAGCCGTTTACGGATGTTCGCGAGGTCTTGGGGAGTCAAATCATATTTCAAGAACAAGCTCATCTGTGGTAAATCAATCGCTTGTCCAGCAGCCGATTGCACATTTTTCATGACGATGTAAATACCTGTGGGCAAACTCATAGCAATGCCCATCACGATAATGCTCAGCAAGCTGGTCATCGGTGTAGAAAAAAGGCTTTTCAGCGTGTGCAGTAGCACGAAGGCATGCTGGGTTATCCAGGTGCGAATCATGCCGCCAGCTTTCCTTGATTCAGGACGAGTATGCGATGTTGAGTATCTTCCAGTAAAGAACCATCATGCGTGGATATCATTACCGTAACTCCAACTTGATTGAAGGATGTGAACATGGACATGATCTCTCGCGCATAAGCAACATCCAGATTTCCTGTCGGTTCATCCGCAATTAAAATGTTGGGACGATGCACGATCGCGCGCGCGATGCATAATCGTTGCTGTTCCCCTCCCGACAATGCGATGGGCATGGTTTTTTCTTTTTTTAGCAATCCGACTTTATCAAGTGCGGCGCGTACCCGGCTTGACCTTGTCTTGTTATCGAAATTACTGATCTGCAGTGGCAACGATACATTGTTGAACACATTTCGATCGAATAACAATTTGTGATCCTGGAAGATAAAACCAATTTGGCGGCGTAAATAAGGGATAGCGCTCAACTTGAGCTGAGCTATATTTTGTCCGCTGATCGTGATCGTCCCAGAAGAAGGACGTTCAATGGCGGCGATGAGCTTCAATAGCGTGCTTTTGCCGGCACCCGAATGACCTGTCAAAAATATCATTTCACCCGCGTCGATGTTCAGATCGATGTTATTTAACGCTACATAACCATCGGCGTAGCGTTTCGAGACATTTTTAAAAATGATCATACAGGCAAGGTTCGTTAATCAATCAAACATCGCATCAACAAAGTCCCTAGCGTCGAAAGGTCTTAAATCATCGAGACCTTCACCAACACCAATAAAACGCAGGGCGGGGGGATTTTGTGAATATTGACCTGCAATCGCCGCCACTACTCCGCCTTTGGCCGTGCCATCCAGCTTGGTCAAAATCAAACCGGTGACATCCAATGCCGCATCAAAAGCTTTCACTTGAGCAATTGCGTTCTGACCCGTGTTGGCATCAAGCACGAGTAATACTTCATGAGGCGCATCCGGCATTGCCTTGGTAATCACTCGTTTGACTTTCTTGATTTCTTCCATCAAATGCAATTGAGTAGTGAGTCGCCCGGCAGTGTCCGCTAGTACGATGTCGATGCCCCTCGCTTTGGCTGAGTTGACGGCATCAAAAATCACAGCGGCAGGATCACTTTTTTTGTTGGGATCGCCATCCGGGGCAATTACCGTGACGTTGTTACGTTCACCCCATACGATTAGTTGTTCCCGGGCCGCTGCTCGAAATGTATCGCCAGCCGCCAGCAATACTGATTTTCCTTGCGATTGAAAATACTTGGCGAGCTTGCCGATGGAGGTTGTTTTTCCAACGCCATTTACGCCAGTTATCATGATCACAAAAGGTTTGTGATGAGTGGTATCTAATGGCTGAGCTAGTGGTTCGAGCATCGTCATCAAGGATTCTTTAAGCGCTTGTTTCAATTGCGTAGAATCAGTCAACGCATCACGCTTGACTTGCCTGCGCAAATTCTCAAGGATTTCATGGGTCGCAGTGACACCAATATCGGACGTCAGCAGAATTGTTTCCAGCTCTTCGTACAGTGCATCATCAATTTTGCCGCCACCGAATAAACTTGATAATTGCTTGCCCAGATTTTGACGGGTGCGAGTAAGCCCCATTTTAAGTTTGGCTGCGAAGCTGATCGGTTTATCTTCAGACGCATCGGATTCGGGTTCTGGATTAACGTCGACTTGAGGCGTATCCGTGTTCTTAGCGGTGGAATCAGGGGGATTTTTATTCGATTTGAAAAAACTAAACATTCTGGTAGGCTCTACAAATATGCATGGGAATTCACCCAAAGCTTAATTTTATTCTGTTTACTCATATTTAGGTTAGTAAAAATGAACCCAGATTATCGCATTAGCACAATTTTTCTTCCATTGTTCAGATGGATAGGGGTATCGGGTCTGCTGGTCTCGTGCTCAGCCTTTGCCAATCCGCATGCTTATATGCTCACCAACGGACTCAAGCTGATCGTGAAGGAAGATCACCGCTCGCCAGTAGTGGTTTCGCAAATCTGGTACAAGGTCGGAAGTATCGATGAAGTCAATGGCGTAACCGGCGTTGCGCATGTGCTGGAACATATGATGTTCAAAGGGACTGAAAAAATCCCCAACGGAGAGTTTTCGAAAAAGATCGCAGCCGCGGGAGGACGTGAAAATGCCTTCACGGGCTATGATTACACGGGCTATTACCAACAACTGCACAAGCAGCATTTGCCGATGGCGATGGAACTCGAATCCGACCGCATGCGCAATCTGATTCTGACCAAGGAAGAGTTTGGTAAGGAAATTAAAGTAGTCATGGAAGAGCGCAGATTGCGGACTGATGATCAAGCGCGTGCTTTGGTATATGAAAAAATGATGTCGGTTGCTTTTCAGGCGCATCCATACAAAAATCCAATCATTGGTTGGATGAATGATCTTGAGAGTATGAATGTGAGCGATGCACAAGACTGGTATGACCGTTGGTACGCTCCGAACAATGCCATCCTCGTCATCGTGGGTGATGTGAATGCGGAAGACGTGTTTCAGCTGGCGCAAAAATTCTATGGCGCTATCGAAAAACGGCCCCTGCCGCAGCTCGATGCTCGTAAGCCCCAGGTCGAACCGCCGCAGGTGGGTACCAAGCGGATCATTGTCAAAGCGCCGGCTGAATTACCTTATCTGATCATGGGTTATCATGTCCCGGCGATTAAAGATGTGACGACTGACTGGGAACCGTATGCGCTGGAAATGCTTGAAAGTGTATTAGACGGCCATGCATCGGCCAGGCTCAACAAATCACTGGTGCGTGAGCATCACATCGCTAATTCAGCCAGTGCAGGCTATGGCGCAACCTCACGAGGCCCGAGCATGTTCTTTCTTAGTGCGGTGCCTAGTGCGGGAAAAACTGTAACCGATCTGGAAAAGGCATTGCGCGGCGAGATCGAAAAAATTATTAAGGATGGAGTTACCGAAGAGGAGTTGGCGCGCGTCAAGGCGCAAGTGATCGCAGGCCACGTCTATCAGCGTGATTCGATATTTTCTCAGGCCATGCAGATCGGCCGCATCGAAAGTATCGGGTTATCGTATCGCGACATTGATACCATTCTGGAAAAACTGAAAGCAGTCACTACTGAACAGATCCGCGAAGTTGCCAAGAAATATTTCAATGATGACACTTTAACGGTAGCTGTACTTGATCCACAATCCATAGAACAAAAGACGCCGACCAAAGCTCCGATTGGATTAAGGCATTAATCTGGCCCGCTTTCTGGCAGTCGCTCAATGTAAGCGATTGCCAGAATCTGCTTTGAGTATGATGCTAATGCTTGGTATCGCCTTGGCTGCCGTGATTATGATCGCTGCCTTTCTGATGATCATGTTTGTGCATATGCTTCATCATCATCTGATGCATCTCGGTATCGTCCAGGAAGCCGTCCTTGTTGGTGTCTTTCTTATCGAACAAGGTTTCGTGATGCTTCATGAATTCTGCCTTGCTGATTTTACCATCCTTGTCTTGATCAACCGATGACATCATGTGTTCACACTGATGACCGTGATGCTCGTCGGATTTGCCATCTCCATGTCCGCTGCTTTGCTTACTTTGATGTTGATGGCCGTTTTCCTTGGCCGCATCCGCAGCAAACACCGAGGCCGTGCTCAATACCAGAACCAACGCCGTTCCGATTGTCATAACCACTAAATTTTTTCTGAGCTGCATCGTGTTTCTCCTAAGTGTAAAGATTGGTGAATGAAAGATGAGTTTCCTTTCGGACTTTAGAAGTATCCAAGCGGGTAAAGTTCGAAGAATCGAAATACTCACTCTATTCTGATGGATTGGCGAATCACATCAAACATTGCTGCTCAGGCCGTGATGAAATGCTGGCGATAATATTTCAACTCATTGATGGAATCGTAAATATCGGCCAAAGCCTGATGTTTGCTGTCCTTGGTGAGACCTGCCGTGATTTCGGGTTTCCAACGCTTGACCAATTCCTTCAGTGTGCTGACATCCAGATTGCGATAATGGAAATAAGCTTCCAGCTGCGGCATTGAACGGGCCATGAAACGGCGATCCTGACAAATGGAATTGCCGCACATCGGTGAAATGCCAGGGGGTATATGCAATTTTAGAAACTCAATCATTTGCGCTTCCACCTCAGCTTCATGTAAGGGCGAGGCTTTTATTTTATCAATGAGGCCGGACTTAGCATGGGTTGATTTATTCCATTTGTCCATTCCCTCGAGCACAGCGTCGGGTTGGTGCACAACCAGCACAGGCCCTTCCGCAATGGTATTCAACTGAGCATCGGTAATGACCAAAGCCACTTCAATAATACGATCGGTATCCGGATTGAGTCCGGTCATTTCCATATCCACCCAGATGAGGTTATTGTTGTCTTGTGCCATAATTATTTCGATATTTTTGAATGGAATGCGTCTAATTGTGTCATATTGGCACTAGGCCGTCACTTTTATACTATTCATAAAAGCGCTGTGATAATACAAGTAATTAATCCCTTTCATTCTTTTATTTTTTTATTAAATTTACTATGCATACGTTTACATGGGTTTTTTTAATGGCGTTTGCGCTCACGACGCTGACGCAAATCTGGTTGTCCATCAGGCATATACGTTATGTGCGCGCTCATCAGAATCAGGTTCCAGAAGAGTTTTCCAGTCAGATCAGTTTGAGCGATCACCAGAAAGCGGCTGATTACACCTGTGCCAAATCGGCTGCGGGTTATCCTAGCATAGTACTGCACGGCGTGCTCTTGCTTGTATTCACGTTAGGGGGAGGCTTGAACCTGCTGAGTGAATTCTGGGCGGGCTGGGTGAGTGATCCGTTAGCACACGGAATGGCGTTGATCATCAGCGCATTTTTTATCATGGGCGTGGCGGAAATTCCATTGAATTATTACCGCACGTTTGTCATCGAGGAGCGGTACGGTTTCAACAAGATGACGCCGGTGATGTTTTTCACTGATCTGATCAAGCAGAGCATTCTGGGGCTATTGCTGGGAGCGCCTTTGTTATTTTTCGTGTTGTGGCTGATGGAAAAAATGGGAGATGACTGGTGGTTGTATGCATGGTTGGCTTGGATTGGATTCAATCTGTTCGTGCTGGCAATTTTCCCCACTTGGATTGCGCCGTTGTTCAATAAATTTACGCCATTGGAAGACACTGCACTCAAGGCGCGTATTGAGCAGTTAATGAATAAATGTGGCTTCAAGGCCAGCGGATTGTTCGTCATGGACGGCTCGCGTCGTAGCAACCATGGCAATGCATATTTCACCGGGTTTGGAAAAACCAAGCGTATCGTATTTTTCGACACGTTGTTGTCCCGGCTCAATCCGAGCGAGATCGAAGCCGTGCTTGCGCACGAATTAGGGCATTTCAAACATCGGCATGTAATCAAGAGGGTTATCATTTCATTCGCGATGAGCTTGGCTTTTTTATGGATTTTGGGTTATCTGATGAATCAGAGCTGGTTTTATGAAGGTCTCGGCGTGGAAGTCGATTCTGTGCCTTCAACCGCAATGGCATTGCTACTGTTTTTCTTGGTCATGCCGGTGTTTACCTTTCTGTTTCATCCATTATCCAGCCTTTATTCACGTAAACACGAGTTCGAGGCGGATGCTTTTGCCGCGCGGAATTCATCGGCGGATGATCTGATTCATGCGCTGGTCAAACTGTATCAGGACAATGCCGCTACATTGACACCGGATCCGTTGCATTCGGCTTTCTACGATTCACATCCGCCCGCATCGATACGGGTGGCTCATTTACAAAGTCAGGGGCAAACATGAACACGACTGTGTGCGATTTAGCTTCCAAGCAGTGCCAACCATGCGAAGGCGGCGTACCGCCATTGTCCAGCGGTGAAATCTCTGCTTTGCTGCAGCAGATCAATGGCTGGCAACTACACGATAAACACATCAGCAAAACCTATACTTTCAAGAATTATTATCAAACCATGGCATTTGTAAATGCCGTGGCATGGATTTCTCATCGCGAAGATCATCATCCCGATATGCTGGCAGGTTACAGTCAATGCGTGGTGACTTACAGCACGCATGCGATAGGCGGTTTATCGGAAAATGATTTTATCTGTGCGGCTAAAATCGATCAGTTGTTTTCCATTTGAGCATTCGTTCCAAGACTTCGGCGCGAACATCCGGGCAAGTGATTGCTGCGTTCGGCCGACATTTCTCGGTTGAAATTCAGTGCGGAGACATCATTTCGTGCGTGATGCGCGGCAAAAAAGGCGGAGTGGCCTGTGGCGATCAAGTTGAAATTCAACTGACAACTGCCGGCCAAGGTGTGATCGAAATCATTCAACCGCGTACTTCGTTGTTATACCGTAGTGATGCGTTCAAGGAAAAAATCATCGCTGCCAACGTGAGTCAGGTGATTATCGTGGTCGCAGCCATTCCCAGCTTCAGCGAGGAATTGATCAACCGCTGTCTGGTTGCTGCGGAAAGTGCAAACATTTCGGTATTGATCGTGTTGAATAAAGCGGATCTAATCGAACCGACACAAGCAGCCATGAAAACGCTCTCGATCTACCAAGATCTGGGGCACCCAGTGCTCCAGCTCAGCGCTTTGGGCGATATCTCGACATTGCACCCTTATCTGACTGGACATTTAAATGTTTTTGCGGGCCAATCCGGTATGGGTAAATCCACATTGCTGAATGCATTGATTCCTCATGCCGAAAGAGCTACGGCGGACATTTCGGTGGCGCTTGATTCTGGTTGTCACACGACCACTCACTCGCAGCTTTATCGTATCGATGCAGCCACGGCAATTATTGATTCTCCAGGATTTCAGGAGTTTGGATTGAATCACATCAAGATCGAAGACGTGATGTGGGGTTTCAATGAGTTTCACCCTTATCTGGGTCAGTGCAAGTTCAGCAATTGCCGCCACCTTCAAGAACCAGGATGTGCGGTCGTGCAGGCTGTGCAGCAAGGAAAAATTCATCCCAAGCGGCTGGCTTTTTATCAACGTTTGCTGCGCTGAATAATTTGGGTCGCTTAAAGCCTTCGGTGTGCTTAGGGATCATTACCCTCATCGAAACGGGGCGCTTCAAATATACAAATGATTGAATGGCGGAAGCTATCAGGCAATACCCGCCAAGCCTAACAGGCTCAAATCCAGAGTACCATTAACTATTACGTCGCCATACCAGTACTCATTAATCAGCACCGCAGTTTCGTCCGCGATCAGATTGGCTAATTCCTCATCGCTGCGTGTTGTCGGATCACTCAAAGCGTCGATGAGCAATGACCGATATTCGTTGATATTGGTAGCAGTATGAGAAAAGCTCTTGAGTACCGTTAATTCGGAATCATCAAGCCAGGCATAAACATTGATCAAGGTGCCATATACTAAGGACTCGATGCTTTCCTGAGTTGCGGCAATATCGTTGCCCAAATCCGGAACACCGAGTTCATCCGGTGTGTAAAGTCCATCATCTTTCTGATAGCTGAATATAGGCTCAAAAAAATCACTGTAATCCAGAATTTCTACCTCGGCTTTCACTAAGCTGCCAAGCGAGGATGTCGATAGCACATCGCTGCGGTTATTAAACCCAACAAGACTAAATCCATTATCTAATTCTGAGTTAAACAAGATATTGATGTCATCAAGTTCGATGGTATCCAGCCCAAAAGAGCTAAAAAAGTTACTGATAGTTTCTGTTGTGTATCCCGTGATGTTGCTGAGGTGTTGAGTGGTGATGCCAAATTCTTCTGCAGTATCAAAAATAATGTCAGGTTGCCTGATATTGGCCAAAATAAATTCGTTGGCGTAAGCGACGGTAATCTGATAGTGCGCTAATACTTGCTCCCCGGTAGCCATGGGTACCTCTCAAAATGAATGAATGTGAAGATATTGCGAACGTATGATGAGACGAGAATGTTCGGGTTATTTTCTTGCTAGGGCGAGATCATAACAAGAGAGACTCTTGATCGTTGCATTTAGAAAGCGCTGGATTCCTACGGCACTCAGCCGTGCAACGTGTTGTACGCTACATGCTTATCGATTATTCTCAAACTGGTTTTTTCATTTGTTGTGTTCAATCGGTCTTTAGATTCTTAACTCTTTTGTGCCTCTTTAGCAGCCAGGGATTATCTGGCATGGATCCATGGTTAACAATGCGACAAATTGTCGCAGTCTTTCTTGTAAGGCGACATGCATCAAGTGAAACTTTTAATGGATGAGTGAGTCACGAATGAGAAGGTGTAAAAATTTGAAAGCAGAGCAAACATTTTTGGCAGGCTTCCGATGGGCTGATTATTGTATGATTGAGATTGGATCACGAAAGGGACTTCACTGAAAAACTGGACGGATAAACATGATGGAAGAATTAACCATTATCTTGGCGGTCGTTACATTAGGATTCATGTTCTGGTATTTCTCGCGGCCGACGGTTTCACTGAAAGTCGGTCAATATGCACCGGATTTTCACTTGCCTGATCAGCATGGAAAAACATATAGTCTGATCGATTTTCGAGGTCAATGGTTGGCATTGTATTTTTATCCTAAAGACGATACACCGGGATGCACCAAGCAAGCCTGCACTTATCGAGATGGATTGCAAGAACTGGCTGATCTGGGCGCGGAAGTGGTTGGCATCAGCGTGGATGACGCCAATAGTCATGCGGATTTTGCAAAGAAATTTCATTTGCAATTCCCGTTATTGGCCGATACCACGGGGGGCGTGGCGGCGAGTTATCATTCACTGATCAATCTCGGGATCGCCAAATTTGCAAAACGTAATACCTTCCTGATCGATCCGCAGGGAAAAATTGCCCGGTTGTATTTATCGGCAAGCGCTGCGCGAAATTCCACAGAAGTGATTGAAGACCTGAAAAGCTTGCGCACGGAGTAGCATTCGTTTGTCGTATCGGCAGCGCTTTCTTGATTTCTATCAAAATACAAACAATTTGTTACAAACATTATTGTACGAATTCACGCCCAGAGGAAGGTCAACATGGCAAATTTTACTGAAGAGCAGCTCACACAATTGAAAGCTGCGCTGCATAGACGCTACCTGAATTTACAAGAAGAAATTCACAATGAAATGGGGCATTCAGCGCAAGTGCGGGATTTCAATCTGACGGATTATTTAAATAATATTCCCGACGACATCGATACCGCGCTGGTGGACCGGCAGATCAATGAAATGCGTGAACTGGAGATGTCGATGAAATATTTGAGCGATCTCGAGTTTGGCGATTGCATCGATTGCGGCAAAGAAATAGGATTTGAGCGGTTATTGGCCTATCCATCCGCGCAGCGTTGCATCGACTGCCAGAACCAGTATGAAAAGGCCTTCCCTCATGAATCCAATCCTTCGCTCTGAAACGTTCATTCAGGACGAGCAGCGGTCTTGAGTAGCACCACTACAGCGCCACTGCCGCCCTCTTCTGGCCGAGTCTGGCAGAATGCGAGGACGTACGCGCACTGAATCAACCAATTACCGATACGCGTTTTCAAAACCGGTTCGCGGTCTTTCGAGCTTAATCCTTTGCCATGAATGACTCGCACGCATCGATGCTGTTCTCGTAAACAGCTTGACAGAAAAATACTCAATTCCTGTCTTGCTTCATCGCGCGTCAGGCCATGCAGGTCAAGCGTACGCTGAATTTTCCAGTGACCCCGGCGCAAGCGTTTGAGTATCTGATGCGATATACCAGGCCGGGCAAAGGACCATTCATCTCCGGCTTCCATTTCTAAGGAAATGTGATCTGAAAGTGTATTATCCAGAACTTCCTGATCGGAATGTTTTTTTTTGCGCGGCAGCGGAGAAACAGGAGAATTGCGTGGAGTGACAGTGTTGGGCGCAGGCAAGCGCATGACATCTTGCATTTCCCTATGAAATAGCGTGCTTTCGTTATCTTTGTCGATAAAATTCTGATCAGTCACTGAATTTCCAGCAAATAACATTGATTGACATTAGGCTTGAGGGGTCAATTTTAAATCATCGAGGTATTTTTCTGCATCCAAAGCGGCCATGCAACCACTTGCGGCGCTTGTCACCGCTTGACGATAAATGTGATCCTGCACATCACCGGCAGCAAAAATTCCCGGAATGTTGGTCGCCGTGGCATTGCCTTGACGTCCGCCACGAGTGACCAGATAGCCATTTTCCATATCCAGCTGACCGCTGAAAATATCGGTATTGGGTTTATGCCCGATCGCAATAAAAATGCCTTGCAAATCTATCGTCTGAGTCGAACTGTCCTGAGTGCTGCGAATACGCATTCCGGTTACGCCAGATTGATCGCCCAGAACTTCGTCCAGCACATGATTAAGCGCCAATTTGATATTACCGTTGCGCACCTTATCCATTAATTTATCGATCAGAATTTTTTCCGAGCGAAACTGGTCTCGCCGGTGTACTACGGTGACATTACGGGCAATATTCGATAAATACAGCGCTTCTTCCACGGCGGTATTGCCGCCACCGATGACCGCCACATCCTGTCCTTTGTAAAAGAAGCCATCACAAGTTGCACATGCTGACACTCCCCGTCCCATGAAAGCTTCCTCGGAGGGCAGTCCGAGATATTGAGCGGATGCGCCAGTCGCAATGATCAGTGCATCACAGGTATAGGTGCTCTGATCGCCGATGAGTGTGAGCGGTTGCTCCGTTAATCGAGCGGTATGTATGTGGTCAAAAATGATTTCAGTCTGGAAACGTTCGGCGTGTTTCTGAAAACGTTCCATTAGTTCAGGGCCTTGAACGCCGATCGCATCGGCCGGCCAATTATCGACATCCGTTGTCGTCGTCAGTTGCCCGCCCTGAGCCAGTCCGGTGATCAATACCGGCTTTAGATTTGCGCGCGCAGCATAGACAGCGGCAGTGTAGCCCGCTGGGCCGGAACCCAGAATAAGCAATGAGCTGTGTTTAGTTGTCATGATTCATTGAAATTTAGTTACGAAGTAATTCAAGCACTACATTGTACCCGTAAATAGGCACTTTTCCTTCGGACTCGAGCTTTTTTGCGATCATCGCCGCACGTTCGGCAATGGATTTGTTTCGTAGCAGTAAATCCGTACCATTGAGTGCTTCATCGGGAAAGTACATTTGCGTGGTTAAAGCTCGATAGCCCTGTTTCGAGATTTTAAAATGGATATGGGGGGGCCTGATCCAGTCCTTGTCTGCCGGATAAGCGCCGGGCATCACGGTTTTGAACTCAAAGTAGCCATTATGATCACTGCTCATCATCGCCCAACCCTGGAAATTTGGATCCAGGCGGGCTGGATTACGATCCGAGCGGTGGCGGTATCGACCGTTGGCGTCGGCTTGCCAGATATCCAGCAATGCGCCAGCGATGCGGTTCCCGGCAGTATCCAGCACTTGGCCACGCACCAGGATGCGCGGGCCTAGTGCCGAAGTCCCATGACCATCGAAATGCGTCAGATCTGCATCCTTGTCGCGCTGCTCATGGAGCGGATAAAACGGTCCTTGTGTCTCACCGGGTGTTGGCGTCAAGGATAGTAACTGAGCAAATCCATTTTTACCGAGTATTGTGACGAGCCCACTCAGGGCAGTTAATTTAAGAATTTTTCTTCTACAAAATTTTTCCATGATTCATGCCTTTAACCCCAGAACTGGCGTGGTTGAGATATCTGATCAATTTACATAGTATTCATAAGAATAGACTGTGTTCATCGCCATTAATTCTTTTACATTCATCTCATGGCGCTGTAGTCCATAGAGATTGCAATAGAAATCCAATATTTGAGAGATAAACCGAATGAAATTCGCCTTATTCCCGTTTTTTGTAATGATCCTATTCTGTTTGAGCGAAGCTCGCGCCAATAATCTGACCAGTTTATTCAAGAAAAGTAGATTGGAATTGGGTGGTTGGATTAATGGCGGAGCCACGTACAATGCTAATAATCCTTCCGATGGATTCAATGGCACAGTGACATTCGCCGATCGCGCCGAGCGATTTCAGTTAAACCAATTCAATTTATTTTTACAGCGCTCCGTGGAATCAGAGGGCAGCCAATGGGATATTGGCGGCCGTTTTGACTTTTTGTTCGGAACGGACGCCATCTATGCGCAGGCTTTCGGTATTTCAGCTTTCGATGAAAATACGGGTGAACCTTCAAATAGAGGCAACTGGGATCTCAATATATGCTGCAACTCAACCCGCACTTACGGTATTGCACTGCCGCAGGCCTATTTAGAAGCCTATGTTCCGTTTGGTGAAGGACTCAATATCAAACTGGGACATTTTTATACGCCGATAGGCTATGAAAGTGTTCCCGCGCCAGACAATTTTTTTTATACGCGCGGTTACATCCTTAACAGTGGCGAGCCATTCACGCATACGGGTCTGTTGACGAGCCTCTCGGTCACTAAAAATTGGCTTGTGCAAACTGGCGCAACCACCGGGAGCGCCACCGGTGGCTGGGATGGCGGTTTCGATAAGCAATTGGATAACTGGGGTGCATTACTGAATATCATCTGGAATAGCGACGATAAAAAAACCTCGGCCCAGATTGGCGGAACATACGGCACCACGGCGGTCGATGAGCCTTGGTTGATGTATAGCACTGTCCTGCAGCGCTGGTGGACACCTAAAACCCATATGGTCATTCATCATACTCATGGCTGGGCGAGCAATATCAATCTCCCCGAGGGCATTAAAAATGCGTCGTGGTATAGCATCAACACGCATCTGACTTATGATTTATTTCGCGATGTGTCTTTGGGCATACGTGCCGAGCGATTCCATGATCGGAATGGTTGGCGGGTTTTTTCGCCCTATCGCATACTCTCGGCCCTTAACAATAAGGGCGCCAGTTTTGCAGGCAATGTTCCTTTCATTAGCGCTCCAGCGGATTATTATGCCGTTACGCTGGGAGCCAATTGGAACCCAGGGAAGAGATTTGGCTGGAAGTCATTGGAAAATCTAATCATTCGGAAGAATATCCGCTATGACAGAGCGGATGGCGTAGGCATGGCGTTCAGGCCATTTGATGGTAAGAAAGATCAATTTCTATTTTCGTTGGATGCCACATTTTCTTTTTAATTACTGCAAAAAATACACTCAGCATTATTTTATAGTGCTGGGTAACTTCTTAAATGGCCATTTTTCAGTGCTATTCTTCGGTTATGAACGTTACACGTTTGCATTACCATACTGAGCATCAGAATATTTGCCGGCATTCTCACAAAAAGTAATTGATCGTGTACTGACTCAGCAAGAATTTCTATCAAGGAAATCTTATTTTTAAAAAATACAGTGCAGCCTGCACATTAATTTGGCAGAATTGGCTGTTTAAAAATAACCTTTCACTAACCGGGGAAATGAAATGAAATACAAGAGTCTTGATGAGTTTAGTGCGTATGTGACTGAACGAAATCCGAATCAGCCAGAATATATGCAGGCTGTGACAGAAGTCATAGAAAGTTTATGGCCTTTTATAACCGAAAATTCTCGATATGCTGAACATGGATTGCTCGATCGCTTGGTCGAGCCAGAGCGGATCATTATATTTCGCGTGTCGTGGGTGGATGATCATGGCGAAGTCAGAGTCAATCGCGGCTACCGAATTCAGCACAGCTCGTCGATCGGTCCCTATAAGGGCGGTATTCGATTTCACCCGTCAGTGAATTTGTCGATTCTCAAGTTCCTGGCTTTTGAGCAAACCTTCAAGAATGCATTAACGACATTGCCAATGGGCGGTGGCAAAGGTGGATCTGATTTTGACCCAAAAGGAAAAAGCCCCGGTGAGATCATGCGCTTCTGTCAAGCTTTCATCAGCGAATTATTCCGCCATATTGGTTCCGATACCGACGTTCCTGCTGGAGATATTGGCGTGGGTGGTCGTGAGGTAGGTTTCATGGCGGGCATGATGAAAAAATTATCCAATCGCGCGGATTGCGTCTTTACGGGTAAAGGCTTGAGTTTCGGCGGTTCGTTGATACGGCCGGAAGCTACCGGTTATGGCACCGTTTATTTTGCTCAGGAAGTATTAAAACATGCAGGTCGTTATCTCGAAGGCATGCGGGTTTCGGTATCTGGTTCGGGCAATGTCGCACAATTTGCCGTTGAGAAAGCCATGGCTCAGGGAGCCAAGGTCATCACCGTGTCGGATTCGAGCGGTACCATCGTTGATGAAGCTGGATTCACACCGGAAAAACTGGCGATACTGAACGATGTCAAGAATCACCTTTATGCGCGGCTTGATGAATACGCCAAACGTGTCAATGTGACTTTCCTGCCAGGCGCGAAACCCTGGCATATCCCGGTGCAGGTAGCGTTGCCTTGCGCTACGCAGAATGAAATTACCGCCGAGGATGCGAAGACTCTGGTCAACAATGGCGTCATTTGTGTTGCAGAAGGGGCGAACATGCCTTCGACGGCAGAGGCAGTTGAATGTTTTATTCATAACAAGGTGTTGTACGCGCCCGGTAAAGCCAGCAACGCAGGCGGGGTGGCAACCTCTGGTCTGGAAATGAGCCAGAATGCGATGAGGATGTCATGGAAGCGAGAAGAAGTGGATGTGCGTTTGCAGGAAATCATGCGCGCCATTCATAAATCCTGCCTGAAGTACGGCACCAAATCGGATGGGAGCGTTAATTATGTGGATGGCGCCAATATTGCCGGCTTCGTCAAAGTGGCGGACGCCATGCTGGGGCAGGGCATCATTTGATAATGTGCAGCTTCTGTTCAATTTCCAATGGTCTGAATTTCTGTTAGAAGGTGCGCTCATGGGAAATTTACAATATGCGACCGGTGGTTGTGACTGATTGTAAGTGCTTGTTCTAGTGATTTGTCTATGTTTCGTGTAAGGCTGGATTGTCATCACTATGAGAAATTATCTGTTGGGATTAATTCTTTTGGCTTGGGCCGGCGGGCTGGCAGCGAACCAGGACAGTGAGTTTATTGCCGCCCGGCAAGCATTCCAATCTGGCAATGGCAAGCGTTTGGATGAGTATGCGCCCCGCCTGAAGCGTCACGTGTTATGGCCTTACATTGAGTATTATCAACTGCGCATGCAGTTGCGGACAACGGATATGGCCAGTATTCGTCATTTCCTTAGCCGCTATGAAGGCAGCTTGGTTGGAGATCGCCTGCGCTCAGATTGGTTGAAGATTTTAGGCAAGAGTCAACAGTGGCAAATTTTTGACAAAGAATATCCGCAACTGGTCAATAATGATACTGAACTATTGTGCTATGCCTATCAGCGCCGTCTCGACAACGGCGATCAAGAGATCATAAGGGATGCGCGAACGATCTGGAATACGCCGACCAGCTTGCCGGATAGTTGCATTGGAATTTTCCAGACATTGATTTTGTCCGGACAAATTTCCCGAGAGGATCTGTGGGCGCGAATCCGGCTGGCGCTGGAGGAGGGTCAAACCGGTGTGGCCACGCAGGTGAATCGCTATCTTCCTGACGCTGAAGCATTGAATGTAACAAGTTTGAATAGCGCCGCCAAAAACCCCTTGCGCTATCTGGATACCCACAAAGGCCTGATCAAGTCGCGCAGTGATCGCGAAATTGCGTTGTTTGCCTTGCTGCGTTTGCTTCGAAATGATACCGATCAGGCATACAACCAATGGCTCAACATCAAGAACCGCTTGACTGCATCCGATCGTTCCTATTTTTTGTCTCGATTGGGGTACCGCGCGGCGATGCGTCATGATGCGCGCGCTTTGAATTGGTTCAAAGAAGCGCAAAATACCACGCAAACCTACCCCCCTAACGATATCGCGTTGGGTTGGCAAGTTCGTGCAGCCCTGCGGGCTGGCAATTGGGATGACGTCCTGAATGCCATCAATAGAATGTCAGTGACCGAGCAGCAGGTGGATACGTGGCGCTATTGGAAAGCCCGCGCGTTGAAAATCAAAGGCAAGGTGCTCGATGCCAATACCCTATTCATTCCGCTAAGCGAGGAGCACAGTTTTTATGGCCAATTGGCGCGGGAAGAATTAGGAACGATATTGACTATTGCCGATAAGACCTATCGTGTGAGCAATGATGAGGTCAAATTGATGGAACGGAAACCCGGCATACAACGAGCCTTGGCGTTTTCGCGCATGGATTTGAGAACGGAAGCATTGCGGGAATGGATCTGGACGATTCGCGACTTTACCGACGCGCAATTGCTGGCAGCTGCTGAAGTGGCTCGCCGTAATGGGTTGTACGATCGTGCCATCAACACAGCCAATAGAACCGTGTCGAAGCATGATTTTAATTTGCGTTTTTTATCTCCACATCGGCAGTCGTTGAAAAAGATCCTGCAGCAGCATGCGTTAGATGAAGCGTGGGTATACGGTCTGATTCGGCAGGAAAGCCGTTTTATTGCTGATATCAAATCGCATGCCGGGGCTGTTGGGCTGATGCAATTGATGCCGGCAACGTCACAGTGGGTCGCCAAGCAACTGGGGATACAAAATTTCCGTCAGCATCTGGTGACCGATGTCAACACCAATTTGCGCCTCGGTACGTATTACCTCAAGCACGTGCTCAGTACGCTGGATAATCAACCACTGCTGGCCTCTGCGGCCTACAATGCGGGTCCCGGACGGGCCCGGCGCTGGCGTGATCAGACCCGGGCGCTGGAAGGCGCAATCTACGCTGAAACGATTCCGTTCAACGAAACGCGCGATTATGTCAAGAAAGTCCTGAAGAATTCGATGTATTATGCCAAAGTATTGGATCATGGCCACAATGCTCCGACGCTGAAAGAGCGTTTGGGGGTTGTCGCCGCGAAATGAGTGATGAAGAAACCTGTTCTCGATCTGGATAAATTGAATCAACTACGGCGCCTGGATTCCGCGAATGGCGTTGTCGTTTTGCAGAAATTAATACCCGTTTATCTTAAGTCCTTGCCTAAATATTTATCCCAAATTGAACATACCTTTGAATCCAGCGATAGCGTTCAATTGGCGCGGGCGGCGCATACCTTGAAATCCAGCACTGTTATGATCGGCGCCGATGCGCTCGCTGATCTTTGTCACCAACTGGAAAGTCTGGCCAATGACAATCAAATGGATGCTGTGGCCCAGCAACTGGATTCATTGCGACATGAGTGCGCTCAAGTAATTGCTGAATTGGAAAAATTATTGGAAGAATATCGTCACCAGCAGTAATCGGTTGCTGAAAAGTCATGTATTTCTTCCATCGATAAGGAGCACACATGCGGGAAGTTGTCATTCTGAGCGGAGTTCGAACAGCAATTGGTGATTACGGTGGCGCCCTTAAGCAAATTGCAGCGGTTGATCTGGCATCGATTGTTGTGCGCGAGGCGGTGGCTCGTGCCAGCATCGATTCTCAGGAAGTGGGTCATTTGGTGTTTGGCAATGTTATCCATGGCGAACCTCGCGATATGTATCTGGCGCGGGTAGCGAGCATCAATGGTGGGTTGCCGCAGCATACGTCGGCATTAACCGTCAACCGGTTATGCGGGAGCGGTTTGCAGGCGATTATTTCAGCCAGTCAACAAATTCTGCTCGGAGATACCGATGTCGCTGTTGCAGGGGGGGCAGAATCCATGAGCCGAGGCGGATATCTATTACCGGCTCTGCGGTGGGGCCAGCGAATGAATGATGGGAATACCGTTGACATGATGGTAGGTGCATTGACCGATCCGTTCGATCAGGTGCACATGGGGATGACCGCCGAGAATATCGCAGCAAAATGGCATATCAACCGCGAGGAACAGGATGCTTATGCCGCCGAAAGCCATCGCCGCGCACTGCATGCGATCCAGAACGGCTATTTTCAGGGGCAAATCGTGCCGGTCGAAATCATCGTGGATAAGAAAAAAGTGAGTTTTGATACTGACGAGCATCCGCGTTCTGACACCAGCGCCGAAAATCTGGCCGCGCTACGCCCAGTTTTCAAAAAAGATGGAACGGTGACTGCCGGTAATGCCTCTGGCATAAACGATAGCGCTGCTGCCTTGGTGCTAATGGAGAGTAGCGCAGCGGAAAAGCGCAATCTGACGCCGCTGGCGAGGTTGGTCTCCTACGGGCATGCCGGTGTGGATCCTAAATTGATGGGAATCGGCCCGATCCCGGCCGTGCGGCAGGCACTGAGCCGGGCTAATCTGTCCGTGGCAGATCTTGACGTCATTGAGTCCAACGAGGCTTTTGCCGTTCAGGCATGTGCGGTGGCGAAAGAATTGCAATTCGATCCAGCGAAAACCAACCCAAATGGTGGCGCTGTTGCGCTGGGCCATCCAATTGGTGCCACTGGCAGCATTCTGAGCATCAAGGCAATCTATGAGTTGCACCGCTGTGGCGGGCGTTATGCGTTAATCACAATGTGTATCGGTGGCGGTCAAGGGATCGCCGCAGTCATTGAACGACTTTAGCAAAGGCTCGCTCTATTTTTAGACTTGACATGTGCTTGTAGACGCGTATGGTTACTATCTTCCAATCAATTTTTCATACTATGCGCACTCTAGTTGTAGTCTTTATCCTTGCCATGTCAGTAACCGCCTGGGCTCAGCTGGATGATTCCACATTATCCGAAATCAGCAGGTTAGAAAAAGAAATGATGCGGGTTTCGCAAGAATCGCAATCCACTTATCAGCAATTCCTAATGACTCAGGAATTGCGTCGCAATGAAATGATGGAATCACCTGATCCCACGCCGCTCAATTTCACAGGAAAAAGCGTACCCATCCCGAATTATGACGATTATGTCCAGCGCAGAATCGATAAGGACGAGCGGATTCAAAAATATACTGCGGATTTGGATCGTTTGTATGCGCGCTATAAAGAATTGGAAGGTGAAAAGGAAGCGCTGTTCGAAAAAATCAGAAATCTGGAAAGCAAGCCAGCCAGAGAATAAAACCCGGTTTGCTTAAGGATTACGTCGTTCGAGTCCAATCGAACTTCCCTCCTGTTATTGCTGTTCCACTACTTTTTTTCAAACCAGAATTGGATCTGGCCAGCAAATGCGGCAATAGTGTTGCGTCACCATAATCGTGAATGAAGATGATCAGGAGAACAAGGTGAACTCCGACAAATCAGCCGTGAGGACACGTATGGCGCTGGTAGGCTATCGCGAACAGGACAATTCCAGCGCGCGAACGAACAATAATCCCGGCATCACGACTAACACACCAATGCGATTATGAACATGTGCCTCGACGGTGCGATTCATAAACGCAGGGTTTCATGATGCAACATGACGCAAATGATCACGGTAATGCCGGCAATAAGGATAATCAGCAAGTGAAGAGCGTGTTCAGTGTTCATAAAAAAATCGATGATCAATCACAATACGCCCTGTAGCCGCATATAATAGAATGGATTGTAATGAACGAGCGGCGGTTATCGACATTTATCTCCGCTCTGCTGGTAAATAATAGCGGGTGTGAGGAGCATTCATGGGTTATATCTCTGAGATCGTCGGGCGCGGATTAGCGAAATTCTTGACCAAGCCGGTCCGGCAGAGTGCACAGATTGCCACAGTTACCCAGCAGCAGTTATTGGAAAATCTGCAGCCTGGCGATGTGCTGCTGGTGGAAGGAGATAGCCGTATCAGTGTCGCCATCAAGTATTTGACGCAATCGACCTGGTCGCATGCAGCACTCTACGTGGGCAATGCGTTGCCTCACGATTCACCGTGGCAGTTGCCAAAGGTACTGGTTGAAGCAGATCTGAAGGAAGGAGTGCGCGCTGTGACGCTGGCTCAGTATGCGCAGATGCATACTCGCATTTGCCGTCCGGTCGGATTGAGCGATGAAGATCGCAAGCGGGTAGTCGATTTTGTCATTGCCCGTCTGGGTCACCACTATGATTTGAAGCATATTTTTGATCTGGTGAGGTATCTATTGCCGACCGTTCCGGTTCCAGCCCGATTTCGCAGGCGTCTGCTGGCACTTGGCAGCGGTGATCCAACCCGAGCAATCTGCTCTACCCTTATCGCACAGGCCTTCGAGTCAGTGCGTTATCCCATATTGCCAGAGATTCGGCGTACTTGGTCGGATAATTCCATGCACGTCGACTGCTATGCCGAGATTTATCATATTCGGCATTACAGCTTGTATACCCCTCGCGATTTCGACATCTCTCCATTTTTCGATATTATCAAACCATCCATCGCGAATGGTTTTGACTATCGCTCATTGGCGTGGAGCGATAATGTACAAGAATCGAGACTTTTACCCTGCGATCCGGAAAATCCGGATGAGAGAACTTCGGTTGGATAGCTCAGACTTAGGTTCTGCATGAGTGGAGTGGCTGATTATCGGTTAGCCAGGTTGGCATGCATTATCTAAATAATGCGCTCAGGTATCAGGAATGAGTGACTGCAATTCCTGAAACAATAGCCGGAAACTTTTCGGGGGCTTGTCAGAAACTTTTTCCTTTTGAGCATTACGAATCAATACTCGCAAATGCTGCATATCCCCCCCAGGGAATGCTTGAGCGAACTCGGTCAAAGCCTGCTCGTCGGTCAATAAGCGCTCACGCCAGCGCTCTAGCAGATGCAGCCGGGCCGTGTGCTGTATTGATACGCCCTTCCAGGCATCGAGTTTTTTCTGAATGGGAAGTACATCGATGGTACGCATCAATTTGCCGATATATTGCATTTGTCGGCGCTTTGCACCGTGTTTGTTCATGGGGCGAGCTAACTGAATAGCCTCGAGCAGGATGTCCGGTAAATCGAGTTCTTTGAGTCTTTTATCATCCAGATCAACCAGCTGCTCGCCAATATCCTGCAATGCGTGCATATGTTTTTTGCGCTGTGTTTTGCTCGGGACCGGGTCGAGCTGATCGTCATTTTCTGGGTTATTTTGCACGGTTACCTGTGTTGCAATGTCAAGAAGCGGTATCATAGCGCTTTGGATGGGTTCGGGCACCTTTTTAATTATTCAATTTCTTATTACGGCGCAGGCAATGTGCCACATCGATATGTATGGACAATCTACCAGTTTCTGATTCACGATTTTCATATCCGCTAGGGACGCTGCAACAGATAGCGCGCGATATTTTGAGACACGCCGAGAAAGGGGGCGCTACAGCATGTGAAACCAACGTCTCGGATGGTTTTGGGCAAAACGTCACAGTGCGACAGAGCGCGGTCGAAACCATCGAATACAATCGAGACAAAGGCTTGTCAGTGACCGTCTATATCGGCCAAAAACGCGGCAATGCCAGTACTTCCGATTTTTCGCCTCAGGCCATCAGCGATACTGTGTCCGCCGCGCTTTCGATCGCCCGTTATACGGCGAATGATGATTGTGCCGGACTGGCAGATGCGGACTTATTGGCGCGGGACTATGCGCCGCTGAATCTATATTATCCGTGGGAACTTTCGGTTGAACAGGCGATTGAACTGGCTAAACAGTGTGAACAATCGGCTTATGAAGTCGATAAACGCCTTATCAATTCGGAAGGGGCAACTGTGTCCGCGAGTGAATCGCAGTTTATTTATGCCAATAGTCTGGGATTCATGGGCGGATATCCGCTGTCACGATACAGTATGAGCTGTGCGATGATTGCAGAACAGGCAGATGGCAAGCAACGAGACTATTGGTACAGTGTGGCGCGCGACGCAGCGGATATGGAATCTCCCACAAGTATTGGGCAGAAAGCCGGTAAACGCAGCGTAGCACGGCTCGGCGCACGTAAAATTGCGACGTGCGAAGTGCCAGTATTATTTGAGGCGCCGATTGCGGCAAGTTTGATTGGACATTTCGCCTCGGCAGTAAGCGGTAGCAATCTCTATCGAAAATCCTCCTTTTTATTGGATAGCATCGGACAGCAGATTTTCGCCGCCGATATTCAAGTTCGTGAATCACCGCACCTGGACAAGGGTTTGGCCAGCAGCCCATTCGATGATGATGGCGTGGCAACCCGGCAGCGCCATGTAATACACGATGGCGTCGTACAAGGATATTTTCTGAGCAGTTACTCGGCCCGTAAGCTGGGTATGCGCACTACCGGAAATGCAGGTGGTACGCATAATCTCATCATGTATAACGCTGCACCGATGGATTTTTCAGCTTTGATGAAAAAAATGGATACCGGATTGTTGGTAACCGAGTTGATGGGACACGGCGTGAATTCTGTCACGGGTGACTATTCACGTGGGGCCTCAGGATTCTGGGTGGAGCGAGGTGAAATAGCTTATCCAGTGGAAGAAATTACGATTGCGGGAAATTTGCGTGAAATGTTCCGTGGCATCGAAGCCATCGGTAATGATGTCATGGTACGCGGTTCTAAACAGTGCGGTTCGGTACTGATCAACCGGATGACGGTCGCGGGCGATTAATTTCAAGCGCTTGTTCTTTTCCCGGTTCCATCTGCCGCGCGATGAATCGGCAAGTGGTGCAGTTATTTCTTTTTTAGAACGAATATGAATTCGCCGGTGGTTTGCGATAAAGACAGCAGTTTGTTCCCTGTCTGTTCTGAGAAAACCTGAAAATCAATGGCTGACGCTGGGTCCGTGGCAATGATCCGCAGCGTTTGTCCGCTGGTCATTGCTGCCAACGATTGCTTGGTACGCAAAATAGGTAACGGACATACCAAACCGCGCACGTCAAGTTCTTTGTCGATGGAATCGTTCGCGTTCAAAGGTTTCGTTGATAAGGCTTGCTCAGCCATGGGAGCGCACAACCAGGCATTCCATTTTCTGGCGAGATAAATTCTGGCAGGCCGACCGCGCCTGATTTTCCTGTAATCCAACCAATCGAGCGCGATAGAATTTACGGTTGCTCACTTCCACTTCAGTAATGACAACGGAGCCAGGCACCCAACGCGTCACTGCCTGGGCATGGGCCTGGGCCCGATCGTGAGCGTTGTACGAACCGATCTGTATTTCCCAACTTTTGTTGCGCGTGAACGAAACCTTCTGGGGTTGAGCGCGCAATTCCGTCCGGGCCGTTTTGATTGTCGCCGCGGGTTCAGGCGATTGTTTCAGCGGGCGAACGTTTTTTGCTGACGGTGCGGCCGGGCTGTTTTTTTTCGCAATGACAGGTGCTTTGGAGGTTGGCGATGAATTGCTGGCTAGCTGAATAGTTTTTTCGCCTGAGAAACTGCGTTCCAGCAATTGTGACATGTATTGATCGCGCGAAGCAGCCGTCGGACCGCCCATCACTACAGCAATCACACGGCGCTCACCGCGTTTGGCGGAAGTCGCAACGTTGAATCCCGACGCGCGAATAAAACCGGTTTTTAGGCCATCCACTCCGCGGGTATTGCTGATCATGCGGTTATGGCTGTTGTAGACAGTTCCCTGGTGACTGAATGATCGGGTTGAAAAGTAATGATAATACTGTGGAAAATCCTTCATCAATCGTATCGACAGCGTAATCAGATCTCGAGCCGTCGTTTTTTGTTCATGATCGGGCAATCCCGAGGCATTTTTGAAGGTCGTGGAATGCATGCCCAAGGTACGCGCCTTGGCAGTCATCATGCGTGCAAAATGCATTTCGGTGTTGCCCAATGCTTCTGCCACGACGGCGGCGACATCGTTGGCGGAGCGCACGATCAAGGCAGGGATCGCATCACGTACGCTCAGCGTGTCGCCGATTTGCAAATTGATTTTGGTTGGCGGCATTTGCGCGGCATGAGCAGAGACAGGCATGCGGCTGTCCAACGTTATCTTGCGTTGCTCCAGAGCTTCGAATAATAAGTACAACGTCATCATTTTGGTGAGCGAAGCCGGATAGCGGCTGGCATCGGCGTTGGATTCGTGCAGAACTTCTCCGCTCTCGGCATCGATCGCTATGGATGCGTGGCGCGGATTGGCGTGAACCGTGCGAGCATGCGCCAGCAGAACCATCGACAGCACAATAAGGGCTAAAGACAATCCCGCGCCCATTCGCTTCAAAATCACTGTTTGTCTGATACCGTTCATCATAAAAATGCCTGAGAGTGACTGAATATTACCGTTAAGGCCATTCTCATACAATTGCAATTTTTGCAAATGAGAAATAAGGGCAAAAAACCGCCTTAAATTCAACTACAAGACTGCCAGAGAGGATCACTCTGATGCACGGGCAGCGGCAATTAGCATAAAACATATATATTATTCATATGGTTGATGATAAATTGACGTGCTTGTGCTTTGCGATAGATCGGGAGTATTGATGTAAGCACATTGATCGTCAAATTGTAGTTTTCTTCATCACAATATTACAAAAACACTCTCAAGATGCGGTAGCATAGCGGCATTTCTTGAAATGTTGCCGATCGATTATGCCCGTTAATATTCCTACTTTGCTTCCTGAACATGTGTTGCCCGTTGACGGTATGACGCTCGGTATTGCCGAAGCGGGTATCAAAAAACCTAATCGCAAGGATTTACTGGTGATGCTGCTGGACGAAGGTTCACAAGTCGCCGGAGTGTTTACCCAGAATCGTTTTTGCGCTGCGCCAGTTGTTGTTGCGAAGCAACATCTGACCCGATCTCATATACGCGGATTAGTGGTCAATACCGGTAATGCCAATGCGGGAACTGGAGAAACGGGCATTCGGGATGCATTGGTGGCATGTAATGAATTGGCCAGATTGACTGGGCTGGCGCCACAGCAAATTTTACCCTTTTCGACCGGTGTGATCATGGAGCCGCTGCCGGTGGATAGAATAGTGGCCGGTCTGCCGGTAGCCGTGGCTAATTGCAAAAAGGATAATTGGTTCAGCGCAGCACAGGCCATCATGACCACAGATATCGTGCCGAAAGCGGCGTCTCGACAAGTGCAGATCGATGGCAGAACAGTGACGATTACCGGCATTGCGAAAGGTTCAGGCATGATACGCCCAAATATGGCCACAATGCTGGGGTATGTCGCCACTGATGCAGCCATCGATCACTCCGCATTGCAGTTCCTGACGAGGCATGCAGCCGATCGGTCGTTCAATCGGATCACCGTGGATGGTGATACTTCAACGAACGATGCGTTTATTGTCATCGCAACCGGAAAAGCGGGTCATCGAGAAATTACCCGGCAGGATAGTGCAGAATTTGCCGTGTTGCAGGATGCGATCACGGCGATTGCCGCCGATCTGGCTAAAATGATTGTCCGCGATGGAGAAGGCGCGACCAAATTCATTACCGTGCAAGTGGATGCTGGCAAGGATGCGGATGAATGTGCCAGAGTGGCATACGCGATTGCACATTCTCCGTTGGTCAAGACCGCATTTTTTGCTTCCGATCCCAATCTGGGGCGGATTCTCGCGGCGATCGGCTATGCTGGAATCGGGGATCTGGATGTCAGCAAACTGCAGCTCTTCCTGGATGAAGTGTTGGTGGCGGATCGAGGTGGCCGGGCACTGGATTATCACGAAGAGGACGGACAACGGGTGATGAACCAACCTGAGATTACAGTACGTGTTGTACTGAATCGGGGGGAAGCGTCCACGACAGTGTGGACTTGCGATTTTTCATATGATTACGTCAAGATTAACGCCAGCTATCGCAGTTGAGTCACCTCAATGAATGATATCGACAAACTCTGCATCAGAGCGGACAGACTGCTCGATCACTTGGAAAAACTTTTGCCACCGGCACAGCCTGATCCGGATTGGGAAACAGCTTTTGCATTTCGCTGGTGCAAGCAAGGGCATTACAGCTACATGCGAGCCATTGTGCATCCGCACCAGATTACGCTGGATGCGCTAGCTGGCATTGATGAGCAAAAGCAGCGCATCGATCAGAACACACGACAGTTCGTGCAAGGTTTTTCAGCCAATAATGTATTGTTGACGGGTGCGCGCGGCACCGGCAAATCTTCGCTGATCAAGGCGGTACTGGGCCAATATGCCAAGGATGGGTTGCGCCTGATCGAGGTCGAGAAACATCATCTGATCGACTTGCATGATATTGTTGAGAAAATCTATCAGCGTCCGGAGCGGTTCATTCTGTTCTGCGATGATTTATCTTTCGAGACCGATGAGCCTGGGTATAAAGCGCTGAAAGTGGTGCTGGATGGTTCGATATCGGCAGTTTCCGATAATGTGCTGATTTACGCGACATCGAACCGACGTCATATGGTGCCGGAGTTTATGCGCGATAACCTCGATACCCGCCATAGTGATGGTGAAGTGCACCCGAGCGAAGCCATTGAAGAAAAAATTTCCTTATCGGAGCGTTTTGGTTTGTGGGTATCCTTTTATCCTTTTGATCAGGAAACTTATTTGCAAATCGTGCGTACCTGGTTGAGTCACTTTGGCATGTCTGAAATGACCGCAGCGGCGCGCACAGAAGCATTGCAATGGGCATTGCAGCGAGGTTCACGCAGTGGCCGCGTTGCTTGGCAGTTTGCACGTGATTTGGCCGGCCGAGAACGGTCGGCCCTTCATCCTCATCCAGAGCCGAGTTGAACCAGCCGCCGTTCGCATTTCCAGGATTTACCGCTGCCGTCGAAGTGGTTGCCGCTGTCATCATGCGTTCGGATGGTGAGTTTTTACTGACGCGTCGACCCGAAGGAAAAATATATGCAGGACATTGGGAATTTCCAGGCGGTAAAGTTGAACAGGATGAGCCCTTGCGTCATGCCTTGATTCGCGAACTTTGGGAAGAATTAGGTATTCAGGTTCGGGTTGCGCATCCGTGGTTGACGCGCGTTTTTTGCTATTCACATGCCAAGGTCAGGTTGCATTTTTTTCGCGTGCTGGAATGGGAAGGTGAGCCGATCGCTCGCGAAAACCAGGGCTTGAGCTGGCAATTTCCGCACCAGGTGGAAGTGTCTCCCATTTTGCCGGCGAATGCTCCCATTTTGCAAGGGTTGTCATTACCCTCAGTCTATGCGATTACCCAAGCGGCGGACGTTGGCTCTGATGTCGCATTGAAACGCATCGAATATGGATTGGAGAAAGGCATGCTGTTGTGGCAAATCCGTGAAAAACAGATGCCGCCGGAAATGCTGAAAAATTTCTCGCAGCAGGTCATTAAGCGCGTGCATGCGTGTGGAGGAAAGGTGATCATCAATGGCAATACGCAACTGGCACGGCATATTGGTGCCGATGGCGTGCATCTGACCGCCGCGCAGTTGATGACGTTGTCGGCTCGTCCTGATCCGACCTATGGGATCTGTGGCGCATCGTGCCATAACGCCGAAGAATTGTTTGTTGCCGAGCAACTGGGACTCGATTATGTGGTGTTAAGTCCTGTGAACCCCACGCTTAGTCATCCGGAAATTTCACCACTGGGCTGGAGAAAATTCGCACGGTTAATTCAAGATTATTCTATGCCAGTGTATGCGCTTGGCGGACTCGGCAGGGAAGATGTGCCGATAGCGCAGGAAATGGGTGCGCATGGCATTGCGATGATGCGTGGGGCAGCGACTGAATCTTCTAAGACGGCCCCTGGACAGAATTCATTGGAACAGGGCGTGAGCCATAGACCGTGACCTGGTTTCTACCGCCCGATTTGGCCATATACAACGCTTGATCGGCTTTGTCCAACAGGGCGGCGGATAGTGTATCCAGATCCAGTGGTTGTATGGTCATCAAGCTTTTCAGACATGCAATGCCGATCGAAATCGAAAACCTGAGCGGCTTGTCATTAAAATTGAACGTTGCCGAGCAGATCGCCAGGCGCAAGCGCTCTGCAACATCATGCGCGGCCTGTATCGTTGTCATAGGTAGAGCCACGACGAATTCTTCACCACCATAACGCGCCACGATATCGCAAGAACGAACCTGTTCCTTGATCAAACTGACCATATGCTTCAAGACGCGATCTCCAGTCTGGTGGCCGAAGGTATCATTGATCTTTTTGAAATGATCGACATCCAGGAACATGCAGATCAGATCATCATCGCTGCGTATGCAACGGGCGATTTCTTCTTTGAGGCGTAAATCGAAATAACGGCGGTTATATGCTTGTGTCAATGCATCCTGATAACTTATTTCTTTGATTCTTTGTTGATTAAGGCAGTTCTCAATTGCAACGGCGGTCATGGCAGATAGTTTCTGCAGAAATAATGTCCCTATGCCTTCCTGATAGCGATTAATGTCGTGACTTAACAACAGCAACGCGCCAATGATCCGCTCACTTCGCATCAGGGGGAGCATTGCGGCGCTTTTCACCTGAAGCGAGCTGTTCAAATTGCCTGTCATCGATCGATATTTCTTCATCACGTCAGTGCCCAGCAGCGGTCGATCCGGTAATGACTGAATCAAATGTGCGTCAGTCTCGGTATCCAGAATGATCAATCGATTCGTGGAATAGCGACGTACGTCCTCATCTGGATTAAAAAACAAGTGCTCAGTGTCCTGGTGATGATCAATGAGGATGAGCGTGACATCCAGTAGCTGGAAGCGTTTGGGCATCTGGCATAGCAGTAGCTCGCTCAATTGCGCCGGAGTAGTGACTCCGATGATGTCGAATCCAAAGGATTCATATAATTGCTGTTTTCTTTCGTTGGTCTGGGCTTGCTTGATGAGATTGTCCAGCTTGCGTTGCAGTAGCCGATTCTTCTCATAAAGTGAATCATCCATTATGATGATCCGGTTTTTCATCTTCCTGGTCGTTGCCAGATTCTGGAATTCGATAGGATTCCTGTGCCCATTGAGACAAGTCATTTATTTTGCATCGCTCGGAGCAGAATGGACGAAACGGACTGCTGGAGTCCCAAACAACTTGTTTAGCGCATTGAGGGCATTTGACTATGTGCTTATGCATAAAACCAGATCATTGTTGGGTGAATAAATGCTATATGATGAGCAGATTTTTACAAAATAATCACGATTGTGATTGTAGAATTGCACTTTTTCTCATCCTACTCCGCGTTCTGGTTCATGGTGGCATATTAAAAATCCGACTTATTTTTTAGTGATATGCACATGTATCGCGCGTGATCATTTTGAGTCATCACATATTTTTGTGTATTTTACAAAAATTTTATAGATGTTGACCCACATTTTCTTAATTTATGTTTAATTACTTAAAGTAAAGGTTGATAATTCTGGCTACTCGTGAAGAAATTTCAGATTTTCTGATTGAAGTTGAGAAACGTGCCTATAAGCAGGCGTTGTTTGCAGTGCATGACGAACAGGCTGCATTGGACATCGTTCAGGATTCGATGATGAAACTTACTGTGAAGTATACTTCGAAACCGCCTGAGGAGTTGCCTTTGTTATTTCAACGTATTCTGCAGAATACCATTCGAGATTATTATCGCCGGCAGAAGACTCGGTCACTATGGACTACGTTGTTTTCAGCCTTTGTACCGAATGATCAAGATAAAGATCACGACGACTTCGATATTCTCGAAACGCTACAAGTGAAACAAGAATCTAACGAGCCTGATGCGCAACTCGAGAAAGCCCAGCTAATTGATTTAATGGAAAAAGCCATGGAAGTTTTACCTGCACGTCAACGCGAAGCATTCATATTGCGTTACTGGGAGGAAATGAGCCTGGCTGAAACCGCCGCAGTGATGAATTGCTCTGAGGGAAGTGTGAAAACCCATTGTTCCAGAGCTACTCATACACTGGCTTCGATACTCAGAGAAAGAGGGGTTAAATTATGAACGAGCAAGAACTGGGAAAAGAAATTGCCAAATTACTGGATTTGAGTGCTGCTGAAAATATCAAGCAGAGTACTCTTTATCGGCTGCAATCCGCTCGTCGGGCAGCTTTGGAGAATTGTCACCCTACTCTGGAAATTATGAATTCAGGAAATGGTACCACGGTTTTTGGAGCCCATGCACCACATTTCCACCCTGGAAAATTAGTGTTGTTTCTGATCATTCTGTTTGTTTTTACGATGATTCCTGCGACTTATTGGCAATTTCTGGAGCGGGGAAAATTATCTGATGCCACAGTTCTGATCGATAATCTGCCCACGGAGACCAGTGTTGATGATGAGCACGAATTGATCGAGGAGTATATCGATGATGTGCTCAAGTTGGTGGATGATTTATCGACGAATGCCCAGATTGAAGCCGTGCCTGAGGTACAGGATGACTTATCTCCAGATGTTTCGCCGATTTTGAACGAACCTGAACCGATTTCCGATATGCCTGTTGAAGCATCCGTCGAAAATACCGTCGAACCGATTGAGAATACCCCGGCCGATATTCGTATGGATAACGAATTGGATGAATGGCTGGATTCCCGGAATTGATGACTGCCTAACACCATTTTCAGGCGTTTTCGATATGAGCTGGCTGCGGATTTCGTTCGCTACCTTATCATCAATGGAATGTGCCCTATCAGGATAGGCCCGAGCAGGCAAAGTGGCATGTTTTGAACGTCGCCACCTCAGTTATTTTTCGTCATTAAACTCCGAAGGTATTTTTTGTAGCTTAGCGAATGCAGCACACTCCTCCTTTTTTTATTAACACCGTTCCTTCACCGTGGGCTGAATCGCTGGCATTACAGTTATTTGATGAAGAGAAAGTGCTGGTGTGGATCTCCATTGACCTGGATGCCCGGTTATATTTTACAGCCGGTCTTGTCGTGGTGACCAACCAGCGATTGCTGGCGAAAATGGCGGGCGATGAGGGATGGCAAGTCTGGCAATTTCTACCCGATATGACGCTAACCCAGCGCGACCATGCTGGTGTAGGGTACCTGGAATTATTGGATGGCCACTCGCGTTTAGCGTATTGGCGTTATCGATTGGGTAACGATCAGGCCGTCAGCCGATTGATCGAAAGTTTTACGCAGCAGCTCGATTATCATGTAAACGGTAAAAGCATTCCGCATGACGAGGGACAAGCGCATTGTCCCCGCTGTGGAATGTTGCTTCCAGCCGATCAAGAAGATTGTCCGGTTTGTGAGAAGCAAACGCATGTGACTCCTTCAACCTGGACGCTGCTTCGCTTATGGCGTTTTGCGAAACCTTACAAAGGTCGGTTGCTGATAGGTTTCCTGCTGACGCTTTGCAGTACCGCAGCCACACTGGTGCCGCCCTATTTGACCATGCCTTTGATGGATAATGTGCTAATCCCATATCAAAATGGTCAGCCGATCGATGTCGATTTAGTGAAACTGTATCTTTCCGGTTTGCTCGGAGCTGCCATTCTGGCATGGATTTTGGGGTGGGCACGTACATACCTGCTGGCTCTGGTGTCCGAGCGCATTGGCGCAGATTTACGTACTACCACCTATGAACATCTGCTGAATTTGTCGCAGGAATATTTTGGCGGCAAACGCACCGGCGATTTGATGGCGCGCATCGGTGCAGAGACTGACCGGATCAATCTCTTCATTTCTCTGCATCTGCTTGATTTTGCGACTGATGTCATTATGATCTGCATGACGGCAGTGATACTGGTTTCCATCAATCCATGGCTGGCTTTAGTCACCCTCGTGCCGTTACCCGTCATTGCATGGCTGATCCATTTGGTCCGCGATCGGTTGCGGATCGGCTTTGAAAAAGTGGATCGTATCTGGGCCGAAGTCAACAATGTATTGGCTGATACGATCCCGGGCATACGGGTAGTAAAAGCCTTTGCTCAGGAAAAAAGGGAGGCGGCGCGTTTTCTGGCGGCAAATCAGCGAAATTTGCAAATCAATGACCGTGTCAACAGAGTCTGGTCGTTATTCACCCCCACGGTGACATTGCTGACTGAGATCGGATTGTTGGTTGTATGGGTGTTTGGCATCTGGCAGATTTCGAAGGATGAAATTACCGTTGGTGTATTGACCGCCTTTCTCGCTTACATTAGCCGATTCTACATCCGCCTGGATTCGATGAGCCGTATCGTGTCTGTGACTCAGAAAGCTGCCGCTGGAACCAAACGCATCTTCGATATTCTGGATCATGTATCCAGCGTTCCTGAGTCGGCTACTCCTGTCCATCTTTCCACCGTGGAAGGACGAATTGAATTGCGTAATGTCGGTTTCCGGTATGGAACGCGCAGCATCACGCGCAATATCAATCTTGTGATTCAGCCGGGAGAAATGATCGGTTTGGTGGGACATAGCGGATCAGGGAAAAGCACATTGGTCAATCTGATCTGCCGTTTCTATGATGTCTCTGAAGGCGCTATCCTTGTCGATGGTCATGATATTCGCTCGCTACCGGTAAGCGAGTACCGCAAACACATCGGGCTGGTATTGCAGGAACCTTTTTTGTTTTATGGCACGATTGCCGAAAATATTGCCTATGGCAAACCCGATGCAACGCATGCGGATATTGTGGCGGCTGCGCGGGCTGCACACGCGCATGAATTTATCCTGCGTTTGCCGCACGGCTACGATTCCCTCGTGGGTGAGCGCGGTCAAGCGCTCTCCGGCGGCGAACGCCAGCGTATTTCCATTGCTCGCGCGCTGCTGATCGATCCGCGTATTCTGATATTGGATGAAGCGACTTCCTCAGTCGATACCACTACTGAAAAAGATATCCAGAAAGCCCTTGATAATCTGGTGCGGGGTCGCACGACGATTGCGATCGCTCATCGATTATCTACGTTGCGCGAAGCAAATCGATTGATTGTGCTGGACCGCGGCAGCATCGTAGAAATTGGCAATCATGTCGAGCTAATGGCGCAGGAAGGCTACTATCATCGCTTGTATCAGGCTCAAGCACGCAATGTCGATACTGAAGAGCGAGGGTTTGTTTCTGGGGCCGAACCTCATAGCGTTGCCGGGGATCATAAATGAGCCAAGTACCCATTTTTCAGTTGTATCGCAATAGCTTCGGACGGCTGATATACAATGATCCATCAGGGATCGTCCAAGAAGGCGTCATTCCGGTGAGGTCTTTCCCCATTACTGAACCTGATCGGGGTATTGCCCTGGTAGATTCGCATGGCCACGAATTGGCGTGGATAGAACACTTGATGGATTTGCCGGATGATTACCGGCAACTTATCGAAGCTGAGCTGGCTAGTCGTGAATTCATGCCGGAGATAAAACATCTGCGTAAAGTATCGAGTTTCATCACGCCGAGTACCTGGTACGTTGAAACCGACCGCGGTGAGGCATCCTTCATCCTCAAGGGTGAAGAAGATATTCGCCGATTGACAAATTCCTCCCTGATGATCGCCGATAGTCATGGCATTCATTTCTTGATCCGCGATCGTCTATCTCTCGACCGCCATAGCCGCAAGTTACTGGATCATTTTCTCTAAACGATTCTCGGCAACTGATAATTGCTCCAAGCTGCTTTGAATCTTCTTCGCAATGGTTCCCTGCGTTTGCTGGCTTTTCAGGGTTTTTCAATTCGATTTGAGAATTATTTTTCTTTATGTTGTAAACCAATTAGCTTACTCAGCGTTAATGTCATCGTGTTATTACTCAATTTAGATGTATGTCTAATTCAAACAATTATCCAGCAAAAGATATAAAGTTCATTGAAATTAAACACCTGAATGGTCCTAATCTGTGGACATATTATCCTGCTTTGGAAGCGACGGTTGACATCGGCGACTTGGAAGATTTTCCTTCTGACAGGATTCCAGGATTTTATGAACGTTTATCAGAATGGCTTCCTTCACTGATCGAACATCGCTGCAGTTATGAAGAACGGGGCGGTTTTCTGCGCCGAGTAGAGGAAGGTACCTGGCCATGTCATATTCTTGAGCATGTTTCACTGGAATTGCAGAATCTGGCGGGCATGCGCGGTGGTTTTGGAAGAGCGCGTGAAACATCGGTGCGGGGAGTGTACAAAGTCGCCCTGAGTGCGTGGCATGAGGAGATTACCCGCGCTGCGTTGCATTCGGCACGGGAACTGGTATTGGCTGCGATGAACTTCGAGCAGCTTCAGCATCCTGCCTATGATGTAGCTGGCGCCATTGAAAATTTGCGGGATTTGGTGGATTCGCTCTGGCTTGGCCCATCGACAGCCTGCATCGTGGATGCTGCTATCGCACGTAATATTCCTGCCAAGCGACTCATCAGCAAAGGAAATCTGGTTCAGCTAGGATATGGCGCACGGAGCCGTCACATCTGGACGGCGGAAACGGATCGAACCCCCGCCATTGCAGAAAGTATCTCCAGAGATAAGGATCTGACCAAAGCATTGCTGCAATCGTGTGGCGTGCCCGTACCCGAAGGTTGCATGGTTGACAGTGCTCAAGCGGCCTGGGAAGCCGCAAATGATATCGGCTTGCCTGTCGTGATCAAACCTTGTGACGGTAATCATGGGCGTGGTGTATTCATTGAACTGAGTCACCAGGATGAAATTGAGTCGGCCTATCATGTCGCCTTGAAAGAAGGCACTGGGGTGCTGGTTGAGCAATACATCGCAGGCACCGAACATCGTCTGCTGGTGGTCGGCGGGCAACTCGTGGCCGCGACGCGCGGTGATTCTGTGTCAGTCACTGGAGACGGTACATCAACTATTCTTGAATTGATTGAGTCTCAAATCAATTCCGATCCCCGCCGCGGAACAACCGAAGATCATCCGCTGAATTTGATTCGTATCGACAGCGCAGCGCGCATAGAAATTGCCCGCCAAGGATACCGCAGTGATTCCATTGTTCCGGCCGGCATCAACGTCGTGATTCAGCGCAATGGGAATCATGCTTTTGACGTTACTGATCAGGTTCATCCCAGTACAGCGGCCATTGCTTCATTGGCGGCTCGCGTGGTGGGTCTGGACATCGCCGGTATCGATCTGGTCACAACCGATATCTCGCGCCCATTGAGCGAACAAGGCGGTGCGATCGTTGAAGTCAACGCAGGCCCGAGCTTATTGATGCATATCAAGCCTGCCGTTGGGACTCCTCGGCCGGTGGGCAAAGCGATCGTCAATCATTTATTTCCTGATCAACAAAACGGCCGGATTCCTATCGTCGGGATTACCGGCAGTTACGGCAAAACCTCTGTTGCCTATCTGGTTGCCCGGTTGTTGATACTTGCGGGCAATCAGACGGGTCTGGCCTGCAGTGACGGGCTTTATCTGGATTACCGCAGGATCGACAAAAATGACAGTGCCAACTGGTCTGCAGCAAACCGGACTTTGATGAACCCGACGGTTGAGGCGGTAGTCTTCGAAAACGGATTCGACGCGCTGCTCAATGAAGGCCTGGCCTATGATAGCTGCCAAGTAGGCGTGATTACCAATATTGATCCAGCGCATCATTTTGGCCAGCATGGGGTTGAAACGCTGAAGCAGGTTTTCAATGTATTGCGCACGCAAATCGATGTCGTAACGCCTACCGCAGCAGCTATCGACGATGTCGAGAAGGATATCGTACTTCCTGTCGGGGCCGCGGTTCTGAATGCTAAAGATGAAATGCTGGTTGAAATGTCTGAGTTGTGCCACGGCGAAGTCATCTTCTTCAGCATGAATCCGGACTTGCCAGTGATTGCCCAGCATCGCGTCAGGGGCACTGGCTCAACGCAGGGTAAACGAGCCGTGCTGCTTCGCGATAATGTCGTGATGTTGGCGACTGGTTCCAATGAATTACCATTGATAAGCCTGGCTGAGATATTTTCGGATGGTAATCAGCATGGCCCGGAAGAAATAGAGAATATCCTTGCCGCGATTGGTGCAGCCTGGGCGCTCGGTATCGAGCTGGAGCTAATACGACGTGGCATCAAATCATCTGGATTTACTCAGGAACACTACAAACCGGGAAATCAGGATTTTCCGATCGGCCTACAAACTCAAGGAATTTAATTATGAAAGTATTACGTACTCGAGCATTACGTGGACCAAATGTATGGAGTCAGCGCACTTCCATTGAAGCGACCGTTCTTTGCAGCGAATTTGAAACGAATATTGATACGATATCCGGTTTCGAAGCTGGAT
Source organism: uncultured Nitrosomonas sp. (assembly GCA_949281375.1). Classification (GTDB taxonomy): domain Bacteria; phylum Pseudomonadota; class Gammaproteobacteria; order Burkholderiales; family Nitrosomonadaceae; genus Nitrosomonas. The sequence continues at coordinate 75,115 of CASDLT010000026.1, forward strand.
TACGCGATCGTTTTCCACAAATCTCCTTACGTCAACCCGATGGTCCGCATGAAACCATCACCATTGCGCATGTCCTCGAATCTGCAACATTCGGGCTTCAGTTACAGGCCGGTTGCCCGATCAGTTTCAGCCAGACTGTTCATACGCCAGAAGCAAATACTTACCGGGTCATTGTCGAATATAGTGAAGAAAAAGTCGGCAAGTTTGCGTTTGAGTTGGCTCAATCGCTGTTCACAGCTACCGTCGATAACACTCCATTTGATTGGGAAGGCGCGGTGCGTCGTTTGCGAGAGCTGAATGAAGATATACGCCTCGGACCGAGCACACATTCAATTGTGCAAGCTGCCGTAGCACGTGGCATTCCTTTTCGCCGTCTTACCGAAGGCAGCCTGGTGCAATTTGGCTGGGGCAGCAAACAACGACGTATTCAAGCTTCTGAAAGTGACTTGACCAGCGCGGTTGCCGAAACCATTGTGCAGGACAAAGAACTTACCAAAACATTATTGCATGCAGCAGGCATTCCCGTACCTCAGGGCCGTCATGTAGACAGCGCGGACGATGCATGGGCTGCAGCTTGTGAAATTGACGCGCCGGTTGTCGTCAAGCCCCTCGATAGCAATCAAGGCAAAGGCGTAACGGTGAACCTTGCCGATGCCCAGCAGGTGAAGGCGGCTTACCAGATTGCGGCTGAGTTCAGCGACAACGTGCTGGTTGAACGATATCTTCCTGGTTATGATTTCCGCATGCTGGTGGTTGGCAACAAGCTAGTGGCCGCAGCTCGGCGCGATCCGCCGCATGTGATCGGTGATGGTGTGCAGAGCATTCGTCAATTGGTTGACCAGATCAATCGTGACCCAATGCGCGGCGAAGGGCATGTCACGTCATTGACTAAAATTCCTCTGGACGAAATTTCGCTGGCCTATCTGGGATCTCAGGGGCTAACTGCTGAATCGATTCCAAAAAAAGGCACAAGGGTGATATTGCGCAGCAACGCCAATTTATCGACCGGTGGATCGGCAACCGATGTTACCGATGATGTTCATCCAGAGCTGGCAGAACGCGTCGTTGCAGCCGCCCGAGTGGTCGGCCTGGACATCTGCGGTATCGATATCGTATGCGATGACGTGGCGCTTCCGCTGGAGGCGCAGGGTGGCGGCATTATTGAGATCAACGCCGCACCTGGTCTACGCATGCACCTGCAGCCGTCCTTTGGCAAAGGACGCGCAGTGGGCGAAGCCATTGTCGATAATATGTTCGTACCAGGGGATGATGCGCGCATCCCGGTTGTCGCAGTCACCGGCACGAACGGCAAGACCACCACGGCTCGTCTGATCGGTAATGTATTAGAGAAAGATCAGAAACGGGTCGGACTGGCGTGCACCGACGGTGTGTATGTCAATAATCTATGTATCGATACCGGCGATTGCAGCGGTCCGAAGAGCGCCCGGAACATTCTGTTTCATCCGGATGTGGACGCCGCCGTGCTGGAGACCGCACGTGGTGGAATGCTGCGCGAAGGCTTGGGGTTCGATCGCTGCGACGTGGCCGTCGTGACCAATATCGGCATGGGTGACCATCTCGGCATGGCCTACATCAATACCGCTGAAGAACTTGCCATCGTCAAGCGCGTCATCGTACAGAATGTAACGCCCAAAACGGGTTGTGCCGTGCTGAATGCGGCTGATCCACTGGTGGTCAGCATGGCTGATCATTGCCCAGGTTCGGTCATTTTCTTCGCGCAAGATGCGAATCATCCGGTGTTGATCAAACACCGCGCGCAGCACAAGCGCGTCATTTACGTCGAAAACCGCTGCATCGTCGCCTCAGGTGAACACGGGGAATATCGCATTCCGCTGAGTGAAATTCCGCTGACCCAGAACGGCAGCATTGATTTCCAGATCGAAAATGTCATGGCCGCCATTGGCGCTGGCTGGGCAATCGGACTGGATTGGTTGGTGATTCGTGCCGGCGTGTCCAGTTTCGTCAGCGATGCCCAGACCGCGCCCGGCCGTTTCAATCTGTTCAATTACCGCAATGCCACCTTGATCGCCGATTATGGCCATAATCCCGATGCCATTCAGGCACTGGTCAGCGCGATCGATAATATTCCCTCCAAGAAACGCTCGGTCGTCATCAGCGCCGCCGGCGACCGCCGTGATGAGGATATTCGTCAGCAAACCAGAATTCTCGGTGATGCCTTCGATGAAGTCGTGTTATATCAAGACAAATGCCAGCGCGGACGCGCGGATGGCGAAGTGCTGACATTGTTGCGGGAAGGACTCGGAAACGCCAAACGCACTCAGAAGGTCAGTGAGATCGTGGGCGAAGACATCGCGATCGAAGCGGCATTGTCCAATCTGGAAGACGGCGAGTTATGCCTGATTCTCGTTGATCAAGTTGAACAGTCGCTGGGTCAGATCAATAACCGGATTGCGCTGGGCTGATTGCTCTCGCTCAGTCTCTCAGACCGCTGAATCCCACAGGGAGAGATCGGAAGGATCTCTCCCTTGTTTTTTCCTCTCTTCAGAATAATTGCAACGGCGGTTCCGCCATCAACGCAATCTGTTCCCGTAACTCCAGAATGCGCTCCTGCCAGTAGCGCTGCGTATTGAACCACGGAAAAGCATGCTTGAAAGCCGGTTCATCCCATCGCTGCGCCAGCCAGGCGGAATAATGAATCAATCGCAGCGTACGCAATGCTTCGATCAGATGCAATTGACGGGCATCAAATTCATAAAAATCCTGGTAGCCTTCCAGCACATCCATCAGTTGCCGCGTCATGTCAGCGCGATCACCCGACAGCAGCATCCACAGATCCTGCACCGCAGGCCCCATGCGGCTATCGTCAAAATCCACGAAATGCGGCCCGTCATCGGTCCACAACACATTGCCGGCATGACAGTCCCCGTGCAGGCGTAATGCCGGCTGATTCCCCGCCTGATCAAAACAATGGCGCACGCCGTCCAGCGCCTGATCAGCCACGCTGCGGTAAGCCGCATCCAGATCGGCCGGAATCATTTGATGGCTCAGCAAAAAATGCAGCGGTTCTACGCCGAAGCTCGTCATATCCAGCTTGGGGCGATGCGCAAAAGATTTCAGTGCGCCGATGGCATGAATGCGCCCCAGAAAACGCCCCATCCACTCCAGCGTGTCGCGATCCCCAAATTCAGGCGCGCGGCCGCCGCGCCGTGGAAAAACCGTAAAGCGGAATCCTTCGAACCGGTGCAATGTCTGTCCCCCGACCACTAGCGCAGGCACGACCGGGATTTCATGTTCAGTCAATTCGTGTACGAACGCGTGTTCTTCCAGGATGGCTTCATCTGTCCAGCGTCCCGGACGGTAAAATTTCGCGATCACGGGTTCACTATCCTCCATGCCGACTTGATAGACGCGGTTCTCGTAACTGTTGAGCGCCAGCAGGCGGCCATCACAGCGGTAACCCAGGCTGTCCAGCGCATTCATGACGCAGTCGGGTGTCAGTAAGGAAAATGCCGGTAATGTCTCGTTATGATTTTCTGTCATGAATTGAATGTCTGTTGTGGGCATCAGTGCTGCCATTGAATGACGGGATTTGCGGCACTCTCGAGGATTGTATCATTGCTCGTCGATCTTGCTGCGCAGCGATTTTCGCCGGCTTTGCAGAGCCTTGCTTTCCAGCCGCCTGAGTTGCGAAGATCGGGTTGGCCGGGTCGGAGTGCGGGTCTTGCGCGGAATCAAAACGCTCCTGATCAGGTCGCGCAGTCGGTTGAGTGCATCGTCTTTGTTCTTGAGCTGGCTGTTGTACCGCTGCGCCTTGATGATGATTATGCCTTCACTGCTGATGCGGCTGTCCTGCAACTGCAAAAGTTTTTCCTTGTACTGCTCGGGCAATGAGGATGCGTTGATATCAAAGCGCAGATGAATCGCTGTCGCGACTTTGTTCACATTCTGTCCGCCCGCCCCCTGCGAACGGACGGCTTGCATGTCGATGTCGCTCAACGGAATCGCGAGCTGGCTGGAGATGGTCAAGTGAGTCAAAGTTTCCATGAGGTGTAATCAGGGTGATTGATCTGTGTGGTCATGCTTGGCGAAAGCGGGTTGATTGACTCGACTGCGCGACCGCATCTTCTCGGTGCGCGGCACTCGCTCCTGCACCTTGCGCTTCATCCAATTCGTACAATTGATCGGATTTTTTCAACCACTGTTCATTGAACCACGAAAGTTTGAATTGATGAGCGTTTTATGTCATAAACCTGATCACCATTTCAACCGGGCAGATGAACTGCTGCCCCCGCCGCAAGGAGTACAGAAGGCATGGCAAAAGCCAAGGAACCCAAATCCGAGCCATTGGAAAAGCAACTGTGGAAAGCCGCCGACAAACTGCGCAAAAACATCGACGCGGCGGAATACAAGCATGTCGTGCTCGGATTGATGTTCCTCAAATACATTTCCGATGCGTTCGAGGAACTGCACGCCCGGCTTGAAAAAGGTGAAGGCGATCTCGCCGGTGCCGACCCGGAGGACAAGGACGAGTATCAAGCGGAAAACGTGTTCTTTGTCCCCGCCGAAGCGCGCTGGCCGCATCTGGTGGCGCACGCCAAGCAACCCGCTATCGGCACCCATGTGGATGCCGCCATGGACGCGATTGAACAGGAAAATCCCTCGCTCAAAGGCGTGCTGCCCAAAGTCTACGCGCGGCAAAACCTCGACCCCACATCCCTGGGTGAATTGATCGACCTGATCGGCAATATCGCGCTCGGCGATGCCAAAGCGCGCAGTCAGGACATACTCGGCCATGTGTTCGAATATTTCCTCGGCGAATTCGCACTGGCCGAAGGCAAGCAAGGCGGCCAGTTCTACACCCCGCGCAGCATCGTCGAACTGCTGGTGAATATGCTCGAACCGTACAAAGGCCGGGTATTCGATCCCTGTTGCGGTTCCGGCGGCATGTTCGTGCAATCGGAAAAGTTTGTCGAAGAACACCAAGGCCGCATCAACGATATTTCCATCTACGGGCAGGAAAGCAACCAGACCACCTGGCGGCTGGCGAAAATGAACCTCGCCATCCGCGGTATCGACAGCTCGCAAGTCAAATGGAACAACGAAGGTTCATTCCTGAACGATGCGCACAAAGACCTGAAAGCCGATTTCATCATCGCCAACCCGCCGTTCAACGTCAGCGACTGGAGCGGCGAGCAACTGCGCGGCGACGCGCGCTGGCAATACGGCGCACCGCCACCCGGCAACGCCAATTTCGCCTGGTTGCAGCATTTCGTCTATCACCTGTCGCCCACCGGCATTGCCGGGGTGGTGTTGGCCAAAGGCGCCCTCACCTCCAAAACCTCCGGCGAAGGCGATATCCGCAAACGCCTGATCACCGATGGCAACCTCATCGACTGCATCGTCAACCTGCCCGCCAAATTGTTTCTGAACACCCAGATTCCGGCGGCGCTGTGGTTTTTGAATCGTAATCGCGTTACCACAACCGTTGTAGGGGCAAATAATGTACGGGCAAATAATCATTTGCCCCAACAAAACCCGCCCCAACACCACCCCCGCCCGAACGAAATCCTGTTCATCGACGCCCGCAACCTCGGCCATTTGATCAACCGCCGCACGCGCGAATTGTCGCACGACGACATCCAGAAAATCGCCAGCACCTACCACGCCTGGCGTTGCACGGGCGCATTGCCCCCGCACGATTCCGCAATGGAACCCGTAGGGGCGCGTTGCACGCGCCCTGATGGCACGCACCCTGATGATGCGGTGAATGAAATGGGGGCGGATGCAATGCGGGCGGATGTAATTGGGGCGCATGCAATGCGCCCCTACGGGGATGTGCGGGGGTTTTGCGCGTCGGCGCCGATTTCGCGCGTCGCCGAACTGGATTACGTGCTGACACCGGGACGTTATGTCGGTCTGCCGGATGAAGAAGACGATTTCAATTTTCCCGAACGTTTTGCCGCGTTGCAGGCGGAATTCGAGGCGCAGTTGCAGGAAGAAGCGGCGTTAAATCAGGCGATTGTGGAGAGTTTGGCGAGGGTGAAGGTGTGAGTGAGTGGCGGGAAGTCAATTTAGATGAGATTGTGAAATTTCAGCGTGGTCATGATTTGACTGTAGCAAATATTAAGGACGGAAATTATCCCGTAGCAGGCTCCAACGGAGTTATTGGATACCACAATCAATTCACGACAAAAGCACCTGGGATTACTCTAGGAAGAAGTGGTAATAGTATTGGTATCGCACATTATTACGATAGAAATTTTTGGGCTCACAACACAACTCTATATACAACTGAATTTATTAGCTCATGGCCGAAGTATGTTTATTACTTTCTAAGAAATACAGATCTTTCCGTCCTAAATAGTGGGAGTGCCATCCCTTCTTTAAATCGGAATCATCTGAATAGAATAAGAATAAAAGTTCCTGACTTACCCGAGCAAAAAGCCATCGCCTCCGTCCTCAGCAGCCTTGACGACAAAATCGACCTGCTGCACCGCCAGAACAAAACCCTCGAAGCCATGGCTGAAACGCTGTTTAGGCAGTGGTTTGTGGAGGAAGCACAGGATGATTGGAATGAAGCTAAGTTAGCTGATGTTTGCTCAGTTATAACAAAAGGCACCACTCCGACCACGTTTGGTTATCAATTTATTGAAAAGGGTATAAATTTTATAAAAGCGGAATCAATAACTGACAGCGGTGATTTTATTCTTGATAAATTCGCACAAATTTCTGAAGAAACTCATCAATTCTTAAAGAGATCGATAATTGAATCAGGCGATGTGTTATGTAGCATTGCCGGAACTATCGGTCGTATAGCCATTGTTGATGACTCAATTCTACCGGCAAATACAAATCAGGCAATTGCTATCCTTCGAGTTGATTATAAAAAATGCTTGCCTGAATTTGTTTACTTGTTTTTGAAGTCAACGGCCTTCCGAGAGATTATGGATGGAAAAGTTGTTCACGCTGTTCAGCCAAATTTAAGTCTCGGTGAGATTGGAAATACCATATTCCTGTCTCCTCCAAAGGATCTGATGCACAAATTTGAGCTTACGATTCGCCCAATATTTGAAAAGAAAAAGAATAACTCGCGCCAAATCCACACCCTCGAAACCCTGCGCGACACCCTGCTCCCCAAACTGATGAGCGGCGAGGTGCAGGTTGATTATCCGTAGGGGCAAATAATCATTTGCCCCAACAGACCGCATAAAAGCATGAATACGCGAGACCAAATTACTATTTATCAGTCCGCCGATGGCAGCGTGCAGCTTGAGGTTACGCTGGATCAAGACACGGTTTGGTTGACTCAGCGTCAACTGTCGTCTTTGTTTGACAAGGATGTGCGCACCATCAATGAGCATATTCGCAATGTGCTTGCGGAACAGGAGCTCGCGGCTGAGGCAACTATCCGGAAATTCCGGATAGTTCAACAGGAAGGCGAACGCAAGGTAAACCGCGAGATTGAACATTACAATCTGGACATGATCATCTCCGTCGGCTACCGCGTCAATTCCAAAAAAGGCACGCAGTTCCGCATCTGGGCCAGTTCCGTTCTCAAGCAATACCTGGTGCAAGGTTATGCGCTGAATGAGCAGAAACTTCAGGAACAACAACAAAAACTCGCGGATTTAAAACAGGCAATTGCGTTGTCGTCCCGTTTGTTCCAGCAGCAAAACCTGACCGCCTCCGAATCGCAAGGCATTCTGTCGATCCTGGAAAAATACAGCCATGCATTGACAGTGCTGGACGATTACGATCATCAGCGTTTGCAGGTCACGGGAATCCAGCAAACCGGACAGCGCAAAATTGCCTACGATGAGGCGATCCAGCAAATTCAACTTTGGCGCGAACAAGAAAAATTGGGCGGGCTATTCGGCAACGAAAAAGATGATTCCTTCAAAAGCTCGTTGGAAACCATTGACCAAACCTTCGATGACAAGGAACTCTACCCCAGTATTGAAGAGAAGGCCGCCAATCTGCTGTATTTCATCGTCAAGAATCATTCCTTTTCCGATGGCAACAAACGCATTGCCGCCGCCCTGTTTGCCTGGTTTCTGGCGCGCCATGATTATTTGTTCAATCCTGCAGGAGAGAAACGCATCGCCGATAATGCCCTAGTGGCCTTTACATTATTGATTGCCGAGAGCAAACCGGAGGAAAAAGACACCATCGTGAAAGTCATCATCAATTTGATCAATAGCAATAATCCGTAGAAATCGTAGGGACAAATAATCATTTGCCCCTACAACGCCCTTATAACAACAAAAACATGACCTTCAACCCGAACCTCCATCACCGCCGTTCGATTCGTTTGCAAGGGTATGATTATTCCCAGGCGGGTTTGTATTTCCTTACCATTTGCACCCATAACCGGGTGCCGTTGTTTGGGAAAATTGTTGATGGGGTTATGGTGCTGAATGCAGCGGGAGAAATCGTCAATGAGGAATGGCACAAAACAGGACACATCCGCCACCAAATCGTATTGCACGAATTTGTCATCATGCCCAATCACATCCACGGCATCATCCAACTCGTAGGGGCGGATTGCATCCGCCCTGACGAAATGCGCCCCGATGAAATGCATGCGGATTCGGATGAACAACCGGCGCGTATACAACCAGGGCGCGTGCAACGCGCCCCTACGGTGCCGTCGCCGATATCGATCATTCAACGCATCCCGACGGTGGGGGATGTGGTGCGGGGGTTTAAATCGTCGGTGACGAAACGGGTGAATGCGTTGCCGGGTGCATCCGGTCAACGCATCTGGCAGCGCAATTACTACGAGCACATTATCCGCAACGAGGATGCTTACCTGAAAATCGCGGAATATATTCAAACCAATCCGCAGCGCTGGGAAACGGATACCTACCATGTTTAGGGACAAATGATTATTTGCCCCTACTTGTCTTCGTGCACAACAAAGCGCATCATTCGATGACGTATCCGGAGGAAAGCCATGAGAACCACCATCGTATTGGATGACGAATTACTGGAAAAAGCGCAAGCCCTGACCCACGTTCAGGAAAAATCCGCCTTGGTTAAAGAAGCCTTGAAAGCCCTGATCGAGCGCGAAAGCGCCAGAAGGCTGGCCAATCTGGGCGGCAGCGAACCGCAATTGGAAACCATCCCCCGCCGGCAATCCAGCGAATAACCGCAGGAATGATTCTGGTCGATACCTCGGTCTGGATTAACCATCTGCGCAATAACGATCCGCACTTAGTCCGCCTGCTGATCGGGAACAGCGTATTAAGTCACCCCTTTGTTCGTGGAGAACTGGCGCTGGGCAATTTGCGCCAACGTGAAGCCATTCTGGCCGCACTGGATAACCTGCCCCAGGCCCCCGTTGCTTTTACCGATGAAGTGAATGTGTTCATCGAGCAACATGCCCTATTTGGTTTAGGCATCGGACTGATCGACGCGCATTTGTTGGCTTCCACACGGTTATCCGGCAATGCTCGGTTGTGGACACAGGATAAGCGGCTTCTGGCAGTCGCGTTACGGCTTAATTTGGCAGCACCCGTTCACGATGTCTAAACTCACCGAATCCGCCATCGAAGCACTAGCGATTCAACTATTCGAGCAGCTTGGTTACAGCCACATCCACGCACCGGATATCGCCCCCGACGGCAATCATCCCGAACGCACCCGCTATGATCAGGTGCTGCTCACCGGCCGGTTGGGAAAGGCGCTCCAGCGCATCAATCCTGACATGACTCACGCGGTATTACAGGCTGCCTTGAAAGAAGTTGAGCGCATTCATTCCCCCGAATTACTCACCAACAATGAAACCTTTCATCGCCTGCTCACCGAAGGCGTCAAGGTCAGTTATCAGCATGAAGGCAATGAGCGCGGTGATATCGTCTGGCTGATTGATTTCGACAACCCCGGCCATAACGAATTTGTCGTGGCTAGCCAGTTCACCGTGATCGAGAACAACCTGAACAAGCGCCCGGATCTGGTGCTGTTCGTCAATGGCATGCCGCTGGTGGTGATTGAGCTTAAAAACGCCGCCGATGAAAACGCCAGCACCCAATCCGCATTCCGGCAACTGGAAACCTATAAACGCAGCATCCCCGGTTTGTTTACCTACAACGCCTTGCTGGTGATTTCGGATGGACTGGAAGCCAAAGCCGGTTCGCTGTCGGCAGGTTTCAGCCGCTTTATGACGTGGAAAATGCCCGATGACGTAGGGGCGCATTGCATGCGCCCTGATGATTTTGATCACACCCACGAGGGCGCATGCAATGCGCCCCTACGGGCGGGATTGGAAATTTTGATCAATGGCATGCTGAATCCGAAAACCCTGCTCGATCTGGCGCGGCATTTCGTGGTGTTCGAACAATCCAAAAAAGAAGACCCGCGCAGCGGCGTGATCAGTATTCATACGGTGAAAAAGATTGCCGCCTATCACCAGTATTACGCGGTGAATGCCGCCGTGGTGTCGACGTTGCGGGCAGCCGATGCGGGGGTTGCGTCCAGAGTGATGCAGAATCCGGCCATTTATGGTTTGCCGGATGTAGCCCAACAGCCCAAAGGCGACAAAAAGGCCGGTGTCGTATGGCACACGCAGGGCAGCGGCAAATCACTGTCGATGGTGTTTTACACCGGCAAGATTGTGCTAGCGCTGAATAATCCGACGGTTGTGGTGATTACCGACCGCAATGATCTGGACGATCAACTATTCGATACCTTTGCCGCCTGCAAGCAATTACTGCGGCAGGAACCGAAGCAAGTCGAAAACCGCGAGCAATTGAAGGAATTGCTGTGTGTGGCTTCCGGCGGCGTGATCTTCACCACGATTCAGAAATTCCAGCCGGACGAAGGCAATGTGTATGAACAATTGTCGGATCGGCGCAATATCGTGGTGATCGCCGATGAAGCGCATCGCACGCAGTACGGATTCTCGGCCAAGACGGTGGATGACAAGAATGCCGGTGGCGAAGTGATCGGCAAGAAAACGGTATACGGTTTTGCCAAGTACCTGCGCGATGCGTTGCCGAATGCGACTTATCTGGGTTTTACCGGTACGCCGATTGAAAAGACCGACGTCAACACCCCCGCTGTGTTTGGCCATTATGTGGATATCTACGATATTGCGCAGGCGGTGGAAGACGGCGCTACCGTGCGCATTTATTATGAAAGCCGCCTGGCGAGAGTCGCGTTGAGCGAAGAAGGCCGGAAACTGATCAAGGAATTGGATGATGAACTGGATCAGGATGAACTGACCGATACCCAGAAAGCCAAAGCCAAGTGGACGCAGATGGAAGCGTTGATCGGCAGCGAGCGCCGTATCCGGAACATTGCACAGGATATCGTCAGCCATTTTGAAGCGCGCCAGGAAGTGTTTGCCGGCAAGGGTATGATTGTCTGCATGTCGCGCCGTATTGCCGCTGATCTGTATAGTGAGGTCGTCAAGCTGCGCCCTGAATGGCATGCCGATGATCTGAACAAAGGTGTGATCAAGGTGGTAATGACGGCGGCGTCTTCCGATGGCCCGGCCATGGCGAAACACCACACCACCAAGCAACAGCGCAAAACGCTCGCCGAGCGCATGAAGGATGACAACGACGCATTGAAACTGGTGATCGTGCGCGATATGTGGCTGACCGGATTCGATGCGCCTGGGATGCATACGTTGTATATCGACAAGCCCATGAAAGGACACAATCTGATGCAGGCCATCGCACGGGTGAACCGTGTGCATGGCGACAAGCCCGGTGGGCTGGTGGTGGATTATCTCGGTATTGCGTCCGATTTGAAAGAAGCGTTGTCATTCTATTCCGATGCAGGTGGCAAAGGCGATCCGACCTTGCTGCAGGAACAGGCGGTACAGCTCATGCTGGAGAAACTCGAAGTGGTAGCGGCAATGTATTACGGTTTTGCCTTTCAGAATTATTTTGCAGCGGAGACTTGCGAAAAGCTGGCGTTGATCCTGGCCGCCGAGGATCACATTCTCGGTCTGGACGACGGTAAGAAGCGCTATATCAATGAAGTCACCGCGCTGTCGCAGGCGTTTGCCATCGCCATCCCGCATGAACAGGCTTTGGACGTCAAAGACGAAGTGGCTTTTTTCCAGGCGGTAAAAGCACGCCTGGTCAAATTCGACAGCAGCGGCGGCAAAACCGATGAAGCCATTGAAACCACCATCCGACAGGTCATCGACCGGGCGCTGGTATCAGAACAAGTCATCGATATTTTTGATGCCGCCGGTATCAAGAAACCGGATATTTCGATTCTGTCCGATGATTTTCTGGCGGAACTCCGAGATTATCAGCATAAGCATGTCGCGTTGGAAGTGCTGAAAAAACTGCTCAATGATGAGCTGAAAGTACGTGCCAAGGTCAATCTGATGCAAAGCAGAAGTCTGATGGAAATGCTGGAAAACGCCATCAAGAAATATCACAACAAAATTCTGACCGCTGCCGAAGTGATTGAAGAACTGATCAAGATCAGCAAGGAAATCGTGGCTTCTGATAAGGACGCCGACAATCTTGATTTATCCACCTTTGAGTATGCGTTCTACACTGCGGTTGCCAGTAACGACAGTGCACGGCAATTGATGCAAAACGATCAGTTGCGTGAACTCGCCATCGTTCTGACGCAACGCGTGCGGCAGAATGCTTCCATCGACTGGACCATCAAGGAGAGCGTTCGGGCCAGACTGAGAGTCATTGTCAAACGAACGCTCAAGCAATATGGCTATCCACCGGACATGCAATTGCTAGCGATTGACAGAGTGTTGCAACAGGCAGAAAAGATTGCTGACCAGTTGGTGATTTCGTAACGACCAGCTAGAAATGGTCTTTTCAAAAAATAGCTATCCCGTTGTTTATCTCTTTTACTAAGACGCGGGAGTGATTCAAATTCCCTTCATGCCTGGTCATGCGCTTTGAAGCAGGTTGACCGCCGCTGAGTAAATCCCTGCAAATCAATTCATTTCTGCAAGTCATCTCGATGTTCATGGATACCCTCTCACCTGCGGATAGGCGATCGAATTGTTAGCATCTGGAGGTGAGAACCGTGCAGGCAGACGCTGATGACTATCTTACTTTACTCGCAAGGACGAAAGGCGTTTAAAAGACGAACGAATTGCTATCAATTCATGCTAAACCCAGCACTGTTTTGGCCGCAATAAATAGAACAGCGTATAAGACACTGCACTATAACCCTCAGGAGAGCTCGATAATATGTCCGCGTTAGTATCTGCCAAAACGAAACTCTTAACAGAGTTTGATCCCCAATATATCGCCAGTATTTACAAGGCCATTGAGCAGAATCAAGCCATCATCGAATTTGATCTCAACGGCGTTGTACTCACTGCCAACGCCAATTTCCTGTCGATGTTCGGCTATGCCCTTGAGGATCTGCTTGGCAAGCACCATGATCAACTGTGCGTGGCGGGCGCTGCAGAGCGCGGAGAAAATACCTTTCTTTGGGAAAAGCTGTGCGCTGGTGAGTCTGTGAGCGGCATATTCCATCGTAGCGCTGCTGATGGGAGTGACCGCTATATGCAAGCTTCCTACATTCCAGTTGTCGATGTGGCGGGCAAACCCTGCAAAATCGTCCAGATCGCTACAGATATAACCGCCAGCAAGACCAAATCGCTTGAAGACGATGGAAAAATCATGGCCATCAATCGTACTCAGGCTGTGATTGAATTTGATCTCGAGGGCAATGTTCTGACAGCTAATGAAAAGTTTCTTGAAATCTTTAGTTACACTTTGCAAGAAATCATCGGTCAGCATCATCGGATATTCTGCTGTGAAACGTATGCCCAAAGTGAGGATTATCGAAATTTCTGGAATGATTTACGTGCTGGAGAACACAAGCAGAATGAATTCATGCGCTTGAATCGCCAAGGCCGCTGCGTTTGGTTACAAGCCACTTACACGCCCATCAGGAATGCAGAGGGCAACATTTATAAAATCATCAAATTCGCCAGCGACATTACCGGTAACAAACTTGCTTCCATTGCGAATGAAGGAAGAATTGCAGCCATATCACGTTCACAAGGCATCATTGAATTCGATTTGGGAGGCAATATTCTGGAAGCCAATGAAAATTTCCTGCAATTGATAGGTTACACGCTGGAAGAAATCAAAGGCAAGCATCACCGAATCTTTGTTTGCAAAGAAGAGGCCAGCGGCGGTGCCTATCGTGCTTTCTGGCAAAAACTTGGCGATGGTCAGTTTGATGCCGGAGAGTATTTACGCTATGGAAAAAATGGTAAGAAAATCTGGATACAGGCTAGTTATAACCCTATCCTGGATCTGGATGGAAAACCTGTGCGGATAGTGAAGTACTGTATCGACATTACGACGGCAAAAATGGCAGCGATGGAAATGGCTGCGCGCATGGATGCCGTTTCTAGGAGCAGTTGTTTGATGGAATTATCGGCCGATGGCCATATTCTCACCGTCAATGATCGCATGCAAAATGCGCTCGGCTACGCAATCTCAGACTTGGTGGGCAAACATGAAAGTTACATTCTTTTCGAGGAAGATGCTCGAATCCAGTCATATATCGATTTATGGAATTCATTGCGCGAACATCATTCTGTCAACATTGAGATCCGGCGCAAAGGTGTAGGTGGTCTTGAGCGCTGGTTTTTGGCCAATTTCAGCCCGATCCTGGGACTCGATGGCATCTTGACCAAAGTGATCATCCAGGCGGACGACATCACGACCGCCAAGCTCGAGCGTTTGGATACGGCCGGGAAGTTGCGCGCCATCGACCGCTATCAGGCGATGATCGAATTCGACATGACGGGCAAGGTTCTTCATGCCAATGACAATTTTCTCAAGCTCATGGGATATCGTTTGGACGACATTCAAGGTCGCCATCATCGTATGTTCGTTGATCCCGAAGAAGCCTCGGGTGCAGCTTATCAGTCGTTCTGGGAACGCCTGGGGCGCGGCGAATTTGAAGCCGGCGAATACAAGCGCATCGGTAAAAACAATCATGAAGTCTGGATCCAGGCGACTTACAATCCCGTTTTTGATCCTTCCGGTAACCCAGTCAAAGTTGTGAAATTTGCCATCGATGTGACCGACAGCAAACTGCACACTTCGGAATTCAAAGCCAAAGTGGATGCCATTGACCGCGGCCAGGCCGTCATCGAATTTGATCTGAATGGCCAGGTGCTCGATGCGAACCGTAATTTCTTGGCGGCGATGGGTTATACCTTGCGGGAAATCAAAGGTCAGCATCATAGTATGTTCTGCAGCACGGAATACACGATAGGCAAGGATTACCGTGATTTCTGGCTTAGGTTGAGCGAAGGGCAATTTATCAGCGGGCGCTTCCATCGCCTCGGAAAATTCAATCGAGATGTGTGGATTCAAGCGACGTATAACCCCATTTTCGATCTAAATGGGAAAGCAATGAAAATCGTCAAATACGCCCACGATGTCACCAGCGAAGTGCAACTGGAGCAACGTATCGCGTCTGGCGCTGCCGAAATGAATGCGCATGTCCGCGAATTGGTCGAGAGCGTCAATGCGATTGCAACCAATTCCATCGTGGCAGCGGATCTGGCGCATGATTCGTCTGCCGCTGCACAATCGGGATTCGATGCTCTGCAGAAATCGATCGCCGCGATTACGGCTATTCAGGCGAGTTCATCGCAAGTATCGGAGATCGTTGGAGTCATTGACGAGATTGCCAATCAAACCAATTTGCTGGCCTTCAATGCGGCCATTGAAGCTGCCCGCGCCGGGGAACATGGTATCGGTTTTTCGGTCGTTGCCGATGAAGTGCGCAAACTCGCCGAACGCAGCTCGGTGGCCGCGCGAGAAATTACCAAGCTGATCGAAGAATCGGTTCAGCATGTCGGCAAAGGAGCGGAAGTAAGCCGCGAAGCTTGCCGCAGCTTTGAAGGCATCATGTCTGGCGTCGCCAAGACCAGCAAGAGCGTGGCCGAAATTGCCGAATCGGCAGAAAATCAAAGCAAAATGGCCAAGCAGGTGAGTTTGCTGATCGATCAGATCGCCCACGCCAAAGAGAAGGAAAATTAATGGAGCTGACAGCTGCAAAGCTGGGGTTCGGTGGCTTTCGTATGGGAGGCATGAATCTTGGATTGCCGATGCAAACCCTGCGTGAAGTGATACCTTGCGGCAAGCTGACCAAATTGCCTTGCTCAGCCGATTGCGTCATTGGTGGTATTGATCTGCGCGGTATCATGGTTCCAGTCATCGATTTGCGCATCGTGCTCGGGATGACAGCGGCAACGCTGCCTTTTCCGAGTGTCATCATCATGGTGCACGAGAACAAGCTGATGGGTCTGCTCATTGAAGCCGTCACGGGTGTTTTCACGGCAGATGAACACGATATCATTCACGCCACGTTCGCAACTGCAGAACAAGCGGTTTTCTATGGCAGCATACGTCGCAATGACGATGGCACACTGGTTAATCTATTGTCTCCCGTAGCGTTGACCATGCTTAACGGTGTGCCAATGATGAATTGCCATCATTCCCGCAGCACCATTGCCGTTGCTCCTGGCGGAAGCGCGGGCCATAAGGAAAAGGCGTTGCCGATGTTGCTGCTGCAATGCAGCCAGATTGCTTTCGCCATCGACGCGATGGCGATTTACACGACATTATCCGATCCCGTGATCGACAAATCTGCCCTTGCCATGGGCAGTTGTCGAGGAGTCATTGAACACGCGGACAAAAAAATCCCGGCGCTGGATTTGTTGCAGGTCTGCGGCCTGGGAAAGCTCGATCAGACCACTTCCACTCAGGCATGCATTATTGCGTTGTCCAACGGTATGGTGGCGTTTTTGGTTAACAAAGTCATCGATGTCGTGCGAATTAGCATGAGCGATGTCATCGATTTTCCAGACTATGCACTACCTCGGCCAGCGTTATTTTCGGGTGCTTTGCCCAAATCGGCTCTGCCGGCGGCAAGCGCCTTGCAAAAATCGATCCTGGTATCGCAGCTTCTGGTATTGAATAGCACAGCATTGCAAACCGATCCCCAGATCAGTGTGCTCGCAGAAGTGGTTACAGGAGATCGAAGCAGTTCGCGCCAGCAGCGAACGATTTCTGCTGGTCATGAAGGCGGTGATCGCAAACGCAATATGATCACCTATCAGCTCGATAGTGAAACGGCATCGCCATTTGAACAGATCCGGGAGATTCTGCCATTTAGCAGCGACATTCCGATTTTTGAGCAAACCGGGCCCATGCTGGGCATGATCATCGTGCGTGGCCGCAGTATCCCTGTGGTGTGCCTGAGCCGGCTCGTCACTGGGCGCCCTGCCCAGATTGCTCCTACCGCAAGCGTACTGGTGGTGGAAATTGACAATGAAGCGATGGGATTTGCCATCCCTGCGCTGAAATCGATCGAGCTGGTGCAATGGGAACCCGAGTTACCTCAACTCGGCGGCCCCAAACACAATGATCTGATGCATGCCATCCACTCCAATAAACTGGCTCAGATTGGGGAAAGCGACGGCATTCGCATGCTGCCCGTGCTGGATCTGGAAAAAATAGCTAGGGCATTCCGGGCGCAGCAACTCGCTTTGGCCTGATTGAGTCCTGATAGGGATTTCCTGCCGTAACCGATCGATTCACGTGCTGCACAAGTCATCTGGAGATTCTCGAGGATGCGGAACAGCCCATGCAGTATCGCAGCCCGCGCTAACACTCGAAAAAGGATTATAAAAGAAGGATTGCCGTGCTGCGAATCAACCGATGAAACTATCGATATCTGTGGCTTGGGCGTGATCGGGATTGTAGGTGCGCAACGTGCTTTCGCCGGATGGTTTGGAAGGCGATATCATGAATATCCTGAATCAGGATTTTCACAAATTGCAAAAAGTAATTTCAAACGGAACGTCGTCTTCGTAGAGTTTACTTTTCTGACCTGATTGCGCCGGGACGAAGCGGATGTTCAGAGCGTATTTATTGGCGCTAATTTCCGGTACGCACTGCAGTTCATCATCAAGCCTGAGCTGTAATAGATGGGCGGCATATTCTGCGCCGGTTTGCTGGAAAATGCCCTGACTGGCCATGAATGATGACGTTCTGCCGCTTTTCCTGAGCAGGAACAGAACGATGCCGAAGGCATGGCGCACAGGTTGGAACGGTGCTAGCCATTCCTGGATGTCCTTTGTCCTGTGAACAGGATCCAGACTGAGCCAATGATGATATGACGGCAGGTCAAATCCGCAACAACCGCCCGGAATGCTGATACGCTGCTTAATCGCCATCAGCCATTCGTTTTCACGCAGATGTTCTCCCACCTTGCCCGGTAAATCGAGCATTTCCCGGAACGTGATCTGAATGCTACTGAGTGCGTCATTTAGCGCAGTGTCGGACACGTGTGGATGTTTGCGGAACATTTCGAGTATCTGTTTTTGCCGTTCAAGCTCTTGAAGTAAATCGGATTTTATATCTGCCCGGCCGGTGATTTCGAGAACTTCGAATAATGCCGCCAGTGCTGCATGATGCTCGATGGCGCTGTCGTTGGCGATGAAAAAATCGATTTTTCGGAATAAATCTTCCAGTCGTAATAAAGCCCGGATACGTTCATTGAGGGGATGTTCGTAACAAATCACAATGAGTCAGCAGTCACAAAGATGTTGGAAGAGTAGAATCTTGCCTCAAGCGCAGGTATTTCACAAATAAAAAATTGGTTTTACAGATGATTTTCGGTGTGTCCGGGAATTGCAACGTACTCAGGCTTGCTCAGCATTGAGCACCCGGATATGCTCAGCAACGCAGCGGCCGAGCGCATTCAGTTCATAGCCGCCTTCCAGCACCGAGACAATGCGCCCGTGAGCGTATTTCTCTGCAATCGTTCTGATTTGCCGGGTGATCCAGACATAATCTTCATCGTCCAGATCCAGTTGCGCCATATCGTCATCGTGATGCGCATCGAACCCGGCCGACACGAAGATCATCTCGGGTTTGAACATTGCGAGTGCCGGCAGCCATTGGTCAGTCACGGCATTCCGAAAGGCCGGACTATCCGCGCCGCGTTGCAACGGCACATTGATGATGTGCTCATTGGCGCTGTCTGCGCCACAATAGGGATAAAACGGGTGTTGAAAGGTTGAGCACAGCATCACGCGAGGATCAGCGTGAAAAATTTCCTCGCTGCCATTGCCGTGATGAACGTCGAAATCCAGAATGGCTACCCGCGACAATCGATGGTGCTCGAGCGCATGCGCGACCCCAACGGCAACATTATTGAATATGCAGAATCCCATCGCCCGATCCGATTCTGCATGATGACCGGGCGGACGTACAGCACAGAAGGCGTTATTCACGTCGCGATTCATTACCAGATCGGTGGCGAGCACCACGGCGCCGGCTGCGTGCAGTGCAGCATCGAGCGTAAACGGATTCATCGCCGTGTCGCCATCCAGCGCCACCAGTCCCGATGCCGGTGCGGCTGATTTAATGCCAGCGATATAGCGTTCGGTATGAACCCTCGCCAATTGGGCCGTATGGGCTAACGGCGCATCATAGCGAAGCAATTGCGGCAATAATCCAGTGACCTGCAACTGATGTTCGATTGCGGCCAGCCGCTGTGGACATTCTGGATGACAGGCACCCATCTCATGTTTAAGACAATCCGGATGCGTAATATAGGCTGTTTTCAAGGTGTTTTCCCATGTGTTATTCGGCTGTATCGCGCAGCTACAGTCGGCACGAAAGTTTTAGCAGTCGGTTTTCAAGTTTGTTCGGTCAATCATGCGTTGCCGTGATAAATTACCCATACTCTGGAAATTCGAATGACAGATAAAAACAAAAGAATATTATTGGTATGTTAGTGCCTTTTATGGGAGATGGGAGTAATTGATGAACGAGTTGATCGCAACAATGACAAATTTTTTTTCGTTTGATGTGCTTGCCGGAAGGAGCTGGCTGGATTTCGTGCAAATCCTAGCGCCTTCCGTGATTTTGATTATCGTATTATTTTATCTGAGCATCATATTCATCAAGTTTCAAAAATGGCGACTTGCTGCGTATGGATTCTGCATTGTACTGTTGGTGGTTTATTTACCGTATGAGCTGATGCGCCAAGCGACAGCGCTGGCGAGAGCGGAAGCCAATGTCGAGGCGATGCACGGTAATCTGCACCAATTGATGAATTCCGCCAATATCAGCTATCTGGACGGAGCAGCCAATCATGACGTATCTGCGGAGATTCTGGATGATTTGATCCGCGGACTCGATCAGAAAAAGAAAAAGGATCTGCTGCTGGTATCGTGGGCCATTTCCGAGAGTGGGAGAAATTCGCTGAATCAATTCAACGACGCCCAGAAATCCTTTGCCACTGATATCAAGTCCAGTCTTAGCGAGACGAAAACTGAAATCATTCAGTCCCGTCCACCGATTGAAAAGATTTCCGAAACTCTCGTGAAGCGTCTGGATGGTGATATCAACCAGCTGGTAGAGGCAAAAATGCAATCATTTCGCCAGGAAATCGATCAATCCCTGAATAATTTTAACGATAAAATCAACACCTTTGTTCAGGATGAACTGAACAATTACCAGGAAAAACTGGCTGCGATCACGCAACAGAACGTCGAAGAACTGAGGAATTATTCCGGTAAGGCCAATCAGGCATTCGCCGATCAGGTCAACAAGATCAATCGAGAATCACTGCAGCGACTGGAAGCAACCAAAAAAAGCATCGATGGAATTGGTGCCACCATCGCCGATGTCGATCTGAAAAATGTGGCGCAGCAAATCAAGCAAATATCAAGTTCAATGGATGTTGCTCAAAAAAAGGCCGACATTCTGTTTGAATACAATGAATGTATGAGAGCTGCTGGAATGTTGGATTTGGCGGGCAAGGAAGAAAACTGCCGAACCAAGCTGAATCAAAGCATGAGTGGCTTGAAATAGCGATAAAAAACGAAATCTGATGGTTTTTTAAAAAAACCATCAGATCAGTGCATAGAAATTATTTTTTCTTAACGAAATCCACCAGTTTTTGGTAAGTGAACATATAATCCTGAGCCTGCAAAGGCGTGTGGCATTGCACGCAGTTCAGGTCATTGCTTTTTGGGGTTCCATCCGGATTGTATACCGCGAAACCCCAGTCCCCGGTACGGTTCTCTTTTGGAAAAGCTGCGTCCCAATTATTTCTGTTCTCCATCACCGCCACTGCGGCGAGTGAGTCAATTTCAAATTGACCATCGCTGCCTGCGACCGGTTTACCCTCGGCGTCTTTCTTGGGGTTGTAGATTTCCATGATCACGATTGAGCCGGGGCCGCTTTTATTGCCTTGCGAATAGCTGGAAATTGCAGCGTCATTCGCATACAGCTTGGCAACCTGGGTCTGATTGGCGCGATTCATCGTGCCATATTGGGTAAAGGTTTTTTCATAGCCCTGAGGAAATTTGACGTGCTCAGGATCTCCGCCGGCATGTGCAAACAGCGGAACGGCGAGGAAGGTTGCTGCAAGCGTTTTTAAAACAAAATTCATAGGTTTCTCCTTTTTGGAATGTTTATCAATAACAGGCCTTGGCGCACCATCATACCGCAATCAGTCGCCATAATTGACGAGTCAGCTGTTATTTCCTCAGGGAAATAGATCCAGAACCAGCTTGATCGACACATACATGACGAGTAGCGCAAGCGCCAGGTGAATTATGAAAGATACCGGTTTGTGTATGATCGAGTCTATCAGGCTTTTTTGGTTGCCTTCTCGCTTCAGTCGAGCATACTCTTCGCGCATTCGGATTGTGCGCTCAGTCTGATAGGCATCCACTATCGCGCGTGCTTGCGGAAACTGATCATCATTTTGGAGCCATATCGCCGACAGCGATACACCCCAATTTCCGCCCGAGGTTTCATAAAAATCAATGGCGTTTTCTGTCAGTAATTCCCGGACATCATTTGCCTCATCATCAGATACGCCTTGCAAACGGAATAAAATTTTTGCCATGAATAATCTTTTGTTATGCTATTTTCTGAGGAGATTTTAAAATACTGCTGACGTTCCGTCATCTTGCGCTAAAATCAGAATCCAACGCGCGCTTTTCTTCGCTGGTACACTGCATTCTGCATCCACGATTTTCCTGCTTCGTTGCCATGTTTCGTCGGAATAACCAAAAGCTAATGCGGATGATGGAGTTTGATGCTATCGTCGCATCCAATTTTTTGTCAAGCCACGGAGAAATTTAATCTGCCTGGCGTTTTGTTTAAGGTTGAACTGAATCGATGAAAAAAACCATTCTGATTACGGGCTGCTCCAGCGGAATTGGTCTTTGTGTCGCCAGAGGGCTACAGGCGCGTGGGTACCGGGTATTCGCGACGGTACGCAGGCATGAGAGCGTACAGGCATTATTGGCCGAAGGGCTGGAAAGTTTTCAATTGAATCTGACAGACTCTAACTCGATCAATTTCGCCTTTGAAGAAGTGATGCGACGTACCAGGGGTGAGTTATATGCATTGTTCAACAACGGCGCATTTGGTTTACCTGGCGCAGTGGAAGATTTGAGCCGTGATGCATTGCGCGCGCAGTTCGAAACAAATGTATTTGGCTGGCAAGAGTTGACGAATCTGGTCATACCGGTCATGCGCCGGCAGGGCTATGGCAGAATCATCCAGAATAGTTCGGTGCTCGGATTCGTAGCACTGCCTTTCCGGGGTGCTTACAATGCGTCAAAGTATGCCATTGAAGGTTTGAGCGATACCCTGCGGCTGGAATTGCGGGGCAGTAATATTTATGTCAGCTTGATTGAGCCAGGACCCATTGCAAGTCAGTTCCGCATGAATGCGGTGAGAGCCTTGTCAAACTATATCGATACCGAGAATAGTTTCCATCGCGAGAGATATCAGGGAGTGTTGAATCGACTCAATAAGCCCGGCCCCGCTGTGCCGTTTACGTTGCCGCCGGAGGCAGTTCTTAAGCGTGTGATCGATGCACTGGAAGCCAGCAGGCCGCAGGCGCGGTATTATGTGACGTTCCCCACTCATTTATTCGGCATCCTCAAGCGCATCCTCAGTACGCGCGCGCTGGATATTCTTCTGGCAAAGTCAGGAAATAATAATTAGGAAATGCTGATTCATTTGGCGAGATGAAGCGTAAGGCGCATGGAGCGATGCAATCCAGACTTATCAATCCGATGGGCGAGGGCGAATGCTGGCGAACCAACGAAGCGATTCCCTCGTGCAATGAATGAATCAGCGTTTTCTTAGTAAAGCCTGATTGTTCACCCGTGTTCGTTTATGAAACATTCGTCTGTGAGTGCAGCGATGAAGATGGAGTCAGCGTACATTTGCTGAGCATATCCCAGACTGATCGGGCAAGGTAGGGATCTCCTTTCAATGATGCCCGAACTGTTGTGGCGTCGATTTGTTCGAGCGTCAGCGCAAAGGCATAGACGGGTTCGCCCTTCTTGTTTCGGGGAGTGTACGGCAGAGCTTCCGGGTTCGTGTCGATTGGTACGACAACCGCATCAGGATTGGTCGGAGAATTCGTAGCGTAGACGTTGGGAAGATACCTCAAATCAAATGCATGAATTTCGGTTATCGGGATGATGGGATTCGTGCGGACTCTGAACTGCAGCACTCTCATGAACGGCCTGGCATCGGATTGCAGCGACGTCAGCGCGCATCGAGCCAGCACCGCATGGTCAGCCGGGAAGTTCTCTTCGTGCGTTTGTAGATTGCCAGTTGGCTCTGTCAATGGAAACTGCCCGGCGCAGGCCGTCAGGAAGAATAGCGCCAGCCTTGCGATGAAGTTCTTCATCTCGATAAACATGCCTCTACTTCATAAAAGACGCCGCCGTTGTTCAGCGTTGTCTTAACGCAAGCGGCGTGAGTGCGAGCTATTCATGTAAACAATCTTCAGCGGATGTCACTCACGCCGTTTGTTCGGGTGGTTACTCTCCACCGAAATAAACATAGGGTTTCATCGGGACGGAAGATTCTTTAAAACGCTTTTGCTCTTCCTTGTTCAGTTTCTTTTCCCACCACATATTGCGCGCATCCTGGCGTTTCTGTTGCAATGACGGGTTTTTCTCGAGTAATTCGCGGATGAATTTGGTGTGGTCAGATTCGTAACTGTAATCCATGGGTTTGATCCTTGTCTTTATGTAGTTATTGCAGCGTGAATGATGTTTCAACTTTAGCACAGTCCCCCGAAGTCTCCAAGCCGCGCGAGGAATGGCGCTAGCGCGTCCTCAGATGTCGAGGTGCAGGTTTTGGCTATTCTGGTGTTTGCGTAATTTGGACACAAAATCTGCGAACGGCAGATGATACTGCTCCGCGAGTGATGTGGCTTTGCCCCTCAATGATTTCCAGGACACTTTCCCGGGGCTTTTCTTGAACGCCAGCACGATGAGATTGCCCTGTGGTTCCGACAGCATTGCCACGGTACGGCTCTGAAAGCTT
The DNA here is from genome assembly GCA_949281375.1 of uncultured Nitrosomonas sp. Classification (GTDB taxonomy): domain Bacteria; phylum Pseudomonadota; class Gammaproteobacteria; order Burkholderiales; family Nitrosomonadaceae; genus Nitrosomonas. The sequence goes on from CASDLT010000026.1 coordinate 99,462, forward strand.
TGATTGATCCGTTGCAAGTAGGTGCTCAAGTGCTTGTCTCGGCTCAACAGATTCACCACCAGAATGCCGTTGCTGCCAAGTGCACCATAGGCGTCATCATAGAACGACTGACTGCAGAGCGCGGCTATCTGCTGGCCGTCATCGAAACCGTCGACCATCAGGATGTCAAGATTCAGCGCAGCATCCTTGATGAATTCCGCGCCATCAGCTAATACCACTTGAAAGCGGTCGTCATTCGCGGGTAGGGCAAAGAGATGTCTGGCTGCGTCGATCACTTGCGGACTATTTTCAATCGCAACCGTTTTGGTTTGCGGCATGGTGTGGTAGGTGAATTTCGCCAGCGATCCGCCTCCCAGTCCGATCATGGCAATCTGAACAGGCTGGGGATTGAATAGCAGAAAACTCATCATGCATTGAGTGTAAAGCAGCACCAGTTCATGCGGGGCAGTGATTTTCATGGCGCTTTGAATCATATCGCCGCCCAGGTGCAGTAATCGCACGCCGTTTTGCTCACTGATGGCGATGTCAATTTCACGGCGGATTTTTTTCTTGAAGAATCTCACCATTGATCGAAACGTCAAAGGACGCCAAAGCTAGAAACTGAATTGTTGGTTTATTGGGAGGATTTATAGCGGCTGAGCGAAACAACCTTCCCTCGCGGTCTGTTCTTGAGGATATTCAATATCGATTTGGACTGACGCAACGCATTCAGCAATCCTTTTTCTCCCAGCACGCTGTCCCACATGAGGTTAGAAATTTGTATGCAGGCAGCCAGTGGGTCATTAGTTCGCCTGCGCATTTGGTCAATCTTCCATTGCAGGCCAATAATGCGTGGTCGTAGGTGAGCCGGGGTGCTATCGATCAGGTCATCGATCATCTGCTGGCGCATGGTTTCAAATTTCGCCGGATCCTGTCGTGCCATTGATGACCATGTGTCAAAGTCAAAATCTGAGGTCAGTTTTTTTTCATCCATCGTGTTTTACACCTTATTATGAGTGCATAGTATAGATGAAGGCTCCGTCTGCCAAGTAGCGGCAGCCGTTGGGGTCGAGAATGAATGGACTCCATCTGATGATTACTCCTGCTGTAGGACGCATGCGATTTGCCGGAATTCTTCACCCAATCCGTGATGAACGCATGATATCAGTGCAGTTAAATGTGTATTGATTCCTTAAATCGCAGAATCAAACGATCTAGCCCTGCATTTCAAAGGAGAACCGATTGATGGATCTTCGCCTTGAACTAGTCAGACAAGCCAGCAAGCATTTTGACTTTTTGGCTCATCGCGTTACTCGATGACGCGAGTTTTTCGACCAATTGTCCATTCTGTTGGATGACTTCATCAATCTGCATGATGGCTTGGTTGATCTGCTCAAGGACATTTGCCTGCTCCTGAGACGATTATAAAATATATTCAACGATATCAGTTGTTTGGGTGGCGCATTGCCTGCTTCAAGGTGTTCCATAACATTGCATATGCTTCAGGAGATACATCCGGATGGCGGATGATGTTGTGATTCTTTTTTTTGAATTCATCCCAGGTATAACCGCTCATTGTGATGAAATCTTCATTGGCTGATAGCAGAATGCCTTTCAAGTTGGTTGTCGAAATAATTTCGCAATCCTTGTTCATCCCCATATCTTCTTGGGTAACAGGTTCATTTATTCTCATAGTTGTTCACAGTAGCAAGAAATATGTAAGAATGATCTTATGGATAATTTTTCAGGAAATTTAGACTTAATTTCCTAATTTATACAGATTTAAAAGAGTTCATATAAATCAAAAGTATAGGAACAATCCTACAAAAACTCGTAGAGATTCTTGGGATTCGAATGTTAACTAAACAATCTGAAAAAATGCAGGGGCTTATCTGGCAGGAATTCGCCAGATAAAGAAAACCAGGATAAGTCCAATCCCAAGCAACATCATTTTTTGCCATATCTCGGGCACGATGAACATCGAGCTGCTGAACGATATTCCCATCAACAGGTAAACCCAGTGCTTAACCTGACGGCGGATGCTGCGGTACATCTGCCATTCGATGATGATGGGCCCGGCGATGCGATTTTCCAGTAATTTTCGATGAAAATGCTCTGAACCACGTGCGAAGCATGCTGCGGCCAAGAGAATGAACGGCGTTGTCGGTAAAACCGGCAGGAAAGCGCCAATGGCGCCCAGAAATAGTGCTAGAAAGCCGACGCTCAAATAAATGGCGCGTACGACGGGCGAATCATGCAAGCTGAGCAAGCTGCCGGGCTGTGAATGGTTGCGTTGTTGCTCGTCATCGGACATGGTGAAAGGTGGCAGGAAAAAATATGAATAGAGCGATTATAGAAACTCGGATGTTCTGAATCAATGAATTGCACAAAACTAATTGGCGTACAACCCCCGGCAACATATCGCACCTTAAGCGGTTATAATAGCCATGACCAATTTATTTGATGTCAAGACTGATCACCATTCATTTTGTGAGGATATTATGCGTATTTCAAACCAGTTATTTAATCTGAGCCTCTTAGCAGGGGTGTTTTTTATACTTACTCAATTAGGGATTGCAAATCCAGCGCATGCGGCCGACGATTCTCAATTCCAAAAAATTGATACCAAAGTGGGCAATGGTGAAGAAGCCGAAATCGGCAAAACTGCCAACGTGCATTACACCGGTTGGCTCTATGATGAGACGGCTGCAGACAAGAAAGGCAAAAAATTCGATAGTTCACTGGACCGTAAAGAGCATTTTTCTTTCATGTTGGGCGCTGGCCGGGTTATCAAAGGCTGGGATAAAGGCGTGCAAGGAATGAAAGTGGGCGGACAGCGCACCTTGATCATTCCACCTTCCATGGCATATGGTGAGCGTGGCGCGGGGAATATCATTCCGCCGAATGCGACGTTGATTTTCGATGTTGAGCTGGTGGGTCTCAAAGCAGGTTCAAGCCATTAAGCGGCGATTACTATGATTGAGAAGCTCTGAAGAACCTTCTTCGAGACTTTCAGCGAGGAAGGAATCAAAGAGTCAGGTGGCTCGTAAATGCCCGATGAGCATGCGAAACGTTGGTTAACGCTGCTTGATCGAATGTGAATCCCATCTTATTTCAGAGCTTCTTTAATTTTTTTGTATTTTATGTTGATGAGCTTGTAGCTATCAAAAGGAGCATCGCGATGATCACGACTGCACGGCAGCGTTACCTATCCCATAAACGGCTGATCATCAGTGTCGGAGTGATAGCGGCTCTCATTCTTCTTATTGCGGCGCTGAGCTATTTTTGGCTGCCGGGTTATGCAAAAAAACAACTTGAAGAACGCTTGTCCGAATTGTTGCAGCGTCCCGTCAGCGTTGCAGCTATCGAGATCAAACCGCATACGCTCGAGCTGATCGTTCAGGATTTTCGCATTGGCAACAAAAATGACGAGCCAGAAAAGCGAGAAGCGCTGTTTTATTTCGCTAAGTTGCATATCGATATCAGTATCGAATCGGTTGCTCGGCGAGCGCCGGTCATTACCGCTTTCTCCATCGTGGAACCAAAGCTGCATCTTGTTCGGGAAACAGAAGACCGCTTCAATATTTCCGATTTACTGGAGAAGTTCGGCCAGCCCTCCGAAGACAGCGACCAGCAAACCGGTCCTACGCAGTTCTCCGTCAGTAATATCTTGATTCAAGGCGGATATTTCGGTTTTGATGACCAGCACATGAAAGCCGATCATCACATCAGCGACATCAATCTCGGCATACCTATCGTGGCTACGATAGATAGCGCACTGTCCAACTGGATCGAGCCGCATTTCAGCGCAAAAATCAATGGATCACCCTTGAAGCTCGATGGCAAACTGCGCCCCTTTACTGACAATCAGGAAGCAACCTTGACGCTCAAACTGAGCGAATTCGATTTAATGGAATTGAATCACTATGTGCCTTTCCCGAAAGGCATGCAGTTGCGGTCGGGATTTTTCGATAGCGATTGGTTGATTACATTCAAACAGGCCCGCGATCAAGCTCCTGACATTACGCTGACCGGAAGTTCAGGTTTGCGGCAATTGGCGCTCAGGAATGGTGCGGTAGAAGCACCCTATCAAGCGAGTCTGAAGCATTTGCGAGCTGAACTGAAGGATGTTGATTTAACCGGCAAGAAGCCTTCGAACCTTAAGTTGGCTATCGAACAGGTCGCGATCGTGCCGGATTCTGCAAAAGAACCTGCGTTATCGCTGGCTGATCTTGACATTGACCAGATCACCATCGACAACACGGCGCGTAAGATTGCACTGGGTGACATTACGCTAAGCCGTTTGCGAACGACATTGCGGCGCGATGCCACCGGTACGATCGACTTGACGCGGCTTTTCAATCCCAAAGATGGCATGGCGCAGCCACAGGCCCAACAGCCCGCACCTGCCAAGAATCGAGCCCGGGCACAAGGCAAACTCAAGCTGGCGCATGTGCCTATTCCTGCCCGCAAACCGGACAACCGTTCAGCGTCCGTAAAACCACAGGCTGCGGTGGCCAAAAATGACGGCGAAGAAAAAAAACAGCCTGCAGCCAGCGGCGACAGTCCGTGGGTTGCCCAAATCCAGCGCGTGAAGCTCAAAGCCGCAGCGGTACGCTATGAAGATTTGACATTGACCAAAACGCCGCCCATGGTGATCGATCCGCTGGATATTGCCATCGATGACATCGATCTGAGTGGCAAGAAACCCTTGAATATGGCGATCAATGCCAAGGTTAACGAGCGCGGTCGCATGAAAGTCGATGGCGCGCTGGCATGGGCTCCCTTCATGACGGATCTCACGTTGAATCTCGATTCAGTGGATCTGGTGTCATTGCAGGGCTGGGCGGGAGAAAAGCTCAAGGCGCTGATTACCAGCGGCGATATGTCCTTTGTCGGCAAGTTAAAGGCGCAGGACGGCGATCCGCTGAAATTGGTGATGGATGGCGAAGCTAGGCTTTACAACTTGAATGTATTTGATCCCAATACTGCTCAGGATTTGTTTCGATGGAAAAAAATGGATGTCAGCGGTTTGAATGTGACCACCGACCCCATGCGAGTCGATATCAAAACGATTCATTTCAGCGATTTTTTTGCGCGCATGACCCTTCTGCCCAGTGGCGAGCTGAACCTGGTGCACATCGTGCAAATCGATCAGCCGCTCGAGGTGGACGTGGCGCCTGCGAATAACAAGAACGCAGTCGAAGTCAAAGTCACCACGCCGGATATCGAGCCGGTGAATGTGTATCAGGTCAAGCCGCAGGAAGAAACGTTCATTCAAATCGGAAAAGTCGTGTTGCAGAACGGTAACATCAATTTTCATGACCGGTTCATCAAACCGAATTACCGCGCCAACTTGACTGGACTCAAGGGTCAGATCGGGCCGCTGTATCCCGGAAAATTTGGTGTCATTGACATTCGGGGCGCCCTGGACAAAACCGCGCCTTTAGAAATCAAAGGCAAAGTCGAGCCATTCAGCTCAGAGTTCTTTCTCGATCTGGCCGTCAATGTAAAGGACATCGATCTGCCGCAGTTTAGTCCGTATTCAGGCAAATATGTCGGGTATGAAATCGAAAAAGGAAAACTGTCTGCCGATGTGCAATATCACGTCGAGAAGGGAGAGCTGACGGCAGAAAATAAAATCTTCCTGGATCAATTCACGCTCGGCGAGAAGGTCGAAAGCGAAAGCGCGGTCTCGCTTCCGCTAGACCTTGCGCTTACGATTCTGAAGAATCGCCGTGGCGAAATTAATCTTCACCTGCCTTTGAGCGGTTCGATCAATGATCCGCAATTCAACATTGGTGCGCTGGTCTTCAAGGCATTTGTCAATTTGATCACCAAGGCGATCACTGCGCCCTTCTCATTGCTGGCTTCTGCATTCGAAGGCGGCGAAGAACTGTCCGAAATTTCATTCACGCCAGGTTTTGCCGAGATTGACGAAGTTGCAGCAAAACGGTTGGAAACACTGGCCGAGATTCTGAGCGATCGTCCGTCGCTCGATTTGGAAATTTCGGGCTATGCCGATGCCGTAGAAGATCATGAAGGACTCAAGCTCGCCATATTGCAGGACAAGGTGAAGGCCCAGAAGCTGGCTGAACAGACCAAAAAGGGGATCGCCAGTGGCGCGATCGAGGATCTCAAGCTGACTCCCGAGGAATATCAGAAGTATCTTGAGGTGGTGTACAAAAAGGAATCGTTCGAGAAACCCAAAAATGCCATCGGTTTGACCAAAGGCCTGCCTGTTCCAGAAATGGAGCAGCTTATCCTTGAGCATCTGCAGATCACTGAAAGTGATCTGGCAGGATTGGCTGAACGCCGGGCCACTGCAGCGCGTAACTGGCTAGTGGAGACGGGTAAAATTCCTGATGAGCGGATTTTCATCGTCGCCAGCCAGGACTCGGAAGAAAGCCGGCAAAAGAAGGGTAACCGCGCCGAGTTTCTATTGAAATAATCCAATCCTGTTGATTGTGCCAACGTTTTTCGGGCAGCGGCGTCCTGCGCCCGGTTATTAATAATTCAGAGGGAGTGTGTATTTATGGGAATTTCACATCGATTCCTAGGGGTGCTGTTGAGCCTGTTTTTATTCTCGGCGTGTCAGAATAATCACCCATCGATCGTTGATTTGTCATTCCCAGCACCGACCCCTGCTCCAGTGCCATTGCCTGCTCCTGTCGAACGCACGGTGTCATATACCAAGGAAATTAAACCTCTGATCGAATTCAAATGCCTGTCCTGCCACAGTTGTTTTGACGCCCCCTGCCAGTTAAAGTTAGAAAGCACTGAGGGACTGGAACGGGGAGCATTTCATGAATCCATCTATGGTGGTGCGCGCACCGAAGCCATGACACCCACCCGCCTGGGTATCGATGAAACGACCGTGTCTGGCTGGCGCGAACGCGGTTTTTATTCTGTGCTCGATGCGGAAAATGGACAGTCTCAGCCTTTGCTTTTAGAGATGATTTCCTTAGCCAAGCAATTTCCCTTTCCGCCGAATGGTAAATTGCCGGATACGATCGAACTGGGTATTACGCGAAAAAATCAATGCGTTTCGAATGACAAATTCCCAGAATTTGCGCAAAAATTTCCGTGGAGCGGCATGCCCTTTGCCGTCACCGGCTTGAGTGATGAAGAATATGCCCTGCTGGCTGGCTGGATTCGACAGGGCGCCGTTATTTCCGAAGAACCGGTGACACTCACCGGTGCAGAAAAACGGCACATACAACAATGGGAAACGTTGCTTAATCGCAGCGACAAGCGCGGAAAATTGGTTGCGCGCTGGTTGTATGAGCATCTGTTCATGGCTTTTCTTTATTTCCCCGAGGTCAAGGGAGAGCCGCGTTTCTTTGAAGTTTTGCGTTCTTCCACGCCGGCGGGCAAAGACATCGAACCAATCGCCACGGTCAATCCGAACGACGATCCGAAGGTGCCATTTTTTTATCGTTTACGGCCCATCGCTGGAAATATCGTTCATAAGCGGCGTATCAATTATCCGTTGAGTCAGGCTAAATTGCAGCGCATCAACGAGCTGTTTTTCAAAAAACGCTGGCAAGTGCGGGAATTGCCTGGGTATGGCTATACCGAGCGTGCCAATCCATTCGTGACCTTTTCCGATATACCGGCTTCATCCCGTTATCAGTTTATGCTGGATGACGCCGAATACTTTGTGCGCACATTCATTCATGGTCCGGTGTGCCGAGGCCAGATTGCGACGGATGTGATTCGTGATCATTTCTGGATCATGTTTCAAGATCCAAAATCAGATCTGTTTGTCACTGATGCGCCCTATCAACGCAGGACGATTCCCTTGCTGGGAATGCCGGGTCAGGATGATGATTTGCTCGCAATGGGAGAGAACTGGTTGCGCTATCTCGGTAAGCACATGGATTATTCTTCGCTGCGGCAAAATCATTATACGACGGTTCATCCGCAGGGAGCTGCATTGAGCCATATCTGGAATGGCGGCGACAAGAACAAGAATGCCCTGCTGACCATTTTCCGTCATCACAATAGCGCGTCGGTGGTTCGCGGATGGGTAGGACATGAACCACAAACCCTGTGGCTGATGGATTATCCATTGCTTGAACGCACCTATTATGAACTGGTCGTTAATTATGATGTGTATGGCAATGTAGCTCATCAAGTACTGACACGGCTTTACTTCGATTTGATTCGGAATAGTTCTGAACATAATTTCCTGCGATTCTTGCCCGCTGGTCAGAGAAAAGTGCAATTGAACGATTGGTATCAGGATCTCGGTAAATTGAAATTTGGCATCTTCTACGAAGATATCGACGACATATCACCATCGCAGGAAGAATTTGTCTCTGACGACCCCAAGCACGAATTGGTTATGCGTATGCTCGAGCGTTTCGGCCGGGTCAATGAGATGGCGCAAGATCGCCTGAATCGCTGCAAAAACCTGGAATGCAGCCGATCTGATGAGCCAGCCTGGATTCAACGTGTCGATCAGGCGTTGTCGACCATTGCGGCGCGGCCGGCATCGGAACTGAGCGGAATCCTACAATTGCCGGAAGTGACCTTCGTGCGCGTTCGCGATGAAAACGATAACCGTGTCGTTTATACGCTCTTGAGAGATCGTGCGCACAGCAACGTAGCCTTCATGTTGGGGGAGGGATTGCGCTACCAGTCAGCAAAAGATCGACTTACTGTTTTTCCGGGCATTACTGGCAGTTATCCGAACTTTATTTTTGATGTGCCTGACGTGGACATCGAAGAATTTGTGTCTCAATTAGCTCATGTAAAAAAATCCTCGCGGTTTCAGCAGATCGTCAATCAATGGGGAGTGCGGCGAACACACCCCTATTTCTGGGAAATATTGCACGATATCACCGCCTGGCAGAAGGAATACCAACCCTTACTGTCAGGCATTTTCGATATCAATCGTTATGAGAATTTTTAATCTTTTCTGATCCGTCACGCGTATGCTGCTTGCTTTGGCCATTCTGCTCAACCTATAATCGCAACCTAAATATACTTTTGCAGCAATTTATGAAAGGTTTCACGTGAAACACCCCATGCTGAACCTTATCGTTATCTTGCAATTTCTCAAGAAAACAAACGATATTCAGGAATTACAAAAATATCTGAGTTTCAAAGCATTCCTGGAAGTTTGATTATGCACATTCAGGTGTCAGAGTACTATGAGCAATCATCCTGAGTTCGATATTATCGTGGTTGGAGGCGGACATGCCGGTACCGAAGCAGCCTTGGCGGCAGCGCGGATGGGGTGTCGTACCTTGCTTTTGACTCACAATATTGAAACCATTGGCCAGATGTCTTGCAATCCCTCCATCGGGGGAATTGGTAAAAGCCATCTGGTAAAAGAGATCGATGCGCTAGGGGGTGTCATGGCGATGGCAGCCGATGAGGCAGGCATTCAGTTTCGAGTGCTTAATTCCAGCAAAGGCCCTGCCGTCCGTGCCACCCGCGCACAAGCAGACAGAGTGCTGTATCGACAGGCCATACGCCAACGCATTGAAAACCAACCTCATCTGCGAGTGATGCAACAGGGAGTTGACGACCTAATCATCGAGCACGATCGCGTGCGGGGCGTCATCACGCAACTTAACATCAAAATCCATGCTCATGCAGTGATTTTAACTGTCGGCACTTTTCTGGCAGGTTTGGCGCATATCGGCAGGACGAATTTCAGAGCCGGACGTGCGGGCGATCCGCCATCCATGACACTCGCCCAACGGCTGCGCGATATGGAATTTCCGGCAGGACGGCTAAAAACCGGGACACCGCCGCGCATCGATGGCCGTAGCATGGATTATTCCAGGTTGACGGAACAACCCGGCGATCTACCCACGCCAGTATTTTCCTTCATTCATGCCGGTTCTGGGCATCCGCCCCAAGTTTCTTGCTGGATCACGAGCACAAACGCCGCCACGCATGACATCATCCGGGATGGGCTGGTTGATTCACCGCTATTTACCGGGAAAATTGAAGGTATCGGGCCGCGTTACTGTCCGTCTATTGAAGATAAAGTGGTGCGATTTTCGGCACGCGAGTCTCATCAGATCTTTCTTGAGCCTGAGGGATTGGGCACGCATGAGATATACCCCAATGGGATTTCAACCAGTTTGCCGTTCGAGGTACAAGTGAAATTGATCCACTCGATAGCGGGCCTTGAACAAGCTCACATTACCCGCCCTGGCTATGCCATCGAATATGACTATTTTGATCCTCGCAACCTGAAGCGCACACTGGAAACCAAAACTATCGAAAACTTGTTTTTTGCTGGTCAGATCAACGGCACGACCGGTTATGAGGAAGCGGCTGCACAGGGTCTGTTGGCGGGTCTCAATGCCGCGCTCAGGATTCAAGGGAAAGAAGCATGGTCGCCACAGCGCAGTGAAGCTTATCTGGGCGTATTGGTTGATGATTTAGTGACATCCGGCGTCACCGAACCGTATCGCATGTTTACCAGTCGCGCCGAATATCGCTTGCAATTGCGCGAGGATAATGCCGATTTGCGCCTGACGGAAATAGGACGTCAGCTAGGTTTGGTGGATGATCAGCGCTGGGCTGTGTTCAGCGATAAACAAGAGGCGATTGAACGGGAGCAGCGACGTTTGGATACCCTTCGTTTATGGCCTGGCGTGTTGCCTGAAGGTGATGCGATCCGCGTGTTAGGTAAAACCATCGAAAAAGAATATACCCTGACAGAGCTGCTGCGCCGACCGGATGTGACTTATGAGTCACTGATGACGCTGCCGGGTGCGGGTGTAGCAGTAACCGATCCACTGGTGGCTGAGCAAGTAGAGATCCAGGCAAAGTATCATGGTTACATTCAGCGTCAGCAGGAAGAAGTTTCCCGTCATGCGCAGTATGAGAATACCGTGCTGCCCAAGGATATCGACTATTGCCTGGTCAAGGGGTTGTCCAATGAAGTGCAACAAAAATTGAATCAGCACAAGCCTGAAACGCTGGGGCAGGCCTCGCGAATTTCCGGCGTGACCCCTGCTGCGGTTTCATTATTGCTGGTGCATTTGAAACGTGGCTTGGGTCTGGTTGATAAAAAACAACGCGCATGAGTCTGGGGCAGCAGATTTCGCAATGCCTGCAGAAGCTCGGTGATGATTTTGCGTATCAGAATCCATCGCTCAATGACTTGATCGAGCAATATTTACTGCTGATCGAAAAATGGAATCGAATTCACAACTTGACAGCTGTGCGTAAACCTCAGGACATGCTGATTCAGCATGTGATGGACAGTCTGACGGCTGTGCCGCATTTGGTTGGCCCGCAGATCATCGATGTGGGCAGCGGCGCAGGACTGCCTGGCATTCCAATTGCCTTGGCAAAGCCGGACTGGCAGATTACCTTGGTGGAAAGCAATCAGAAAAAGGCGGCATTTTTGAAGCAGGTCAAAATTGAGCTGGCGTTGAATAATGTGGAAGTTATCGCGCAACGGATCGAAAACATTCAATTATCCAAAAAAATAAATGTCATCATCTCACGGGCATTCTCGGAATTGGGACAATTCCTGCGTTTGACCGAGCAATTGAGTGGAGAAGAGAGTGCTAATTGCTGCTGGGTTGCAATGAAAGCCAGTTGTACGGAGGCTGAGCTTGCTCAAATTCAGATGCCTTTCGTGCTTGAAAGTATCATATCGCTTGCGGTTCCCAATCTGGATGCGCAGCGTCAATTGATCATGATCAGAAAACAGACACGGTAGCCAAATGGCGTAGCTTTGATTCCATCAGGAAAATGAATAGGAGTTCATGATTATGGCGAAAATTCTAGCGATCACCAATCAAAAAGGCGGGGTAGGAAAAACAACGACAAGCGTCAATCTTGCCGCTAGTCTGGCTGCTTCAGGCCAACGCATTTTGCTGGTTGATCTCGATCCGCAGGCGAATGCGACGATGGGTAGCGGTGTCAATAAGCAAACCATACAGGTTACGATTTATCATGTCTTGCTCGGCGATGCGCCGATAGAAGCAAGTCGAGTGACTGGGATTCAGGGAAAATATGATTTGATACCGGCCAACCGTGATCTGGCCGGCGCCGAAGTTGAAATGGTTGAGTTCTCCCAACGGGAAACGCGCTTGAAAACGGCGCTGGAAGCCATCGCGCACGAATATGATTATATTCTGATCGATTGTCCGCCTGCGCTGAACCTGCTCACGCTCAACGGATTGTGTGCAGCCCGGGCAGTCATGATACCGATGCAGTGCGAATATTATGCCTTGGAAGGCCTCAGCGACCTGGTGAATACGATCAAGCGCGTCCGCACTAATTTCAACCCCAACTTGCGGATCGAAGGATTGCTGCGCACCATGTTCGATCCGCGCAATATCCTGGCGCAACAAGTGTCGGACCAGTTACAGAAACATTTTGGCGAGAAAGTCTACCGTACCGTGATCCCCCGCAATGTACGGCTTGCGGAAGCGCCAGGTTTTGGTCTGCCCGTGCTATACCACGATGAGCAATCCAAAGGGGCGCAGGCGTATCTCGAACTTGCCAGAGAAATATTGCATGCCTGATTTTGTCAACAATGTGAAAAGATAATCCGATGGGATCGACAATGGTTAAACAAAAAGGACTGGGAAGAGGATTGGATGCTCTGTTTTCCCATGATGAGAGCGCTGCCAGCGCAGAAGAATCGCTGCAGAATATCGAGATTTTTCGTTTGCAACCCGGTAAATATCAACCCAGAACCAATATGGATCAGGTGGCTTTGGCGGAGTTGGCGGAATCGATCAAGGCGCAGGGCGTAATGCAGCCGATTCTGGTGCGTCCGGTGAATGATGACCGCTTTGAAATCATTGCCGGTGAACGACGATGGCGCGCGGCTCAGTTGGCGGGTTTGAGTGAAGTGCCTGCCTTGATCCGAAACGTTGCCGATGAATCTGCGCTTGCGATGTCGCTGATCGAAAATATCCAGCGTGAGAATCTTAATCCTCTGGAAGAAGCCATGGGCATCCAGCGCTTGATCAATGAATTTGGCATGACCCATCAGACCGCCGGTGAAGCGCTGGGAAATTCGCGCAGCACGATTTCGAATTTGCTGCGCCTGCTCAATCTGTCGGCTCCTGTGCAGGAATTGATGATGCTGGGCAAGATTGAGATGGGGCATGGACGTGCCCTGTTGCCGCTGGCGGCCGCAGAACAGATCAAACTGGCCAATCTGATCGTGCAGAAACGGCTGTCGGTGAGGGAGACTGAGCGGTTGGTCAACCAGGTCGAGCACCCTATTGCCCGCAAGATTAAAAAGCCAGACCGCGATTTATTGCGGTTACAGGAAGATGTATCTGAGCGGCTTGGTACGCAAGTTGACATCAAACCCAAGAAGAATGGGCAAGGGAGTATCGTCATTCACTATTCCAACCTGGATCAGTTGGATGATATCCTCGGTAAGCTATGACATTGTCTGCCCGCTCGCTATCGAAGCGCATTGCAGGCTGTCAACATTGATTAAACTCAAGAAGGAAAGGTATGGATGCACGATTACTGGAAATTTTGGTATGTCCTTTATGTAAAGGACCGCTCATTTACAAGAAAGATGACAAGGAACTGATCTGTAAGCTGGATCGATTGGCGTATCCAATTAAAGATGGGATTCCGGTCATGCTGGCGGAGGACGCCCGTCGTATTCCTGATGATGTCGATATCAAATAAGTCTTGTATGAAAGTATACGCACGACTCGAGCCCCGTATGGCGGCTGTCATGGGCGCATTGATCGCTGATGCAGCATCATTGGGTCTGCATTGGCTCTATGACTCCGGGCGAATTGCGCAGATTGAAACAACCCGGGGCCTGGTTTTTTTACAGCCTGATGTAAACGATTATGCCGATACGAAGGGCTACTTCGCGCATGGCGTTAAAGTGGCCGGTGATGCGTCAGCCTATGGCGAAATCAGCTTGCTGATGCTGCGGCATCTGGCGCAATATCGAGAATTCAGCCGTATTAGCTATCAAACGGATTATTGTCATTTTTTTGGCCCGGGTGGCGCGTATGTGGGGTATGTCGACTCGCCTACCCGTCAGACCTTGAATCGACTGCTTTCTTTGAAACCCGAAGAGTTTCCGGCGAAATCTGGCGTGGATGATGATCAGTTTTCTGCGTTGGCCGCGTTACCGGCTCTAGTGGCAACTCATACTGGGTCGCAACAGGCGCTGGCGGACAAGGTTGAACTCGTCGTACGACTGACCCATGACAATGACACGGCAGTCGCAGCAGCGCTGTATACCAGCGATGTGTTATGGCAGGTTTTGAATGGGAATTCGCTTGCTTCAGCGCTGAGGAATGCGCTGGCCTGTGTCAGACATAAACTGGCGTCACGGGTGGAAGAAGCTTTATGCGCCGAAGCACTTGATGCTTCAGCATTGGGCCAGCACTTCGGTTCGGCCTGTCATGTTCTGGAGGGTGTGCCGATCATTGCGCATCTCTTGCAGCATGCGAAGGATTATCATGCGGTTATTGAACAAAATATCCGGATCGGTGGCGATAGCTGCGGTCGTTCGATCATGCTCGGCGCAATCATTGCAGCCGCCATGGCGCAACGCCAAGAATTCGATGCTGGTATTCCACTCGTCTGGATGGCGCGCTACCGGAAACTGCATGTTGCAGCCGAAGCATGCACACGACTCTAGGTAAATACTGATTAACTCGGCGAGCGAGATGAAGCGTAAGGCGCACGGAACGCAGCAACCGAGACTTATAAACTCGATAGACGAAAGAACGAGTACCCGGAAACGAAGAGATTCGCTCAGGCAGGAAGTTAATCAGTGTTTCCCTAACGGCTCAACCATGATCAGTCATCAGCCTGACGATATAAAAGCCAGTGAAAATTCCAGTCATTTTTGAGTTTCAACCGTCAAATAAGAGTGTGATGCTACTCAGCAGCATTTTGAACTGACATGTTTCCGTTTCGGAATGGCGTGGTGAACTAACTACCAACTTCCCTTGCGTGTCGGGCGGCTCGGTAGATATATTCCCCGAGAATAGTTATAATTCGCCAACTAATTAATCTCTTGAACACAAGAATAAAAAAAACTACACAGTACAGCCATTCACATCATCAAGATATCTGCATTGATAAACCACGAATCACAGTATGCCCTGAGGTCATGTTTGCCGTCGAGTACGGATTCAGCCGATGACACTGCTTACTCAGCCTTTTGCGGCAGGTTTTTTGATCGACCTGATGGATTACTTTACCCATTGATAATTTTGGAGGAAAAATGAGTCATACGTTATATGAAACCGCTGTACAGCGGGTACAGCGCTGTGAATTGGCTGTGCCAGGCTCCAGCCCAGGAATGTTTGAAAAAGCACTCAATAGTGGCGTTGACTTCGTTTTTCTTGATCTGGAAGACGCGGTAGCCCCGGATGATAAAATCCAAGCGCGAAAAAATGTCATTCAGGCGCTCAATGACCTGGATTGGAAAGGACATGGCATCACGGTATCAGTTCGCATCAATGGGCTGGATACGCAGTATATGGTGCGCGATGTCGTGGATCTGGTGGAGCAAGCCGGAAGCAAGATCGATACGTTGCTTATTCCGAAAGCAGGAGTATATGCAGATATCTACATGGTGGAAGCCATGGTTACCCAGCTCGAAATGCAACAAGGCCTGAAAAACCGCATTGGACTGGAAGCGTTGATTGAAACCGCTCTGGGCATGGCTAACGTCGAAGACATTGCCCGTAATGGTGCATCCGGTCGACTGGAAGCCCTGCACTTTGGCGTCGCAGATTATGCCGCCAGCAATCGCGCCAGAACGACCAATATCGGTGGATTGAATCCTGATTATCCAGGCGATCAATGGCATTTTGCCATCAGCCGGATGATCGTCGCCTGTCGTGCTTATGGTTTACGTCCGATCGATGGCCCTTTCGGTGATATCAAAGATCCTGAAGGTTACGTATTGGCAGCCAAGCGTGCAGCCGCGCTGGGTTGCGAAGGAAAATGGGCAATTCATCCGACACAGATTGAGCTGGCGAATGAAGTCTTTACGCCACCTGCCCGAGAAATCGAAAAAGCCAAGCGAATTCTTGCAGCGCTCAAGGAAGCTGCTGCTCAGGGTAAGGGCGCTGCTGCACTGGATGGTCGTTTGATCGATGCAGCTTCAGAAAGAATGGCGAACAACGTGGTGAAAGTGGCAGAAGCCATTGCCGCGAAAAACTAATGATGTGAAGGCCGCAATAAGCGGCCTTTGTCTTTGTAAAAACTCTGAAAAATAACGAATGCGGTTCAAGCAAGGCGAGATGGGTTCGATATCGATAGTTTATGAAAAAACGGCGTGTTGAACCTGATTGCTATGCCTTGATGGCCGCATTGCAGTAGTTTTTCAGAGCTTTTTAAGAATGATTAATTGATAACATATTGAATGATTGAATTAATGTAGGGTACAAGTTGAGGAAATCGAAGTGAATATTCACGAATATCAAGCAAAAGAAATTCTGGCTGAATATGGCGTAAAAATCGCCGAGGGCGGATTAGCCTATAGCGTTGATGAAGCAGTGCAACGCGCCAGGGAAATAGAAGGCGATGTCTGGGTGGTCAAGGCGCAGATTCACTCGGGTGCACGCGGAAAAGCCGGAGGCATCAAGGTGTGCAAAACGCATGCGGATGTCGAGAAAGCCGCTGAAGAATTGCTCGGAAAGAAACTGGTGACGCATCAAACCGGCCCGGCTGGAAAAATGTGTTCACGGCTGTATATCGAAGCGGGAACGCAGATTACCAAAGAAATGTATCTGTCTTTCATGATCGATCGCAGCAGCGAACGCGTCATCATGATCGGTTCGGGGCAAGGCGGCATGGAAATCGAAAAACTGGCGGTCACCAATCCCGAAGCGATCATCAAAATCTATATCGAACCTGCGGTCGGCTTGCAGGATTTTCAGGCGCGCACCATGGCGTTCGGCCTTGGTATCGATGCCGCGCAATTGAATCACGCGGTCAAAACCATCAAAGGATGTTACCGCGCCTTGCGCGACCTCGATGCGAATATTCTGGAGATCAACCCACTGGTCATCACTGCAAACAATGACATTGTGGCGCTCGACGCAAAAATGGTATTCGATGAAAACGCGCTGTTTCGTCGTCATAAAATCGCCGAGCTGCGCGATAACACGCAAGTGGACAACCGTGAGGTGGCCGCTGCAGAAGCTGGCTTGAGCTATGTCGGCTTGGATGGCGATATTGGTTGTATGATCAATGGTGCTGGGCTGGCGATGGCGACGATGGACATGATCAAGTTGGCAGGCGGTGAGCCAGCCAATTTCCTCGACGTTGGGGGCGGTGCATCCGCCGAGCGCACCGAGAAGGCGTTCCGATTGGTGTTGGCAGATGCGAATGTCAAAGCGATGCTGGTCAATATCTTTGCAGGTATCAACCGCTGCGACTGGATCGCAGAGGGCGTGGTGCAGGCAGTGCGGAATATCGACATGAAAGTCCCCCTGGTGGTTCGTCTGTCCGGCACCAACGTCGAAGAAGGACGCCGCATCATTGCCGAAAGCGGTTTGCCTATCATTACAGCCGATACGTTGGCGGAAGCTGCGGAAAAAGTCGTCCGCGCCCGTAACGACGTCGTCGCTCAAAACGCCTAGGAGTATACAGTGGCCATATTAATCAACGAAAAAACACGCATTATCGTTCAAGGGTTTACCGGAAGAATTGGAACTTTCCATGCGCAGGAGATGATCGACTACGGTTCCAATGTGGTCGGTGGGGTAACGCCCGGTAAAGGCGGACAAACCCATTTGGGATTGCCGGTATTCAATACCGTTCAGGAAGCTGTCGATCAAGTTGGCGCCGAAGCTAGTATCGTATTTGTACCTCCTGCCTTTGCTGCGGACTCGATCATGGAAGCGGCGGACGCGGGCATTCAGTTTTGCGTCTCGATCACGGATGGCATTCCGACACAGGACATGATGACGGTTAAGAATTTTCTGCGCCGTTTTCCCAAGGAAAAGCGCATGATGCTCACAGGCCCCAACTGCGCCGGCACTATCAGTCCGGGACGGGCGATGCTGGGCATCATGCCCGGCCATATTTATATCCGCGGCAATATCGGCGTGGTTGGGCGCTCGGGCACGCTGGGCTATGAAGCGGCCGACCAGATGCGCTCGTTGGGTATCGGAATCTCAACGTCAGTGGGCATAGGCGGCGATCCGATTCCAGGCAGTTCGCATCGTGATGTTCTGGAAAAGCTGGAGCAGGATCCTGAAACCAAGGTGGCATTGATGATTGGTGAAATCGGTGGGCCACAGGAGGTTGAAGCGGGCAGGTTCGCCAAAGAAAACATGACCAAGCCACTGGTGGCCTACATTGCTGGTCTGACCGCGCCCGAAGGACGCCGCATGGGCCATGCTGGCGCTATTATTTCATCCGCTGGTGAAAGCGCCGCAGAAAAAGTTGCCATGCTGAAGGAACTCGGCGTCACCATCTGCCCCACCCCTTCATTGATGGGACAAACCGTCGCGGAAGTACTGGCGAAGCTATAATAGAAGCCGTTGAAAAAAACATTGAAGTCAACAAAACAACTATAACGTTATCAATATAAAAAAACCGGAAGCGAACGCTTTCGGTTTTTTTTATCTCTACGCATTCAATTCTCCGGCCTTGGAGCGAAAGCTGGTTAAAGAACAGCAGATTGAAGAATGCAGTTATTATCCCGCGAATTGCGGCGAAGAGCTCGAGTCATTCGTAGCTCAGGAAATATCATAGGTTCTCAAGCATCTCAGTATCCATGGATTTCTACCGTAACCAATATTACAAATAATTCCTTTGCCTGTAACCATCTAAGAAAAAAAGTCTCGGTGGTTATTCGTGAGTAACTTCTAAGGAGTGTCAATGTAGCCATGAAACTTATAAATATTTTCCTGATACTCATTCCATCAATATCATTTGCTGATAATATTCTGATTAATAGTAATAAAATATTTGATTTTGCCGAGAAATCATATCCACAATTTTTTAATCATGTGGGAACAAAAACGGTGGCTCTTGAAGGGTATTTGGCGCGGTATTATCCAGATACTGGCGTTTATATCGGAACCAAAGATGACGAGGTGTATGTTTATGGAGAGATTTTTAGTGGATTATTGAAAGTTGGTGCAATCTCCGATTTTGTATCATTAGCACCCGACGGGGATACATTATTAGCAAGCGTTTTTGCTGAAGCCCAAAGCAATGTGCGCGTATATGGTACGGGAGTTGTAATTGCCCTATTATCTGATGATCTTAATGGCAGTCGTCATCAAAGATTTATAATTGAATTGAAGTCGAAACAGACGCTATTGATTTCTCACAATATTGATTCAGCGCCAAGAATAAATGAGTTGTCTTTGAATGATCAGATTGAATTTGCTGGTGAATATGAGTGGAATGAGAAAGGTGGGGTTATTCATTGGACACATCACGATCCTGCTGGGATTCATGAGGATGGTTGGCTATTCCATAATCGTATGATTTATCAGTAATATTAGGTAAGTATTGAACTAGCGGATAGCGCCCAGCATTGGATAGCCTTATAACGATAGTTCTTTTCTTTACCAACGGTAAATATTGAGTTCGCTTTGTTCTACTGAAAAATTATCCTATTGTATTGGATCAATAATAGGCATCATCATTATTAGCTCAACATCCAGTCAAAATATGCAGAGTTTGAACCTTCCATCAGTTTTGATGATAGTCAAATTCTTTATAACATTGATCCATACTGAGGTCGTTCAATAATTCAAATTCAAAGAAAGCGGAGTTTCAGAACAGCCGATTCAGATTCCTCGAAACAGCGCTTGTTCACGGGCGATAATCGGATAAAAACCCACATATTTTTAACCCCTGCTGTGTTATTCTTGCGGCATTTTTTAACCTGATAGGAAGTTATGGAACAGAAAGATAAACCTGGGATTTCTCCAGTAATCAAAATTCCGCGTATCGCATATTTTCTTTTTTTCACCCGCTGGTTGCAGTTGCCGTTATATCTCGGATTGGTATTGGCGCAATGCGTGTATGTGTTTCACTTTTGGGTTGAGTTGACCGATCTGATTGGCGCTGTGATGGGTAATGCCAATTCATTGCAGCATATTCTCGATAGCGTCACGATCAAAGGTGCCGAAAGACCGGCTAAATTGACCGAAACGGCTATCATGCTGGTGGTTCTGGGACTGATCGATGTGGTGATGATTTCTAATCTGCTGATCATGGTCATCATTGGCGGTTATGAAACGTTCGTGTCGCGTATGAATCTGGAAGGACACCCCGATCAGCCGGAATGGTTGTCACATGTTAATGCGTCGGTATTGAAAGTCAAACTGGCGACGGCGATTATCGGGATTTCATCGATTCATTTGCTGAAAACCTTCATCAACGCCAGCGCGTATGATGAAAAAACACTGATCGCACAGACCGGCATTCACGTGGCTTTTTTGCTTTCCGCCATTGCCATTGCGTATTGCGATCGCATCATTTCTCAAACCGCTCAGCAATCGGGCGAGCACTGATCGAAAATTTCGCCGCGTTCTATGCTATTGGAGGCGCTGCATCGTTGAGTATCTCAAGTATACCTTGCAAGGCAGTAACCACTGCCTGGCTACGAATATCGTCGCGGTTTCCCGGAAACAGATGGATTTTCTGTCGCACGCTGCCCTGTCTCATTGCCCAGGCGAGGCATACCGTTCCCACCGGTTTGGTGGCAGTACCTCCCGCAGGCCCCGCAATGCCGGTGATGGAAACCCCAATCTGGGCATGGCTGCGGTTGAGTGCTCCGAGAGCCATTTCCCGCGCAGTTTGAAGCGATACGGCGCCATGATGTTCCAGCGTGGTTGGCTGAACCCCCAGCATTTCGCATTTGGCGTCGTTGCTGTAGGTAATGAAACCGCGTTCATACCAGGCCGAACTGCCTGAAATGGCAGTCACGGCTTGCCCTAGCCAGCCGCCGGTGCAGGATTCGGCGGTAGCCAGCATCAGTCCGGATTCTGTCAAGCGCATACCGACTTTGCGCGCAATATCATACAGATGTTGATGGGATTCGATAATTTTGTTTCATCCTGAGCAAATGCCGGAAAAGCGCCCTGATAAAGCGGACTAGCCGAGCAACCTATGGCATGTTAGTATTAAAGTCACTATTTGTTGAGTGGTTGTATTCAAACGTATTGTATTGTTCTTTGTCTGCCATTAATAGCAAAATACTTTCCAAATCTTCGTCCCGAATGCCATTGATCGATGCATTGAAAGCAGCTTGTTGCTTGTTGATCGTGATGCATCATCTTGCTATGTACGGGCCTATGTCGAATATCGCCTATCCGCTGTTGCCTGTTGTAATCGATGGGTTGCGCGAATATGGCAGAATCGTAGTGCACATGTTTTTTGTCATTTCGGGTT
The DNA here is from genome assembly GCA_949281375.1 of uncultured Nitrosomonas sp. Taxonomy (GTDB): domain Bacteria; phylum Pseudomonadota; class Gammaproteobacteria; order Burkholderiales; family Nitrosomonadaceae; genus Nitrosomonas. Next base: position 120,807 of record CASDLT010000026.1, read on the forward strand.
TCTTATTGGCGGCAAAACTTGCGCCACAGGGGCGATCCATCGTTACACACCCAATGCAACTGATTCAGCAGCGTTATGTGCGATTGATCACGCCTTACCTCGTCGCTCTGACGGTGGCGATAGGCTGTGCGGCCGTGGCGAGAGTCTGGATGTCACATGACTCGATTCCATCAGCGCCAAATTTTTTTCAACTGCTGGCGCATGGGCTGTTGCTGCATAACTTGCTTGACCAAGAGGCATTATCGGCCGGCGTTTGGTATGTCGCCATCGATTTTCAGTTATTTACGTTAGCGGTGCTATTGTTATGGGTTTGCAAGCATGCCCAGGTTCAGCATCCTCAATGGCATGTCACATCATGGCTGGGCTGTGTACTCATTTTTCTTTTCACCGTCACATCATTGTTCTATTTTAATCGTAATACTTTTTGGGACGAAACAGCGTTGTATTTTTTTGGGTCGTATGGTCTTGGCATTCTGGCGTATTGGGGAACACAGAGCCGCTATCGATGGTTATGGTTGACCGTGCTGACGGGATTGATCATTTTGGCGCAGATGATCGACTTTCGTTCAAGACTGGCCGTCGCCGGTGGTACGGTGTTACTCATCGGATTGATTCATTATTTCGATGTCCTGAGACATGCGTATGTTCCCAAGTATGTGACCGTTATCGGACGCGCGTCTTATTCGATTTTTTTGATTCATTTTCCGGTTACTTTGGTCATCAATGCAGCCTTCTTTAAATTTCTGCCGCACCAGCCGGCGGTTCAGTTATGGGGGTTGGTACTGGCGATAGGCGCCAGCGTCTGTGTTGGCATCCTGCTTTTTAAAGGGTTTGAAGAACAGCCGGTCAGCAAGCCTCTACACATCGCATTGCCCAGCGGGTTTCTGGCTTCGGGATTATTGGTAATGTTTGCCGGCGTTTAAATCCGGGAGAGATGTGGTGCTCGTAATTTGAAGAATTGCAGGATATCCGGCAGAACAAACCATTGATCTGAGGGGTGAAGAAATCTCCAGTGATGGCCGTGAAATGCCTATCTCACGATATTGAATAACTCAATCACTTGTAGTTTGGTGACGGTGATTACCGATTCTATAATCTCGGGAGTCAGCCCCAAAAGATTCCATGCTTCAAATGCATGCGCCGGGATGGTTTTTTCTCCATTTATTCGCTGGCTTGTGCACGGTTGAATGAAATTGGCGATATTGACCGCGGCGCACAGTGTGCTGGCATCGTACTTGTAGGTTTCTTCATGCATCGGATCGAGTTGAAATTCGACCGTTTTCCAGATATTCATCGGTAAGCGCCATTGGCGTAATAATTCAGCGCCCAATTGCGCATGGGTAAAGCCAAAGAATTTACGCTCTGCATGAATGGCGGCCTCTTCACCTTGATTGATACAACTCAATACTTTTGCGGATTCTTTTGGATATTGGCTGAACAGTATCAATCGCCCTACTCCATGCAACAATCCGGCAATAAAAAAACGTTCCCTGCTATCGACACTGGAAGCCAGTAAACGAGCGGTAACCCCGCTCGTGACACTGTGATACCAAAACGTATCCATATTTACCAGATTCGACGGAATGTCCTTGAAGGTTTCAGTAACGGATGATGCAACTACTAAATTCCTGAGTTCTTTGTGACCAATAATCGAAATTGCACGTAACACCGTGTCGACTCGTCCAGAAAGTCCAAAATAAGAACTGTTGGCAAACTTGAGCAGTTTTGCCGTTAACGCCGGGTCGTTCAAAATGACTCGTTCCAGTTCAAGATTGGTCGTTTCGCCGGCATCGATCAATTCATTGATGCGGACGACAACATCCGGTAAGGAAAAAATTGAACGAATATTGGTGACTATCGTACAGGGATCCATCTATGTTTTTCTCGTCAAAAAAATCCGCCTAATTATTGGCGGTGCTTGGAATATATGAAAAACGCCTTTTAACTTCATTTTTCTCAGGCCCCCGATGTTTTTGTGTTTCATGAGTCTATGTCCAGACTAGCTTAAGAACATTGTTTACGGCAGTTCGGTCATCAACTTCAGTTTTCATGCTTATTGCATGCATGTCATATTGAATATCGGCCTCTCATTCGTGAATTTAAGGAATGAAGCACTGGATAAACGCAGGAATATTGCCCTTCCTCAATGAATGAAGAGCGGCGCCGTTGATGTCATGCCGGGCAGGAAGGCCAGGTCATAACAGGAATGCTGTGAATGCGATGGAATTACTGAAGAGTTAAGAAATTAAATTTTGGAATGAACCGACTAAGGGGATTGTGAATCGAGTTAGACTTAGTGATCTTCCAGCAGCGCATCCACAAGTTTGGCTTCTATCTCGCGAAATTGAGGATGCGCATTTCGCGCCACCGACGACTCCTGCCAGGCAGGATGCTGCCGTAATGCGCTGATAAGTTTATTCCAATGTTCTGGAAGTTTTTCGTGATCCGCTTGGTCGACTTGCAAGGTATCCTGAGCAGCGTGTCCGCGGTGCATCAGTTTTTTCAGCAGGTGCTTCTGGCGTAGATAGAGTATTTGCAGGGTGTTCTCGTCAGCGCACTGCCAGGTTGTGCCTTTGACTGTCGCTTTGATTTCATCGCCATAACGCTTGAATGTCGACCAGCCCGCGCCGGCAAGTGCGCCGAGTGCGCTGGCTGCGCCCAAACTCATGCCTCCCACCATCAGATCGATGCCAGCGCCCGCGGCGGCGCCTTTGGCGGCGGCGCTGCCAAGATCAAGCCCATAGGCCTTGAGTATGCCGGGCGCAAAAATATCAAGTTGCCATTGGCCATTGCTGACCGGTAGATTTTGAATGGCGATATCCTTTTCCAGAAAATTGAACAGCGATAATAAATCATGCAAACAGCGCTGTTCGGCTTTGCGGACAAAGTCATGCAATCGTTCTTCGGTCAGGGAATCCGCAATGTGGTGATGCTTCATCAACTTGTTCTCACGATAGCAGGAAACGCTGACAATCAGGTCTGCTATGCGTTTCGCGCCGGAAAGACAGAGTTGATTCCAGATCTTGGCGCGGTAATCGATCAGCTTCTGCAGGGGTGTGTAGTAGGTTTCCACCAATGTCTGCATTTTCTGATAAAGGCGTTTTTCAGCTTCAAAAGTAAAGGCCACGGTATCGAATTCAAGCGTTGCGTGCATATTGTAGGCGGCGAGATTCTGGCGCCATTGCGCAAGTTCTTGATGGTGCCCGGCAATGAAATTAAAAACTGGAACGATCGGCTTAGCCGCTTGCGTGAGTATGTCCAGTTCAAGCCGGTATTTTTCGAGGAAAGGTTCGCGTACGTCGATAATGTATAACAGGATGTCGCTGCGTAATACCTGGCGAATCACTTTGGCTTCCTGTTCCAACGGATCATTCATGGCAACATGCGTGACAAAATGTTCCAATACTTGCACTGGCAATGACAATCTCGATTTTGCCTGTAGCTTTCTGATATGAGCATGGAGTGCTCGGGAGTCTTCCAGTCCGGGCGTATCATATACGTTCAAAACAGGTTCATCGCCGGCAGAAATGGTAGCTTGTTCAACATGCCGAGTAGTTCCTGCCGCATCTTCGATGACACCGAACTGGGTGCTGCGCAATATCGTTCGGATCAATGACGTTTTGCCGGTGTTGGTGTGTCCGACTACCGCGACGTTGAGCAGGGCGTGGCTGGGATGAGAATGACTGGCCATCATGAGTTATTGAGTAATGACATGTTCTGCCGGAATGCCGCAGACTTCCGCCAGCCGGAACCAGGCAAATTCCCGGGCGCTGCTGACGGGCGACGCTGGTTTGCTCAGGAGAATCAGCCAGGGTTTTTTATCACTGCTGTCCACCAGTTCCTTAATGAGGCGCTGCACGCCACGATCGGGCAAGCGATGGGCTGCAACGCCCAGTACCAGCGGACCGTTCAGATTGCTGATCAGGGCTTTGGCTTCATCCTGAGACTGCTGATCAACGATATTGATGCGGCAAGTTATGGATTCCGGCCAATGCGTGGTTTGATCAAGCTCGATGCCAAATGCCTGAGCATTGGCTGGCAGCGCCAGATTTTCTGGCGGTCGCGCGACTTCGGCCGGTTTGACTCCTGCCATGGGGTCGGCGTCGACAATCTCGGCGCGTATTTCCCGCGCCATGAGTCGTTGGCGTAAATCGATATAATAGGGCAAATACAGATCGAGCCTAAAGCGGCGTTCACTCCAGGCTTGTAGAATGCGCGATACGCCCAGCATTAACAAGCGAGGGAAAAAACCGTACACTAGCAACACGCCAATTAAGAAATTGGCCCAAGCCGTGCGAGTTTCCGTGTCCTGTTTAATCACACCGATCCGGCTGGCGATGGTTTGCGGATCGCTTGGAATGGTCAAGCCCATTGCTTCGAGCGGCGCGCCAAGAATCTGCGTGAGCTTGGGCAGCGTGTTATCGGGAAGTAGCGTCGTTCCCCAGATAAAATTATATTGCTTGGCGAGCATGAGTAAGATCAACAGCACCATGCCGGCGGCTAAATATGCCAGCCAGAATTTATGCGTCAATACGCTGACGCGCCATTTGCCGACCTCGCCGGTCAGGCAGCTTTCCCACCATGACTGAATGGCCAGCGATGCGACGGTCGGCTCTTTTTTTTGCCGGTAGGGCAACCAGCTTGCCAGTTGCGCCACTATGCCGCTGCTCAAGCTTTGCAGATTCAGCATCACGCCGGACAGCCACAGCAACAGCGAAATCGTATTGAACCCCAAAAGTACCGCTAGCAGCCAATAAATATTCAGAGTCGAAGATTCACCGCTGACTGCCTGGCTGGCGGCTAGTCCACCTAAAATGACACCCGTTGCCAGACAAATATGATGAGCGCGGCGGTATTGTTTGTGCGGTTGCTGCAGCGCAGTGTCCAGCGCATTGTCCTGGATCAGGCGCTTGGCGCGGATGGCCAGCCGGTAAATGAATTCCGAGTAATGAAAATCGCCGCTATTCGAACGCGGCAAGTCTTTGATACTGGCATAGGATAACTCGTCCGGTTTGGCGGATTCAATCTTGCGCAATTGCTCGATACGAACCAGATCAGCGAATGTATGCTTCTTTACTGACATGAGCTGCACCGTTGCGGCATGATGATGTAAAAATGGTTGGCGCGAGTGTGGTTGTGTTTCACAGGAGTTCTAAGAAATAGGCCTGCTTTTTCAGAAAAAAACGGCTGAAACAAGCTAGAATTCGTTATTTGATCATTCAAAATTATGGCAGGAAAAATCCATGAAGCCGATTGCAATATTTAGGCACCTTCCTATTGAAGGGCCTGGCTATTTTGCCACATTTCTCGATAACAATCATATTCCATGGCGTCTGATCAAAATCGACGCGGGTGAGCCAGTTCCTGATCATATCCATGAATTCAGCGGGTTGGTGTTCATGGGCGGCTCGATGAGCGTCAATGATGATTTGCCGTGGATCGAACAGGAGCTGTCTCTGATTCGCCAAGCGACAGCGCACAATGTGCCTGTACTCGGTCATTGCCTGGGCGGCCAACTGATGGCCAAAGCGCTCGGTGGTAAAGTTAGCGCCAGTCTGGTCAAGGAAATGGGCTGGGGGGAAGTCAGCGTGGCGGATAATCCAGTCGCCCGGGAATGGTTTGGTGATTTGACAGGATTCAATTGCTTTCACTGGCACGGCGAGGCCTTCAGTATTCCCGAAGGCGCCACTTCCATCCTATCAAGCCCCTACTGTGAAAACCAGGCGTTTGCCTTGGGCGTGCATCTTGGAATGCAGTGTCATGTCGAAATGACCGAACGATTGGTGATCGACTGGTGCAGCGTTGGCGCAGAAGAACTCGCCAATCTTGATGAGCCATCCGTGCAATCGCTGGAAGAAATTGAGAAGGACTTGCCGGCGCGCGTTGCGGCACTGAATGCAGTAGCCGACCGCTTGTACCGTCAATGGATAGTCCATTTGAAATAAGCAGCGCTCGCGAATAGATCACTAATCCAGTATGTGCTCGCCCAGCAGCAGTGACAGAAATGTCTGCCGGGTTTGGCGGGATGCATCCCGATAGAGCGTATATTTGGCATGCTGATCCGGTTGTTCAGGATTGATTTCAATGCCCCATAAGGGTGCAATTGTCATGGGCAAATTGGAATAGCGCACGTCGATCAGTACATTCGGTTGTTCCGGACGGATCGCTAGATAACCATCCGAGAAATGAGCGAAGCGGGCAATATCCGCTGCCAGCACCGACGACGCGGGCACCTGATCCAAGTCCCGATCAAACTTGAATTTTTTGATCGATTCGCCTGGATAAATACGCGCATTGGACCACAATCCCACACGGATTGCATCCACATAGAGCCTGCCATCGAATTCATAGATCGAACGCCAGAGCACCAGATTGCCGAGCGTCGGCTTCACCAGCAAAGATTGCGCCTGATGACTCCTTTCCGCAATCAACTCTTCGGCTAGAGTGTGAGCACGCTGCTGCTGGATCCAGCCTACGGACATATACAGTGTCGCCAGTAACAGTCCAATTCGTGCAGGAGTGGATGCGTGTTTCCGGAAGGCGATGCTCCCGGCGATCAATAAAATCAGCGTAAACACCGGGTCGATGACCGAAATGGTATTCCATGCGACGCGTAAATCGCTGAGCGGCCACAACAAGTGGGTGCCATAACTGGTAAATGCATCCAGAACACCACTCAGGCAATATCCCAAAAATGTAAATAAGTACAAGCGCAGGAAAGGCAGGTATTTGCGAAAGAACGGCCATAACACGAGCGCAACCAGCAATGCACCAAGCGGTACAAAAAAAAGCGAATGCGTGAAGTGCCGATGAAATTCGATATTCAACAAAGGATCATTTTCTGACTGAATCAGAATGTCCATGTCGGCTGCGATGCCGGCAAAAAAGCCGATGCCGGCCGCAAGCCGTACATCCTGCTGCCGGGCACCCGATTGCGCCATTGCGGTGCCTAATAAGCCCTGTGTTAATAAATCCATAAATCAGCCCGGAGATTTAAATGCAGTGGTAACGGCTTGCTGTGCTTGATTTGATGTTTGAATTGTGACAATTGTCACAATTCAAATAAAATTTTTGATAAACATTCATCATTAGGGTCGTGTGAAAAAGTTGAGGTAAATATATTTACGTGTCCCTATCTTACAGTAAAGTTATGTATTTCATTTATTTTCAAATCTGATTCTTGATTTGAACAAAAACAAGAGGTTCTCTACGACTATTTCAGTTAAGTAACGATGTTTTGCTCACTAAATTGGAGATTGACAATGAAAAATTTAAAACGATTAGCTGGTTTTATTTTCGTGCTGTCATCGGTAAGCATAAACATGCTTCACGCGCAACAGACTGGTAACATTCGAAATGCTGATGCTAATTCTCAAGAGATCTCACCACAATTGGCTATTCCTCAATGCCACGCTTTCGCAGGGGCACCCATCATAACTATTTCCAGAGATGGAAATATCACCGAATTCCGAGGTACCTCCGGTCAAAGTAATCATATGTACAGTGAAGGATACGCGCTTTGCAACAGTGGCTCAAATCCTCGGTACAGTACCAATTTTGATGGTGTCGGGTTTGCGACTTCATCATGCAATTGCTCCGGAAATACCTGCACTGTTACCCGCAATACAACCGATGGGCGGTTGCGTCTGATTCAGGAGTTCACAAAACCGGCCAACAGTGAGCGTACCTTTAACAACAAGATGACCGTCAGAAATTTGACAGCTTCAATATAAATAACGTAAACCTTAGACGGTTAGCCATTGTGGATATCAATGGAGCAATTTCTGAATGGCACCACGCCACTCGTGATTCCTATTCGGCATGGGGCACTAAAGCTGATACGATTCCATTCGCCACTCGCCTCAGACATATCACGAAAACGCCGGCAGCGATTACTTACGAAGCTAAAACAACAGGCTTTGGGGATAATTCCTGTAATCCTCTTGATCAAACTTTCGGTGATCCCGTACTTGGTGATTATGGCGGCACCGTGCAATATAACTTAGGTACACTGGGCGCTTCTGCTTCTAAATCTGTCACCGTGCAGTATTTGCGCGATTGACATAGTATGAACAATCCCGTGCCTTGAGCGTGGGATTGTTGCGAAATTTTTCTGGTTCAAGAAATTTTTTTCTTAAAAAAATGATGTCATAGTGATTCTTTTTCCTTTCCTTACACAATTCTTCAAGCGATCAGTTTTGTATTGCTCACATCCAGAGTAAGAAAAAAATATCGCATTCCTGTCATCAAGCCTCTGATACACTGAATTCCGCGTTTTGATGACTTCGTATAATGCAGCTATGGTTAGATTGTTAAAACAACACGGGTTGCTCATTCTATTCGGCGTCCTGCTGACCGCTGTGCTAGGGTTTTACCTGTTTCGCGCTGAAGTTCTGGAATCATTCCTTGTTCGCCAATTGAATAAATACGGTTTACCGCTGCATACACTGCAGGTAGAGGAATTTTCCTTCAATACTTTGCGGGTGCAGGATGTCAATATGGGGTCTCATCAAGAACTGAGCATCCGGAAGATCGACGTGGCCTGGCAGTTGACTGAATTGCTTTCTGGACAACCCATCGCAATCGATATCGATGGTTTGCATGTGAAGCTCGATCTATCGGGTGAATCCCCCTTTCGATCAACTTTGGGGACATCGAGTTCTGGTAATGTCAGCCTGCCGTGGCTACCTGTCGTATCACTCAAGAATTCAGCCATTCATCTGCGCACGAACGCAGGAGATATGAAGGTTGCATTGACCGGCCATATCTCTCAACCTCAGTCAGGCAGGCAGGACCTCCGATTGCGAGCCATTGCCGACAGTACGCTTGGCCAGGTTGACATTGAACTGACAGGAAACGTGACGCCTCAAGGACAAGGACAGGCGCGAATTTTACTCAGGGAAGGAAGCCTGGATTTACCGGCAGCAAAAATTTCCCATTTTTCCGGCGAATCAAACGGTGTTCTGGAAGCCTTCAAATTGCAGGATTTAGGCATCGATTTTGTATCCTCAGCCATAAAAATTGCCGACGTGGGATCGTCAATCCAGCAGAAGGTTAAGATTTCATTAGAACTTGCGACCATCGACCAAGTCACGTTAAGGGGATTTTTGCGTAACTCTGACGGATGGAAGGGCGAACTCGATGTGAATGTTCATAATGTTCAATCAAACACAGAAACCTTCGGCGTCGGGAATTTGTCGATCGCCGTGCCGGTAAAGGTACATAATCAGCAGGATAATTGGCAGGTCGGATTGCGTGATTCCGCTCAAATCATTATAGGGAAGTTGAATTATGGGGCCAAGGCGAATCTCAAGAAAGCGGTTTCATTTTCGGTCTCTCAAGCAGATCTGGGATTAACAAAAAAACCGCAGGGCTGGCAGTTTGATCATGTGATTGCAATTAACGCTTCGGATCTTAATCTGTCGGTTAACAAGGAAGAATCTGCGCCGTTTGAAGTGCATATCCAGCCTGGTAAAGTGTTACTCAATGGACGCCTGGACAGTGATCGAAACTATAAGGGCAGATTTACTCTCAATGAAGCAGCTTTGCTTCTGCCGCAATCCGATTTGAGTCTTAAAGCAGTTTCAGTCGACGCGCAGTTTGGCGATGCCACTCGCAACGACATTGCCCGTTTTACGATTGGTCAAGTGCAGCATCAAGCGCAGCAAGCATTTTTCAAGACATTATCAGTTTTCGGGAATCTCGAGACTCAGCGTATCGGAGGTAGGCCGCTGACGTATGTCCTGGCAGTGACCGCGGGCGTGCAGGATTTGCGCTATTTGAAGTTAACAGCCGAACATGCACCTGAAAAGGGCGATGGAAATCTGACAGTTCAACTGACGCCATTGCGATTCAAACCACAAGGCTTACAGCCGAGGGCGCTTTTCCCAGTGCTCGAGGCTTTTGAAAACGTCATGGGTTCCGTTGACGCCAATGCCCGTATCGACTGGAAGAAATCTGGTATCAGTCAAAGTCATGGCAAATTTGAACTGCAGGGAATCTCATTTACACATGAAGCCGCTACGGTGAACGATCTGCATGCAATGCTCAGTCTAAATGATTTGACTACATTCGGCAGTCCGCCAGGACAGCGCATCACGGCTCGCCGTATTGATCCAGGCGTGCCTATCGAGAATCTGCATATAACCTATCAAATCAAGCCGGCCAAAATACCGCGCCTCGCGCTTGAGGGCATGCATTTTTCAGTGATGGATGGTATCGTATCGCTCGCTCCCACTGTCATTAATCCGGCAGCGTCCCGTTCCGATCTGAAAGTGCATATAGATCGTATCGATCTTGCTACATTTTTTAACGTGATCAATGTGAAAGGCTTGACAGGCAGCGGACGCCTGAGCGGGGACATTCCCATTGCGCTGGAGAAAAAACGGGTATTGATCCAGAATGGACATCTGGCAGCAGAATCACCGGGTATTTTGCATTTCCAATCTGAAAAAGCTGCGCAATTTCTCGCTGGCGCCGGTGAAGAAATGAATTTATTACTGCAAGCTTTGCAGAACTTTCATTATTCGGAGCTTTCATTGAACCTGGACAAATCGTTGGAGCAGGATTTGATAGCGAAACTTTCATTGCTGGGAAATAATCCAGAAATCAAGGAAGGACGGCCTTTTCGCCTTAATATCAAGCTCGAGACCGATATTGATAAAATCCTTGATACCATCAATCATGGCTATAATATGTCTCATGAAATTCTGCGCGGATCATTTAAGTTGAATTGAGTGCTGTTCAAGTACTGACCTATAGATTTGCTGCGGTTAGAAAATAGAAAACCCAGGCGCATCATCATGTTGTCCATGCCGGGAATTCATATTATGGAGTGGAAAATGCGCAACCTTGCTCAGGTGACTGATGTTAAATTTATATTAGCGATGCCGGTTTTGTGCTGCCTGGCAATTTCCTCATGCACTCCGACAGTGAAGGTCGAGCCTCCTCAAGAACCGATTACCATCAATCTCAATATCAAACTGGATGCGGATATCCGCGTCAAATTGGAAGAAGAAGCCAAAAAAGATATCGCAGCCAACCCCGGTATTTTCTAATGGCTTATTATTTTAGGAGAATAAAGGTATGTGCAATATCTCAACGATAACGACAAGAGACTGGCGGAGATTCTTCAATGCGATTATTGTATTTCTATTGTTTGCAGCCACATTTTCCTGGGCCGGCAATCTCGAAGCATTGCGTGCATCCGGAGTGATTGGAGAAGGTATTGATGGCTATGTGGTGGCCCGGGAGCCGAGTGCTCGGGCGGAAGCTGATGCAATCAATGCTCAGCGCAAGGCCATCTATCAAGAAAAAGCGGCTGCTCAAGGCATAGATATTGGCCAGGTCGGCAAAGTGTATGCAGAAGAAATCCTGCGGAAAGTACCCTCCGGAACCTGGATTCAAATCAATGGACAGTGGAGAAAGAAATAGTCCATGAGCGTGAACGAGGCCCAGCGGATATATCATTTTTACATGATCGATGCGCTGATTTAACAAGGAGAATAATGTGACCTTCCATATTTTCCATATCAATGAAGTATATTCAAACGCCGACGGAAATATACAGTTCATTGAATTTAGCGGGGATGATGACCACCAGCAGTCCTGGGAGGGTCATTCCATCATTTCTACCGATGGCAACAATACTCATACTTTCTTGATCCCGCATGATCTTCCGAATGCGGCTACCCTTGGAAAAAGCGTGCTTGTTGCGACGAAGGGCTTTGCCGATCAAGGTTTTTTGACGCCCGATTATGTGGTTCCAAACAACTTTCTGTTTACTCAGAATGGAACTGTGGATATTCCCGGTATGAATGCAGAGACGTTCAATTATTCTCAGCTGCCGGTCGATGGCATATTGTCATTGCAGGCCGATCATACGACGCGCATTAATTCACCCACAGATTTCGCCGGCAATACCGCTACCATTACCTTCAATACCGCCATTGTCGGATCGGATAATGCAGATCAATTGATGGGTACTGAAGAGGCTGACGTTTTCGAAGCAGCGGCTGGAGATGATACGCTCAATGGCCTGGAAGGCAATGATGTGCTCAATGGCGGCCCGGGAGTCGACACTGCGATATTCAGCGGCGCCCTCGAGAACTACTCTACCTCCCGGTCATTTCTTGAATTCAGTATTGCCGGGTCCGATGGCAACGATACGCTGATTAGTGTTGAACGGTTGCAATTTTCCGATAGACATATCGCGATTGACCTCGACGAAGGGCAATCGGGCAACAATACCGCCCGTCTAATAGGTGCTGCCTTCGATGCGGTTGCGATACAGTCGCATCCTGATTATGTAGGTCTAGGTTTGAAATTGTTTGACGCTGGACAGAATATGCTGGACGTGTCGCAATTTGCTCTGAGTGCGATGGGCAATCTGGCAAATGAGACATTTGTCGATACGGTCTATCTCAATGTCGTCGGTATAGCGCCTTCACAAGTTGATCGTGATTTTTATATCGGATTGCTAGAAGGAAGCGGGGGTGCATTATCCCAGGCTCAAATTTTGGAAATCGCTGCCAGTTCTGAAGTAAATGTCGCGAATATAGATCTTGTCGGGTTACAGCAAAGCGGTATCGAATTTGATCCTAATGTATAGCTCGGCAAGCGATCCTGAAAAGTCAGCATGATAACCAGGGGCGGCGGCTAATCTCGATTGCTTCAAAAATCGGATCGCAGGCCAACCACCAGTGCCCTTCCCGGCAAAGGTGCAAAATTCTTTAAATAGGAAGTATGTACGCGCATTTCCTCATCGAGTAGATTCCGGCCTTGAACAAATAACCAGATTCCGTTTGATAGAGTCGGTTTGAGCCGGTAACTTGCTTCCAGATTCAGCAACGTATAGCCTGATGTATTGGTTTCCAGCTCGGCTGCCTTATTTTGATGCAGCACATGAATCGTGGTGAGATTGGTTGAGAACGGGCCGGAGCGATAATTCAGCTCGAATCCAAAACGTGGTGGTGTAACGCGTGGGACGTTACCGTTATGTTGGCCGAGCCTGGCTCTGACGTAGTCGGTAAACAGGCGAAGATCCAAGCTGTTCGGTTTGAGTGAGAAAATTACTTCCGCTTCTGCGCCATAAAATGTTGCGTCGGTTTGTGCCAGATTCTGTACCAGGAACTCACCATCCACAGCGAACTCTCCGTCATGATTGACGCGATCGGCTACGCGATCACCGTTGGTATCGGCGCTTTTGTAGAAGATATAGTGATCGAAACGGTTATAGAAGGCATTGATCTTCCATTTCATGAAGCCAGATGACTTGCGCAGGGAAATATCGACATTGTTATGGGCTTCTTTGCGTAACGCAGGGTTCCCGACTTGAAAAGTCGCGGTACCGTGATGGAGGCCATTAACGTACAGTTCTTCGATGGCGGGTGCCCGCTGGCCGTGAATTGCTGTGAATCCGGCATGGTAATCATGAGTGATATTCCATGACGCGCCGGTTGACCCGCTAAAAAGATCGAATCCTCGTGATGGATCGGTAATGTTCTGAGGGTTGCGTGAGGCATGTTCATAACGGCCGCCAAATTCCCATCTCACCTTCTCCCAATTGCGTTCCTCAACAATGAAAAAACCGGTGGAACGGGATTGGGTGATGGGTACAATGGCCTCTTCACCAATGGCCGAGAAAGTTCGATCCTGAAATTGAACGCCAAATAAACCGGTTACACCGGCGATCGGGGCGTGCAAGAATTCCGCTCGGGTTTCGAGTTCGCGATTCTTGAAGCGCGTTGCAACTTCTCCGCTATTTTCGATTTCCTTGTGCTTATAATCGTTATATCCCGTACGAATCTTGATTCTTTCAATGCCCGCCATCGGTTGATCAAGCTGACCGGACAGATTGTAGCGCGCTTGAGTTTGATTTACGCTTGCCAGTTCCGGACTGGGAATTCCGTAATTATTTTCCAGCAAAGAAATCGAGCCTCCCAAAAATCCACGCTCACCAATGTAAGATCCCCCTACTGATAAGCCCTGGGCATCCACTGCGCTATTCCGGACGATATGCTTATCAGTTGGATTGGACTGCGCATCACTTGATGGGCCAACCGGGTCACTATGAGTCGGCAAACCGCTATTATTGGCGTGGCCGGGAATGGAGTAATCTTCCGTCTTGCGTTTGAAAGCGCCCAAACTCCACGACATTTGACCGAAACTCTTGTTGACGTTGAACGATCCGGCTTTTTCTTCAGTCGCTGTATTGCCGCGTATTTCTGCATTACCCGCAGGGGTTCCGAATAGTCGTGTTGGAATGCGGTCTGTCACGACATTTACTACTCCACCGGTCGCTCCTCCGCCATATAACAATGTTGCCGGTCCTCGTAAAATTTCGATTTGTGACGCATTTAGTGTTTCAACCGTAACAGCGTGATCGGGGCTTAAAGAGGACGCATCGAGAGTTCCGATACCATTTTCCAGAATCTGAATGCGAGGACCATCCAAAGCCCTGATGATAGGACGGCTGGCCCCTGGACCGAATGAACTCGACGAAACGCCCAGTTCCTGCGATAGCGTATCGCCTAAGCTGGTTTCACGCTTGCGACGTAACTCATTTCCCTGCAAGATACTGGCAGGCTGGGTCATTTCCAGTTCGTTCCGATCCTTGAAGGGCGATGCCGTGACCGTAACGCCGGGCAATTTAGGAGGCTGAACCGTTTCTTGCGCATAAGTTTTAGATATGTTGAATGCTGTCAGTAGCATCGAACTACCATACGCAATATTTACAAGGTTGAACCATGGATTGCCAATTCGAGAGTGATTCCGGGAAATTTTCATGCTGCCTTGCTGCCCTTTCAGAAGTTTTCTATCTCTAATTACTGATAAGCAAACTTACCCAGCAGTTTTATATAGTTATGAAATCAAGTAGATCAGTTTAGATATAATCAATGATCGTTTTTATGATATGTTATATCATAACTGATGGCAAGATTATTTTCTGATCGAAATTTTGAATTTTGAAAGCAAAAGTTGTGAATGATTTCTGAGTTTTATAAAAAAGATAAAGAAAAGCGTCGTTATTTAGAAAGAGAATGCTAATCCGTATCGTCAAGAAAAGAATTGAGTAAAACCTCTATCCATATTAAAGTATGCTTCTGATTTAGAAATATAAAAGAAAATTTCTTTTGAAGTTTCAATGTTATGAAATCCAGCGATATGCCACTCGATATTGATCAGATCATCAAAAAATCCCAGGAAGTATGCACTTTAGCAGGCGCAAAACTGACCGATAAACGCAAGAACGTGCTGATCGTTTTACTGGCTGCTGCTACGCCATTATCTGCGTATGAAATTGTTGATCGTTATAAAAAACAGTTTGACGAAGCATTACCTGTGATGTCGGTGTATCGTATGCTTGATTTTCTGATACAGGAAAAACTGGTGCATAAACTTGAGACATCAGGGCAGTATATGTCATGCGCTCATATTACCTGTGAACATCAGCATGAAACTCCACAGTTCCTGATCTGTGATCGCTGTGGCAGCGTGAAGGAAATAGGCATCAAACAGCACATCATCGCCGAATTGGAACGCAGTATTCAAAGCACTGGCTTTACTCTGGTACATCGGCAATTAGAGCTGCATGGCGTTTGCGAGCACTGCCAGATCAAGCCGCAATAGCGACTGTGTAAGATTAGAATGGGGTAGCATTTAGAAGCACATTCTGAAGTTTGGGAATTATGCTGAGTTGTTTAACGATTTCTTCGCTGTTCGATGGCTTCAGCTAAATCATGAAGTACTTGCTCAGTCGTTTCAAAGCTGATGCAACCATCAGTAATGCTTTGCCCATAAGTCAGTTCTTCCAACCTTTTACCTTCAGCTTTTTGGTTACCTTCCACTAGATGGCTTTCTATCATGACACCGCAAATGGCATAGTCTTTATTCGAAATTTGCTGGGCGACG
The DNA here is from genome assembly GCA_949281375.1 of uncultured Nitrosomonas sp. Classification (GTDB taxonomy): domain Bacteria; phylum Pseudomonadota; class Gammaproteobacteria; order Burkholderiales; family Nitrosomonadaceae; genus Nitrosomonas. The sequence goes on from CASDLT010000026.1 coordinate 136,719, forward strand.
TTAGCGGCTACTTCAGGTTGGCGTCGATAATCCTTGTGACTATTGGCATGACTGAAATCAATCATCAGGCGGGGCGGTAATTTGGCCTTGTTGAGTTCTTCAACTGCCGAGGCAACGCTGGCGGGATCGTAGTTGGGCTTGCGTCCACCTCGTAGAATGATGTGGCAGTCCTCGTTTCCTCTGGTAGCAAAAATCGCGGTATGCCCTTCTTTCGTAACCGATAAAAAGTGATGGGAACGTGATGCGGCTCCTATGGCGTCGATTGCAATATTCAAATTGCCGTACGTTCCATTCTTGAAACCGATCGGGCATGATACTCCGGAGGCCAGTTCCCGATGCCCCTGGCTTTCGGTAGTACGGGCGCCGATTGCAGCCCAACTGATCAAGTCAGATAAATATTGAGGACTGATGAGATCCAGATATTCAGTGGCTGAGGGCATGCCGATGGTATTCAAGTCGAGCAACAAACGGCGTGCCATTCTCAATCCTTTATTGATGTGGAAGCTATCGTTCAGATCCGGATCATTGATCAACCCTTTCCAGCCGACGGTGGTGCGGGGTTTCTCGAAATAAACACGCATGACGATATGCAGATGCTGTTTTAACACCTCGCGCAAGTGCTTCAGGCGGGCTGCGTATTCCAGCGCGGCATCCACGTCATGAATCGAACAGGGACCGACAATTACCAATAAGCGATCATCTTCCCCGTGAAGAATACGATGAATGGCTTGGCGCGAAGAAAAAACCGTTTCGGTCGCAATTTCCGTCATGGGATATTCACGATGCAATTCGACCGGAGGGGTAAGTTCATGTACGCCGATAATACGCAAATCATCGGTCTGGTATTTCATAGCTGTCCTTGTATGGAATGAGGGTATGTAAAATCGATGAATCGCTATTCATCGAAAGTATAACGCTGCGTATTTTAACCTAAGCCGGACATTTCATAAGAACAAGACTGTCCTTATGAATCTGATCGGGATGATTTGGGCTGATAAGACCTTTTTCGAAGACCGAATATGTATGCGAAGTACTCGTCATCAAATGGGTGAAACTGTGGATGTTCAATGCGAACTCATGAATTCGATGAGTCACGAATTTTGTGAGAGCGAGAGGTATGTGTAATGCAGTCGGAGTACTTCCGATTTTAGATGAGCTAGATCTCGATTATTGACGATGACATCATTGGCATTTTGCAAGCGAATTTCCCGAGAAATCTGGGCTGCCATGATCGATTTTGCCTGCTGCTCTGATAATTGGCTGCGTGACATGGTGCGCTTGAGTTGCTGATCTTCATCACAATCAATAACGAGAATGCGCTGAACGAGCGCTCGGTACTCCCTGTTTTCGATCAGCAATGGTACAACCAGGATAATGTAGGGCGATTGCGATTGCTTGATGTGCAGTAAGGTTTCCTGAAGGATGAGTGGGTGAAGAATGTTCTCGAGCCTGAGCCGGGCATCATCATTCGAAAAAACCAGCTCGCGCATTTTGCTTCTATCCAGTGCACCGCCTGCTGTAATGAAATCCTTTCCAAATTGTTCTTTGATCGGATGAATAGCCAAACCCGCAGGTTGGGTTAATTGCTGTGAAATGACATCGGTATCAATGACGTCAACCCCTAACTCAGAAAAGAATTGACTGGCGGCAGACTTACCACATCCTATTCCTCCGGTAAGTCCGATAATCAAGTGCATCGGCTAAAAAAGTCCTAGATACGCATTATTCAATTGCTTACCCCAGAACAAAGCAATGATTGCGCCGCCGACCAAATAGGGTCCAAATGGAATTGGCATATTATTCTTCAGTTTTGCGGCAGTGATCAATCCAATTCCAACGCATGCACCTACAAGGGATGAAGATAGAAGAACCAATGGAAGCATTTGCCACCCCAGCCATGCACCTATCGCGGCAAGCAGTTTGAAATCGCCATACCCCATGCCTTCTTTTCCGGTGATTAATTTGAAGATCCAATAAATCGACCATAGTGAAAGATATCCTGACACAGCGCCGATGATTGCCGAATGGATATCAGAAAAGCCTTGCCCCATATTGATGAGCAAACCCAGCCAAAGCAACGGTAGAGTGATGTCATCGGGAAGTAATTGGGTGTTCAAGTCGATGGCTGCGAGCGCGATGAGTGCCCATACAAATATCAGCGCCGTCATTGCCATCCAGCCGAAACCGAAATGCCACGCTACAAAACCGCTCATAAGGGCTGATATTGCTTCTATCAAGGGATAGCGCAGGGAGATCGGTGAATGACATTGAGAACACCTGCCTCTCAGAACAACGTAGCTGATTACCGGAATATTTTCCAGCGCAGTGATGGTGTGTCCGCAATGAATGCAGGTAGATCGTGGGAGAATCAAGTTGAAAGGTGCTTGCGGTGCTATCACTTCGCCGCGGAGTTCTGCGCACTGATGATGCCAGTTTCTTTTCATCATTTCAGGCAGGCGATAAATGACGACGTTCAGGAAACTGCCTACCATCAAGCCAATGAGCGAAACGAAACCGATGAATAAGACCGGCGCGTCCTTCAGCATCGAAATAAATGTCATAAATGATATTTTAGAAAAGAATTCAATAGAGTCAGAATTAATTGACGACCATACCCATTTTAAAGATCGGTAAATACATTGCAACGACCATACCGCCGATCAATGTTCCTAAAACGACCATGATCATCGGTTCCATCAAACTCGACAGCGCGGCGACAGCATCATCCACCTCAGCTTCATAAAAATCCGCCACTTTTCCCAGCATGGAATCCAGCGAGCCGGATTCTTCCCCGATGGCGACCATTTGCACTACCATACTGGGAAATACCGTGGTATTCGCCATCGATGACATCAAGCTGTTACCTGTGCTTACTTCTAATTGGATATTTTTGGTTGCTTCGTAGTAGATATGATTTCCCGCAGCGCCTGCTACTGAATCCAGCGATTCGACCAATGGAACCCCGGCTGCAAACATGGTAGAGAGGGTGCGTGACCAGCGTGCAATGGTGGCTTTGCGGATAACCTCCCCAAAAATAGGCAGTCTGAGTACGAATCGATCCATTACTTGCTGCATGGCTACCGAACGCTTCCATGTATACATAAAGAAATATACCCCTCCTCCTACACAACCGATGATGGCCCACCAGTAGGCAACGAAAAAGTTGGAAATATTCATCACGATCAAAGTGGGAGCGGGTAATTCAGCACCAAAGCCTTCGAACAGATCTTTAAAGGCAGGAATGACAAAAATCATGATGACGGCGGTGATCACGAATGCAACCACGATGATGGAAATGGGATAAAAAAGCGCCGACTTGACTTTGCCTTTGATAGCCTGGATCTTTTCTTTATAGGTAGCCAGACGATCCAGCAGGCTGTCTAAAATGCCCGCTGCCTCACCTGCTTTTACGAGATTGCAAAACAGTGCATCAAAATAGAGCGGATATTTGCGAAACGCGTCTGCCAGATTACTACCCGTTTCGACATCGGTTTTTATATCCATCAGGAGTTTCCGTACGGCCGGATTGCTATGGCCTTTACCGACGATATCAAAGGCCTGCAACAGTGGTACGCCCGATTTCATCATTGTGGCTAATTGGCGGGTAAACAAGGTGATATCTTTGTCCGTGATTTTACCGCCTGATTGGACTTTCTTGATTTTTGTAACCTTGATGCCTTGACGGCGCAGGGTGGATGTTACGACAACTGTTCCGGCAGCGCGCATTTCTCCTTTTATTTCCTTGCCGCTTTTATCTTTGCCTTCCCAGGAATAGTTAATTTCTTTGATTTTTTTTTCTGTTTGCGCTGTCAAGGTTGCCATAAGAATGAGCTCCTAAATTCAACGTAACCTGCTAATTACGAATCGTTAATTGATGAAATGAGGCTAAATTATTCTGAATGTGTGGAATCTTAACGGCAGCGTTGAGTGAACTCTTAGGAAAAAAGCGGCAGTAATTACAATCAATCAAGACAAAACGAACGATCGACACCTATTTGACAGCTCTGGCAGCTTCGACGCCATGACGGACAGTTGGGTACAGCAGACGAACATGCAATTCTTTTTTCATACGCATGTTTTCTAACCGTCTGGATTCCTTCATGAAAGAGAACATGATCGGAGATATGCGCTGTTCGGCTTCTGTCCGGCTAATCCGTGGAGGATACGGATAATCGAAAATGTCTGCTACGAGGTCAAAATAGTCTCCCATTTTTAGATGGGAATCATCGCTGGTGTGGTAAATGCGGTTTGGTTTCGCAAATTGAAATGCTGCACATATTATTCTGGCAAGATCATCTGCATGGATGTGATTGGTGTAACTATCCTCCGTAGCCAATAAGGCGGGAAGACCTTCGCGAAGACGGTTCAAGGGCAGACGATCGGCAGCATAAATGCCGGGTACACGCAAAATTGAAACAGTGACACGGTTGCGCTTTCCCCACGACCGGATGTGTTTTTCAGCATCGACGCGTCGAAGTGCGCGAGCATTCTCAGGACGCACTGGGTGCGTTTCATCAATCAGCTTGCCGTCACAATTCCCATATACCCCACTGGTACTGATATAGAGAAACCGTTGTGGTAGAATCGGGCCAAGTTTTTTTGTTCGCTTGGATAATGCAGACAGTAGATGTTTAGTTCTCCAGTCATGTAAGCCGTGGTTAGGAGGGGGGGCTAAGTGTAGAATTCGTTGTGCAATACCCGCGAGCTTCTCAAGACTCTTCGGATCATCCAAATCGCCGTAAATGGGCGTAATCCCATACGATTTCAATTGACTGAAGTGTTCTACATTTCGGCATAAGCCGAGAATACGGTAGTGTTTCTGAAGCAGCGGCGCCGTTCGTCGAGCAATATCGCCACAACCAACAATTAACAAAGTTTTTTTCATAGTCGCTATTTTTTTGATTGATTATATTTTTTATTTATCTGCTATTCAATGTCGTATCAAATCGTTATCCAGCCCAGCGGGCATGTCATACAGGTTGAGTCTGGCGAAACAATTCTAGAAGCGGCATTGCGCGAAGGGTTTTCGTTGCCCTATGGATGCCGCAATGGTTCTTGCGGGGTCTGTAAAGGTAGGATCATACAAGGAAAGGTGGATTACGGTCTCTATAATGAAGATACTTTATCCAAAGAAGATGTTGAAGTAGGGAATGCGCTGTTCTGTTGCGCTTCACCACTAACCGATCTGGTCATTGAATGCCATGAGATCAGCGCCACTAAGGATATTGAAATCAAGACAGTGCCTTGCAGAGTCGAAAAACTGGAATTGGTTGCACCTGATGTGATGATTATTTTCCTGCGGCTTCCAGCTACCCAGAGATTACAATTTCTCGCTGGTCAATATATCGATATTTTGCTGAAAGATGGAAAGCGCCGCAGTTTTTCGATTGCCAATGCACCTCATGATGATGAGTTTTTGCAATTGCATGCGCGTAATTATCCTGGCGGGGCGTTTACCGAACATGTATTTACTACAATGAAAGTCAAGGACATGCTTCGGTTTAGAGGGCCATTGGGTTCATTCTTTTTGCGGGATGCATCGGAAGATGTGCCTATTATTTTTTTGGCGAGTGGCACCGGATTTGCGCCGATTAAAAGTATTTTGGAGCATGTTTTCTTTCACGAAAAAAAACGTGGGAGTAAGCGCAAAATGATTCTCTACTGGGGTGCTCGTGCCAAAGTGGATCTGTATTTGAACGATTTACCACAGCATTGGCAGCGGGAGCACGATAATTTTAAATATATTCCTGTGCTGTCTGAACCGCTGGAATCCGATCACTGGAATGGAAGGACCGGTCTGGTGCATCAGGCGGTTATGCACGATTTGAGTGATCTGAGTGCATATCAGGTTTATGCCTGTGGTACTCCAGTGATGGTGAAAGCTGCCTATCACGACTTTACGACGCAATGTAATTTGCCCAAGGACGCTTTTTTTTCTGATGTATTTACACCGTCCACCAGCAAGGCTTGAGTTAAAAATTTAGAAAACTCTCATAGTCGGTCATGTAGTATTAAATCATGCTCACGAGGCTCATTTATTCAATCTGGCCTGTGCTTCTTCGCCTGATTTCGTATGACTTAAGTGCGTTGCTTAGTACTCTTCGAGGAATTTTCCTCAAGAGTGTCAGTGTTGTAAGGCTCATTAGCTTAATTGCTTGAGTGTCAGTTCAAGCCCTTTATTGTAATGATCCATTGCTAGTTCATGTTTTCCTAACTTCTCATTAAGTTGCGCTAAAGCAAAATGAGCTTTTTGTCCAGGTTCCACTGAGAGACTGGCTTCCAAATAATTCTGTGCCTTTCCCCAAAGTTCGCAATGAGTGCACAGCTTGCCTAGCGTCAGCAATAATTGGGCATTGTTGGGATGCGATTTAAGCCATACCTCGGCGCATTCAATTTGCCTATTGACGTGATAATCCAGGCATTCTGAATATAGCTCGATCAATTCATTGTCCCACGTGACTGGAACGTTTTGTTCGATGATCTGATGCGCAGTAGAGCAATGACCTAATGCGATATAAGCACGAGTTGCTGCAGCGGCTACTTTGCTGTCCATTTTTTCAAGCGGCGAAAGGCTTTGCCAGTAGTGATTAAGCGTATGCAGATCAGATCCTTTGCGCTTGATATTTTCAAGTTGAGCATCGTGCTTCAATTTCTTGACCAATGTTTGGTTGGTAGATGGGCGTTTGGCAAGAATATTGGCGAGTTCCAGCACCGCATCCCAGTTGTCTGCTTGCTGTTGAGCTCTCAACTCGAGTTGAAGCGCTGATGAAGGCTGTAATCCGCCATTGACATATAAGCCATGCAGGGTTTCAAGTGCTTCCTGATGATGACCTTCGCTCAATAAAAAATCGGTTTTTGCCATCAGGCTCAGTGATTTTTCCGATGGCGCTTTGCGAAGGGCCGTGGCGATGTATTGATCGCGGGCTTTGGCATCGTCAAGTTCATGTGCAGAGCGCGCGGCGATGACAGCGCTGATTGCGGTAATGATGGGTGAATCGGTTAACTTCAAGGCGGTTGCAGCATTTTTCTGCGCTTTGACATAGTTGCCTTCCAAGTAAGCTTTAAGCCCCGACAGCAGAGTGGTGTCAGTCTTTTTATGCCGGTAGTGCTGACTGTACCCAAAGATGCCCAATATGAGCCGGACTAAGATATAAAATATAAAAAATGCCGCTACCACCCCGATAATGAAGTGCTCAAGTGAGAGTTCCAGTTGGTATGGCGGCATGACGATGGAAGCATGCCCTGTAGTGTATTTTGCAGCGAGTGTTACAGCTACAGCAGCAGCAAAGAGTGCCAATAGCCAGAGTATCAGTTTCATAGGTTCTCCTCATTTCGGTATGATCGGCAATTATTAAAATTAAATCCGGGGTGGCACGACTCATCCCTGTCAAAAGCAATTAATTGTGGCGATGAGATAGAAAGACGTGGATGCAATTTGTTTTGGAAACGGCCACTTATATCTTTTTCGGGTAGCGTCATTATTTTAATTTCGAATTAAAATACAGGTGCAGGCTTTCGAGTAGTCCTTCATCCCCATGCGAAGGTGAAAACACAATTTTTTTTAACCCAAGATCCTCTGCTGTTCGGGCAATACGCTCATGTACTGTAAAGATGGGGGTCAATTTCAGTAATTGTTGGCCAAGGCTGCCTAATATGTCAAATAAATTCTGCAAACCTTCACTGCTGGTGATGATGACTGCATGAATCTGGTTTTGTGACCATGAAGCCAATAACGGCGCAGTGTCAATGGTGGGTTTTTCTCGTCGATAACATGTGGCATATTCGACAGTGGCGCCCCGTTGAGTGAGTGTATCGCCCAATAATCGCCGCCCACCGTTCCCCCGGAAGATGACGACACGCTTGCCTTTCATGTCTTGTAATTCATTTAGCTTGAGCAGTGCTTCACTGTCAAACTGATCGGTTGGTACAAATACTTCATTGATTCCACGGGCTTTCAGCGCATCGGCGCTACCTTTACCGACTACGGCGATCCTCAATTGTGGCGGCAAGACAGGATATTGTTCAACAATCAGGCTCATTGCTTTATTGACAGCATTGGGGCTGACGAAAATTGCCCAGTCAAATTCATTCAGACGGGCGATCACCTCGTTCAACGGTGCTGGGTCATCGATATCAGAAATTTCGAGCACCGGGAACAGAATAGGATTACCTCCCATGGCACGGATACGGTCTGTAAGAAATACGGCTTGATGAGCCGGTCGGGTTACGACGATGTTGATACCATGGAGTTGCTGATCTGAGCACAATGCTATTTCCAACCCTCTGCTTGCACAATGCTAGCCAAGATTTTGTCCGCACCTTGCTGGATGAGCTGATGGGCGAGTTCTTCACCCATTTCGATGCCTGATGTCGGGGCGCCACTGAGCGCGGCATTTACAATGCGCATACCATCTGGCGTCGAAACGAATCCCCGTAATTGGAGAGCATCATCGATAATTTCTGCAAATGCTCCTAGAGGAACCTGGCAACTACCGCCCAGTATGCGGCTCATCGCTCGCTCTGCTTCCACGCAATAGGCAGTTTCTGGATGATGCAAGGGTTGCATCATCGCTACTAAATCTGTACGATTTGCCCGGCATTCGATGCCCAGAGCACCTTGCCCCACCGCCGGTAAGCTTTGCTCAGGATTGAGCAATGCCGTGATACGGTCGGAAAGTCCCAGCCGCTTTAACCCTGCTGCTGCCAGAATGATGGCGGCATATTGATTTTCGTCGAGTTTACGCAAGCGGGTTTGGACATTGCCGCGCAAGGGCTGCACCTGTAGATTGGGGAACCTGGCACGTAACTGACTCTCTCTGCGCAAGCTGGATGTGCCTACAATACTACCTGCTGGCAGCGATTCGAGATTGACGTAGTTATTAGATACGAAAGCATCGCGAGGATCTTCTCGCTCCGTAATGGCAGCAAGTGCGAATTCTTCAGGTACATTCATCGGCATATCTTTCATGGAATGCACCGCAATATCGGCCCGGCCATCTTCTAAGGCTTGCTCCAATTCTTTGATGAAGAGACCTTTTCCACCGATCTTAGATAATGATTGATCCAGAATCTGATCACCGCGTGTAGTCATGCCGAGTATGCTGATTTCAGTTTGTGGGTATAATTCGCTTAAACGCTTTTGAATAAACTGGGCTTGCCACATAGCCAGTAAGCTTTCTCGGGAAGCGATGACGAGTTTCTTGGGAGGTAAAAATGAGTTGGGCATTAATATTATAAAAATGAAAAAATTACAAAAAAATCTTCAAATAAATCCTATTGGTAATCATTTTAGCATGGTCAGTACTGACTTGGCTCGTTGCAAGCATGTGCTGAATTCATTTTTAATCGTGGATGACAATTGCAATGAGCACTGCTGATGTAGGGAGTAAAGAAACCGATAATTTAGCTGAGACTGATAAAGATCTGCCATTGCGGGAAGATATTCGTTTTCTGGGCCGTATGCTGGGGGACACTCTTCGCGAACAGGAAGGTGAAAGTGCATTTGATCTGGTTGAGAATATACGCCAGACTGCCATTCGTTTTCATCGGGATCAGGATCCCAGAGCACGACAGGAGCTTGACCTCATACTGAACCGGCTGAGCGATAAGGATTCCTTGCCTGTCGTTCGCGCATTTAGCTATTTTTCCCTGTTGTCGAATATTGCTGAAGATGTTCACCATAACCGCCGCCGTCGTGCGCATTTGCGAGCAGGTTCCACGCCTCAGTCCGGGAGCGTGACACTAGCCCTGGATCGCGTGCTGGCGGGAAAAGACATTACGGTATTGAATGAATTCTTCAAGAAAGCGGTTATTTCTCCAGTTCTGACTGCCCATCCCACAGAGGTTCAGCGACGCAGCATTCTGGATTGCCAACTGACGATAGAGCGCTTGCTCAAAGAACGCGCGCGTACTGAGCTTACGCCCAACGAATTGCGTCATAATGAGGAGGGGCTGCGCGCTACGATTCAGGTATTATGGCAAACCCGCATGTTACGCCCTACGCGGTTAACCGTGTATGATGAAATAGAAAATGGGCTGGCCTATTACAGCTATACTTTTTTGACTGAAATTCCCTATATATACGCCAAAATAGAGGATTTACTGGAGCGCCGGCTAGGGACAGGCGCACCTTATGTGACGTCGTTTCTTCGCATAGGCAGTTGGATAGGTGGGGATCGGGATGGTAATCCTTTTGTGACGGATGAAGCCATGATGCGCGCCATTGAGAGGCAATCCTGGCTGGCGCTGGAATTTTATTTGGACGAAGTGAACAAGATTGGCCGTTCGATGAGTTTGACGGAACGAATCGTCAATATCAGTGATGAGGTTAAAGAACTCGCTGCGGATGCACCCGATATACCTAACCGATCTGATGAACCTTACCGGCGGATCTTTCTCAGTTTCGCTGCACGTTTAGCGGAAACATGCCGTAAGCTTGGCCATCAAGTGACTCCAGGCAATTCGGTGACGAGTTGCAAGCCGTATGAACACAGCACGGAATTTCTGCATGATCTTGATGCCATCATCAATTCGCTGAAACAGCACAAATCTTCCTGGGTGGCACGCGGTGCGCTGCGAAATTTGCGGCGTGCAGTGGATGTATTCGGTTTTCATCTGGCGCCTCTAGATATGCGTCAGCACAGCAAAATTCACGAACAAGTCGTGGCTGAATTATTCAAGCACAGAACTCAGCAAGAATACGCTCAGCTGAGTGAAGAGCAACGGGTTGCATGGTTATTGGAAGAAATTAGCACAACGCGGCCTTTGACACCTTCTTATTCCACTTTTTCTGAAATGGCGCAATCGGAATTGCGCATTTTGCAATGCGCGGCGCAGATTCACAGACGGTTTGGGCGCGATGCAATGCCCAATTACGTCATCTCCATGACGACCGGGATTGTGAACATTTTGGAAGTGGCTTTGCTGCTGCAAGAGGTGGGATTGCTGCAAGCCGGTGAATCTCCTCAATTAAACCTCAATATCATTCCCTTGTTTGAAACGATCGGAGATCTTCGTAGTTGCGGGCATATCATGGATCAATTATTTTCATTGCCCTATTATCGTAAGCTATTAAATTCCCGAGGCAATGTGCAAGAAGTCATGCTGGGCTATTCCGATAGTAACAAAGATGGCGGTTTCATTACATCGAATTGGGAGATATATAAGGCCGAGATTGAGCTTACCAAAATCTTCGCTCGCTATGATGTAAGCTTGCGGCTCTTTCATGGGCGCGGCGGTACAGTAGGCCGAGGTGGCGGACCCAGCTATCAAAGTATTTTGGCGCAACCTCCCGGCAGTGTGAATGGTCAGATTCGCGTCACCGAGCAAGGGGAAGTGATCAGCAGTAAATATGCTGAACCAGAGATAGGCCGTCGCAATCTCGAAACATTGGTGGCCGCGACGATGGAGGCTACATTGCTCAGCCATGATGTAATTGGTGCAAATGCAGAACGTTATTATGATGCGATGGAAAAACTCGCTTCAGCATCGTTCGCGGCTTATCGTGATCTGGTTTATGAAACACCTGGCTTTAAGCAATTCTTTTTGGAGTCTACGCCGATACGGGAAATGGCGGGTTTGCATATCGGCAGCAGGCCGCCCTCCCGTAAGAATTCGGATGCTATTGAAGATTTACGAGCAATTCCATGGGTATTTAGCTGGAGCTTGAGCCGAATGATGTTGCCTGGCTGGTACGGTTTTGGCCATGCGGTAGAAGCTTTTGTTAATCAAGCGCCTTCTGAAGGTGAAGGACTGATTTTGCTCAAAGAAATGTTCCAGAAATGGCCCTTCATGCAAACGCTGTTATCGAATATGGATATGGTTCTGGCGAAGACAGATATGGGCATCGCATCACGCTATGCCGAACTGGTTGAAGATGTGACACTGCGGGAACAAATTTTCGGCAGGATTCAGGATGAGCGAGAAAGAAGCCAGAAATGGTTGTTTGCGGTAACAGATCATACTGAATTATTACAGGATAACCCAACGCTAGCGCGGAGTATCAGAAACAGAACCCCCTATATTGATCCGCTTAATCATTTGCAGGTTGAATTATTGCGCCGTTACCGATCAGGTGAGGATAGCGAAGAGGTCAAGCGGTCGATACACCTGACCATTAATGGTGTAACCGCAGGATTGCGGAATAGCGGCTAAGTTTTGTTGATGTGATGCGACTGATCAATGTAGTTTTGAAAAGTATGTGCAGGAGGTTCGAGTGCAAATTAAGCAGTTGATATACGTCGTATTGTTCAGTATTTGTTCGCAATGGGCGTGGGCTTCTTTACCTATTCAATTTTGGCAGACATCCACAGGTACGCGCGTTTATTTTGTCGAGAATCATGATTTACCCATACTGGATATCAGTGTCGAGTTCGCCGCGGGTAGTGGTATGGATACGCCTGACAAATCAGGTCGCGCCAATCTGGTGCGGCACATGCTAAGCCTGGGGGCAGGGGGACTGACAGAAGATCAGATTACTACGGCATTGGTTGATGTGGGTGCTCAGATCCATGGGCACTTTGATCGTGATCGTGCGGGTATTTCTTTGCGCACCTTGAGTAGCGAGCGTGAACGTAAACAAGCGCTCGATATTCTAGCTCGCATTATTCAACATCCGGAATTTTCTCCGACCGTATTGGCGCGAGAAAAAGCCAGAATCGTTGCGGGAATCAAGGAATCGAGTACGAAGCCGGATTATATAGCGGATCAAGAGCTTACGAAAATGCTCTATGGTGATCATCCCTACGGACTCAACGAGATAGGAGAAATTGATACGGTCGGTTCATTGCAGCGACAGGATCTGCTTGATTTTTATAAGTCGAATTATGTGACCAATCAAGCGATTATTGCGATTATTGGCGATGTAAGCCGGGCTGAAGCAGAAGCCATCGTCAAGTCCATGACGAAGGAATTATCTTCAAGTTCAAGCCAGGCAACAATCCCAGCCGTTCATGCGCCCGCGGCAGGCATCAAAAGAATTCCACACCCCGCTACGCAAAGTCATATTCAATTGGCTTATCCAGGATTGCGCCGCATTGATCCTGACTATTTTCCGCTATTAGTCGGCAATCATATTCTTGGAGGCGGTGGATTCGTGTCACGATTGATGGAAGAGGTTCGTCAACAGCGTGGTTTGGCCTATAGCGTGAGCAGTTACTTTTCTCCATTTAAAGAACAAGGGCCATTTTTGATCGGACTACAAACCAAGAAAGAGCAATCCGAGGACGCATTTGCATTGACTATGAAGGTGCTGAAGGATTTTGTGAAGGATGGGCCTACGGCAGAGGAATTGATTGCAGCTAAGAAAAATATCATTGGGGGTTTTCCATTGCGTATAGATAGTAACAGTAAAATTCTCAGCTATCTTTCCATGATCGGTTTTTACAATTTACCGCTGACGTACTTGGATGATTATTTAATAGCGGTTGAGGCTGTGACCGTTGAGCAAGTCCGTGTTGCCTTCCAGCGACGTATTCAGCCTGATAGTATGGTCGCTGTGATTGTTGGTGCCCTTGAATGAATTATTGAAGCATGGCGGTGTCAACACGAGGCAAAGTCCGCATTATTGGCGGCGAATGGCGCAGCCGTTTGCTGAGTTTTCCAGATAACGCGGATTTAAGGCCAACGGCGGATAGAATTCGGGAAACCTTATTCAATTGGCTGGGGCAGGACATAAATGACTTTAAATGTCTTGATTTATTCGCGGGTAGTGGTGCTCTGGGCTTTGAAGCTGCATCCCGGGGAGCGAGGAAAGTCGTCATGGTGGAAAACGATGCAAGTGTTTATAACGCGCTTCGTGAAAATAAAGAAAAATTGTCAGCGAATCAGGTTGAGTTGCTAAAAATGGATGCGGTGGCTTTTCTGAAATCTGATACACAGAAATTTGATGTGATTTTTCTGGATCCACCTTATCGTCTTGACTTACTGCCTACAGTATTGCCCCTGTTGCCGGAACATATTGAAAGTAATGGCGCAGTTTATATTGAAACAGAAGGAGACTGGCGTCCGAATGATGCATGGCAGGTGATGCGCAGCGGTAAAGCGGGTAAAGTGTATTATCAGCTTCTGGAGTTAAGATCTCATGGATAAAGTGGTTTACCCGGGTACTTTTGACCCTGTCACACGCGGGCATGAAGATCTGGTGCGACGGGCTTGTCGTTTGTTTGAGCATGTTATTGTGGCTGTGGCTGTCAATAGTGGCAAGAAGCCATTTTTCTCGGTCGAGGAACGGGTCGATATGGCACAGAAAGTTTTATTTGACTGTGAAAACGTCAAGATAATGCCATTTTCTGGATTGTTGATGAATTTTCTGCAACAACAGAATGCGAGAATCATTTTGCGCGGATTGCGCGCCGTTTCGGATTTTGAATATGAGTTTCAAATGGCTGGTATGAATCGCGGCATGTATCCTGATGTAGAAACGTTGTTCATGACGCCATCCGAACAATACATGTTCATTTCCGCTACGATTGTTCGTGAGATCGCATCGCTTGGTGGCAATGTTGAGACCTTTGTTCATCCGTTGGTGGCAGAACAGTTGCAAAAAATAATTACAAAACAGGTATGAGAAAATAGATGGCACTAATTATTACTGATGAATGTATCAATTGCGATGTGTGCGAACCTGAATGTCCTAATGGAGCCATTTCACAAGGTGAAGAAATTTACCTGATTGATCCGAACTTATGCACGGAGTGTGTGGGTCATTACAATGAACCACAATGTATTGAAGTTTGTCCAGTTGACTGTATCGTGACTAATCCGGATAAAGTCGAAAGCCGTGAAGAATTGAAAGCAAAATATCAAGCACTTGTTTCTAAATAATGGTTAATATTGAATGTCGTTGTACATGTGTTTGAATCTCAAGCACATGTGTCTCATATTGGTACACTGAATCGAATTGGTGTGTCACTTCCGCAAAGCGAAATAATTTCGCAAAACTCAAAATAATTGTTTTTTAAATCGAAAAGATGCTTCATTGAGCTTAGTTGCCCCTTAATTTTTGTGTTCTTGTCCCGTTAGTTAGTTGGAACTGGTTAATGCAGTACTTGTATTAATTGATTATTTTCTATGGTGGCCACTTATGGCGCGATAGAGATTCAACAGGAACTCATCATGAACATATTGGAGCTGTTAGCTTTCGTTGTAAAAAATAGTGCATCAGATTTGCATCTATCTGCAGGTATGCCACCGATGATTCGAGTTCATGGTGAAATTCGGCGTATCAATTTGCCTGAAATGGGTCATAAGGAAGTACACGATATGGTTTATGACATCATGAATGATAGCCAAAGAAAATTTTATGAAGAATATTTGGAATGTGATTTTTCCTTTGCCGTTCCAAATCTTGCCCGTTTTCGGGTAAACGCATTCAATACGCAGCGCGGTGCAGCGGCTGTGATGCGAACGATTCCTTCCAAAGTTTTTAGTCTTGAAGATCTCAAGGCGCCAAAAATATTTGCTGAAATTGCTAAACAGCCGCGCGGGGTAGTGTTGGTGACGGGACCAACAGGTTCGGGAAAATCAACCACATTGGCGGCCATGATCAATGACATCAATGAAAATGAATATGGTCATATTTTGACGCTCGAGGATCCGATTGAGTTTGTGCATGAGAGTAAAAAATGTTTGATTAATCAGCGCGAGGTAGGAAGGGACACCTTGAGCTTTTCCAACGCTCTTCGGTCGGCATTGCGCGAAGATCCCGACATTATACTGGTAGGTGAGATGCGCGACCTTGAAACGATTCGCTTGGCGATGACTGCTGCAGAAACCGGGCATTTAGTTTTTGGCACGCTGCATACCAGTTCAGCAGCAAAAACGATCGACCGTATCATCGATGTGTTTCCTGCAGAAGAGAAAGAAATGATGCGTGCAATGCTGTCTGAGTCCCTGCGAGCAGTAATATCTCAAGCATTATTGAAAACCAAGGATGGCAAAGGGCGCGTTGCAGCGCATGAAATAATGATTGGTACCCCGGCTATTCGCAATCTGATCCGGGAGGCAAAGATTGCGCAAATGTACTCGGCTATTCAAACAGGCCAGGGAGTTGGTATGCAAACATTGGATCAGAATCTGACAGATTTGGTCAAACGTAACGTCATCTCAGTTGCTGAGGCGAGAAGCAAGGCAATGAATAAAGACAATTTTCGGTAATGAGCTAAATTTGATCAAGATTTTAGAGGTGTGCGATGGATAAAGAACAAGCGAAAAATTTCATGCATGAGTTGCTGCGTTTGATGTTGAGCAAAAAAGCATCAGATTTGTTTATAACAGCCGGTTTTCCACCTGCGATGAAAATCGATGGAAAGATGACGCCCATGTCTCAGCAATCATTAACCGCGCAACATACTGAAATACTGGCCAGAGCGATTATGAATGAAAGTCAGTGCGCTGATTTTGAAAACAGCAAAGAAGCTAATTTTGCAATTAATCCAGCTGGTATTGGACGATTCCGCGTGAATGCGTTTGTTCAACAGCAGCGAGTGGGGATTGTTCTTCGTACTATCACGACCAAAATCCCAGAATTTGATGATTTGGGATTACCAAAAGTGCTTAAAGAAGTTGTGATGAGCAAGAGGGGATTGGTGATTTTTGTCGGCGGCACGGGCTCTGGGAAATCCACATCAATGGCAGCATTGATTGGTTATCGTAACAAGAATAGTTACGGTCATATTATTACGATTGAAGATCCAGTGGAATTCGTTCATGAGCACATCAACTGTGTAATTTCTCAGCGTGAAGTGGGTGTTGATACCGAATCGTGGGAAGCGGCCCTGAAAAATACCCTAAGGCAAGCACCAGATGTTATTTTGATTGGTGAAATTCGAGATCGAGAAACGATGGAGCATGCAATTGCATTTGCTGAAACAGGTCATCTTTGCATGGGCACCTTACATGCAAATAGCGCAAACCAAGCGCTTGACCGAATCATCAATTTCTTCCCAGAAGAACGAAGAACACAGTTATTGATGGATTTGTCATTGAATTTAAGAGCGTTGGTAGCGCAGCGATTGATTCCTGCTAAAGATAGCAAAGGACGTGTAGCAGCAATAGAGGTGCTATTGAATTCTCCGTTGATAGCGGATCTCATTTTCAAGGGGAATGTTCATGAAATGAAAGAAATCATGAAAAAATCACGTGAAATGGGTATGCAAACTTTCGATGCCGCCATATTTGAGTTGTATGAAGCGGGAAGAATCAGCTATGAAGATGCATTGAGAAATGCTGACTCAATGAATGAGCTTCGCCTGCAAATTAAAATCACCGGGGCGGAAGTCAAAAATACTGATTTTTCTTCAAATATAAAACACCTGTCCATCACGTAAGCGATTGTTGATGCACTATAGATCAACTGGTTGAGCATATTTTTTCCACTGATGACTTATTGCAGTTCATGGTGAATTCAATAAGCTGCATCTCATAATGAGTAATGCAAGAAATTACGTAAGTGCTATACGTTGACTCAATAAGTTAATTGGGCTACCATACGCGCACTTTTTAAGTGTCCAAAAATGCAGTCTTAAAGACTGTCCCAGCAGAAGAGATGATTAAGTAATGTGTCTTGGATAAAAAATAGGCCGCTATATGTGGTTCTGCAGTTACAATCTATTATCACAATCTTAATTGCTGGCGTTGTTATGGTATATCTCGACATAAATAGTGCTGTATCAGCACTATTCGGGGGGGCGGTCAGCGTAATTTCATCGACTGCCTTTGCAATAATTGTATCCAGCAAAATTGGATTTGCAGCCAGTGATACAATTCGCCTCGCGCTTCGAGCTGAGGCGATAAAAATAGTATTAACAATAAGCTTGTTATGGGCAGTATTCAAATTTTACGTCAATGTCAATGCTATAGTATTTATTGGAACATTTATTTTAATTGTTTTGATTCATAGTGTTGCGCTATTAGTGACAGACCATACAAACAAAAGATAATTTATATAAGTAATCGGAAAGCGAATGGCATCAGGAACAGAACTTACTCCAACATCCTATATTAATCATCATCTAACTTATTTAACAACACAAGTCGGCGAAGGTTCATTTTGGGTTTTGCACGTAGACACTTTAATAACGTCAGTAATTCTTGGTGTTATGAGTCTGGGATTTATTTGGCTCGTAGTGCGTAAAGCCACGCCGGGTGTGCCCTCCAAAAAGCAAGCTTTCGTAGAGCTTGCAGTTGAGTTCATCGACAATGAAGTGAAAAATACATTTCATGGCAATCGACATGTGTTAGTTGCACCAATGGCGCTAACGATATTCATGTGGGTGCTAATGATGAATGCAATGGATATTTTGCCCATTGATATCATGGCTTGGATACTTGAGCAGGGATTGGGTCTGCATACTTGGAAGATTGTGCCGACCACGGATGTAAATACGACGTTTGCTTTGGCGCTTTCTGTATGGTTCTTGATGCTTTTCTTTAATGTAAAGGTCAAAGGCATCAAAGGATGGATGCATGAGCTATTTTGTACGCCGTTTGGCAGCAATCCTTTGCTCTGGGTTTTAAATCTATTGTTTAATTTCATCGAATACGTATCCAAACCGTTGTCGCATTCATTGCGTCTATTTGGCAACATTTATGCAGGGGAAATCATTTTTCTGCTATTGGGTATGTGGGCGGCAACAGGTGTGT
Organism: uncultured Nitrosomonas sp.; assembly: GCA_949281375.1. Classification (GTDB taxonomy): domain Bacteria; phylum Pseudomonadota; class Gammaproteobacteria; order Burkholderiales; family Nitrosomonadaceae; genus Nitrosomonas. The sequence goes on from CASDLT010000026.1 coordinate 155,361, forward strand.
CGGGTACGATTTTTGGTTCTATTTTAGGCGCAGGTTGGGCGATATTCCATATATTGATTGTGACATTGCAGGCATTTATATTTATGATGCTGACGGTAGTCTATATGTCAATGGCTCATGAATCTCATTGAATTTTAAGGCTTATTTCGTTGTTTATTATTAATCTCACTAAAGGAAAATTATAATGGAGAATTTGCAGTTTTTGGCAATGATTCAAGCATATACCGGAATTGGTATCGGTTTGATGATCGGTCTGGGTGCGGCAGGGGCTTGTATCGGAGTGGGTGTGATGTGTAGTCGTTTTCTTGAAGGTGCGGCTCGTCAGCCTGAGATGATTCCGACTCTACAAGGTAAAGTCTTTCTTCTGCTTGGCTTGACTGATGCATCGTTCATTATTGCTGTAGGTTTGGCAATGCTGTTTGCTTTCAGTAATCCATTACTCGCAGTGATTCAGTAATAATGTTTTATTGCTGTTGTATAGATCAGATATTACAGGCTTGTCATGAATATTAACTTTACTTTAATTTCTCAGGCGATAGCCTTTTCGGTGTTTATTTGGTTCACGGTTAAGTTTGTGTGGCCGCCTTTGTTGAGAGCAATTGAGGAACGTCAAAAGACCATAGCTGATGGACTGGCTGCAGGTGAGCGGGGTCGTCATGAATTAGAGTTGGCCAGCCAACGGTCATCTGATGTATTGAAAGAGGCAAAGCAGCGCGCATCCGAGATAATTCTTCAGGCAGAAAAGCGAGGAACAGAAATAATCGAAGAGGCAAAGAGAACAGCAAAAGAAGAGGGTGATCGAATAGTTGCCGGTGCGAAAGCTGATGTAGAGCATGAAATGTTCAGTGCTAAAGAAGTGTTGCGCCAGCATGCAGCTCAATTGGCGGTGGCAGGCGCTGCTAAGATTTTGCGTCGAGAAGTCGATGCGAAGGTCCATGCAGATATATTGGCCTCAATAGAGGAAGATTTGAAATAATGGCAGAAGCGATTACAGTTGCGAGACCGTATGCTGAGGCAGCGTATAAACATGCTGTCGCAAGTGGGGAATTGGATCAATGGTCGAAAATGTTGCAACTCGCTGCAATGATTGCTGAAGATAGTGAATTTAAGTTACTGATTGGCAATCCAGTAATTTCAGCGAAGCGATTAGAAGAAATATTTCTGGAAATTGGTAAAAGTAAATTTAATTCAGAAGCACGTAATCTGCTAGCCTTATTGGCAGTTAATAAACGTATGCAGGTATTGCCTCAGATCAGCCAGTTGTTTGAACAGTTGAAAGCGCAGCATGAAGGTGTGCTCGAAGCAAAAATAGTAAGTGCTTTTGCTTTAGAAGGAAGGCAGCTAAAAAAATTGATCGATGATCTAGAACAAAAATTTAAGCGCAAAATAGAGGCTCGGGTGAGTATAGATCCAGAGTTGATAGGCGGTGTGAAAGTTGAAATTGGTGATGAGATTCTTGATGCCTCGGTACGCGGTAAACTAGAAGCCATGGCCGTTGCCCTTAAAAGCTAGGAGTTAAATTATGCAGTTAAACCCATCCGAAATCAGTGAGCTGATTAAAAAAAGGATAGAAGGACTTGTTGATACGGCCGAAGTTCGCACACAAGGCACCATTGTTTCAGTAACTGATGGTATCGTGCGTATTCACGGTTTATCCGATGTGATGCAAGGGGAAATGCTTGAGTTTCCTGGAAATACGTATGGTTTGGCATTGAATCTTGAAAGAGATTCAGTCGGGGCTGTTATCATGGGCGCGTATGAGCATATCCGTGAGGGAGATACAGTCAAGTGTACTGGACGTATTCTTGAAGTACCCGTTGGAGAAGGGTTATTGGGTCGAGTGGTCAATTCGCTAGGCCAGCCCATTGATGGGAAAGGACCGATTAGCGCAGCAAAATCTGAGCCCATAGAAAAGATTGCCCCGGGTGTTATTTGGCGGCAATCTGTCGATCAGCCAGTTCAAACTGGACTTAAATCTGTAGATTCGATGGTTCCAATTGGACGTGGCCAGCGAGAATTGATCATCGGTGATCGTCAAACTGGAAAAACGGCCGTGGCTATTGATGCGATTCTTAATCAGAAAGGGCAAAACATGCTCTGCATCTATGTTGCCGTCGGACAGAAGGCTTCATCGATTGCCAATGTGGTGCGTAAGCTTGAAGAGCATGGTGCGATGGAATATACCATTGTCGTAGCGGCAACAGCATCAGAGTCCGCTGCTATGCAGTTTATTGCCCCGTATTCAGGTTGTACAATGGGTGAGTATTTTCGTGATAAAGGTCAGGATGCATTAATTGTATATGATGATTTGACCAAGCAGGCATGGGCATATAGACAGATTTCTTTGTTATTGCGACGTCCTCCAGGTCGAGAAGCTTATCCAGGGGATGTTTTTTACCTTCATTCGCGTTTGTTAGAGAGAGCTGCACGGGTGAGCGCCGCGTATGTTGAAAAAGCGACCAACGGTGCAGTAAAAGGAAAAACCGGATCATTGACAGCTTTGCCAATTATTGAAACTCAAGCCGGTGACGTTACGGCTTTCGTTCCAACAAATGTGATTTCAATTACAGATGGACAAATATTTTTAGAGACAGATTTATTTAATGCGGGCATTAGGCCTGCGATCAATGCTGGTGTTTCTGTCTCACGTGTGGGCGGGGCTGCACAAACCAAAGTAATTAAGAAATTGGGCGGTGGCATTCGCTTGGCATTAGCTCAGTATCGTGAGTTGGCCGCATTTGCACAATTTGCATCTGATTTGGATGAGGCTACTCGTAAGCAGCTCGAACGCGGAAAGATGGCAACTGAATTAATGAAACAATCTCAGTATGCGACACTAAGCGTTTCGGAGATGGCACTTACGTTATTTGCTATCAATAACGGATATTTTGATGATGTAGAGGTAAATCGGGCATTGGCGTTTGAAGCAGCGTTAAAAAGTTATATTCGTAGTCAACATGGCGCTATTTTGGAAAAAATCGAAAAAAGCAAAGAGCTTGATGCTGACACAGAAAAAGAATTAACGGCTGCAATTCAAGAATTCAAGCAAAACGGAACATACTAAGCAAATGGCTGGCAGTAGAGAAATCCGAAACAAAATCAAAAGCGTCAAGAATACGCAAAAGATAACGCGCGCAATGGAGATGGTTGCGGCATCGAAAATGCGTAAGGCTCAAGATCGCATGAAAAAAGCTAGACCTTATGGGGAAAAAATACGCAATGTAGCTGCTCATATGAGTCGAGCAAATACTGAGTATCGACACCCATTTTTGGTTGAGCGTGATACCGTTAAACGTGTCGGAATTATTATTGTCACGTCTGATAAAGGTCTATGCGGTGGATTAAATACCAATGTGCTGCGGAAAGCTGTCACTCAGATGAAGAAATGGCAGTCAGAAGGCGAGCAAATAGAAGTATGCTGCATCGGTAATAAAGGCTTGGGTTTTATGAGTCGAATCGGTGCTAAAGTCATTTCGCAAGTAATAGCGCTCGGTGATACGCCAGATATGACTAGATTGATAGGTGCAGTAAAAGTGATATTGGATGGTTATACGAAAGATCAGTTCGATCGTGTATATGTTTTTTATAACCGTTTTATCAATACCATGAAACAAGAGCCAGTGATGGAGCAATTGCTTCCCTTGACTGACGAGCGTATGCATAGTGATGAGTCTAGCAATAATAAGCCTAAAACTACCTGGGATTACATATACGAACCAGAAGCACAACCAGTCATAGATGATGTTATGGTGCGATACGTTGAGGCACTTATATATCAAGCAGTTACTGAAAATATGGCTTCTGAGCAATCTGCACGTATGGTAGCTATGAAAGCGGCATCAGACAACGCCGGAAGCGTTATTGATGAATTAACATTGATTTACAATAAATCTCGACAGGCCGCAATTACCAAAGAATTGTCCGAAATTGTCGGTGGGGCTGCAGCTGTATAAAATTTTTTGTATATAAGTTTAGGGAACAACGATGAGTCAAGGAAAAATTGTTCAGTGTATTGGGGCTGTTATTGACGTGGAGTTTGCGCGTGAATCTCTTCCCAAAGTATATGATGCATTAACTATGGAAGGATCAGAGTTAACACTGGAAGTGCAGCAACAGCTGGGTGATGGCGTGGTACGAACCATCGCATTAGGGTCTTCGGATGGATTACGTCGAGGAATGATTGTTACAAATACAGGCAAACAGATTTCAGTGCCTGTAGGAACGAAGACGCTAGGAAGGATAATGGATGTTTTGGGTCGTCCGATCGATGAAATGGGTGACATTGGTGCAGAACGGCAAATGTCGATTCATCGCGAAGCACCAGCCTTCGATGAATTATCTGCTTCAACTGAGTTGCTTGAAACTGGAATTAAAGTGATCGATTTGATATGTCCATTTGCAAAGGGCGGAAAAGTCGGATTATTCGGTGGTGCAGGCGTGGGTAAAACTGTGAATATGATGGAATTAATCCGTAATATCGCAATCGAGCACAGTGGTTATTCCGTGTTTGCAGGTGTGGGAGAACGTACTCGTGAAGGCAATGATTTTTATCATGAGATGAAAGACTCCAAAGTTCTTGATAAGGTTGCTCTTGTGTATGGTCAAATGAATGAACCTCCAGGGAACCGTTTGCGAGTTGCACTTACTGGATTGACAATGGCTGAATCATTCAGGGATGAAGGACGTGATGTATTATTCTTTGTCGATAATATTTATCGCTATACATTGGCGGGGACTGAAGTATCAGCATTGCTGGGAAGAATGCCATCTGCCGTGGGTTATCAACCAACCCTAGCAGAAGAAATGGGAAGATTGCAAGAACGAATTACATCTACCAAAACAGGCTCGATTACGTCGATTCAAGCTGTCTATGTTCCGGCTGATGATTTGACTGATCCATCGCCAGCTACCACATTTGGACATTTGGATGCCACGGTCGTATTGTCACGGGATATTGCCTCATTAGGAATCTATCCAGCAGTTGATCCACTAGATTCAACATCCCGTCAACTGGATCCACAAGTTGTAGGTGAAGAACATTACAATACCGCGCGGGCTGTTCAACAAACACTACAACGTTATAAAGAACTCAGGGATATTATCGCTATTTTGGGAATGGATGAGCTTTCTCCCGAAGATAAACTGGTCGTAAGTAGAGCTCGTAAAATTCAAAGATTCTTATCTCAACCTTTTAACGTGGCCGAAGTATTTACCGGTTCTCCTGGAAAGTACGTTTCTCTTAAAGATACTATCAAAGGCTTTAAAGGTATCGTAGAGGGTGAATATGATGAATTACCGGAACAAGCATTCTACATGGTAGGCAGTATCGAAGAAGCTGTTGAAAAATCTAAAACACTTCAATAATCAGAGGAATACTTGTGATGGGCACCATTTTTCATCTTGATATAGTAAGTGCTGAAGAGTCCATTTATTCTGGCCCGGTAGAATTTCTTGTTGCTCCAGCACAAATGGGAGAAGTAGGCATATATCCCAGGCATACGCCTATGCTGACAAGAATTAAGTCTGGAATGGTGCGTATTAAAGCACAATTGAAAGAAGAAGAATTAATTTATGTTTCAGGTGGAATGCTAGAAGTTCAACCCGATGTAGTTACAATTCTGGCTGATACAGCGGTACGGAGTCATGATCTCGATGAAGCAAAGGCAATAGAAGCAAAACGAGCAGCTGAAGAAGCAATGCAAAACCGTGAGTCTGAGTTGGATTACGCTAAGGCCCAAGCTGAATTGATTGAAGCCATGGCACAGCTTGCAGCGATTGATAAGCTGCGGAAACGCGGGCATTAATTGCTTTGCAATTTGAAAGGCGACATATGTCGCCTTTTTTCATTTATACAAAATGCTAATTAAATTCTTTTATAAATAACGAATGACAGTTAGCGAAGCAAAATCAGATACAACACGACTTATCGTCAATGCAAAGCATTTTGCAACAGATTTAAATGTAGCATGATCGCATGCGATAACATTTCAGAGTTTCATTTCTTTTCAACGAAAATCCCTTGATTGATCTTGTTAAAAATCCATGAACGGATTTTTGAGATATATGTAGGGCAAAATGAATAGAATTAACTGTATCATAATAACCAGCTGATTATTTGGACATCTATTAAAAGGAGGCTGCCATTGTGTCAACGTTGAATGTCATCATACTTGCCGCAGGGATGGGGAAACGCATGCAATCATCACAACCCAAAGTGTTGCATGCTTTGGCAGGCATACCTTTACTTTCACATGTCATTAGAACTGCTCGTTCGCTATTTCCCAAAAAGATATGCATAGTAATAGGTCATGGTGGTGAAAAAATAAAGCAGGCAATCGCTGGAGATGATTTGATTTGGGTGATGCAGGAGCAACAACTCGGTACGGGCCACGCAGTAATGCAGGCGCAACCCCATCTCGATACAGTAGGTCTGACGCTCATATTGTATGGTGATGTTCCTCTAGTTAATGCGGATACTCTTAAAAATTTGATCAATATTTCAAGCCAAGAACATTGTGCTCTGCTTACAGCAACGATGGAAGATCCAAGTGGATATGGTCGAATTTTGCGAAACTCTGATACAAACACGATAGTAAGGATCATTGAACAGAAAGATGCTAATGACGAGCAAAGCAGAATATGCGAAATTAACACAGGAATTATGGCGATTCCGAATCGTCATTTACATTCGTGGTTATCAAAAATCGATAACCAAAATGCTCAGAAAGAGTATTATTTAACTGATATTGTTGAAATTGCAGTAGATCAAGGCATAGCCGTTAAATCAGGCCAACCAGCAGATTTCTGGGAAATCATGGGTGTCAATGACAAATCGCAATTGGCTGAGCTAGAACGAATTTATCAAAAAGAGAAAGCAAGGACATTGCTGAATCGCGGAACTACATTAATGGATCCTGCTCGGATTGATATTCGCGGTGAGCTGATTTGTGGTTCTGACGTTAGCATTGATATCAATTGTATTTTTGAAGGAATTGTCAATTTGGGCGATGGCGTGAATGTGGGGGCACATTCCGTTTTAAAGAATGTTACTGTCGCGGCAGGAACCTCTATTGCTCCCTATAGTTACATCGAAGACGCTCAGATCGGGCAAAGCTGTAAGATTGGTCCATTTTCGAGAATTCGCCCAGGTACTGTGCTTCTGAATGATGTTCACATTGGTAATTTTGTTGAAGTCAAGAATAGCCACATTGGCATCGGAAGTAAAGCCAATCATTTAACTTATATTGGTGATTCAGATGTTGGCGAACGAGTCAATATTGGTGCAGGCACAATTACCTGCAATTACGATGGCGCGAACAAGCATCGCACTGTTATAGAAAATGATGTTTTTATTGGATCCGATACGCAGCTTATTGCGCCCGTTAGAGTTTCTAAAGGGGCCACCATTGGTGCGGGATCGACTATCACCCGAGATACACCACAAGATACCTTGACTCTATCGCGAGTAAAGCAGGTGAGCATTGCGGGGTGGAAACGTCCCATCAAAACAAAAAAATAATGTGCCAAAGTCGGTAAGCCTTAGAACATTAAATGACAGGAGAATTCGAATGTGCGGAATAGTTGGAGCTATTGCAAAAGTAAACATAGTACCTGTGCTTTTGGAAGGATTGTTGCGACTAGAATATAGAGGTTATGATTCCGCAGGATTGGTAGTGACCAATGAAGGTTTGCAAAGATTACGCACGACAGGACGTGTAAAGGAATTACGCAAGCTTGCTGCAGAACAGAAAGCATTCGGGTTTGCAGGGATAGCGCATACACGCTGGGCAACTCATGGAGCACCTTCTGAACGTAATGCTCATCCTCATTTTTCTGATGAAGAGTCGCGAATTGCTGTTGTTCATAATGGTATCATTGAAAATCATGAAGATATTCGAGCATTTCTTAAAGAACACGGGTATATATTTTATTCAGACACTGACACTGAAGTTATAGCACATTTGATCGCGTATAAGCTGAAGCAGACAACCGATCTGTTTCACGCAGTACGACTTTCAATTGCTGAGCTTCAAGGCGCTTATGCTATTGCAGTTATGGAAGAAGCCCATCCGGAACGAATCGTGGTGGCAAGAAATGGCGCGCCTCTATTAATCGGTGTAGGTAAAGACGGGAATTATGTTGCATCTGATTCTTCCGCATTACTTAAAACTACACGTCAGATTATTTATCTAGAGGAAGGGGATGTTGCTGAAATAAGCAGTCAGGAATACAGAATCGTAAATTGCTTGCATAATCAAGCGGGTGTGGCGGTTGAGCGGGATGTGCACGAAAGTAGTTTATCGAATGACGCAATAGAATTAGGACCGTATGCTCATTTCATGCAAAAAGAAATATTCGAGCAACCAAGTGCGGTCGCGAATACGCTGGAAATGGCATTTAATGCCAACTCCATCTCAGCTAATTTGTTTGGAAGCGAAGCAGACAAAATTTTTTCACGTGTCAATCAAATTTTAATCATTGCATGTGGTACCAGCTATCATGCTGGATTAGTGGCTCGATATTGGATGGAAAGCGTCGCTGGCCTACCTTGTAATGTCGAGATTGCTAGTGAATATCGCTATCGAGATCCCATTGCTGATCCTGATACTCTGGTGATTGGAATTTCACAATCGGGCGAGACTGCGGATACTTTGGCCGCATTGAGTTATGCACGAAAATTGGGTCATTTGTACAGTTTGGCGATTTGTAATGTTCCAGAAAGCGCATTGATACGTCAGACAACCTTACGTTTCTTGACAAGGGCAGGTCCAGAAATTGGCGTGGCGTCGACGAAAGCTTTTACTACACAACTGGCCTCACTGTTGCTGCTGGCTGTAACGCTCGCAAAAATTCGCCGGCATTTGTCCCCGGAAGATGAGAAAAAAATGATTGCGGCGCTCAGGCATTTGCCTCTTGCATTGCATAACGTTATGCAAGTTGAGCCGCAAGTTAAGAATTGGGCCAGAAATTTTGCCCAGAAAAGACATGCGTTATTTCTGGGGAGAGGTGTGCATTATCCGATTGCAATGGAAGGCGCACTGAAACTCAAGGAAATTTCCTATATTCATGCTGAAGCTTATGCAGCCGGTGAACTGAAACATGGCCCACTGGCGCTTGTGGATAGCGAAATGCCAGTAGTAGCGATAGCACCTAATGATCAATTGCTAGGAAAACTTAAATCCAATCTGCAGGAAGTACATGCGCGCGGTGGAGAACTTTACGTATTTGCCGATGCTGATTCTCACATAACAGAAAGTAACAACCTGCATGTCATCCGGTTAGCCGAGCATGCTGGTTTACTGAGTCCGATTCTTCATACCATTCCTTTGCAGTTTCTGGCTTATCATGTAGCTCTGGAAAGAGGAACAGATGTCGATAAACCAAGAAATTTAGCAAAAGCAGTGACTGTCGAATAACATCCAGCTAATCTTATGAGAATGATGTTGATCGTGTGATATGAGAAATCTATCAGTCAAAATGAAGATAATGAGTTTGTGGTTGAGAAGATCAGCACGTATGGTTCTATCATCAAATTTATATATAAGTTAGTTTTCATGTAAGGATGTTAAAAAATGGCAGGGCATAGTAAATGGGCTAATATCAAACACAAGAAAGCAGCGCAGGATGCAAAACGCGGTAAGGTTTTTACCCGACTTATCAAGGAAATCACGGTGGCTGCTCGAATGGGTGGTGGTGATATTAACAGTAACCCTCGTCTGCGACTGGCAGTTGACAAGGCATATGACCAGAATATGCCCAAAGATAATGTTGAGCGTGCTATCAAACGAGGAAGCGGGGAGCTTGAAGGCGTTGATTATGAGGAAATCCGCTATGAGGGATATGGAATAAGCGGTGCCGCAGTAATGGTTGATTGCATGACCGATAATCGTGTTCGAACGGTTGCTGACGTGCGTCATGCATTTACTAAATATGGTGGAAATTTGGGCACCGATGGTTCTGTCAGTTTTTTATTTAAACACTGCGGGCAATTGATTTTCGAACCTGGAACCAATGAGGATAAGCTAATGAATGCGGCACTGGAAGCGGGAGCCGAAGATGTCATAAATAATGACGATGGAAGCATTGAAGTTATCACCGCACCTTATGAGTTTGTTGGAATTAAAGAAGCATTAGAAAAAGCCAGTTTCAAATCTGAACTGGCCGAAGTCACTATGAAACCAAGTAATGAAGTATTACTAATGGGAGATGATGCAGTAAAAATGCAAAAATTGCTCGACGCATTGGAGAACCTTGATGATGTTCAGGATGTGTATACGAACGCCGTATTGGATGAATAAAATTTCGAAATTACGGGTGATGAAATTCGTATCCTTGGTATAGATCCAGGCTTGCGAGTTACTGGATTTGGCGTTATCGATAAAAAAGATAGCAACTTGATCTACATCGGTAGCGGTTGTATCAAAACGTCCGAAGGTGCGCTACCTGATCGTCTTAAGTTGATTTTGAACAGCTTGGACAAAATTATCACTGAGTATCAACCCAAGTATGTCGCTATTGAGCAAGTGTTTGTCAATATCAATCCGAAATCAACGCTATTGCTAGGTCAAGCCCGAGGTGCAGCTATTTGCGCCGCAGTAAAAAGAAATCTCAATGTAGCAGAATATACTGCTTTGCAAATTAAACAAGCGGTAGTCGGCAATGGTCATGCCAGAAAAAATCAAGTACAAGAAATGGTAATGCGTTTGCTGAATTTAATCGATAATCCGAGCACTGATGCCGCAGACGCTTTGGCGTGTGCTATCTGCCATGCACACACAGGATTGAGTTTAGGAAATATTCAATTGACTGGTTACCGTATGAAGCGGGGGCGGCTTGTATGATCGGTCGTCTCGCAGGTGTTTTGCGTGAAAAACAGCCTCCCCAAGTATTACTAGAGGTGCAGGGTGTAAGTTATGAAATAGATGTGCCTATGAGCACGTTTTATGATCTTCCTGAAAGTGGTGCTTCAGTAATGCTTTATACGCACCTGGTAATTCGTGAAGATATGCACTTATTGTTTGGATTTTTAACAGAATCAGAACGGCAGACATTTCGCGCACTGATAAAGATTTCTGGTATCGGAGCAAGAATGGCATTGGCTCTTCTTTCCGGTTTGAGCGTTTCGGAATTGTATCAAGCGATAGCATCGCGGGATAGTGCCCGGCTTACTATGGTTCCCGGAATTGGAAAGAAAACAGCCGAACGCTTGATATTGGAATTACGTGATAAATTGAGTCCCACAGTCCGGGATTTAGATCATGTGTCATCATCATCATGTTCTTATTCTAACGATATTATGAATGCATTGATTTCATTGGGTTATAGTGAGCGTGAGGTTGCTTGGGCCATCAAAAGTGTTGACAATCATGAGTCATTATCCGATGGAATCAGGCAAGCCTTGCAATTATTATCTAAAGAAAAGTAAGAAAGCGTGATACAGGGGATTTCATGATAGAAACTGATCGATTAGTCACCGCAGTTTCATCATCTTCTCAAGAAGATGTGCTTGAGCGTGCGCTCCGGCCTAAGCAATTTGACGAATACGTTGGGCAGGAAAAAATTCTCACACAGCTACAGATTTTTATTAAAGCAGCAAAAAAACGCCATGAGGCCCTCGATCATGTTTTGTTATTTGGTCCGCCGGGTTTGGGAAAAACTACCTTGGCTCATATAATTGCTCGAGAGATGGGAGTCAGTTTACGCCAGACTTCTGGTCCAGTTCTTGAACGCCCAGGTGATTTGGCTGCTTTGCTGACTAATTTAGAATCGAATGATGTTCTGTTTATCGATGAAATACACCGATTGTCTCCAGTGGTTGAGGAGATTCTTTATCCAGCACTCGAAGATTTTCAACTGGATATCATGATCGGTGAAGGCCCGGCAGCACGATCTGTGAAATTGGATTTGCCTCCCTTTACACTAGTTGGAGCTACAACCCGGGCCGGCATGCTGACCAATCCATTGCGGGATCGTTTCGGAATAGTTTCGCGCCTCGAGTTTTATACTCCGGTTGAACTCAGTAAGATAGTTATACGCTCGGCTCGATTGCTGAATGTGATAATCTCAGCAGATGGCTCTTTTGAGATTGCGCGGCGTTCAAGAGGAACTCCGCGAATAGTCAATCGATTATTGCGCCGGGTTCGTGATTTCGCTGAAGTTAAAGCTGACGGGTGCATTACTCGTCCGGTGGCTGATGAAGCGCTGAACATGCTGGATGTGGATTCAGTCGGTCTGGATATGATGGATCAAAAGTTGCTGTTGGCGATTGTGCAGAAATTCAATGGAGGTCCGGTAGGCATTGATAATCTCGCTGCAGCGATCAGCGAGGAACGTGATACGATTGAAGATGTACTCGAACCTTATCTGATTCAGCAGGGTTTTCTAAAACGAACGCCCAGAGGACGTGTGGCTACGATAGCTACTTACCGACATTTTGATATAACACTTCCACAGAATTGTAGGAATGGTTACCTCTGGGAAGATAATTAATGAATTTTGACTAAATATGCACGTTCAGACACTTCGCATCATAGTTGCTGCATTCTTAACATTGGCAATCATGCTTTTTTTTTATACAGGTCGAGAGAAAGATTATTACAGCCGAAGTGCAGAGCCGGCAATCACACAAATTTTAAAGGAGATCTCTAGTTGGGATAAATCGCTGCTGTTGCTTCATTTGGCGCCAGAGACGAAACAGGCGATAACTGATGAGCAATTAGAAAATATATTAACCGATTATCGTCAGTTTGGACGATTTAAATCTCTTCAGGAATTGAATTTTTCCCGCATGGCCAGTGCATTTTCCTTGATAGGAGAGAAACATATTAATTACTCGGGTAAGGCTGATTTTGAAGGAGGAGAAATTAGTCTCAACATAACATTAGTTGAACGTGGGGGGTTCTTTCTTATTTATAATTTTGCACTTTCCAAAACTACTTAATTGTATGATTCACATTGTTATCACTGAACCCGCAGATTATGTTTCTAGTTAAGTCGGTACGATAGGGAATTTGAACTATACGTTGGACACAAGAGTCTTAATTTTGTCCAGAATAAGTTGTATTAATTAAAACGGAGATCGTAATAAATGAATCAAAATTATTCGACAGTAATGCGCAGCGCGTCTTCTGCAGTATTAACCAATAAAGTATTACGCAATACTTATTTGCTGTTGTCATTGACACTATTGTTCAGTGGCTTAACGGCAGCATTATCCATGTTTTTGAATATGCCTCCGATGACTTATTTGATTTCAGTCATCGGAGGAATGGTAATTGCGATGTTCGTATTACCGCGATTTGCAAATTCGACGGCCGGGATAGGTATTGTTTTTTTAATCACTGGCTTGCTCGGATTTGGATTGGGGCCGATTTTAACGATGTATGCGTCTTTGCCGAATGGAAATAATATCATTACGATATCACTGGCAGGGACGGGTGTCATTTTTATGGGATTGTCTGTATACGCGCTTGTTACACGAAAGGACTTCAGTTTTTTGGGTGGCTTTTTGATGATTGGTTTTCTGTTGATTTTGCTAGCTGCACTAGCCAATATATTTTTACAGATACCGGCAATGTCATTAATGATTTCAGCAGCAGTCATTTTGACCATGAGCGGATTTATTTTGTACGATACAAGTAGAATCATTCATGGCGGTGAAACAAATTATGTATTGGCAACAATTGGTTTGTATATGACAATTTTCAATATTTTTATTAGCTTGCTACAAATTCTAGGCATCATGAGTAATGATGATTAGTTAATTCGGTGTTTGAATAACAAACCCCCGGCATGACCGGGGGTTTGTTTTTATAAAGAGAATAAAATGGATTGGATGCAAATTTTTTCTGCCTTGGCCCTAGTGATATTTATCGTAGTTTTGTTTCCTAGAACACGAGAAATGTTAAATCACAGTCCAAAGGCCACTATAGTGGATTGGTTAAGTTTTGCTATTCCTATTGTTGTTGTTTTTCTATTCATTGTGCTTCTGATTAAATTGGTGTGATGGATGAGTATGAAATCCTGCATAAAAGAGTGAAACTGAACTCTCTATTTTTGAGATCAAATCTCTCAAAAATGGGGAGAAAATTTTTTTTATAAGGAAATTTTTGGAATCGCATCCAAGCAATACCATTTTATAAGCAGGGTAATATTGCTATAAGAATCATGAATTTTCCTTGTTTGAGTAAGAGTGACATGCTAGAATTTCCGCTCGATTAATTAGCATGTAGAAGATCTCTATAACTAATAAAATCTAAGTTGCGGATAATAAGGAAATTCGGCCAAGGAAATTTAATTATCGTCAATCATGGTATGGTTTCACCAAAACTGGATTTTGACGTATGACTTCCGTAAGCTGGCTGAACTTGGATAAACGTTCAGGTTTTTAGCGTTAGTCGTACCTGAAATCTGTAAAATTAGTAATCATGTGGGGGGAAATATGAGAAGTAAATCAGTAGCAACCCTGGCGGGGGTATCCGCTCTTGCTTTGTACTCAAGCATTGCGTTAGGGTCTAAATATAATTTACCAGAACCGCAGAGTGTTATAGCAAAAGATATTTATGATCAGCATATACTGCTTATGTGGATTTGCCTGGTGATATTTATAGGTGTTTTTGGCGTCATGTTTTATTCGGTGCTGAAACATCGTAAGTCATTAGGTTACAAAGCAGCGAATTTTCATCATAGTACGGCCGTTGAGATAATCTGGACTGTTATACCTTGTATTATTCTTGTTGTGATGGCATATCCAGCTACAAAAACAGTCATAGCAATGAAGGATACGTCGAGCCCTGATATGACTATTAAAGCTACAGGATATCAATGGATGTGGGGTTATGATTATCTTCAGGGCGAAGGTGAAGGTATCAGCTTCTATAGCAAATTATCAACACCTAGAGCTCAGGTTGAAAATAAAGCGCCTAAAGGAGAAAACTATTTATTAGAAGTGGACAATCGCGTGGTTGTGCCAGTCGGTAAAAAAGTGCGCATTATTTTAACTGCCAATGACGTAATCCATGCTTGGTGGATTCCAGCCCTAGGAATTAAACAGGATGCTGTTCCGGGTTTTATTCGTGACACATGGTTTACAGCAGATAAGCCTGGAGTTTATCGTGGGCAATGTGCCGAGTTATGTGGTAAAGATCACGGATTCATGCCGATTGTGGTGGAAGTGATGGAAGCGGGTGAGTATAGCAAATGGGTAGCTCAGCAAAGCTCATCTGCTGTTAAAACATCAATGCATGTAGAAAACAAGTAAAAGGAGATAAATATGGCAGCAGTACATGGTGACGCACACGGTCACGAACATGACGACCATCATCCAAGCGGAATAATGCGCTGGATTACAACGACCAATCACAAAGACATTGGCACGATGTATTTGTGGTTCAGTTTTACGATGTTTCTTACTGGCGGAACATTGGCATTGGGTATCCGTGCTGAATTGTTTCAACCAGGAATTCAAATTCTTCAACCAGAATTATTTAATCAGTTTACAACGCTTCATGGCCTGATTATGGTTTTTGGTGCCATTATGCCCGCTTTTGTGGGTTTTGCTAACTGGCAGGTACCCTTGATGATTGGTGCGCCAGATATGGCGTTTGCTAGAATGAATAACTGGAGTTTCTGGTTGTTGATTCCTGCAGCAACATTGCTGGTGAGCTCATTTTTTGTGCCTGGTGGTGCAGCTGCGGGTGGATGGACGTTTTATCCTCCATTATCTACCCAGGGTGGACTGGGCGTGGATTTAATGATTTTTGCTGTTCATATTTTGGGGGCTTCCTCAATCATGGGCTCGATTAATATCATTACTACCATTTTAAATATGCGTGCCCCTGGCATGACATTGATGAAAATGCCAATGTTTGTCTGGACCTGGTTAATTACTGCGTATTTGCTTGTACTGGTGATGCCAGTTTTAGCGGGCGTTGTAACTATGCTGCTTACAGATCGTCACTTTGGTACAAGTTTTTTTAATGCTGCAGGCGGTGGTGACCCAGTTATGTTCCAGCATATTTTCTGGTTCTTCGGACATCCAGAGGTTTACATCATGATTTTGCCTTCCTTTGGTATCGTATCTGAAGTGATCCCAACTTTCTCGCGCAAACCATTATTCGGTTATTCTTCAATGGTTTATGCAACAGCATCTATTGCAATTCTTTCTTGCGTAGTATGGGCTCATCACATGTTTACAGCAGGTATGCCTACAGTTGGGCAGTTGTTTTTCATGTATGCCACAATGTTGATTGCTGTGCCTACTGGTGTGAAAGTATTTAACTGGACTGCCACGATGTGGCGCGGTTCCATGTCGTTTGAAACACCGATGTTATTTTCAATCGGATTTATCTTTTTGTTTGTAATCGGTGGGTTCAGCGGTGTGATTTGCGCAATTGTTCCAATTGATATTCAAGTTCAAGATACCTATTACGTTATTGCACATTTTCACTATGTGCTGGTTTCTGGTTCGCTGTTTGCATTGTTTGCCGGAGCGTACTACTGGATTCCAAAATGGACAGGGCGTATGTACAATGAAACCTTGGGTAAATGGCACTTCTGGTTGTCCATGTTCTTCTTTAACCTGACCTTCTTTGTGCAACATTTCTTAGGGTTGGCAGGGATGCCACGTAGAATCCCAGACTACAATCTTCAATTTGCTGACTTCAATATGATTTCAAGCATTGGAGCGTTTGGATTTGGACTGTCGCAGATTCTTTTCCTTTACATTATGATTAGTACTATTCGTAGTGGAGAAAAAGCGCCTCAAAAACCTTGGGATGGTGCAACAACATTGGAATGGACGCATTTGCCCACTCCTGCACCGTATCATAGCTTCGAAAAACCACCTGTTGTGAATTAATAAAGAAAAGCATATGTCACAGGAAACAGATTCAAATATCAAGCGTAAGAAATATAGAACAGCGATATTTCTTTTGATTACGGTTTTAGGACTTTATTTGGCAGTTATTATAAAAGAATGGTAAAAAATGCTTCATCAAGTGCAAATGTTTTAATGAGAAATAAATTGCTCATTTTTACATTAATCATGTTTGTTTTTGGATTTGCGCTCGTGCCATTCTATGAAAAGTTTTGCGAAGTAACTGGCATAAATAATCTTCTAAAACCGGATGTATTAGTAAAAGACAACAAAGTGGATGAAGAGCGTTGGATTACAGTGGAGTTTGATGCAAATACTCGAGGATTACCTTGGAGTTTTAAGCCATTGCAAACCAGCGCTCGAATTCATCCGGGTGAATCTGTCAATGTGATGTATGAAATTACAAATAATTCAGAACGGGAAATTAATGGTCAAGCAATACCTAGTTATAGTCCTCGTTTTCTGGATAAGCATTTGAAGAAATTTGAATGCTTTTGCTTTACAAAACAGGTATTGAAACCAAATGAAACTCGACAAATGCCGGTGCAATTCGTGATCGAACCTGGATTGCCGATTGATGTACAAACAGTAACAATTTCATACACTTTTTTTGAACTTCCAGAAGGTAATGTTCCTGTTAAGAAGTGAGAACATAAAGGGGAAAAAAATTACTGACGAGCAAAATAAAGCTACCGTTTGGCAAATTGCTAAAGCTGTCATGTTTGCCTTTGCGGGGATACGCAAAAAAAGTGATCTCGAAAGCGATGCAGCTTCGTTAAAACCAGCTCAAGTTATCATTGGAGGAATTATCGGAGCAATAATATTTGTACTTGGCATAATGTTAGTAGTTCGTTTGGTGGTGGGTTAGAATCAAATAAATCAATAAGTAGGAGGAGAAAAGAATGAGTCAAGAATCAGGACATTATTACGTCCCAGCTCCGTCAATGTATCCAATTATTGGATCTACGGCCATTTTGTTCATGGGATCAGGCGCGGCACTGACGATGAACAAAATTGAACTGGGTTACGGGTTGTTAGCAGTTGGTTTTTCTATCTTGATATATATGCTGTTTGGATGGTTTGGAACCGTAGCACGGGAAAGCGAAAGTGGTAAATATGGAGTTCAAGTTGATCGTTCTTTCCGTTGGGGAATGAGTTGGTTTATTTTTACTGAAGTTATGTTCTTCTGTGCATTTTTTGGTGCATTGTATTACATGCGAAATTTGTCTATACCTTGGTTAATTGAAGAAAGCACGGTATTGGGCAATAGTTTCTGGTCTGCCTATGATGGCAAATGGCCGACAGCTGGACCAGGAACTCATGACCCATTTACGCCAATGGGCGCATGGGGACTGCCCGCTTTTAATACGTTCTTATTGCTGACTTCAGGCGTTACAATCACCATAGCGCACTGGAGATTAAAAGAAAACAGACGTGATGGTTTAAAATTATGGTTGTTAGCAACCATATTTCTTGGAGCATTGTTTATTGCCTGCCAAGCATATGAATATGTGCATGCTTATAATGATCTTAATTTAAAACTTACAACGGGTGCATATGGTTCAACGTTCTTCATGTTGACTGGTTTTCATGGCTTTCATGTGACCATTGGAACAATTATGCTGATCGTTATCTACTTCCGTAGCGTAGCGGGACACTTTACTCCAGAACATCATTTTGGTTTTGAAGGTGTGGCATGGTATTGGCACTTTGTTGACGTGGTATGGTTAGGATTGTTCGTGTTTGTATACTTAATGTAAGTAATACATAACAATTTTAAAAATACACAATGTGCATTATGAATAGGCTTAAATAAATTCATAATGCACATTTTAGTTGTAATAAATTTAGGTATTCACGCGATTCAATATCAAATTGTTAATCGCAATTGGATATAGATTGAGAATTTTCCGAGCACCTTCGAATTGCAGTTAATATTAGTAGTCATTTTGTATTAGTTATGATTGTCTTTGGATATCGTTTCAAACCTCAATTGTGGGCAATCATAATCTCTGCGATTTTTGTCTTAATCTTTGTTGAACTGGGGAAATGGCAATTATCTCGTGCGGAGGAGAAGGATACGCAGTACAAACGATTAGAGGAGTATGCCAGACATCCTGCCATTGCATTACCAAAATCGTTAGTAAAATTAGAAGATTTTCAATTTCGAGAGGTTGAAATAGAAGGTGAATACCTTGCCGAACAAACGATATTAATAGATAACAAAACCTATAAAGGTCGCGCTGGTTATCATGTCATAACACCTCTGAAAATTTTGAATAGCGGATTTAGTGTCGCAATTAATAGAGGATGGGTAGCAACTGGTCATAACAGAGAAATTCTGCCAGATATACCTGAAATGAAAGGAATGATAAAAGTTACTGGTGTAGTAGCATCGCCAGAAGTAAGAACGCTAGAATTATCAGATTCAATCAATCATGGCAAGGTTTGGGACAAACTCGATTTGCGAAGCTATGAAAAGATTATAGGCGTTGATCTGCAGCCAATTCTGATTCTGCAGAAAGATAAATTTAACGACGGATTGGTTAGAGATTGGGAAAAAAACGACTCGGGATCGTCGAAAAATTATGGTTACGCCATGCAATGGTTTTCATTGGCCATAACAACAATAATTATTTTTTTAGTATTGAATGTCAAACGAACAAATTCAAAAAACAAATCGGCGTAAATTTTTGCTATTACTAGCCTTGATGTGCGCACCAGTTGTTATTTCGTATGCTTTGTATTTTTTTGATTACCGACCAGAAAGCAAGCACTATGGTGATTTATTGTCGATCGTGAAGGTAACAGGTAAAGGCACAAGCATTACAGATAATACAATTCTTAGAATGAAAGATTTGCATGGCAAATGGGTATTGGTAACGGTAGATTCTGGTCGATGCGATGAATCATGTAAGGAAAAATTATATTTCATGCGACAAGTTCGACTGGTGCAAGGAAAAGAAAAGCACCGCATCGAACGGCTATGGTTGATCAATGATGATATTGAACCGGACCCAGAGCTAGTAAAGGAGCACGAAGGGGCTTACATAGTCCGCGATAGAGATAGCGAAATCATAAATTTGTTTGAAACAGCGGATGTTCGCAATAAGCATATATATCTGCTTGATCCAATTGGTAATTTAATGATGCGTTTTCCTGAAAAAATAGATGGAAAAAAGATGGGTAATGACATCAAAAGACTTTTACATGTTTCTCAAATAGAACATTAGCGCGGAATAATTTAATTATACGAATGTATAGAGGAGATTAGTAAAATGGCAACAAGCATGATGTGGCATGAAACTGCATCGCGTATCAATCAATTCTACCGATTGACTAAGCCGCGGGTTGTATCGCTAATTGTATTTACCGCAGTAATTGGTATGTTTTTGGCAGTTCCAGGCGCAGTACCACTGGACACTCTAATTTCTGCAACCGTGGGAATCGCCTTAGTTGCCGGAGCGGCGGCAGCATTGAATTGCCTTGTAGAGCAGAAAATGGACGCAGTGATGGCTAGAACCAAAGGCAGACCATTGCCACAAGGTAAAGTTAGCGTACCTGAGACGTTGTTTTTTTTGAGCCTAGTTGGCGGCTTAGGATTATTCATCCTCTATCATTGGACGAATGAACTGACAATGTGGTTAACCCTCGGAACATTTGTCGGGTACGCCATTATTTACACCGTTATTCTTAAGCCTCTAACGCCACAAAATATTGTAATCGGTGGAGCTTCTGGCGCTATGCCGCCAGTGCTGGGTTGGACAGCTGTGACCGGTGAAATCGCTAGTGATGCATTACTTTTGTTTTTGATTATTTTTGCATGGACACCGCCACATTTCTGGGCATTGGCCTTATATCGTAAAAAAGAATATGCATCGATTGGAATGCCTATGTTGCCTGTCACTCATGGCGATCAATTCACTAAATTGCAGGTATTGCTATATACCGTCATATTATGCGTCGTAACAACAATGCCTTATGTAACACAAATGGGTGGATTAATCTATTTAGCCAGTTCTTTAATACTTAATGGTATTTTTATGTTTTACGCGATCGCGATCTATCGTAATTACAGCGATCAACTTGCGAGAGAAGCTTTTCGATATTCGATTCTCTATCTTGCATTGTTATTTGTGGCGCTACTTGTAGATCATTATTTCTTTTTCTAAACTACATCCACTAGAGACCTATTCGTTGTGCTTAGTTATTCTTTTATCAATTAGAAGATTGCAAGCACAACGAAACCGAGGAGAGAGCGTATAAATACAGATACAGCATTTTTATTGTAGAATTTTCCTAGTCCAGGTTTCTAAATTGCAGGAAATACCTTTCCAGGATTTAAAATATCATTCGGGTCAAATAAACGCTTAATCTCGCGCATCAGGTTAAGTGTAGTCTGATCAATTTCCTTCGTGATGAACGCTCGTTTCTCACTTCCAACACCGTGTTCACCTGATAACGTACCCCGTAATTGAATGACTAAGTCAAATATTTGGTTCAGGCAATGCTCAGCGCGTGTCACTTCTTCTTTATTGTTCGGATCAATCAATAAATTGACATGAATATTGCCATTGCCTGCATGACCAAAGTTAACATTATGGAGCTGATGATACGCGCATAGTCGTGACAGACCTTCTAAGAACTGAGGGAGAGTGCTCACGGGAACCACGACATCTTCATTAATCTTTTTAGGAGCGATTTCTTTTAGTAGAGGAGATAAAGCCTTGCGAGCTTTCCATAACAATGCGGTGCTTTCTACCTGACTTGCGCGGATTAGTCCATCACTCCGGCAGGCATCAAGCACAGCGGAAATTGAGTCAGGAATATCATTTTCCGATCCTTCTACTTCGACCATGAGCATGGCGTGAGTATCGAATGGCAACATATCGGAGTATCGATTACGTATCAGCTTAAGTGAGCCATTATCGAGAAACTCCAAAGCACTAGGTAGTTGAGGTAATGACATGATTCTAACGATAGCCTCGGTGCAACTGGGCAAATCTCGAAAATGTGCGGTAATGCCAGCTAATGCTTTGGGCATTGCAGTCAGTTTGAGCGTTGCTTCTGTAATGACTGCCAAGGTGCCTTCTGAACCAATCAAAAGCCGCGTCAAATCATAACCAACCACACCTTTTGTGGTGTAACAGCCCGTGGTAATGAAATCGCCTTTTCCGGTGACAGCTTTTAAACCTAATACGTGATCTCGTGTCGTTCCATATTTGACCGCATGCGGGCCACCAGCAGAGGTTGCAATATTGCCTCCAATCGTCGAAAACATCGCACTTGAAGGATCAGGGGGCCAGAAAAAGCCATACGGTCTGGCGGCATCTTGTATCGACTGATTCAAAACACCTGGCTCGGCGATAATGACCCGATTGGCAGCATCTACCGTAAGGATATTGATCATACGCTCCATGGATAGAGCGATGCCGCCAAATTCAGGTAAGCTTCCTCCTGCGGTTCCGGTACCTCTACCGCGCGGAATGAGCGGAACCCGAAAGTGATTGCATAGCGTAACGATCTGCTGTACTTCAGCAGTATTCACAGGAAATATTACTGCATCAGGCGGAAATATTTTCCGGCTGTTATCGTAAGCATAGCTGTAGCAATCGACCGGATCAGTCAAAAAACGATCCGGAGGAAAAATAATTTCTAATTCGGCCAATAGCTTGTCAGAAAGTTGCGCCATGTATGTGCAAAATTAACGATTATATTCGAATACTTTAACGACCTTTTTCACGCCGGAAGTAGAACTGGCAATCTGAGCGGCATTCTCTCCTTCTTGATGTGACACGACCCCGAGTAAATAAACAACTTCATTTTCAGTCACAATTTTGACGTGATTGATTTGAAATTTGCGTTCAGCAAGAAAGCGCGCCTTGACTTTGGATGTGATT
Organism: uncultured Nitrosomonas sp.; assembly: GCA_949281375.1. Classification (GTDB taxonomy): domain Bacteria; phylum Pseudomonadota; class Gammaproteobacteria; order Burkholderiales; family Nitrosomonadaceae; genus Nitrosomonas. The sequence goes on from CASDLT010000026.1 coordinate 178,137, forward strand.
AAGGTATCGTTGCTTCTGGAAGCCAACGTAGTTGAAGGTCCAACACTGATTTCATTGAATATTTTCCTTACATTATCAACACCCATGATCAACCGTTCGAGATCAATTTTGATGGTTTCATTAGGAACTTCACCTGTAAGCAACACGATACGGTTATAGCTGGTGACATTGACATGTACTGAATCACCAAACTGCTGATGAATTCGTCTAGAGCTTTTTAATTCGATTCCCTCGTCTTCTATGAACATACCGCTGGTTCTTCGATCTTCTGAAATGTATGCCCCAGTTCCAGCCGCCGTTCCAACTGCAAACATAGGTACGCAGCCAGACATAAGCAGAAACAGCAACAGCAATGGCGAGCTCAGCCAGTATTGTTTGAAAACCTTCATTTTCTTCACTCCAAAGAATTCAAATTTTGATGCCCGATAATACAGTAAAATAACAGCATAACGTATATTCGATCGTTTAAAATCCTGTTCAAGCGAATGACATATTAGCCATGATGGATACTCAAAAAGAGCAACCGATAGATAATCAATCCAATCACGTTTCCAATAATAATGCCCCAACTGCTGTACTGGGGGTGCTGATCGGCGAAGACCGTTATCTTATTCCCATGACGGAGGTGAGTGAAGTTATTCCGATCCCCAAACTGGCGCGAGTTCCATTGACACAGTCGTGGTTTATCGGATTAGCGAACGTTCGAGGGAATTTGTATGGAATTACGGACCTGTCAGTATACCTCTGCGGCAATTCAGCTCCCTTCACATTGAAATCCCGAATCCTGCTGGCATCATTAAACAATAAAATTTTTGGCGGCTTTGTTGTGAATAATATGCTGGGAATCCGTAATCTGTCTGATTTTAATTCTGTTAAAGCGCCAAAGAAAAAACATTCTATAGGAATCACCGATCACTATGAAGACTCTGAAGGGCGAGTGTGGCAGCAGTTAAGCTTGCTGGATCTCCTCCGAGATGAAAAATTCTTGCAGATTGCTTTAAAATAAGGCAAATCAAGAAACACCTCATATATAACTTTCGATAGATCAACACAATGACACAGATTCCTCAAGCGAATGGAAAAAGCAAAGCAAAAATTTTGGCTGAGGCACTGCCTTACATTCAAAAATTCCATGGTAAAACCATTGTCATCAAATACGGCGGTAATGCCATGGTCGAGGAAAATCTCAAGCAAGGATTTGCACGTGATGTAGTGTTACTGAAATTGGTTGGCATGAATCCTGTCGTGGTACATGGCGGAGGTCCGCAAATCGACGACATGCTCAAGCGTGTCGGCAAACAAGGTGAATTCATCCAAGGTATGCGAGTAACCGATGCTGAAACAATGAACGTGGTTGAAATGGTGCTCGGTGGTTCCGTCAACAAAGACATCGTCAACCTGATCAACCGGCATGGCGGTAAAGCGGTGGGTTTAACCGGCAAGGACGGGGCATTTATGCGCGCCAAGAAAATGTTAATGCCAGATCGTGAAACGGCTGGGAAATGGATCAATATTGGTCAGGTCGGTGAGATTGAATCGATCGACCCCGCGCTGATTGCCTTACTCGATACACAGGATTTTATACCGGTCATTGCACCGATCGGTGTCGGTAGCGATGGTGAATCCTACAATATCAATGCCGATCTGGTGGCTGGCAAACTAGCGGAAATTCTGCAAGCTGAGAAACTGATCTTGCTATCCAATATTCCTGGGGTCATGGACAAAGAAGGCAGATTGCTGACTGGACTCACTGCACAGCGCGTCGATGAATTGTTTGCCGATGGCACCATTTCGGGCGGCATGCTGCCCAAGATTGGTTCCGCACTGGATGCGGTCAAGAAAGGCGTCAAATCCTGCCACATCATCGATGGACGTGTCGAGCATGCGCTGTTGCTGGAAATTTTGACCGATCAAGGTGTGGGAACGCTGATCAAGGAAAATTGATGGGTAGGAGGTTTACCAGCGTTTTCCCAATGAGGTCAGTATGCCGCGCAATATCTGCACTTCTTCTTTTTCCAGTCGCGCGCGGGCAAACATCCTACGGATACGCGACATCAATCGCTTGGGCTTTTGCGGATCGAGAAAGTCGCTGGTGATCATCAATATTTCCAAGTGCTGGTACAGGGCCTCCAGTTCATTGAAACTAGCGGGCTGGTAAACGCTGCTCTGGACAGGTGAAGCTCGAGGGGCCGCTTGTGTTTGTTCAATCGATTCCATGCGCAATTCATAGGTCATGACCTGCACCGCGCTGGCCAGATTTAGCGAAGGATACTCTGGGTTGGTGGGAATGTGGATGACGATCTGACACCTGTTGACTTCTTCACTTGTCAGTCCCGAGCTTTCACGACCAAACAGTAACGCTACAGGTTGGCGTTGTGCGTGACGGATCAGTTCCCGTGCGCCTTGTCGCGCATCCAGTACGTCATGCGATAATCCCCGTGGTCGTGCTGTCACCGCAGCAGCTAGCACGGTCTGATCGAATGCCTGATCGATATCTGTACAAACTGTGGTTCGTTCCAAAACATCGGTGGCATGCGCAGCGCGTGCCTCTGCCTCTGCATCGGGAAATAACTTTGGATTGATCAAAAACAGCGAACGCAGCCCCATCGTTTTCATCGCTCGTGCTGCTGCACCGATATTGCCAGGATGACTGGTGTGGCTAAGCACGATGCGAATATGATCGAGAGGAAAATCGAGGTTCATAATGAGAATATACGTGTGGTAATCAAAACGTAAATGATTCTAACAGAGTAAAATCCGGCACACCTAAAGAAGCTAAGTACTTCATTGAGACTATAATGTGGCTGTCGCTGAAAACCAATTATATGATTATGTTTTAGGAGTTCGTTATGGCTGTGTCTTCTGCAGCAAAATTGCTACGATCCATTTATCAATTAAAAATTACATTAAGTCACATCCGCCCGCCAATATGGCGTCGGTTTTTGATCGTTAGCACTGACAGTCTGGCGGATCTGCATCTTGTGGTACAGATCGTGATGGGTTGGACAGCTTCGCATCTGCATGAATTTGTCAAGGGCAGAGAGCGATATGGCGTGCCGGAAGAAGACTCTCCGTCGGATATGCACGATGAGTCTGAATTCCGCATCGATCAGGTGCTGAAGCAGGAAAAGGAAAATTGCGATATACCTACGATTTTGGTGATGGTTGGGATCATGACCTGATTTTGGAAAAAATTATCCCATTTGAAACAAAAATTAAACTGCCGGCTTGTCTTAAAGGCAGCCGCGCCTGCCCGCCGTAAGATGTTGGCGGTCCGCCGGGATACCACATGTTTCTCGACGCCATCGCCGATTCCAATCACCCTGAACACCAGGATATGCTTGATTGGCATGGAGAATCTTTCGATCTAAAATACTTTGACTCGACGGAAGTGAACGACTTGTTACAGAGCTGATGCGTGATACCTTCATCTGACTGCCCTTGAATCGATGTTTCAATGACTAAGAATTCTGGGATGTCGACCAACGACAACAAAACGAACGACCATAGCGCAGATGCCGAGTCGCGGCAGGACATACTGCTCGACAGTGAATTCGGATTTGATCCACGACAAATGCAAAAATGCCTAAAAAATCACCGGCGGCAAAACCTGCGCCTGGAGGCGCAAGCCACGGTCAATTGGCTGCCGAAGTGGTCAGTTACTGTTATGGCGAATGCACCAACAATACACATATCGATCGACACTGCATTCGATAGCCTGCGAGCGACGCTTGAGCATGCATTTCTGAGTGAAATGATTGCTTTAAGACCAACGACTACTTTGAATGAATTCTTACTGACCGAACATTTTCAGTAAACATGGCGAGTGACTATGTTAATGCAAGATGCTTGGCTTGTTGCAATCGATAACCATAGCCATAAATCGTTGTGATATCCCAGTCATTCTGAGAGGATAAATTGAGTTTATTACGGATGCGACTGATATGCGTGTCAACCGTGCGGGTATCGATTTCCGCAGCTAACCCCCAGATTTTTTCCAGCAAATGAACCCGTGACAGGAGCTTGTTTGGATTCTGGAAGAGATAACAGGCGAGCAAAAATTCTTTTTGCGTAAGATCGGCGCGTTTTCCGGCCACGATGATTTCTTGATTTTCTTGATTAATTTCGTAAGTACCGAACTGAAGGTGGAAGGGAGTTTGTTTTCCCCGATTGCGCCGCGCCAAGGATTCAATTCGGGCGAGTAACTCAAAATATCGGGGTGACTTTACGAAATAATCATCAGCTCCCAGATGTAGTGCGCTGACTACATCGGTTTCGTTATTGCGCGATGTGACACATATGATCGGGATAGTCGAATGCAGTGTTTTACGAACCCAGTTGAGCACTTCCTCGGCGGTGCCATCAGGTAACATCCAATCGATGATGAGAAGGTCAAATTTATCATCTTTAAGTGCTTCCATAAACGAGGAAATTGTTCCGAAAAATTCATATTGGTGTCGGGTTGGAGAAAAGAGAAGTTCATAGATTGATATCTGAGTGACTTCATCTTCGAGTATTCCTAAACGCATAGATCGCCAAGTTTAAATGTCAGAGTTGGGTAAGTCAGCGGCATTTTGTTGATGAGGCTTTAGACAAAATCCTATTTCCCGATACAAAACTGGGAAAAAATTTCTCCGAGTAGGTCGTCAGCAGTAAATTCGCCCGTGATTGAGGATAACGCATTTTGTGCGAGCCTCAGTTCCTCAGCCAGTAATTCCAGAGAAAGGCTGTTTTCAGTGAGGTTTAGTGCTGTGTCAATATGTGTTTTAGCTAGGATCAGCGCTGTCAGATGGCGTTGTCGGGCTGTGAAGACGCCTTCCCCGGCGTGGTGAAATTGCCAATCTGCAGTTTTTAGTATGGTTTGGCGAAGCAGTTCGACGCCGTCTCCGGTTTTAGCGGAAATATAAAGGCATGTGCGATTTTTATCTTGGGCAATCCTGGGAGACTCATTGGATAGGTCGATTTTATTATAGGCAACGATATGCGGTTTTTCAGCGATTATGTGACAAATGGCCGCATTGTTCTGATCAGGAAGGGGATGGCCGGTGTCGATCAATTCGATGATCATATGCGCGTCTTTCATGACTGCATGGGTGCGCTCAATGCCTTTTCGCTCGACAATGTCAGTCGTTTCTCTAAGCCCCGCCGTATCGATGACATGCACCGGCACACCTTCAATGGTAATGGTGCGTTGAATGGTGTCGCGGGTAGTACCGGGAATATCGGTAACGATGGCAACTTCATCCTCGACCAGTTGATTCAGTAGCGTCGATTTTCCTACATTCGGCGCACCGACCAGCGCAATCTTGATACCTTCTTGCAATAAATTTCCTTGCCGGGCTGAGCTGAAAATTTGTTCAAGCTGTGTATTGATGTCATTAAGGCTAGCGCGGAGGTGAAGCAGTTGCATGTTATCAATATCTTCTTCGGGAAAATCCAGAGTGGCTTCGATCAATATGCGCAGCGTGATCAGAGAATTGACGACTTCATCAATCTTTAATGAGAATCTGCCTTGCAGAGAATTGACGGCACAACGAGCAGCTTCGCTAGTGCTGGCTTCAATGATGTCGGCTACGCTTTCGGCTTGCACCAAATCCATTTTATTATTGAGATAGGCGCGCAATGTAAATTCACCGGGCTGCGCCAAACGAGCACCAGCTGCAAGGCATTGCGTCAGCAGTAAGTTCATGACTGCAGGCCCGCCATGACCCTGCAATTCAAGCACATCTTCGCCGGTATACGAATGCGGAGCCGGATAATACACAGCGATTCCCTGATCGATCGCTTGCTTTTCATTATCCTGAAATTGACTTAGCTGGGCGTAGCGTGGTTTGGGGAGATTGCCGATGATTTTCTTGGCAAGTTCTGTCAGATTTTTGCCGGAAATACGAATGATGCCTATGCCGCCGCGACCTGGTGGTGTGGCAATGGCTGCAATGATATCAGCGCTCACCATGACTATTGAGTGTATACCATGCACTGCGGATTATTCTGAAAAAAGACGAGAATCTGCATTCGGTCATGCAAGGAATTGAAATATTGTCAAAAAACTCATTTATCATTTATAAACTACGTTTTTTCACTTAATTCGCCTTGCCTGACCGCTTGTGATGTATCTTTCTGAACTCCCTTGAATCGTCACTATCAGAGTTTTGCGTTTATCTCTTTCTTGATTTTTTATGGGATACATTGCCTTTTGACTTGACCGGAATCTTGCCTTTAGTTGCGGCGTTGGTAACGCTGGGGCTCGGCTTTTGAGCGTGTTCCGCAACTGTGTTGTCGGTAGTGGCTACTTGGTCTTCGGCCAGATCGTCGGCAGAGGCAGCGAGTTGCGATTTCTCAACAGAAGCTTCTGGCTGGGTTTTTCTTTTTATTTTGTTATTTCCCTTATTTGCAGACTCTGCCGATTTATTTTCATACATCTTTGTTATTTGCCATTGCTGCAGAATGGAAAGAATATTGTTGCACAGCGAATAAAGAACAAGACCGGCAGGGAAAAAGAAAAAGAAAACGCTGAAAGCAATCGGCATAATCTGCATGACTTTTGCCTGAATCGGATCGGCTGGTGTTGGGCTTAGTTTTGATTGCAACCACATCGAAATACCCATGATGACCGGCAGCACGTAATACGGATCAGGTACAGACATATCCGTGATCCAAAGGGCTAATGGCGCATAGCGCAGTTCAACGGCAGCCATCAGCGTCCAGAATAACGCGATGAATACTGGAATCTGAACCAGAATCGGCAGGCATCCTCCCATCGGATTGATTTTTTCTTCCTTGTAAAACTCCATCATGGCCTGATGCATGCGCTGCCGGTCGCTGGCGTATTGTTCGCGTATCCGTTGCAGTTTAGGTGTTGCTACCCGTAGCTTCGCCATTGAGCGATACCCCGCTGCCGACAAAGGGAAAAATAGCAGCTTGACCGTCAACGTCAATAGAATAATGGCTGCACCCCAGTTACCTACCCATGAGTAATAAAACGATAGAAGCCAGAAAAGTGGCTTGGCCAATACTGTTAGCCACCCATAGTCAACCGTGAGTTCCAAGCCAGGAGCCAGTTCGGCTAGTTTGTTCTGTTCTTGAGGACCGGCATAGAAGGGCATGGTGATATGTTTGGTTTGGCCGGCTTCAACGGCTCCGACAGGTGCTATCACGCCCGCGGTGTATTGGTTCGGTGCAAGGCGCTTTACAAAATATTCCCGAGGTGTATTTTGCGGTGGAAGCCATGCCGTTAGAAAATAATGCTCCAGCATGGCTATCCAGCCATTGTCGGCATTAGTCGGGTATTCTGCTTTATTCTTGTCAAGATCCGAAAATTTTATTTTCAAAAATTTTTCTGCTTCGGTGTACATCGCGGGACCCGTATACGAATGAACCATTGAGCTAGCGCCTGTGGGGTCATTGGCATCTCTCAGCATCTGAAAATAAGAGAAAGGAATGATGGTGGTTTCACTATGATTTATGATTTCAAATTCCACATCAATGACATAGCTTCCACGATGAAAGGTGAAAATTTTAGCAACCTGTATACCATCGGCCTCGGGTGCAAGAAGGCGCACCACTACTTTGTCTTGTCCGGGTTCCAATTCATAATTAAACTGATCAGAATCTAACGTATATTTTGTTTTATGACTGGGCAATCCTTCGCCAATGAGCCCAGATTGCGCAACCTGAAAGCGTGCGGTTTTATCCAGCAGCAATTCATATGGCTTGCTTTCATCCTCGCGGGATGGATGCTCAATTATTCCGAGTTGCCGGATATCGCCACCGGCCGTATCGATTTCCGCAACGACCATGTCCGTTTTGACGGTGATCTTTTCACCATTGACAAATAAATTCGGCGTGATTGATGGAGTGGCGCCTTCAATCCCAGCAGCAATTCCGTTCGACTCTGCAATCGATGAGGTGAGACCATCTCCCGGTACTGGAAGCGGATCATGTCGTTGATTGGATGAATTGGAGGTGTCCGCCCCCGTCATAACTTTAGAAGCCGGTGGATTGAGTTCTTGTTGCCATGCTTCCCATAAAAACAGAAGTGACGTGGAAAAAATGATGATGAGTACGAGTTTTTTTGTTTCCATTGTTTATCTGATCAGGTTGGGTTTCTTGATATCGTTGCGCTACTGAGAAAATCAATAACAATAGAGTTAAAGTATAAATATTGCCAATTTCTCATGTCGAGGCAGGGGATTGATGTGTAATTACTTTATTCTAATAGGTATTTGTTGGGTCTATTGCTTGAGAAGACTATGTATCTATTTGCTTTGAGCCTTGAATATTAAGGAACCGGTTCATAGCCACCTTTAGCCCAGGGATTACATCGCAGTAGGCGCCATACGGTCAGTATCGTCCCTTTTAGAAAACCATGTTTTTCGTATGCTTCGAGGGCATATTGTGAACAGGTAGGACTGAATCGGCAAGAAGGCGCCATTAAAGGGCTGATGCAATATTGATAACAGCTTATCAAGAAAATCAGTAGTCTTGACATTGCTGTAATTCGATTATCAATGATTGAGCCTCACTAACTAGCCGTATTGATTCATCTTTCCGAATCGATCGTTTTAACCGTATTACCCAATCCATATTATCGCCATATTCGCTACGCCAATTTTTACGAAATGTTTCCCGAACTATACGCTTAATCCAATTGCGTTTAACTGCATGACGCTCAATCTTTTTGGGAACAATCATGCCTAGTCGTGCATAGGTCAATCCATTGGGTTTTGCATACACCTGGAGCAAGTCGCCACTTACTTGATTTTTCAGGCTGATCACCGCAGTGAATTCTACTGCGTTATGTAACCGGCAATTTCTGGGTAGCGAATGAATTTTAACAAACTTAAAAATTATAAATTAGACGCTTAATCGAGCTCTTCCTTTAGCACGGCGTGCTCGAATGACCGCTGCGCCACCGCGAGTTTTCATACGAACACGAAATCCATGCGTGCGTTTTCTTTTTGTAACTGAGGGCTGATAAGTTCTTTTCATTTCTTTCTCTGATTTCTCTGGTCAATAGAACCGCGTATTACAACTTGTTAAGGCTGTGATGTCAATACTATTTATTAAGTTGATGAGGACTTCGCCGTGAGAGAAGGCCATTGAGTCTTATTTTATTTACAGGTGAGAAAAAATAGGCTTTTCAAGTCATCAAGATCGGCGCTGCAATAACCTGACGTTCTTGATTGTGCGGTAATGACTTGTCAGTTTCCGGCTGGATCATGCATGACTTCCGATCGAACTGGGAGTCAATAGGTACGGATATGTATTTTTGTAGGACATGTGTACTTCCTGAGTGGGTGGTTTCGTCGATTCCGGTTCAGGACATTTTTCTCTTTTAATCAGCGAAGCAGATGGATAGCATACGATAACTTGATTAATACTGTTCGACTTACTAATTGAATTAAAACTTTATACTATCAATAATTGAGGTAGAAATATGTCAACCGCATTTCAGACACTTGATAATCGACACCAGGATCGTCGCAGTAAAATGCCATTTTTCTGTGCTTTCCATGTGGGAATCAGAACCGGCAAGCGGAAAAGCGAGCGACGGGATTCGCGGGGAAAACCCGTATATGTGGATGCTTATCCTGGTCGGCTGGTGTTATGCACGGGGCTGATTCTGGTTTTGAGTGCCCTGGACGCATTTCTGACGCTTAATATTTTGGCTCATGGGGGCGAAGAGCTAAATTGGTTTATGGCGATATTGCTGGAAGATAGTGTGGAGAAATTCGTGAGTTGCAAGCTGGCATTAACAGCCATGGCACTCATTTTACTGGTCATTCATCATGAGGTTCAGATCATAAAGAATTTTCAGGTGCGATATTTTAATTACCTGATTCTTAGTGGTTATAGTGTACTCATCGGCTACGAAATATATTTGTTGGAACTTGCAAATGCAGTTGCAGGGAAGGGTTGATATGGATCAGTTTCGAGATGGAAGGCTCTGAGGTTTGAAATAACTTGCCACATTTCTCAAGTCTTCCAATACCAATGTTCCGGCAGCGAATTGCAATCGAAGATAAGCCAATAAATAAGTATAGCGAGCCTGAGCAAGATCGCGTCGTGCAGTATGCAGTTGCTGTTGCGCATCAAGCAGATTTAGATTGATGCGGATTCCGCCGCGTATGCTTTTTTGAGTCGCATCAACCAATAATTCTGCAGATTTAACCCCCATCTCAAGGGATTCAATTTTTTTTACACTACTCAAGAGAAGGTTGTATTGTTTTCGCAGTTCAACCAGTACCTTGTCGGTGATTGCGTTTAGATCAGCTTGTGCGCGAGCGTGATTGGCTTTGGCCTGAGCAGTGATTGCATTGACACGGCCGCCGGAATATAACGGAAAATTAATTTCGACGCCAACCGTGCCCAAGCTGACATCACGATCTTGAGTGATGAACGAGCCCGCTTTGTTGCGCGTCAAGCTGGCAACGAAATCCACTCGGGGAGCATGTCCGGCATGACTTTTTCTTATTTCTTCTTTTCCAGATGCTACGGTATGCCGCTGTGTTACAAGTTCTGCATTGCGTTCAAGAGCCATTTCATACCACATATCATAGTCTTGTAGTTGAATGGCGCGGGAGCTAAACTGCTCGGATAATTGCTCCAACTGGGTGATTTTTTGACCGACGATCGCTTCGAGCTTTAGTTGGGCAACTTCAAACTCATCCTTTGCTTCGATCACCCGGGCTTGAGCAATAGCATATTTTGATTGTGTTTCCAGCACATCCGTCGTTGTTCCCTCACCTTTTTGCAGCATGCGTTCATTGACTCGCTTGAGTTCTTCAAGCGAGTTAAGCTGCGTTTCTGCTAGCCTGACATGTTCTTGCCCCAATAAAGCGTCGACATAGGCTTCGACCAACCGTACCACAAGCTCCTGACTTCGACCAGTGAATTTGGCTCGGCTTGAGTCAGCCTGTGCTTTTCCTTGCCGATATCCTGCCAGTGCCTCCATATTGATGATGGGCTGGCGCAAAGATAAGGTACTCACCTGACTGTCAAAATTCATTGGTTCAGTAGTTACTATGCCTAACCTGTTAGGTTGCGTGATGGATCCAGAGCTGGTGCTCTGCGAATGAGTCACTGACAAATTGGGCAACAGACTTGCAAGACCGATTTTTTCGGCTTGTTCTCCAGCTTCGCTTTCATGCAGCGCAGAGCGATAGGTCGGATCATGATAAAGGGCGGCCTCATAAGCATCCAATAAGCTCATCGCATGCAAGGGCTGACTTTGATTCGAGATCACCAGAAACGCTAAAGCCAATAGTGTGTTATGTGTACGCATCATCGCTCTTATTCTTCGCTCATTGCGGAATGAACGCGATCCAGAATAGGTTTGAATAAGTAACTCATCAATGATCGCTCGCCTGTTTTGATGAAAATTTCCACAGGCATGCCTGCTCGGATTTGATGGATCGATAATTTTTTCATGCCTTCCGGTGTGACTTTGGCTTTCATCGTGTAATAAGGAACCCCGGTGCGCTCATCTGTGAGACGATCTGCAGATACCTGCATGACGCTACCCGGAATGTTGGGGGTTTGCTTTTGATTGAGCGCCGAGAAAATCAAATCCACAGGTAAATCAGGATGGACCTTGTCGATCAGGTGGACTGGAACCTGTCCTGTAATTACCAGCAGATCATCTTTTGGAACGATGTCCATCAACTTGAATCCAGCTCCGATCACTCCACCTTCTGTGAATACGGTCATTCCGACTACAGTGCCATCTACCGGAGCTTTGACTTCAACGTTAGCCAATTCAAAATCCTGTCCATCTAACCGGCTCTTCAAGGACTCCGCTTCCCGTTTGATATCCGAAAGCTGTTGCCGCACCTCTTTTTGATACTCTTGCTGGCGTTGAATGCGTCTTTGTTCTAGCTCTGCGATTTGACGCTGGGTTCTACCAATATTACCTATATCCGCTGAAATTTCCCCGGTTAGCTGGGTGTAGGTCCGTTCCAGATCCAAAACACGATTACGGGGTACAAAGCCGTCGGTAGACAGATCCCTCATATTGACGAGCTGTTCCTCCAAAAATTTTAGTTGTTGGTTTTTGCTAACTTTGGACGCTTCCAGACCACGCAATTGAACTTTCTGTCCGGCGATGCTCTCGTCCAGACCAGCAATCTCATGTTGCAGAGCAAGACGTCGCGATGAAAATAATTGATTCTGGATGATGATATTGTTAGCGACCCGTGGATCATTCTGCTGTGCCAGCAGCTCTGCCGGGAAGATAATTTCACGATGACTGTCGCGCTCAGCCAGAAGGCGAGCTTCTACCGCTTGCGCCGCAAACAGTTGACTGCGTGTTATTTCTGCCTGTGCCTTGATCTGGATATCATTCATGCGCACCAGTATCTGGCCAAAACTGACATGGTCTCCTTCCTTGACCAGGATTTTATCGATAATGCCGCCCGTCTGATGCTGTACGGCTTGTAAGTGGCTGGCTACAGTCACGGTACCCGAAATGGGAACACCTTTTTCGAGGGGTGCAAAAATCGCCCAGAGAACAAATCCTCCAAATCCAACCAGAACGATCCACCAGCCTAATCGAGTGTAGGTGGTTTCATCGGTTTCAACCCGGTAGGTGTTATCCACGGCAGCGTTATCAACGGCTATTTCTTTTTGTTCAGAAACAAGCTTCATCATGAGTCCTGTGAAGGTGGCATATTATGCAATGAATCATCGGCAAGATCATGTCATCAATTCTCTGAATGAGCAGTATTATTGCTTGACGGCGCTTGATCTTGAGATCCCTGTTTATTGGAATCCTGTTGGGCAATGAGTGCTTTTTGAGCTTGCTGCTGCTTGGTGAGTTTTTCAATGACTTGATCAGTGGGACCAAACATTTTTACCGTTCCATCTTGCAACAGTAAAAGCTTGGTTGTCACGCTGATGATGCTGGTACGGTGAGTGATCAGCACGATGGTTTTGCCACGCTTGCGCAAATCGAACAATGCGGCAAGCAAAGCCTGCTCACCTACGTCGTCCAGATTGGAGTTAGGTTCATCAAGTACAATCAATGATGGATCATCATACATGGTTCTCGCCAAACCGAGCCTCTGCTTCTGCCCTCCCGATAGTCCTGCTCCGCCATCGCCTAAGGGCGTATCATAGCCTTCAGGCATATTCAGAATCATTTCGTGCACACCTGCACGTTTGGCCGCCAAAATCACTTTATTCGCATCAATTTCTCCGAAGCGTGCGATGTTTTCAGAAACGGTACCGGCAAATAATTCAATATCCTGTGGCAGGTAACCAATATGTGGCCCGAGTTCGTCCTTGTTCCATAAATATACATCGGCGCCATCCAATCTGACTTTCCCGGCAGCGGCAGGCCACACCCCCACCAATAAGCGTGCCAGCGTGGATTTCCCGGATCCGCTAGGGCCTATGATGCCCAATACTTCTCCTGCGCCGAGAGAAAAGCTCAATCCTTTGATGACAGGAACCTTGCCGCCGGGGGGGATGGCCGTGACATTCTCAACAGAGATCACGCCTTTGGGTTTCGGCAAAGCCATGCCTGCCTCACGAGCTGGATTTTGCTCGAGCAATTTGGTCAAGCGTTCATAGGCGCTGCGTGTGCTGCCAATTTGTTTCCACACGCTGATCAATAACTGGACGGGAGCAACGGCTCTGCCCAGCAAGATGGAGCCGGCAATCATCATGCCGGGTGTGATGTCATTATCCAGCACCAATAAGGCGCCGAGTCCCAGCATCAGGGACTGTAAAGCGACCGTAAACGATTTCGATAATGCAGTGACAACGCCAGCTTTTTCGCTCGCTTCAGCTTGCAGATTCAGGAAACGGCTGTGCAATTTGTACCAGCGCGATTGCAGGTTTGGTAACATACCCATTGCTTCAATGACTTCAGCATTCCGTAAATTGTTGGATGCGATATTGGTTGAGGCGATCGCCATTGAATTAGCTTCCGCCAGCGGCTTATGGGAAACCTTTTCATTGATGTAGGCAAGAGTGATGAGAATGGTTGTGCCACATAATGCAAAAGCGCCGAGTATCGGATGAAACATGAAAATGACGAAGAGATAAATGGGAAACCAGGGCGCGTCAAAAAAAGCGAACAGCGCATTTCCGGTCAAGAATTGGCGTAAATTAGTCAAGTCCTTGAGCGCCTGCCCGGCATTTCCATCCCCTTGTTTCAGACTTTGCTCGAATGCAGCGGTGTAGACACGCCGGTTCAATTTCATATCAAGCTGCGCACCGACCCGGATCAGCACAAAACTGCGCACATATTCCAGCGTCCCCATGAAAACATAAGCGCCGATCATGATCAGTGTCAACATTAACAACGTCATTTCGTTCCGGCTGGTCAACACACTGTCGTATAGCTGCAGCATATAAATGGCTGGCATGAGCATCAGCATATTGATGACTGCACTGAAAACACCGATATTGCGAAATGTTTTTTTAAAGCCCGTGAGGACTTCCGCAACTTCATTGTGTGGCGCTTTAAATTTAAATTTCATTGAGGATTAATGTGGATGGAAAAGTGAGTGTGCTTACCGCAGATAACAATGTAACAGTCCATAGATATCATAAAAAAAGTATCCTCTCCTAAAGCGCCGCAGAAGCATCAGCATGGAATCAGATGCAATTATAGTTTTCCCCTAGCTATTTTGACTAGGCAAATCATTAGCGCTCAGACTAAATGGCCGAGGGAAGATGTCCAAATCGCGTTTCGTGTCATAATCATCGAAGATCAAATCCTGATTCATGCGTTTTGCAATTTCCGGTGTCCAATGCCGATATCGTGGCAGCCAGCGCAATCCCCATAACACGAACTGGAACAACCAGAGCGGAACCGTAACGATACGCGGCGCACGATCAAGCGCCTGAAATATGCGCGTTACCATTTCATGATACGAGATGGTTTCTCCTCCGGTCAGGTTATAGCAGTGATTGGATACCCGGGATGTGTTCAATGCACTGATGCAAGCGCTCGCGACATCAGCGGCATGGATGGGTTGCCGTAATCCCTGCGCAGACCCGAACACAGGGAAAAAGTTAAAACGTTGAATGAACCGCGCAATTTCAGTGATATTTTTATCGCGACCGTAACCATAAATCAAAGTCGGACGCAAAATGATCCAATCGATGTGATGCGCGTTTGCCCAGGATTGCACTTGTTTTTCACCAGAAATGAGTTGGAAGGCAATTTTTTGTTCATTCATATCGCATGAAATGGGTTTCGTGAAGCGACTGGTGGACGATAATACAACAATTCGCCGTGCCCCATACGTTAATAAAAGATCGAAATAGGCCGGTAATACCCAAATGGGCGCAACGCACAACCAGAATGGAATGCTGTTTTTCGCAATAATTTTTTCTCCCGATCCTTGGCAATCAAGCCGTTGCCATTCGATTGCTGGATCAATACTCACCCTTGATTGACGGGAAAACGCCGTGACGTGCCAATCCTGCAGCGACATTTGCTGCAATAACTGCTCGCCTACCATGCTCGTGGCGCCCAATAAACCAGCCCGTTTATTCATGTTTGGAACGCAAGTAACGAGAGGCGTCGCGAAGGCCATAGGACATTACGCTGATGCCAAAACGAAGCCATACGCCAACGGTGATCAAGCCCATCACATAGATCGGATACTGCTGGCGAAAGAATTTTTGGTAAAAACGCAACATACCCTTGTGTTTGTGCCATGTGACAAAGTAGGGGCGAGCGCGACTGCACGTTCCCTGGAAATGCGTGACCGGCGCGGTCGGTACGAACATGATTTTCAAATTCTTGTTTCTGAAACGCATGCACCAGTCCAAATCCTCGCAATGCAGGAAATAGCCTTCATCCCAGCCCCCTACCTCATCAATGGCGTTTCGACTCACCAGCATCAGTGCGCCAGAAATGGCTTCGACTTCGATCGGAGCGGATGGCAACGGCTGTTTATTCAGATGAAAGTCGAAAAATAATCGAGGACTGAGTTTTTCCAGACGGTAAAGACCGCAAGCCCGCACCAAAGCCCGCCAGGGAGTCGGTATGGCGCGCCGCCCACCGCCTTGTTCCGAACCATCGGGATTGATCAAATACCCCCCCACCATGCCGATTGTGGAGTTAGATTGCAGGACTTCCATCATGAACCTAAGTGATTCAACACCCAGCAGGCAATCCGGATTCAGAAAAAGAACATACGGTTGCGTTGCTGCAGTCATTCCTAAATTGCAACCTGCCGAAAAACCAAGGTTTTTGTGCGAAAAAATCATTGAAAAACGGTTGTTTTGTGGAAAACATCGCTGTAGCTTGTCTGAGCTCGAGTCAGTTGAGGCATTATCCACCACGATGACTTCTTGCGCTTGTTCAAGCGCTGTCTGAACGCATTGCATGATCAGCGATCCGGCATTATGGTTCACGATAATGACGGAGACGGGTTGTAAATAATGCGTTGTCGTATTCATGGGAGATTCTCTTGCCTCTTCAGAGTCTTCCGGATTTTTTCTGGAAACCATCCTTGAGGCCCTTGAGCATCATCCTTACAGTGATTCTTCGGTTGGGTGACACGATCAGGAAAAACCAAAAAAAATAGAACATCCGTAATTTGTCAGCGCGTTTCCACGCAATGGGCATATAGGAGCGTTGCCATAATAAGACGCTATTCCTGAACATATAATAATAACGGAAAGGTCGATGAACCGAGATCGATCGCCAGCGGCCCCACCAGACAAGAATGCGCCGCTCTCCCAGGGAGTGCAGCATGATTGCGTTACATATGCCGTAAATATCAAATCCTTTGGCTTTTGCTCGAAAACACCATTCGGTATCGATATGATCAATGAACAAATCCTCGTCCATATCGCCAATCTGATCCAGCGCTTGCAAGGAGATCAATGACCCGGACGAGATTATAAAATCGGCGCGCACGTACGGAAGCGAGGGTTCACAGCGCAAACGCGTCAATCCCAATGAACGAACGACTACAAATTCGGATAACCTGTTGGTCGTATGCTCGCGATAACGTGGGCCCACTGCAGCAATTGATTTTCCCTGTGCCTCAAGACTGATAAAGGCCGAGCGTAATTCAGTCAGCATGTTTGATTCCGGAACGCTGTCCTGATCCATCAGGAGAACAAAATCAGCCTTCAAATTTCGCGCTAGTGTTATTCCGGCATTATAGGCTTTGCCTAGTCCGAAATTTTGTTCTAAGGCGATGAGCTTGACGTTGTATCTATGCGAGCCGGAAAGATTCTGCAAAATCAGTTCGGTACCAGCATCTGAGCCATTGTCCACCACGATGACGGTCTCGACTTGAGCAAGTAATTCGATGAGGCTGGTCAGCAGCGTGTCCTTCTCAGGGTTGTAGGTGACGATGATCGGTACAATGTCTGCGTTCACGATGGTTGCGTCTCGCAATAGGAGGAGCTTTTCATGGATTTTGTGATGTTTGGCGATATTGATTTATTATTTCCCGCCGCGGCGGAACTGCCAAGGAAAAATCTTCGTGATCCAGTGTCAAATTGGGATTATAAGCGGGATCGTTAAATAATAAGTGACTCCATCGTTGTTTCATATACTCGATTTCAGTACTAAATCGCGCCATTTTTTCGGGCGTATTTTCATAACCGCGCGTTGCTGATTCATGATGATAAAGCTCAGCGTGGGGCGTCCATACGTTGCGGTAGCCCGCTTCTAGTATGCGCAGGCAGAAATCGACGTCATTGAATGCAACCTGCAGATCCTGTTCATTCAATCCGCCCACTTGCTCGTAAATAGATTTTCGGACGATCAGGCAGGCCGCGGTCACGGCGGAAAGATTTTGAGTGCAACTAACCCGTACAAATTGATCGGTCTTTTGACGCGGCAGGTGTTTGTGAGAATGCGCTGCGATCCCTCCAACACCTAAAATGACGCCTGCATGCTGTAGCGTGTCATCAGGATACCAGAGTCGTGCCCCAACCGCGCCAATTCCGGGCTGTGCCGCAATCGCAATCATTTCCGATAGCCAGTCCGGAGTGATGACTTCCACGTCGTTGTTCAGTAGCCCGACGAATTCACCGTGGGCATGCGAAACGGCATTGTTGTTCAGCGCGGAGTAGTTGAAAGGACGGTGGTCCCTGAGGATGCGGGCGTGGCCTTTTTTATCCAGTTCGTCGAGGTACTGCAACGTGGCTGCATCATCGGAATTATTGTCAACAATGAGAATTTCATAATTCTGGTACGTCGTTTTTTCGATAATGCTGGTGATGCATTGACGGAGCAATTGCAATCCATTTCGGGTCGGTATGATCAATGTCACTAAGGGATGGTCATCGGGCAGAGCATATCGCACACGATAATAAGCACCGTTGGGCTCTGCTATAGCCGGAATGTGTCGACGCTGCAAATGTGCATTGAGTGCGCGGAGTCCATCCATCTGGACATCTGAATCGCTGTTTGATGTGCTGGTCGGAGGATTTTGGGTGCGGACATGACAGAGAATGCGTGGAATATGATGAATTTGTGGCGCGGCAATGCGCTCAATGAAGCGCAGGGCTAGATCATAACTGTAAGCGGACTCGAATTCAGCCCTGAATCCGCCCATTTCTCGCAGAATTGCGGTGCGATATACAGCAAGATGTGCAAGCATGTGATGGGAATAAAACAATTCCTGATTCCAGTCACACTTGAAGTAAGGCATCGTTCTATTGCCATGCGCATCAAGCTGATCTTCGTCAGAGTACATCAATGCAACATCCTGTTTTTTATTGACGACGTCGGCTACCCAGAACAGCGCATCTTCGCTGAGTAAATCCTCTGGATTCAATAAGGCGATCCATTCGCCTTGCGCGATGTCAAGCGCGCTGTTAATGGTTACAGCAGAATTAACTTTGCTTGAGAGAAACAACATTCGAATGCGAGTATCCTGTTGCTTATATTGCCCTGGAAGGAAATCCGCTGAATCCCCGGTTGAAGCGTTAACGGCTATACATAATTCCCAATGAAGATAGATTTGCGCTTGAACTGATTCGATACATTCTTTGAGCCATGGTGATTGCGGGTCATGAATTGCTGTGATCAGCGAGATCAGCGGCTTATGTTGAAAATTCTGGATCCGGCGCTTCATGACCGCCCGGGATGAATCCGATACCACGTCATAACGACGAATCCATTCCTGATAAGTATTGATATCGTAGTGATTGGCTGCATGGCGAGTGAAGAATCGCTTCAATCGGTATCCCAGTGCTTTTATACCGTCGTGTTTGACGATATAGCACACTTGGCTGATCAGTCCTGAGATATTTCCATGGTATTGCTGAGCCGCTCGCAGCTTCTGGGTGAGTAGATTGTGCCAGCGGATTTTCAAGACAATTCTCGCGGAGGCCGAGTAATTGTGAGGTTATATGACGAAAAAAAATCAGTAGGCGGCTGTGATGGGGCGACCAATTCCTGGCGTGGGAAAAAAACCAATGCTTGTGGGCAGGAGAAGAGGAAAGTGGCTTGAAAAGGGTCGAGGATATTTTTCAACAAATCTCAGTTCGTAATGTTGGACTGCAATACAAGGTGTGAAAATAGCCCGGATATTTTAACCTGAACGCAGCATGGATTCCTATCATGTGTAGGGGTGGTGAAAATTCACTACGTCAGTCATCACTTCGATGATCTTTAATGAGTTCAGAAAAAAAGAAGTGCAGCAGTATTTCGTTATGTATGTCCCCTGCTTGCCGGCTCGTTAACCGTAAGTGTGAGAAGTATCATATTGCCTGATAGGGGATCGGGCGTATATTATCCGGCGTTACTCATTCCGCCGATCAATCAAGAAAATCTGTCCAGCCAGCATGAGCACTCTTATATACCGCCCTTCAACTTTGGTTACTATTATCGTACGCAGCGCAGACCCGCAGCAATTAGTCGTTACTTTGGCGTCGATCGCAAAGCAGACGCATGCCGACATCGAGGTTATCGTGGTGAACATGCAGGAAAGCAAGCAAGATGAGCAGATTACGCAGTGCTTTTCTCTTTCAGTGCAATGGCTAAATCCTCATGGCATGTTGATGCTACCCGCTGCTGCGGCCAATGCAGGCTTGCAGGTGGCGCATGGAAACTGGATGACGGTGCTCGATAGCGGTGTCGAATTACATCCTGAACATGTGCGCCGGCTGGTAACGATGCTCAATGACCATCCCGATGCCGTGGCAGCTTATGCACGAATACGGATGATTGATTCTGCCGAAACTGTGCTGAACGAATGGGGAGCTCCATTCGACCCCGTCAATTTGTATTCCGGTCATCTTCTGTCCATTTATTCCCTGCTGTTTCATCGCCGATTCATCGAAGCTGGAGTTTGTTTCGATGAAACACTTTCGGGCTATGCGGACTGGGATTTCTGTCTGCAACTGGCGCAATGGGGTGACTTTGTGTTCATCGACGAACCAACAGCGATCTACCCAATGGCTGATCAGGCGAAGCAATTCGGGTGGGACAATGCAGAGGCTGAACGCGAGGTTCTGATCAAGTGGCAGTCACGCATGGAAAGCGGGGTTTTTCAGGAGTTGGTCAGACGTTCATGCGAGGGCAAGAATTGGCATTCAGCGCGGAGTGGGGAGAATATATCAGATACCGAGGTCGATAGGTTGCAGCGCGAACTTGAAGATCAGTCGAATCAGCTTGCGGCATTGGAGCAAAAACTCGACAACACGATTGCATTGTACGAAAACTCACGGTCTTGGCGCATCACCAGACCAATGCGCAAGGTTGGAACACACTTGTTGCGTATTCGACTTGCCCGACAGGGGCTTGGCCTTCTGAACCGGTCTATGCAGTTCAAGGTTCTGGGGTGGTTACTGACTGGACAGTTTGCGCGGGCACGTCAAGCTCTGGTCATGGTTTTGCAGCAGGCGGCGCTGAGGACGGTGCATTCGGCGTTGCCTGTTGTCGCTTCGTTTCGCATGCATCGGGTATTTCCGTCTTTATTGCCATTACCGACCAAGGTGGATGTGATAATTCCGATTTATAACGGTTTTGAATATCTGGAATTACTATTCGGCAGTCTGGCGCAAGCCCGTAGCTCACCGTTCCGATTACTGGTGGCCAACGATGCAAGTCCAGATCCGCGTATTCAGCCCTGGCTCGAGCGGCGCTTGCAGGATTTTCCTGATGCCGTTCTGCTTCAAAATGACAATAATCTGGGTTTCGTCGGAACAGTCAACCGCTTGTTTGAGCATGCAACTCATGATTTCGTGCTGCTCAATTCGGATGTGCAAGTGCCGCCATTCTGGCTGGAAAGGCTATTTGCTCCTTTGCTTGTCAATCCGAAGGTCGCCAGCGTCACGCCGTTTACCAATGCTGGAGCAATTTGCAGCTTTCCACATTTTTTTATCGACAATGAACTGCCGCAGGGCATGCCAGCAACGGAAGTGGATAGTGTTCTCGGACGGCTTGCAGATGCAACAGCGATCGACATTCCGACCGGAGTGGGATTTTGCATGGCGATCCGATTGGAAGTAGCGAAGCGTATCGGTATGTTCGATCCGGTTTTCGGCAAGGGTTACCGTGAAGAAAATGACTGGTGCCAGCGCGCTCGATTATTGGGTTATCGGCATGTGCTGACGCCCAATCTGTTCGTCTACCACAAGCATGGTGGTTCTTTTCCATCGCAGGAGCGCCAGGCGCTTGCAGATCGCAATGAGTTAATTCTACGTGAGCGTTATCCCGGGTTGTTCGATGAATACCATGATTTCATCGGGCGCGATCCGATGCGGCCAGTGCGGGATTTTCTGCATCTGATGGTGCTGGCAAAGCAAGCGGGACTACCCGCACTGGTGGTAATTGACAATGTTGTTGAAGGGGGAGCGTTTGCCTACTGTCAGGAACTGATAGCCAATACGCTGAAATCGGGGATACCTGTTTTACACTTGCTCGATGATTATCGAACCGGAGAACTGCGCGCGGAGTGGAAATCACGTTCGGCGCAACTGAACCTGCGTTTTCAGGATTATCCTGATTGGGAGCGGGTAATCGAGGGCATTCAACCGAGCAGCATTCTGATCAACAATATTTATTCCTACCGCCGGCCGATGGATTTTTTGCGCTGGCTGGGGGATCCAGCAGTGCTTAAGGGTATTCCGCTCAGTATTGCATTGCATGATTTCCTGATGCTGTGTCCCAGCCTTTTTTTGATCGATAGCGAGCGCAAATATTGCGGATTACCGGAAAGCACGATTTGTAATGAGTGTTATAGCCGACTGCCGATGGATTTCCCCAGCGGCGCCCACACCATCACAGAATGGCGCATGAGCTGGGAAAAAGTGTTTGCCAGAGCGGAAACCCTGGTGGCTTTTTCAAACAGTACCCGCGATCTGTATGCACGCATCTATCCCGAACATGCAACCAAGATTGTGGTGCGCCCGCACTCGATGACGCATTTTCATCATCGGGTAGTGACAGTTGATTTAAAAAAACCACTGCATATCGGTATTGTCGGCACGATAGGCTGGCAAAAAGGCTGGGATATCGTCAGGCAATTGTGCGAGGCTATCGATGATCGTGCCTTGCCTTACCGGGTTACAGTGATTGGTGCGATGGTACCGGCATTTTCTGCCCGGTGTCTGAATGAGACTGGTCGCTATGATAAAACGAAACTGCCTTCACTGATTGCACAATCTGGAGCCAATATTTTCCTGTTTCCGTCGATCTGGCCGGAAACCTTCTCGTATGTCACGCATGAATTGGTGGCTTGCGGCGTGCCACTGTGTTGTTTTGATCTTGGCGCTCCGGCGGAAACGCTTGAGCACTATGCTGCCGGAATGGTACTCAGGCGGGACTCCAGTGCGCTTGAGATGTTGACGCAGATGGAGCAGTTCCGCGTTCAATTGTTGCCCTGGCAAACGCTTGCATGACAAAAGCCGGCGATTCAGACTACATCCTGGTTGAGAGAACAGTCAGGGAAAAGGATACATTCCGCAAGAATTGTCTGTGCCTGATTGCAACTGATTCATAAGTCTACACTTGCCTTAACTCACCAGACCGCGGCCGCAGTAGTGATCGTCGAGCACGATAGCACTCAAAATGCGCTGCTCGGCCGGTGAAGCATGCTGAATGAATTCATCGAATAAGGCAACCGCCATATCCTTGGGAACTTCAAAATCACTGACCCACTGTTCCCTGATCATGATCGATTGGGTGACGAAGTCGAGTATACCGTTTCTGATTTCTGCTCGTGTCAATGCTGATCGGCGTTCTTCGTCTTCAAGCGGGCGGAATTCCGGAATGATGTCGCCGGAGGCGTCGTGCCGATAGCGAACGATCTGAGCATCGTCAGAACTCATGAGTTTTTCCAGGGAAAAGCTTTGAACATAAATGGGTGTTTGCGCAGTCAGAGGTTCGATGCCATCCGCGTAGTAACCTGCTGCAGTGACACCAAATTCCGAAGATACTTCTTCGGCACGGTTCGTGGTGACAAGATAGTAACCATGGATTTTTCGCGCAAGCAACCGATTCAGATAGCCCTGGATGGTCGCAGAATAACCGATATCCACAATCGCAGCATTCGATGAGTCACTCAAACCGATGGTGTCCAGATAAGCCAGTAATCCTGGGCGTTCCGCCTGGGCGGCATCCAAAATACGCTGCTGCAGGGTTTGCAGTACTGGTTTCAGATGCTCCATGTTACCTTTCTCAACATTGACCTGCTTGTTTTTTTTCCAAACTCCCTGGCGTTCCAGTTCCTCGCATTCGGTATCGGAGAGCGTCACGCCGTAACGCTCATGAATAAAATGTGCTAAGTTATTGGAATAATATTGGGTACTTGCAATGCTGTAGATGTCCTCGAGATCGGTAATCGTGGCTACGGTAATGGCCCGACGCGACAGAATGAGATAATCCGACGAGACGGCTTCGGATTGTCCAGTTACCCAGCGATCATAGACAGTCTTCAAGATTTGCCCTTCGCGAGCCAAGAAATACAAGCGTGATATACCCTTAGTTCGAGCTTCACTAGCCAGCCATTGAACAAATGATAGAATCACAGGGCCTACAATGGCATATCCGATAATCCAGGGAGAAGGAGTGAACAGGTTTGCAGCGCTGAAGCTGGGATAATACAGTGAACTGAAACCAGCCTGAACAATGGAACCCAATGTCAATTGTTCGTTCAGTGCAGGGCGATAAAGTGAGTTTTCGATCAGAGATTCAAGGCGGGGTGTTGCACGCGCCAGTTCAACCGGTCGGAGAATGTGATAACTCCGAATACCTAATTCAGAAGGTATTTGGACATCCGAATGCTCATTATCACCGATGACGATAACAGCGCCTCTGGAAATGTTTTCCTGCGCCAGCAATTGTTGGTACAACTCTCCGGTATCCTTTCTGACACCGATGTCCGAGGACAAATAAAGAGCGTGCCAGCCGAGAATGCCGTGCTGTTGCAACATGGATTCGACGATGGATCGTGGCAGATACATGTCGCTGGCAAGGATGACGCGTTTGCCTGATGCAATGACAAATTGCATCAGTGCGATCGCCTCGGGTCGCGGTACTACGATATCCTGCTCGATGGTTTGTTCGAGTTGCTGTAATTGATCAACGACAGTGCAATCAAGACCGGAGAGCGCAAGAAATTCTGTATAGACCAGGTTTAGATCCACATCTCGTCCCGCCTTCTGGCGCGCCTGTGATTCAGCCAAAGCGCGATATTCAAGATAAATCCGACCGGTTTTATCGTCGACGCGATGAGCAACAATGTGCTTGGTCATTTCAGGATCCAGCAGTGGGCGCGTCAGCAAAGTATCGAAAATATCGAATACCACGATTTGCAGTGCAGAGTCTGCGAGCATTGCTCGTATCTTGTCTGGATCATGTGACAGATATTGATCGAAACGCCAGCGAGACCAACTATCAGTTGGAGCATCGAGTAATATGGCGGTTTTGTAGCCGGCGAGGGTGCATGCCGGGACAAATAGTCGTTCGATACAATGTGCCAGTGTGGCATCTTTTTGTCCAGCTTCCTCGGGGAATTCCTCCAGCTTGATGTGCGCATCAAACAACGGCTGTAGGGCTTTTGCTCGAGACCAGAACATCGAGCCAGCGGGAAAATCAAAATAACCCTTGGGCAGTGGAATGCCTAATCTATCGCACCAGATCTGACCCAGATGTCGGTTGGAAAGCCAGGTATAAGACGAATAGTGTAACTTGGCATAATTTTGGGGGTAAATTAATCCAACTTTCTGATTTTCTGTTAAAAGCGTAAAGATCTTCCGGATATTTGAGGTACTGCCCAGCAGATTGGTCAGTAGATATTCTCGCCAACCATCAGTGCTGCCATTGTTGTGCAGCGATTTTTTGCTATGGAAGTGCGCGATGTAGTCATACTGTTGCAATACATCTCCGAACGTGCAAAAAAACGGTGCGATGTCTCGTCCGCGATTTTGCGCGACGGTGATAGTGAGTTGCTGGATATGTGGCAGTTTGGAAAAAGCTTGCTTACAAGCATGGCTGACCGAATCATCGGGTACCGAAACGAACAGATCGTAGGCGAAGGGCATCGCCTTGAGATGTTCGGAAAACTCCAGAATCAGATCGGCATAAAAGATATGCGCATGAATCGCGATGCGCCCTTGCGGGGATCGTCCCAAGGGGGGTGTTTCCTCGAGATTCACCATGGCGACAGGGCGATCTCCTGCATGGCGCAAAAAGGTTAGCGCGGAGCCCGATTTTCGGGTGCGCCACGCTTCATAATGCCCCAGTCCCCTGAACAGAGGGCCAGCAATGTGGTATGCCACGGTGACCATGCTGTCGCGCCAGCGGTTCGGCAACCGCCAATAAACGGCTTTAAGCACAAACAGAATCTTGCGACGTAACCCATCCCATGCTTCGTGATACTGTCCGCGGGCAATGCGAACCAGGAAACGAAGCGGAGAGGTTACCTTCCATGAGGTGGAGTGGATTAGGGCATGAATGGTGATATTGAGATCATTGATGGTTCTTTTGGAATCTGCATTGATCCTGTTCAAATAATCAATGGTACTGTTCAGGTCGGCGACTTTTCGTTGCAGAGATTGCTCGCGTTGCTGATTCGCTGCCGTTTCCTTTTGAAAGGTTTGGTGCAGAATGCCAACCTGATCGGTGCTCTCAGCCAACTGCTTATGCAAACGCAACGTCAAATCTTCGCGGTATTGGATCAGATCTTCCAGCTGTTCCCCGGTTAGCAGATTTTTCCATTTGTCGTAAACCTTGATCCTTGCTTTCTTGACGAATTCTCCATCGTATTGAAGTCCCATGCCGGAATAGCCATGATTGCGGTAAACGACAGTGATCTTATCGAGATGCAAAATCCTGGTATGTTGGGAAAGTTGTATCCAGAAGTCCCAGTCTTCAAAAATTTCCAGGTATTCATCGAACTGACAGTGATCTTCCGTGACGAGCGACCGCTCAAACAACATGGCATGGATTGGAATGAAGTTTCTGCCCCATAACCGGCCGGCATCAAAGGGATCGTTGAAATGCGTGGTTTTTTGCAGCTTGTCGTCGATAAAGTAATCCACCCGTGCGCCGGTGTAGGCGCACTGTGTGCCTGGATGAGCTTGCAATGCCTGTACCAGGACAAACACATGATCGGGTAGGAACAGATCATCGTCATCCAGAAAAATGGCGAAGTGTCCTTGGGCAGCCAGAAGCCCTGCGTTGGCGGCATGGCTGCGATGGCGCGGTTCGGTCATATCGACTTTGCGGATGGGAAAATTGCCGCACCATTCGGCGGTTTTGCCGTGATCCGGTCCCTTGGCGTTGACGACAACGACTTCGATGTTCGGATAAGTCTGCAAGGCGATCGAGTCCAGCGCTTCGACCAGGCTGGGGCGGTCCATGCTGCGGATGATGACGCTTACCAATGGTAGATCGTCGCTATTGAGCGGCAGCCCCAGTGCTTTCTGGCGGGCGTGCTCGGATTCGTATAGTTTGAGTGGATCGTCTGCCAATGTTTCGGCGTTGACCAACATGTAGGCTTCGGCAGCGCTGACCTGTTCGGGCAGGGTATAGGTGCGGTAGCGGTTGAGTGCGGCAATATGCTGGTCGTAACGTTGTTTAGCATTCTGCGATGAAAAGCATGCCATCGCGGCAGATTTGCGAGCAGCCAGATTGCTGATGTCGAGTAATAGATTAGGGTGCAACGGTACGCCTACTTCATAGAATGCCACCCGAATCATCCCGCCGATGCGGCGGACGGCTTCCGAGACAGCCATGCCCAGAGCGCGGTGATCCGGGTGCATTTCCAGTATGGATGGCGCGTAAACCAGATCGGCATTGATCTCACGGATACTGGCGAGGATGTGCTGAATCAGCTTTTCACTGTAACTGATCTGTCTGTCTGGATAATGCCAGAATGCTGGGACACCGTATCCCAGCTCATGAGCCGCAGCGATGCTTTCGTTCTGGCGCTGTAGCGCATATTCGCTTTCTGCGTCTGTACTGACCCCGTAAGTCCCATCCGAAACAATGATGACCTGCACCGGCGTGTTGTGCTCGATATGACGCATGATGGCGCCGCCGCAACCGAACACTTCATCGTCAGGGTGGGGCGCGAATACCAGAGCTTGTGTGCAGGGAATATGGGTGGATGCTTGATAGGGGACGAGGATATTTTCCAAGAAAATCTCAGTTCGTAATGTTGGTGGGTTGTATTGCCGGGCGTGATAAAAGCCCCGGTATTTTAACCCGAACACTGCATGAATTCCTACCCTAGAGAAACGCTGATTAATTGACTGCAGTCGCGAATTTCGTCGTTGACCGGCTCTTCCTCTTTCGCCCGTCGTGTCGATATGTCACGGTCGCTGCGTTCGGTGCGGTACACCTTTCATCACCTTCATTCAATTAATCAGCCATTTGCTGGCATAGGACTGCGGCAACCCCAGAACAGTTTGTCAGCGAAAATCCATATCGCCACTCATCAACCACCAATGATCCTTGATCAGTTCAATAGCGGGGCCATGACTCCAGTTATTGGCGGGAATGCGAATGTTCACGGGTTGCTGGCTGGCGTCGTCCACTTCAAAAAGATGAGCGAAGTTTGCCGTGATGCGGCAAAACAACCGGCTTGCGCCGTGCATGCCTGCCAAACGCCTGGCATGGGTGATGAGCAGCGGAATGTCGCTTAATGCAGCGACACAATCCATCAGTTCACACCCTTCCGGAACAAGCCGCAACACAAAAATACCGCGAGACTTGCCACTGAGGCGGTTCTTGATGAGAAAGACTTGATAGTCATGAGCTGGATGACTGAGATAGCGGTGTTCGAGATAGCGCCAATCCCGGATGCCGATGATGTCGTGTCGCAAATCCGCCGCCATGCGGTGCCAGCATGCATCGATCGATTTTTTCTCGGTATCGGTCGATATTCGGGATAACAATTGCAAGCGTGTTTCCCATAGCGGCCGACGTCTCCGCGGCGACCAGGAAAATTCAACCATATGCCCGACGTCTGCATACAGCCCCAATAATTCAGCCACTTTCATGGCGCGATCGTTAGGGAATCCGTAACCGATGAAATAGTGCTTGCCAAAGCCAACATAGCGCTCGATAAAAGTTGCCATCATCAGAAAAACCGGACCTTTTTTGGTTAAGATGCCACGCTTGACCGGATCGACCATGACATCACCGATCTGCACTGCGGTGTGCGGCTGGCCAAAGTACAAAATCTGCCGCGCCATGCCGCCGTAATGGGCGATCAATTGACCGTTTTCCCAAATGCCAACGGCGCGCGCCGTGTTTGCGCCATATTTCCATTCCCACAGTGCCGGTGTCATGTCGTGATGAAAAGTTTTCTTGAATAACTCGAGCATCTCGCCGATGTGCGCCTTTTCCACATCGCGTATACGCCATTTCGGCATTTTTGTTTTCCGTAAATGCAGCAATGCGAGTCCATGAACATTTGCCTCATCCACAGAAATTGACTGACCGGCTGTCAATGCCTGGGGTGATTGAGCAGCCAGATCAAGATTGCGGAAGTCATCGTTCTGAACGAGCGAGGGCAGTTCCAGATAGTCAGTCAGGGAATCTGTCTTTTTCCTGGGAACATCGATGCACTCGATCAATGTCAGGCCAAACCTTTCAGCCAGCGCCAGGATTTCCTTGAATCCAAACCGTTGGTCTGGACAAGATTGGTCGTGTGGGGGTGCAAATTGATCGATCAGGAACACATCGCCCGCAATGGCTAGGCGATCAAGTATCAGATTGAAAATAACCAGTGGGTCGATGTGCTGCGTAGCAACGATCACATCGCAATGTGCAGTGGATGCGAGCAAATTCTCGAGTAACAAATGACTTGAGATCGTATCGCCGTCACTGGATGGCTGAGGGTCAGCCGGAATCAAATCAGTGAGGCTGATGCATTGAACGTCGTAGCCCTGCTGTTGGAGGCGGAAAAAATATCGTTCAAGTTCTTTTCCGATACCGAGAAGGCGACGGGGCGGCGCAGGTAGGCGCGCGGATAACAAAGAGATCGGAAATTGCACTAAGACTCGGGTCTCGCTCATGTGATTTTATAGAATATCGATTGAAATCTAATGATGTGAATGGAGTGTTAAAACTTCTCAAGTTCGGCCGGAGCTGGCGTAATGCTTGAACGCATGCAAATTCTTTGCATAGGAAGCGCTGATTATTGACTGCACGAGCGATTTGCTTCGTTGCGCAGTACTCACTCCCTCGCCTATCAGGTTGATATGTATTGGTTGTTTCGTTCCGTGCGTCTCGCTCTTCATCACGTTCGTTGAATTAATCAGCACTTAACTGACTGGCGTCGCGTTGTTCAACGGTTCTCCCATCGGTGCGGAATGGAAAAAAATCCTTGCAGACGGCCTTTTTGCTTTACTTGCAGCACGGATACATGCTCAGCCGAGTCATAAATGTGCAGCCCGCGCTCGCACAGCAGGTAAGCACTGACGGCATACTCGCCCTTCAACAATGGCAAGCGATCCAGCGTCAAACAAACGCGGCCGAATCCGTTTGCCGTGCGTTGTACGAGGAAATCATCTTCCCAGGTCGCGGCACTGGTAATGATGCGCCCATCCTTGGTTTGCAGCGTCAGGGCGACAGTAGGGCATGGCAGTTCCGGGTCGGAAGCGAAAGAAATTTCCACATTGACGACGGACTCACCGCTTGTGAGCGCTGATTCCGTAGTATCGCTATCATCGATGCGCAGCCTGATTTTGTCGAGATGCGCGCTGCCGGATATCGGGCGCGATTCGGATGCCGGGATGTTGAATTGAGCAAGCGGCGCTTCAGGAATTGCGTCAGTGGTATTTTTGTCCAGAAAGGCTTGATACGCAGTGACGACCTGGGCTGATTCGCCATCCAGGACGATTTGGCCTTGATGAACCCAGATTGCGCGCGTGCACAGGGATTCAACTTGAAACAATGAATGTGAGCAGAATAGAATGGTTTTGCCCGCATCGCGCATTTGCATGATGCGGGTAAAGGATTTTCGCGCGAAAGCTCCGTCGCCGACCGACAATGCCTCATCGATGACCAATATGTCCGGGTCGACGCTAATGGCCACAGAAAAAGCCAGACGTACGAACATCCCACTGGAATAGGTTTTGACGGGTTGATCAATGAAATCGCGAACGCCAGAGAAATCGATGATTTCTTCAAGCCGCTCGGCAATTTCAGACGAGCTTAAACCCATGATGGCTGCACTCATGTGCACATTTTCGCGACCGGTGAATTCAGGATTGAAACCAGCGCCGAGTTCCAGCAAGGCCGCCACCCGCCCGCTGATCTGCACATCTCCCTCGGTGGGCGTCAATGTGCCGCAGACCAACTGCAATAATGTCGACTTTCCCGAGCCATTCTGGCCGACGATACCGACGACTTCACCGTGCCCTATGTTTAAATTAATATTCCGCAGCGCCCACAGTTCCCGGTAATACTGCCGAGCGCCAAGCCAGCGGTGTGGCCACAGGAACTGTTTCAGGCGATCCTTGGGATACGTATACAACTGGTAGCATTTCGATAATCCCCGAGCGTCGATTGCTGCCTCAGGGTTCCAGCCATTAAAGGACATCGGCGAATCCTTTGCGGGTTTTTTCAAACCATGCCAATCCACTCCAGGCCACCAGCAATCCGAGAACATAATAAATCATCAGACCATGCCAATCCGGCGACAGCCCATATAGTGTCACGCTGCGGACTTGCTCGATAATGAACGTCAAGGGATTCAGGAATAAATAATCCCGAATGGACTCGGGAAGTGCGGAAGCGGGGTAGAAAATAGGACTCATAAATAACAGAACCGTCAGGATCAGGCCGATGAATTGCCCGATGTCGCGGACGAAAACGCCGATGGATGCCAGCAACCACGATAATCCCATAATGAGCAGAAGAAAAGGCAACATCACGATGGGCAGATAGATCAGCGTGGCGTGGATCGGATGGCCGGTGAAGATCAAAAAAGCAAATAAAACCAGGAAATTGATCCCCGCATGAAACAATGCTGACCCTAGCGTGATCCACGGGAGGATTTCCAGTGGAAAAATGATTTTTTTGACGTAATTGACATTGGCCAGTATCAATCCTGGCGCGCGCGATACGCACTCGGAAAACAAATTGAAAATAATCAGTCCGGCAAACAGCAGCAATGCAAAGGCAAATTTATCGTCATACAGCGTATGCGCTTGATCCAGGCGCACTTCAAATACGATGCTAAAAACAAAGGTGTATACCGCCAGCATCAGAATGGGGTTGACGAATGACCACAATAACCCCAGAAACGATCCCCGATAACGCCCCAGCACTTCCCGTTTGATCATCTGGGCGATTAAAGGGAAATGCCATTTCAGGATGAGAAAAATTCTGGATAACGACCGGATGGAATGTTGCAAGGAATTAAAAATTGAATTAAAGGATTTAACAGTGTTAGCACTATACAATAAATTGACCGTTCCAATTTTAAAGAAAAATCGACCGGTGAAGCAAACCCCCGATGCTTGTGGCTTTGCGCGACAGCCTCCGGCTAACTATTCACTGTGATTATCTTTTCCTCAAAAAAATATATTTGTTGCAAATAAACCACATATGGTTTATCTACTTCGGCTGTATACTTGCAAAGCAATGTGGTTTTGTGCAGAATGCACCTCAACTTGGCTTTTGTGGTATTTTCTGCTAGTAAGTAGGTTGGTAGCGCAGAAGTTCATAGAATCAAAGTGAAAACTTGCAAGTAATTTACTTTCGTTATTTTCATTAATTTTATTTGAGGGAGCTCCCATGGCTATAACACCAGAACAACGCGATGACATTTTGAAGGTAACTGTTGGTTTGTTTAACGGTGCGCCTGGTAATGTCTACTTGCCCGAACTTGCAGCAGTGGTTGAAGGCGGTGCTTCCACCGAACAGCTGGCTGATTTGTTGGCGCAAACTGCTATATTCAAAACCAGCATTATTGGCGGAAAAGTAACGACCGATGAGCAGGCCGATATCATTCTGAGTCATTTTGGTCTGGCAGCCGATGATGATCCTGCCAGTGCTGGTTCGCAAGCCAAAGAATTCGTCCTCGCAAAATTGGCCGCAGGTGAAGGATTTGGCAAGATTGTCATTGATTCGATCAACTATCTGGAAGGTTCGCCCGCAGAAGAATTCGTCCCTACCGCAACTTTGCTTGCTAATAAAGTAAAAGTTGCCTCAGCCTATTCATCTCAAGCAGGTTCAACTGATGTGGCAGTACTGCAAACTGTTTTGAGCAAAGTGACCGGCGACCGCGCATATTCAGACGCCGATGTCCAAAATGCCTTGAATGAAAGCGGTGTTCCAACAGGCTCCGGTCAAGAATTTAATTTGAAAGTCGGCGAAGATAACCTGACTGGCACGGCTGGCGATGATGTTTTCAAAGCGCTGGTCACTGAAAACAATGCAGGTAATCCAGTAAATACATTAGAAAATATTGACAAACTGGATGGCGGTGCCGGATCGAAAGATACACTGACTGCTACGTTGGATGCTGCCGGTGCAGCGCCTCTGTTGAGCAATATTGAAAATGTATTTGCGCGCTTTGCTTCAGCACAAACGCTTGATCTGACCAATGCAACAGGTGTTCAAGCAATCACCGTCAATTCAAGCACAGGAGCTGGAACAGTTGCGGGTGTGGGTGACGCAGCTAATCTTTCAGTCAGAAGTCAAACTCAAGATGTTATTTTTGCTGACAATGAAGCAACCAGTCTGAATCTTAACCTTGCTTCAGTTGGTGAGGATGGTGGTGCTAATAATATTACTCTGGATGACGTTGTTACGACACTGAATTTGGCAACCAACAATGCCTTTGCAACGATCCTTGGCTTGACATCGGTTGAAGCATTGAATGTTGAAGCAACCGGTTCGAGTCAAATTACTCAAGGTTCAGGTGGTGTTACAACGGCTGCTACCATTACTGGCACGGGCAGCGTCGAATTGTTGACTCCGTTCACCGTATTGGAAACCTTGACCGCAACCGATAATTCTGGTGGCGTGACCGCAACTGTAAACGGTGCAGCCGTAACAGTTGATGGTGGATCAGGCAATGATGACATTACCTACAATGCTGCATTGGCGGCCGATGCTGCTGTGAATCTGGGCGCAGGAGATGACTCACTCACGATCGGAGCCGCATCGACTGCAGGTGCTACTGCCGATGGCGGTGAAGGTAACGATACGCTGGCAGTCACCAATGGCGCTTGGCTTGATGCTGATGCCGCAGATGTGTATTCCAATTTTGAAACGCTTGAAATTGGCGGTGGTACAGGTAATTACGATATGGAAAATCTGCCCGGTTTGACGGCAGTTACCATTGGTGCCGCACTTGCTGCGGGTGCAAATATTCAAAATGCAGTTGCTGATACCACAGTAACATTCAATGCCGCAGAAGCCACTGATTTGGTAGCTGGTCAACCCTTGACGTTTGCTTTGGCCGACGCAACTGGCGCCGAAGATGCTGCATCTCTGACATTAAATGCTTTGGACGGAAACGACGATACATCCGCTGATGGGTTGGTTTTTGTAGACTCATTCACAGCTGATGATATCGAAACCTTTAATATCGTTTCCAATATTTCTGATGCAGATGCTGAAGCGGATGCTGCTGATTACTTCAATACGATCACTGCATTAGCGGGTGATGCAGTTGAAACAATCAATGTCAGTGGAACGGCTGGTTTGGAAATCACCGGCTTGACCGCAGCTGAGCTTAATAAAATCGATGCCAGCACCCTGACAGGCGCATTGACGGTTGATGCGAGTGCTGCTGATGGCGTTGAATTCATTGGTGGCGCAGGCAATGACGTCTACACAGGTACCGATGGCGGCGACACCATTGCAGGTAACGGTGGCGCGGATTCAATTACCTTAGGAACAACTGCGGTTGATACCATTATTCTTAATGCTGCAACCGACTCCCAATTAAATGCTACTGTCGATGGACATGACATTATCACTGGTTTTGGTACCGCAGCAGCAGGTCCTTTGGATATTATTGATGTGGGTATTGCAGGATTTACTGGTCAGCAAGCTTCAGCACTGGCAAATAAAGGTGCTTTAGCTCCTGCAGCAGTTGATGGAACGACCTTATCAGTAGCAAACTTTTTTGCTTCGGGTGGGCAAGACCGTGGTGTTGCGATCGGTACTAACGGTGGTAATACCTTCGTATTTGTTGATGCCA
Organism: uncultured Nitrosomonas sp.; assembly: GCA_949281375.1. Taxonomy (GTDB): domain Bacteria; phylum Pseudomonadota; class Gammaproteobacteria; order Burkholderiales; family Nitrosomonadaceae; genus Nitrosomonas. The sequence continues at coordinate 212,750 of CASDLT010000026.1, forward strand.
ACAAAGATGGGGACTTCAATGCAACTGATGATGCTGTCATACAATTGACCGGCGTAACTGACGTGACGTTGGCTAACTTCGGGTTCTAAGGAACTGAACGAAAAAGAAGTTAACTAATCGTTTCAAAAATAAAAACCACCCAAGCAATTGGGTGGTTTTTTCATGTTGAAGTAAGAAACAGAGACGTGGAATGTAAAGATACCGAATTATCTGGCCATTTAATGTTCTGTTCACGGTTTGATTCAGAAGTACGATGCCAAAATCGTCCACAACCCATCAAAAAAATCGATCTCTGCAATTAAGTTACCATCCCGCTGGCAGTTTCCTGCCATCTTCGTGGATAAATAAGACCGTTCAGATGTGCTTGGAGAATCCCATAACAGAATTTGCTTAAAGAATTAACCCACGAGTGATTTGAAGTTTTCAGCTAGAGCCGTTAATATGCTGAAACCTGTTTTTAATTTACATTGGATAAAGATAGAGCAATGGCATCCGTGACTTTTGATACTTTAAAATTTGTCGAGAAACTCGAGAAAGCAGGGGTTCCACGTGATCAGGCTGCGGCTATCGCAGAAGCGCAGAAAGATGCGTTTGCTGAAGCAATGGATACTCAGTTAGTTTCCAAAAGCGATCTGATGGCAATGGAAAATCGATTGATTAAATGGAGTGTCGGATTGGCTATGGGGCAGGTAGCTGTTATCGCAGCATTGGTGAAACTGCTTTGATGCTGTTTGACTTTGACGACTTCATTTCAGATCATCAACGAATCCGCTTGCTGGACTTACACTATTTCTGAATTGATCTGCTGGCAGACCAGAAGGGGATCGGCAGCCTGGGTAATCGGCCTGCCGATGACTAAATAATCGGAACCATTCTGAATGGCCTGTTGTGGTGTCGTGATACGCTTCTGATCATCGGCATTTCCGCCCGAAAGGCGGATGCCGGGCGTCACCAGGTAGAAATTGTCGCCCAGCAGTTGCCTCAAGCGCGATGCTTCCAATGCCGAGCAGACCACGCCATCCAGTTCACAATCCTGTGTCAGTTTCGCCAGACGCTCAACAATTTGCGCCGGCTCTCCCGATAAACCGATGTCATCGAGATCGCTTTGATCCATGCTGGTGAGCAACGTGACGGCGATCAGTCTGGTGGAATCCGAAGGAATGGCATTTCGTGCCGCTTGCAGCATTTTCCGTCCGCCGAGCGCATGCACGTTGACCATCCAGACACCCAGATCATGCGCCACTTTACAGGCGCTGGCGACGGTATTTGGGATGTCGTGGAATTTCAGATCGAGGAAGATATCGAAGCCCTTCGTCATCAGGATTTCGACAAGCTGCGGGCCTGCGGCAGTGAACAGTTCTTTGCCGACTTTCAGGCGGCATAATTCGGGATGGAGCCGGTCAGCCAGCGATAATGCATCTGCGGCATTGTGAACGTCCAGCGCGACAATGACGCGAGGATTCTTCGATGCAGGTGAAGTCAGCAATCAGGGCGGCGTCCAAACAGCAGGGTAATGAAAATACCCAATGCAAAGAACAGCAGCAGTACGACACTGAGAGGAAGCTCGATCGATTTGTCGAGATAATACTGAAGCATCACCGGTTGCGAGTTTTTGGAAGCAAAGACGGCCAGAATTACAAAAACCACAATCCGCAAAATCCATGTAATCAGATTCATCATAATGAGTTCAATCCGTACGAATCAGGTGAAAATGAAGGGTCATCCAATAGTATTCTATTTTGAGCGATTCAGGTAACTTTGGGTAATTAACTGAGCGAATCATGCCATGTCAGTTAACTACCCAAGCCAGATGATCGAATCAGATCATCCTGAACAAGATTTATTATTTCTTGGCTTTGTAGTCCACACGTTCGCGCATTTCCTTGCCTGCCTTGAAGTGTGGAACATATTTCTCAGGCACTTTGACTTTCTCGCCTGATTTTGGATTGCGACCGATGCGGGGTGGCCGATAGTTGAGATCAAAACTGCCAAATCCACGAATTTCGATACGCTGGCCTTGGGACAGGCTTTGGGCCATGGCATCGATAATCGTTTTGACAGAGAGCTCAGCATCTTTCGTCACCAATTGCGGAAAACGTGCCGCAAGTCGCGTGATTAATTCTGATTTTGTCATGAAAATTCCTTATTGCTCAGTGTTTTTACTGTCCATTTTGGCTTTCAGTAAAGCACCCAGACTGGTGGTTCCAGCATTTGCAGGTGCCTTGATTTTTTGCATGGCGCTGGTTTCATCCGATTTATCTTTTGCTTTGATTGAAAGATTGATGGTGCGATTTTTACGATCAAGATTGATGATCATGGTTTCGACTTTATCCCCTTCCTTGAGATGGGTGCGAATGTCTTCCACACGATCACGCGATACTTCAGAAGCGCGCAGATAGCCTTCGACCTCGTCAGTCAATGCAATCACCGCGCCTTTCGCATCAATGGATTTTACCGTCCCTTCAATGATGCTGTTTTTATCATGTTCTGCAACGAAGCTGGTGAAGGGGTCACCTTCCAGTTGCTTGATGCCCAGCGATATGCGCTCACGCTCGACGTCGATGGACAAAATCAATGCCTCGACTTCATCACCTTTTTTATAATTAAGAACGGCTTCTTCTCCAGGCTGATTCCAGGATAGGTCCGATAGATGCACAAGACCATCAATATTGCCGGGTAAGCCGATAAATACGCCAAAGTCAGTGATGGATTTGATTTGTCCGCTGACTTTATCGCCTTTTTCATGCGCAGCGGCAAATTCTTCCCATGGGTTAGGCTGGCATTGCTTCATGCCCAGCGAGATGCGGCGGCGTTCTTCGTCAATTTCAAGAATCATCACTTCGACTTCATCGCCAAGCTGAACGATCTTGGATGGATAGACATTCTTGTTGGTCCAGTCCATTTCAGAAATATGCACCAGCCCTTCGATACCTTGCTCGATCTCAATGAATGCGCCGTAATCCGTCAGATTGGTGACTTTGCCGAATAAACGGGTGCGGGCTGGGTAGCGACGCGACAAGCCAACCCACGGGTCTTCGCTCAGTTGCTTCATGCCCAGCGACACGCGATTCTTTTCCTGGTCGAACTTGAGTACTTTTGCCGTCACTTCGTCGCCAATATTGACGACTTCAGAAGGATGCTTTACGCGTCTCCAGGCCAGATCAGTGATGTGCAGCAAGCCATCAATGCCGCCCAGATCGACGAATGCGCCGTAATCGGTAATATTCTTGACGACGCCGTTAACAACCGCGCCTTCCTGCAGATTCGACAGCAATGTTTCGCGATCAGCGCCTTGAGTCGCTTCCAGTACCGCGCGACGGGAGACTACTACGTTATTACGCTTACGATCCAGTTTGATGACTTTGAAGTCCATTTCCTTATTTTCATAAGGAGTCGTATCCTTGACGGGGCGAATGTCTACCAGCGAACCGGGTAGAAAGGCGCGAATGCCATTGATCATCGCAGTCAGGCCGCCTTTGACTTTACCATTCACCATGCCGGTCACAATTTTGCCGCTTTCCATGGCTTCTTCCAAGTCATGCCAGGCGGTCAGGCGTTTCGCTTTGTCGCGGGAGAGCCGTGTTTCTCCATAACCATCTTCCAGAGATTCAATCGCAACACTGACAAAATCACCGGGTTGTACTTCGATCTCGCCGCGATCGTTTTTAAATTCTTCGACAGGAATGAAGCTTTCGGATTTAAGGCCGGCGTTTACAACAACGATATTGTAATCAACGCGAACGACTTCCGCGGTGATGACTTCGCCAACGCGCATTTCCTGGCGTGACAGACTTTCTTCAAAGAGTGCGGCAAAACTTTCTGGGGATTGTTGAGTTGCAGGGGAAGCAGTAGTCATTATAAAAATACCTGATTAATATCAGCCTTCGCTTGCGTTGGGCCAATGGGTTAGTTAATAAAATGTTTAAAGCGTATTCACAATTTCTCATGGACAAGCAGAAATTTTATCAATGTATAGGCTCAAACGTGGATTTTGCACGGACTTCATTATACCAGCACAACACTTTCTCTTGGGCTTGGGCAATCGTGAGTGACGTCGTATCCAGTAACCTGGCATCTGTTCCTTGCATCAGCGGAGCAGTGCTGCGGTTGCGATCACGTTCGTCACGTTTTTGAATATCCTCCAGCAAGTCGCAGATGTTAGCATCCATTCCTTTCTCCATCAACTGCTTATATCGTCTTTGCGCGCGAATTTCAGCGCTGGCGGTTAAAAATATTTTAAGTATTGCATCGGGAAAAATGACTGATCCCATGTCGCGTCCGTCCGTGACCAGCCCGGGGGGCTGGCAAAATTTCCGCTGCCGGTCAGTCAATGCTGCCCGGATTTGAGGGTAAGCCGCTAATTGAGAAGCCAAAATTCCGCATTTCTCGGTGCGTATGTCATTGGTGACGATGCTGTCGTCCAGTGATATTTCATCATGATCAAAGGTCACATTCAGGTTCCGGGCAATGTCCGTGAGCGCAGCGGTGTCGTCAATATCGATCCGGGAATGCATGGATTTCAGCGCGACCAGCCGGTACAACGCGCCACTGTCGAGATAATGAAATCCCAGTTTTTGGGCAACTAACTGAGCGACGGTGCCTTTGCCGGAGGCGGAAGGGCCATCGATGGCGATAACGGGGATTTGAGAAATAGTATTCATTGCGTGTCGTTAAGTGAGAATTAAAGCGAACCGTGAGATAAAGACTTCATGAGCAGACAATCTGGGAAAATTCCTTGAAGTAATCAGGGAAAGTTTTTGCGACACAACCGGGATCGTTAATTTGTACCGGCGCGCCGAAGGATGCGAGCGAGAAGCACATCGCCATCCGGTGATCGTCGTATGTGTCGATCTCGGCATGGGGTACCAGCCCATCGGGAGACGGTGTAATTCTCAAATAATCAAAGCCTTCTTCAATGGTTGCGCCCAGTTTGCGCAATTCGCGAGCCATTGCGGTGAGGCGATCGGTTTCTTTCGATCGCCAACTCGCGATGTTGCGCAATACCGTATCGCCATGGGCAAACAAAGCCACGACTGCGAGCGTCATAGCGGCATCTGGAATATGATTGCAATCCAGATCGATCCCACGCAGAAATTCTCCTTCTGAATTTCTGGCGGGGCTGCTCGCTTCGATCCAGTTTTCTCCCATGCCGATGTGGGCGCCCATCTTTTCCAACGCAGCCGCAAACTGAATATCCCCCTGTGTGCTGTCACGACCGACGCCGTGGACGCGCACCGGGCCATGACCAATGGCTCCGGCCGCCAGGAAATAAGAAGCGGAAGAGGCATCTCCTTCGATCATCACCCGGCCTGGACTGCGGTAAACCTGTTGCGCCGGGATGACGAATTGCTGCCAGCCTTTGCGCTCGACCTTCACGCCAAAACGCGACATCTGCGCTAATGTCAATTCGATGTAGGGTTGTGAAATGAGGGTGCCTGATACATCAATGATAGCGGGCTTCTTATTGAGTGGTAAGGCCATCAGTAAGCCGGTCAGGAATTGACTGGAAACGTCTCCTCGAACGGTAACCGAGTTTGTTTCAGCATTTATCGGCCGACTGGGCTTGATCTGCAGCGGTGGAAAACCCTGTTCCCCAAGATAAGTGATGTCCGCTCCCAATTGCCGCAATGCATCCACCAGGTCAGCAATAGGACGTTCGTGCATGCGCGGAACGCCTGAAAGCCGATAATTACCGTGCAGCAGCGACAGAACAGCAGTCAGGGGGCGAAAAGCGGTGCCGGCATTACCAAGAAAAAGATCGGCCTGTGTGACTGGGAAAGTACCTTTTCCTCCGACGATATGAAAAGCATTCGAATTTGCCGGTGTGATTGAAATGCCTAACTTGATCAGCGCCTCGATCATGCGCTCGGTATCTTCCGATGCCAGTAAATCCTGAATCAAGGTGGTACCTTCCGCCAATGAGGCCAGTAATAAGATCCGGTTGGAGATACTTTTTGATCCAGGTAACTGCACAGCGCCGCGAGCGCTTTTAACATGAGGAAGATCAAGCGAATTCATGGTGGGAGGATATAAAAATCCGTCAATGATATCTCATAAAAATCGGATCAGCGTAATTTTATTCATTTACGGGAGTACTCAATTTTTGGATTCCTTTGAATTAATTTCATTTTGAAAAATCTTTATCAATTGATAGAGTTTCAGGTAATCTATCACCCTGAATTTTGGAGGGGCATTTGTTGACAGCTCAATGCGTCTGTTTTTGATAAGGGCGCTGTTTATTATTTATATGTAGAGGTTTTGAATGGAAGATGCAGAAATTGCTTTGATGTTCTCGTTGCTCGTTATTCCTGTCGCCATCTGGTTACAGTTATGGGTGAAGAGTCGCCGAGAAAATCGAAGAAATGTTTTGGGAGAGGAAGAATTTGAAAATACGTTGCGTGCTTTTACGTCGATCATCATAGAAGGTGCTGCAATTGTAGGAGGACTCATCATGATCATTATGGGATCAGGCGGAGTGATCAAATACATCATTAACTTTTATACATAACGTAGCGTAGATGTATTAAAGGGAGCGATATTCGGGATATATCGATTAGCCCGAATATCGCTACGCTGTGTCAGCGGCAGAAAATAATATCCGGGAAATCCGGGGCGGCACCGCTGGAAGCTGTTTTAAGAATCTGTTTTGCCGGAGGACTTGGTTTGAGCCGACTTCGTTCTGGCTTTAGACGGAGCGGCCTTTTTGGGGGTCTTTTGTTCGAACTCAAAACCTATTTTTCCTTCTGCGCCTCGGACGAGATAGGCTGAGAATGGCCTGCCCTTTTTGGAAATGAATTTCGTCAGCAAGTCTGTTTTTCCTGTTTCCAGCAATTTGACGATTTGTTCTTTTTCTATTGCGCGCTCGAGGATGATTTTACTCATTTTGAATTTACATGTGCGGGCGGTGCCAACGGATTTCTCGCAGACATAATGCAAGCCATGTTCATACACGGAATGACTGCACTGTGGACATTTACCCAATGCAGTCTGATCGCTGAAATCGACGTCTTCTTGAGTTTCTTCGTTATTGCCAAAATCAAATTTCATTTCAAACGTGTCAGTGAGCTTGATCATGGCATTGAAAGCGTGTCCCATCCTGCTGCGAAAACCCTGTAATGGACCCACTTCACGCTGCGTGATCAAGGTTTCCATTTCATCGACTTCAAATTGCCGGTTTGCAAGGATTTTCCAGAGTGCAAAATCACATTTCTGGCACTGAAATTTTTTATAGGTTTCATGCACCACGCCGCCGCATTTCGGGCAAGGAGATTTTAGCGTCGAAAAATCGCCCGCAATGGTCTCGCCACGATTCGATTTTGCCTGTTCAACGATATGACGCGTCATGTCGGCAATTTTTTCCATGAATGCAGCGCGTTTCAATTGACCCTGTTCAATCTGACGCAACTGGTATTCCCAATTTCCCGTTAATTCAGGAGAAATCAACTCCGGAATCTTGAGGCCGCGCAATAAAGTGATCAGTGAAAAAGCTTTTGGGGTTGGATGAAGCTCGCGTCCGACCCGCTGTAAATAGTTTTCCAGAACCAGACCTTCGATGATAGCCGCACGGGTCGCCGGCGTGCCGAGACCTTTAGCGCTCATCGCGGCCCGCAGCTCTTCATCTTCCACTAGTTTGCCCGCACCTTCCATTGCGGAAAGCAACGTCGCTTCATTGAATCGCGCAGGAGGCCGTGTCTGGTGAGCGATAATTTCAATTTCTTCCGCATTGACCGGCGCGCCCGGTGTGATGGCAATCAGCGTGGTGTCCTCTTCTGAATCCACTTTGACCGACTTGCCATAAACCGCCTGCCAGCCAGGATTGACCATGACTTTACCTTCGGTTTTGAAGGGTTCGTTTTCAACTCGAGTGATGCGTGTCGTAATCAGGAATTCTGCAGCCGGGTAAAAAATGGCCAGAAATCGTTTGGTGACGAGATCGTAAAGTTTGGCTTCCGCTTCATTCAATTTGGTGGGATTCAGCGCGGTCGGAATAATCGCGAAGTGATCCGAAATTTTTGCATTGTTGAATATGCGCTTGTTCGGCGTTACCCAATTGGATGCCAGAATCTGCTGTGCAAATTTGTCGTACGCGGTATGCTCGAAGGTTTGCAATGTATCTTTGACGGTAGCGATATAATCTTCCGGCAGTGCGCGGGAATCCGTTCGCGGATAGGTCAGTACCTTGTGTTTTTCATATAATGCTTGTGCAAGCCCGAGCGTCGTTTTCGCAGAAAAACCGAACCGTCCATTGGCGTCCCGCTGCAAGCTGGTCAAATCATACAGTAATGGACACACTTCCTTGCTCGGTTTGCTTTCTTCACTCACTTGCCCGGTTTTTCCCTGGCATTTGTCACGAATGAGTTCGGCCGCTTCCTTTTTCCATAGCCGTTCTGGTTTTAGTTCCAGATTGACTTTGTCCTTGCTGAATTTTTCATCGTACCATTTACCGCTATAGCTACCTTGATCCGTCACGAACGTGCCGTGGATTTCCCAATAATCTTGAGGGCGAAATTTCTTAATTTTTTCTTCACGCTCAACCAGGATTGCCAGCGTAGGCGTTTGGACGCGTCCGACGGTGGTTTTATGAAAACCGCCTTCTTGAGAATTAAATGCAGTCATGGCTCGGGTGCCATTTATCCCCACCAGCCAGTCCGACTCCGAACGGCTGACGGCAGCGGCCGCAAGGGATTCCACTTCAGAATTGTCAAGTAACCTGTTGAAGCCTTCACGGATGGCGTCAGGCGTCATCGATTGCAGCCACAGCCGTTTGACAGGTTTTTTAGCTCCGACATGACGCAGAATGTAATAAAAGATCAGCTCGCCTTCGCGTCCGGCGTCGCAGGCATTGATGAGTGTGTCGATATCTTTGCGTTTGATGAGCTTGCTGAGAAGTTTGAGGCGCGTTGACGTTTTTTCGATTGGATTCAAATCGAAATGTGGCGGAATGACGGGTAGGTTCTCAAAACTCCATTTGCCTCGCTTGACTTCATATTCCCCTGGAATGACCAGCTCGAGCAGATGGCCTACAGCAGACGATACGACGTACTGATCATTTTCAAAATAATCGGTGTGTTTGGTAAAACCTCCGAGCGCGCGTGCTATATCGGCTGCAACGGAAGGTTTTTCTGCGATGATCAGAGTTTTGTTCATGACTGTTGGGAAGGAAGGAACTGAATCCCGTTCCTGGAATTGGTGAGCATGGTCATGAGTGCTGGATCCGAATCATGAGTTTCAACCACAGACATGATGAAGAGTGCAGTACATGCATTCACGCTGAATAACGAAATAATGTTTCTTAGTGTCGGTAATGTGAATCGCTGACAATGAGCAATTTCTCAAGAATGGCGTCATCGGTAAGCTGATTCTGAATCCACAGTTCTGTCAGCACGATCAGCTTGATCTTTTCAAGACTCGACGAGCTTTCATCCATGGCCAGAACGCGGTCGATCAGCAATTCGCGCTGCAGAGGATTAATGATGTTGGCTTGTTCCAGAAAACAGATGAATCCTCGGCCTTCGGTGTCGATTCTTTCCATTTCATAATCTGAATAGCAGCGAAATGAATCATTTTCGGCAAAGCTGGCTGGATAATTGCCAATATCATGCTGCGCCAATCCTGACAGCCAGTCGAGCGTTTCATTGATGTCTTCGTCTGCAAATCCGGCCATCGCGAGTTTGCGGGTTAACGTGGCAGAGTCTGGATAACTTCCTGAATCGAAATAATTTTCAAATAAATAAACAAGTATGTCGAACATGATGATTATAGTTATATATTAGGTTATGAGCATTTATACGGCATCAGTAATTTTTAATTTGTTTTAGTTAGATGAGGTTGAATTCTTTGATACCAACCCCCGGGCAAACTGCTGATCTGACCGTTGAGCTCAAGTGTTAATAGCATGGCTGATACTACTTCAGCCGTCAAGCCACTCCGGTGACACAAAGTATTAATATCAACGGCATCATAACCGAGGTGTTTGAGCAATGTTGCGTCTTCGAGGGAATGTTCAGCAGCATTTATTTCATTTTCTGGCTCACGTCGAAGTTCCATTCGCAGAGAAAGCCCCTTCAATTCGTCCAGAATGTCCTGTGTATTTTCCACCAGCTTCGCACCTTCTTTAATCAATGCATGACATCCTTTCGATAAAGGTGAATGGATGGAGCCGGGAATCGCCATGACTTCACGTCCTTGTTCCAATGCCTGACGCGCAGTGATGAGCGATCCGCTGCGCAAAGCAGCTTCCACGACTAGGCATCCTTGACTCATGCCGCTGATGATGCGATTCCGGCGAGGAAAATTTCTGCCAATGGCGGGTGTGCCGAGTGGAAACTCGGAAATCAGCCCGCCATGTTTAGCCAGTTGATGCGCCAGAGGATGATTTCTGGCGGGATATACGATATCCAGACCGGTGCCTACTACTGCAATGCTCGCGGCAATCCCCCTCAGACCTCCTTCATGGGCAGCAGTGTCAATGCCAGTGGCCATGCCGCTGATGATGCAGAGACCGGCATTGCTGGCGGCTTCAGCAAAAGCTTCGGCATTAGCCAACCCCTGGGGTGTCGCATTGCGGCTGCCCACCACTGCCAGGGCAGGATGGCGCAATAATTCGCGACGGCCTTTGAAATAAAGAAGCGGAGGCGGATCGGCGATATGGAGCAACTGGACGGGATAGTCCGCATCGGCGAACGTGATGATCGCATTGATTGGGTCTGCGAGCCATTTCAGCGCCTGATTGATTTTGTCGGTAGCTGCTCTCTGCTTGATGCGTTTTGCAATCGAGGGCTTGACGATGCGTTCGAGCGCCCCCGTTTGTGCTGAAAGCACCGCAGCAGGATTTCCAAACGCGACTAAAAGCCGGCGTATGGATTCACCGCTCACTCCATCGATCAGGTTGAGGCTCAGCCATGACTCGATATCAGGCGTATGTTTCATGAACAGCAGAGTTTCCTACGGTGTTTTGACAGCATCCAATACTCTGCCTGGGTACAGACTCTGCATTACTAATGCGTATGATATCTTGTCAAAGACGCGAAATACGAAGACCAAGCCGGTACGCTCATCCGGCAATTGCACGATATCTCCTTTAAGCGATTTTGCCTGGCTTTTTCGGTAGACCGCCAGCACATGCCCCATTTCCAGGCCATCATTTTCACCTTTATTCAATGTGACAATCGCGCCCTTGCCAATTTCCGTGACCCCGCCATAAACTGAAATGATACGGCCATCGATCTGAAATTCCGGTGCATGAGGAGCATAATTGTTGAAGATGATATCGGGAGCTGGCACCAGGCGGTCGCCTTTGAGAATTTCCTCTTTTGCACGAGTGATGGTAACAGTGCTCACATCTGCGAATACGTTGACTCTGGCATTACCCAGATATGTTGCTTCATAACCAAGAATCAGATCTTTCTGGTCGGGATCTTTTAACGCTTTGCCGGGCCGGAAAATCTGCCATGCATTTCCCATATCTTTGGGTAATCCGCTGACATATCCAGTATCGCTGGTGCTGAGAGCAACCCGGCCTTCGCCAGGGCCAAGGATATAGGGCGCCTTCGCAAGTTGATCATTTTCTATGACGAGTGGCTGGCTCAAAAAAGGCTCGATCGTAGCAGTCGGAATACTGGGAATGGCGGAGGTGACGAATTGTTCCGAACGGATTCGCGGAGAAAGCTTGACGGTCTTGATGTCACCTGCGTCTTCATTTGCGACACGCAAGCGAATGCCTTGGAGTGATCTGTCGATCACGATGACATCGCCGGGGTATATCTTGTGAGGATTCTTGACTTGCTGCCGGTTGAACCCCCAGACCTCCGGCCAGCGCCAGGGATCTTTGAGGAATCGGGATGCAATACTCCATAGTGTATCGCCGGGAACGACCACATAACGATCAGGCGAATCGCTCCGCAATAGCATGCTCTCTGCTTTTGTGTAGTTAACGGAAAGCAGGCCCAGGAACAAAATCACAGCTATAATTGGTTTTCGCATCAATAACTCCGTTGGCAAGCGTTGGCAAAATATACAGAACATATTGAATGATTGGCAATGATAAGGTCTAACCGAATATTTTGTTTATAAAACTTTGCATTTTTTCATGGCTATCTTAAAAATATTACAATACCCCGATGAAAGGCTACATACTGTAGCGATTCCTGTTACAAAAATTACCGAGCGGATTCGTTCGCTAATCGAAAATATGGCTGAGACCATGTATGCCGCTCCAGGGATCGGACTGGCAGCCACTCAGGTAGATGTCCATGAGCGGGTAATCGTCATCGATACCTCTGAAACCCATGATCAATTACAGGTATTGATTAATCCGGAAATCATCGCGAGCAGCGGTATATCAGATTACGAAGAAGGTTGTTTGTCGGTTCCGGGGATTTATGGAAAGGTGGAGCGTGCCGAGTCGGTGACTGTAAAAGCGCTGAATGCACAAGGGGAATCCTATGTGCTGAAGGCCGAAGGCCTGCTGGCAGTGTGTATTCAGCATGAGATGGATCATCTGATGGGAAAAGTATTTGTTGAGTACTGGTCACGACTCAGGCAGGCGCGAACGTTGGCGCGATTGAAGAAAAAACAGCGCAGCATCATGTAATGCGTGCGAGTATGGAAAAGGAGCGATGCGCTCGGAATCGGGCGATCATTCGGTATGTCTAAGTTGAGAATCATATTTGCGGGAACACCCGTCTTTGCTGCTGTTGCATTGGAAGCGCTGATCAAAGCGCAGCATGACATAGCGCTTGTGATGACTCAACCTGATCGGCCTGCCGGCAGGGGAATGAAAACGGTTGCAAGCGCTGTAAAGCAGGTCGCTCAGCATCATGGGCTTCCCTTGTTGCAGCCCGAGACACTTAAAAATGCGGAGCTGCAAGCGCAGTTGCAGGCATTGAAGGCCGACGTGATGATCGTTGCAGCTTACGGATTGTTGTTGCCCGAAGCAGTTCTGAATATTCCTTTGTACGGCTGTTTGAATATCCATGCGTCATTATTGCCGCGCTGGCGGGGAGCAGCGCCCATTCAGCGCGCTATTATGGCAGGTGATCCTGAAACGGGCATCACTATCATGCAAATGGATGCGGGACTCGATACCGGAGCCATTCTGCTCAGACATGCGTTGGCGATTGCTCCAGATGACACTATGCAGTCATTGCATGACAAACTGAGTGTGCTCGGAGCGCAAAGCGTCGTTGAAGCATTAACGCGCCTGCAGCATCAGGAATTAGTCGCCACCAGGCAAGACGAGGCTCAGGCCAGTTACGCGGCGAAGATCAAAAAGAATGAAGCAGAAATCAATTGGCAGCAAAGCGCGGAACAGTTGGAGCGTCTGGTGAGAGCGTTTGATCCCAATATAGGTGCGTACACTTTTTTCCATCAGAAGATGGTAAAAATCTGGCGGGCGGAAGTTGTGATGAGTGAAATTTCAGGAAATCCCGGAGAGATTGTGGCTGTTGACCGGGAGGGCATTACCGTGGCCTGTGGATCTGGCGGATTGCGAATCAAGATGATGCAAAAAGCCGGTGGTAGGAAGCTGCCGATGAATGATTTTCTAGCAGGCAATCCAGTTCAACCGGGTGAGTGCTTTTCCACATTGAGTCATTTAGTTTCAGTGCATGATTAAGACGCAGCTAGTTGCCGTTTCTGTCATCAGTAAAGTGATGGGTGGAGCCAGCTTGACCGCAGTGCTACAGGATGTTTGGCGCACCGAGGCGAAGTTGTCGCCACAACAGAAGGGCGCAATTCAGGATATTAGCTATGGCGTGCTGCGGTTTTATGGACAGCTCGAGACGATAGCGAACTTCCTGCTGAAAAAACCGCTGAATCAGCGATGCGTTCATTACCTGCTACTGGTAAGTTTATATCAGTTGCAATACACCAAGGCGCAGCCGCATACCATAGTCGATCAGTCAGTTTCAGCCTCACGCGCGTTGACCGAGGGACGTGGAATGCAGGGATTGGTCAATGCGGTGCTGCGGAATTTTATCCGGCAGCGCGAGTATTGGCTGGTGAAAGCTGCCGAGCAGGACATTGGCCGCTATTCTTATCCGCAGTGGTGGATTGATAAAGTGCGGCTTCAGTACTCCCGGCATTTTGAATCGATACTCGAAACCGGTAACCGGCGGCCGCCAATGACCCTGCGAGTCAATCAACGTAAAATGAATGTTGATGACTATTGTCGATTACTAGCAGAAAACGGCTTGGAAGCCGAACGTTTATGGCAAGATGCATTGCGGCTCGCTCAACCTGTGGGAGTCGCCGATTTGCCTGGTTTTCATGCTGGTCTGGTAACCGTCCAGGATGCTGGAGCTCAGCTTGCGGCGCCATTTCTGGATGTGCGTGATGGCATGCGGGTGCTGGATGCATGTGCGGCGCCAGGAGGTAAAAGTACGCATTTGCTCGAATTGGCGGATATATCCCTGACATCGTTGGATAATGATCCGGTCAGGCTTGCTCAGGTTGCGCAGAATCTGCAACGATTGAATCTGACCGCAGAGAGTCTGGTTTGCGCAGATGCGTCACAGCTCGGATTATGGTGGGATGGTCAGTTATATGACCGAATTCTCGCTGATGTGCCTTGTTCTGCTTCCGGCGTGGTGTGCCGGCATCCTGATATCAAATGGTTGCGTCGTGAAACGGATTTGGTTAAGTTTGCAACACATCAGCAGGCGATTCTGAATGCGTTGTGGAAAATTTTGAACAAGAATGGTAAGTTGCTGTATGTGACTTGCTCAATCTTTGCTGAAGAAAATACTGTGCAGATAGAGAAGTTCCTTGAAAATCACTCCGATGCCTGTCCATTACCCCTTTCTGAAGCAGCGCTGATCAATGGACAATTGTTACCCACTAATCAACATGACGGTTTCTTCTATACCTTGTTGCAAAAAAATTAACCCAATGGGGCTGGGTGAAGGAGGGTTCAAGCTCCAGCCATTCATGATGCTGCTGGTTTTGCTATTGTTCGGTACGATGGCCCAGGCAGAAGGTATTCAGATTAAGTCTTTCAGTTTGTCGGCGGTCGATCACCACTATGAAATGAGCGTCAATTCAGAAATTGTGCTGAATGCGACTTTGGAGCAAGCACTGGAAAAAGGTATCGTGCTGTATTTCGTTACCAAATTCAGCCTGGTCGATTCCCGATGGTATTGGCTGAACGATGAAGTGGTGCGCGGCAAATTAAAGATCGGACTGAGGTATTATGCACTTACGCGTCAATACCATTTGAATTTTCCGGAGTTATCACAAAGTTTCAATACGCTTAACGAGGCGCTTCAGGCGCTGGGCCAATTGCGTAAATATTCATTAACGGTCAAATCAGACCTGAAACAGGATATCGAATACATTGCCTCATTGCGGATTTGGCTCGACCTGACCCGTATGCCCAAACCTTTTCAAGTGGAAGCGTTGGGTTCCAGTGAATGGAATCTAAGTTCGGATCGATTGGAATGGCGCATGAAATTGCCGACTCCGGAGCAGCCATTTCAACTGAAAGGCCGATGATGAAATATGTGCTCATCATTGCTGCAGGTATCGGAGCGGTTATGTTGTTCCTGCTGGCCACGGCGGGGGCGAATACAGAATTTTTTGAACGAAAATATCGTTTACTGCTAGGCATCAATATCGTTTTCGTCGCCTTTCTTATGATCATCGTGGGATTCCTGTTGTGGCGATTCCGGCGAAGATTGAAATCAGGCGTGTTTGGATCGCGGCTGGCATTACGGTTAATGCTCGTCTTTTCGTTGATGGCCATACTTCCGGGTGCGCTGGTGTATGCGGTGTCCGTTCAGTTTCTGGAGAAAAGCATCGAATCTTGGTTCGATGTCAAGGTGGATCGTGCGCTAGAGGGAGGGATCAGCCTGGGTCAAACGATGCTGGAGAACCTGTTGTCGGAATTGCAGAAGAAGGCGCAAGGGGCCGCGTTGATGCTGTCGGAATCTTCCACTCCACCTTTGCTGGTGCTGAATGAGTTGTTGTTGCAATCCCAAATCGAGGAAGCGACGTTGTTCAACCAGGAGGGTAAAGTCATCGCTTTTTCGAGTGAAAGCGACGCAGCGCTGTTTCCGGGCGCGCCTAGCGCCATGGTGATGCGCCATATCAGAATTCAGAAGGCTTATGGCGCAGTGGAATCCATTTCTGATAAGGGATTGTATTTGCGGGTGGTTGCGCCGGTGAATGTGCTGAATCTTAAGGAAGACATTCAGGCACTACAGTTATTGCAGCCGGTCCCCGCCCAATTAGCCAAGGATGCCGAACGAGTCCAGGCCGGGTACCAGGATTACCAGGAGCTGTCCTTGTCACGCCAGGGGCTTACGCGATTGTACAGCGTGACTCTGACGTTGGCATTGCTATTGTCGTTATTTTCAGCGTTAGCGACAGCTTCGTTATTGAGTGAACGGTTGAGTGCGCCCTTGGGTATGCTGGCAGAGGGGACGCGCGCCATTGCTCAGGGCGATTATAGCCGGCGGCATCTGGTGCAAAGTAGCGATGAGTTGGGGGTGTTGACCGAATCCTTTAATCTGATGACGCAACAGCTCGAAGAGGCTCAGGCGACGGCTCAGCATAATCAACAGGAAGTGGAGAGCGCGCGTGCGCATCTCGAGAGCATTTTGGCAAATCTCTCATCAGGTGTGCTGGTATTTGATGAACAACTGATCTTGTCGAAGGCGAACCGGAGTGCGGAACAAATTCTGCAGGTTCCTTTGATCAGCCTGGATGGTTCGATTATCGAGGGGTGCGTCGAAAATGAGCCACAACTGGATACACTGGTGGCTGAGATCAGAGAAGGATTCAATTCAGAAGTCGTGGGGGTCTGGCAACGACAGTTGACGCGCACTCAGGATGGACAGAATCAGGTGCTGTTGTTGCGGGGCACGCGTTTGCCCAAGATATCAGGTGGCGGCGGTGTCGTGGTTTTTGATGACATTACCAGTTTGCTGCAGGTACAGCGCGCGGTCGCATGGGGAGAAGTGGCGCGTCGATTGGCGCATGAAATCAAGAATCCACTGACGCCCATCCAGCTTTCTGCAGAGCGGGTACAGCATAAGTTGATTCACAAGCTGGATGAAGACGATGCCCGGATACTGCGGCGGTCGACGGAAACAATCGTCAATCAGGTCGAAGCATTGAAAAAAATGGTCAATGAATTTAATCAGTATGCGCGGGTTCCTGAATTAGAATTACGGCAACTTGATTTCAATCGATTGGTGCGGGAAGTCGTGTCACTGTATGAAACTGCGAATATGACTGCCGACAATGGCAAGTACATCAAAATCAATCAGGTGCTCGCAGAAGATCTGCCGGCAATCAGAGGAGATTCCGCTCAGTTGCGGCAAGTGCTGCATAATTTATTGCAGAACGCTCAAGATGCATTGAATGATGTTCCCGAGCCTGTGATTGAGATAAGCACCGAAAAGGTGCATGGCGGCGTGCAATTAAGCGTGCGTGACAACGGCTGTGGTTTTCCTGACGAGGTTAGGGCGCGAGTGTTCGAGCCGTATGTGACCACTAAAAAGAAGGGAACCGGCCTCGGTTTGCCTATCGTAAAAAAAATAATAGAAGAGCATGTCGGTTTGATTCATATTGAGAATATTAAACCGCATGGGGCGCAAATTTCAATTATTCTACCGACAGTAGAGAAAAGCGTAGCTGCCAAGGTCGGTTGATTGATTCGGACTGAAGTATCGGATTGATAAAATAAGAACCTCGGTAATGATCAGCATGAATCATCGGGGAAAGAGGGCTCAAACGAGTAGCGATCATTCATAACAGTGACGGTTTTTTGTAATTAAGCTGAATAGATTTCGGCAGCGGAGAGAATTTTAAATGATAACAAACAATACAATCCTTGTTGTTGATGACGAAATTGGTATACGCGAATTGCTGTCTGAAATTTTGCGTGATGAAGGATACCGGGTGGCATTGGCGGAGAATGCGGAACAAGCTCGCGTATGGCGTAATCAAACACGTCCGGATTTGGTGTTGTTGGATATCTGGATGCCCGACACGGATGGCATTACCTTGCTCAAGGATTGGGCCAGTAATGGAATGCTGACTATGCCGGTGATCATGATGTCGGGTCATGGCACCATCGATACCGCAGTCGAAGCCACCCGCATCGGCGCATTCGGTTATCTGGAGAAACCTATTCCGTTGCAGAAGTTGCTCAGTACGGTGAGTAAAGCTCTGCGCGGCGGGCAAAACAAGCAGCAGCTTGCATTATCGTTGGGCAGCATGGGAAAAGGCGCGCTCATCGCCGATTTGAGAAAAAAACTGGAACAAGTCGTCAACCTGAAAACACCGTTATTGCTAATGGGTGAGCCTGGCGTTGGCGCGGAAATTTGCGCTCGTTTCATGCATCGGCCTAACACGCCGTGGGTGGAGCCGGAAACTCTCGGATCATTGGCCGAATCGCCGCTGGATTTGCTGGAACTGGCGCGGGATGGTTTGCTGTTTCTCAAGGATGTCGGAGAAATCAATAAGCTAGCGCAAAAGGGGCTGCTGCTGATATTGAGTAAGCTGGATAAATATAATGTTCGACTAGTATGTGCCACCTCGCAGCCTTTGGCGGAACTGACCGCGCAGGGAACTTACCATCCCAAACTCTTCGAGGTACTCAGCAACTTGAGTATCGGTATCCCTCCCCTTAGGGCGCATCGAGAGGATATACCCGAACTGGCTAATCAAATCCTGTCCCGTTTCGTAGAGTCGGGAGAAGCTGCTTCGGCATTGCAATTTAGTACTGCAGCGCTCAATTGTCTGCGGAACTATGACTGGCCAGGTAATTTGACGCAATTGACGGGGGTAATTCATTCGTTGGCGCTGACTTGCACCAGTGATGAAATTTCGGCTGAAGCGGTACAGCAGGCCATGGTGTTCCCGGAATCGGCATCAAGCTCCGTGTCTCCGGAAATTCCGCTGGACTTGTCGTTGCGCGAGGCGCGGGATCTGTTTGAGAAAACCTACTTCGAGCGATTGATTGACCAGGAAAATGGCAATATGACGCGAGTCGCCGATCGTGCCGGATTAGAACGTACCCACCTTTACCGCAAAATAAAATTGCTGGGAATCAAGCTGAGAGGAAATTAGCGCTGCAGTAAGAATGTTCTTCTCTACTGAATTGGTTTTTATGCGCAAAATAAGGGTCTGTAGTTGTCGTATTACCCATCTTAAGAGATAATGCCAACTTTGTCACTTATGCATGGCATTGTGCAGGCACTGAGCATTTTTATTTCTGTTTGTTGAAAATTTAAGGGAGTTAGTATTGATGGGTACATTTAAGGATTTTGACGCGCCGGTGTTTAAGAATTTGACCAGTGCGATTCGTGCATTGGCAATGGACGCCGTGCAAAAAGCCAATTCGGGTCATCCCGGCATGCCAATGGGTATGGCCGAGATCGCCGAAGTGCTATGGATTCATCATCTGCGTCATAATCCTAGCAATCCCGCATGGGTTGATCGTGATCGCTTTGTGCTGTCGAATGGGCATGGATCAATGCTCATTTATGCGCTACTGC
Organism: uncultured Nitrosomonas sp.; assembly: GCA_949281375.1. GTDB lineage: Bacteria > Pseudomonadota > Gammaproteobacteria > Burkholderiales > Nitrosomonadaceae > Nitrosomonas. The sequence continues at coordinate 232,255 of CASDLT010000026.1, forward strand.
ATTTGACCGGCTATGATTTGCCGATGGAGGAAATCAAAAGTTTTCGACAATTTCATTCCAAAACTCCCGGACATCCCGAATACGGATATACGCCCGGGGTAGAAACTACCACGGGGCCCTTGGGTCAAGGAATCACGAATGCAGTTGGTATGGCATTGGCTGAGAAGGTTCTGGCAGCTGAATTTAATCGCCCGGGGTACAATATCGTGGATCATCACACCTATGTTTTCCTCGGAGATGGGTGCCTGATGGAAGGGATTTCCCATGAAGCGTGTTCGCTGGCTGGAACATTGGGATTGGGTAAGCTGATCTGCTTCTACGATGATAATGGAATTTCCATTGACGGTCATGTAGAAGGCTGGTTCACTGACGATACTCCAAAACGATTTGAAGCCTATGGCTGGCATGTCGTTCCGAATGTGAATGGTCATGATCCGGTGGCCATTGAAGCGGCGATCGAAGCAGCCAAGAAAGTCAATGACAAGCCTTCCATGATCTGCTGTAAAACAGTGATTGGCCTGGGTTCACCCAATATGGCCAACACCCATTCTGTGCATGGAGCAGCACTGGGCGATGCCGAGATTGCGGCTGCCCGTCCGCATATCGGCTGGCATCACGCTCCGTTTGAGATTCCACAGGACGTCTATAGTGCTTGGGATGCGCGGGCAAAGGGTCAACAGCTTGAATCCGAATGGAATGTCAAGTTCGCGGAATATTCAGAAAAATATCCTGCTGAGGCTGCTGAATTTAATCGCCGCATGTCTAGTGAGTTGCCTGCCAATTGGCGCAGTCATGCCGAGAGCGTGATAAATCAAGTCAACGCTAAAGCAGAAACGATCGCGAGCCGGAAGGCTTCCCAAAATGCAATCGAAGGACTGGCGCCCGTATTGCCGGAATTGATTGGAGGTTCCGCTGATTTGGCTGGATCAAATCTCACTTTATGGTCGGGTTCAAAAGGGGTTGATCAGAAAAACGGTGGCAATTACGTGTATTACGGTGTGCGTGAATTTGGTATGAGTGCCATCATGAATGGTCTGTCATTACATGGCGGCTTGATTCCCTACGGAGCTACGTTTCTGATGTTTTCAGAATATGCTCGCAATGCGTTACGCATGGCGGCATTGATGAAGATTCGCAATATTTTTGTTTTTACCCATGATTCGATCGGTTTGGGTGAAGATGGTCCTACGCATCAACCTGTCGAACAAACGGCGACGCTGCGTTATATTCCCAACATGGACGTCTGGCGTCCCTGTGATACGGTTGAGTCGACTGTATCGTGGACGTGCGCAATCGAGCGTAAGGATGGCCCTTGCACCTTGATATTCAGCCGTCAGAATTTGCCTTTCCAGCAACGCGATGCAGCTACCATTCAACTGATCAAAAAAGGTGGATATATATTATCTGAAGCGGCCAATGGCAAGCCTCAAGCCATTCTGATTGCTACAGGCTCGGAAATCGGCTTGGCCATGAACGCACAGAAAGTGCTCGCAGATGAGGGAATTCAGGTGCGAGTGGTGTCCATGCCTTGTACGAATGTGTTCGATCGCCAAGATTCTTCTTACAAAGGCAATGTTCTACCCCACGGCGTCAGACGTGTTGCGATCGAAGCCGGCGTGACCGATTTCTGGCGTAAGTATGTCGGATTGGATGGTGCAGTAGTTGGAATGGATACTTTCGGAGAATCGGCGCCCGCGGACGTATTGTTCAAGCATTTTGGCTTTACTGTGGATAACGTAGTCAAAACAACGAAAAGTATTCTCTGAATTAATGGGTGATCAAATTATCAGATGAAGTCTTTCATCTGAAAAAAATACGTTTTTTATTTAAGGAGTTTTAGAATGACAATCAAGGTTGGTATTAATGGGTTTGGTCGTATTGGCCGCATGGTGTTTCGCTCAGCAGTTCAAAATTTTCCTGATATCGAGATCGTCGCAATCAATGATCTGCTCGAGCCCGATTATCTCGCTTATATGCTGAAGCACGATTCTGTCCATGGCCGCTTCCAGGGCGACGTATCCATCGACGGCGATACGCTGGTCGTCAATGGCAAAAGAATTCGCTTGACCGCGATCAAAGATCCTGCGGAATTGAAATGGAACGAAGTAGGCGCTGAAGTTGTTATCGAATCAACTGGGTTGTTCCTCACCAAAGACACCTGTGAAAAGCATCTTGCGGCAGGCGCGAAAAAAGTAATCATGTCGGCCCCTTCCAAAGATGATACCCCGATGTTCGTGTATGGCGTAAACGATAAGTCATACAAAGGTGAAAGCATCATTTCCAACGCTTCCTGTACTACCAATTGTTTGGCGCCCATTGCCAAGGTATTGAATGACAAATGGGGTATCAAACGCGGCCTGATGACTACCGTCCACGCCGCAACCGCTACGCAAAAAACTGTCGATGGCCCATCTAACAAGGACTGGCGCGGTGGTCGTGGTATTCTGGAAAACATCATCCCATCGTCAACGGGTGCGGCTAAAGCAGTGGGTGTCGTGATTCCAGAATTGAATAAGAAATTGACTGGTATGGCCTTCCGGGTTCCGACATCTGATGTGTCAGTCGTGGATTTGACTTGTGAATTGGAAAAAGAAGCGACATACGACGAAATTTGCCAAGCGATGAAGGAAGCTTCTCAAGGCTCCATGAAGGGTGTGCTGGGATATACCGATCAAAAAGTGGTGTCGACCGATTTTCGTGGCGAAAGCTGCACCTCGATTTTTGATGCTGAAGCGGGCATGGCATTGGATAAAAGCTTTGTCAAGGTTGTGGCATGGTACGACAATGAATGGGGTTACTCCACCAAAGTATTGGAAATGGCACGTACTGTTGCCAAATAATGTAATTCCAGAGAGACGACTTCAGAGACCTGAAGGTCGTCGCCATCTGGATGTAATGTTCAATTAATTCAGACTTAAAGGGTAGCGTTTGCTATCCTTTATACTTTCTTAAGACAATTCTGGAGTCTATCGTGTCTGTTATCAAATTAGTTGACCTTGATCTCAAGGGAAAACGTGTATTTATCCGCGCTGATCTGAATGTGCCTGTCAAAGATGGGAAAGTAACATCGGATGCCCGGATTACCGCCTCGATGGCGACAATCAATCATTGCCTTAGGCAAGGCGCTAAAGTAATGGTGACGTCGCATTTGGGCCGCCCTGAAGAAGGGCAATGGAGCGAAGAGAATTCACTCAAGCCGGTAGCGGACAATATTGCCAGTCGTCTGAATAAACCGGTGCGGTTGATCCGCGACTGGGTGGATGGAGAATTTGAAGTTGCCGAAGGTGAATTGGTGGTACTCGAAAACTGCCGGATCAATAAGGGCGAAAAAAAGAATGCGGAAGAGACCGCACAGAAATATGCAAAATTATGTGATGTGTTTGTGATGGACGCCTTTGGAACGGCGCATCGGGCAGAAGCATCGACTTATGGCATTGCTAAATATGCACCGGTGGCGTGTGCAGGTATTTTATTGACGGAAGAACTGGATGCGCTCACCAAAGCATTGTTGAATCCTGCCCGGCCCATGGTGGCCATTGTGGGCGGTTCGAAAGTATCAACCAAACTGACCGTGCTGGAATCGTTGTCGGAAAAAGTTGATCAAATGGTGGTTGGTGGAGGGATTGCAAATACTTTCCTCAAGGCCACAGGTAAGAATGTAGGAAAATCGCTGTGTGAAGATGATCTGGTGCCAATAGCCAAGGCCTTGATGGATAAAATGGCCAAGCGCAATGCATCCATCCCAATCGCGGTCGATGTCGTAGTGGGTAAGAAGTTCGATGCCAATGAACCTGCGGTGTTAAAAGACGCAAGCAATGTCGCCGATGATGAGATGATTTTTGATATCGGGCCAAAAAGTGCGCAAGAATTGGTTGATATCATCCTGCGTGCAGGCACCGTAGTATGGAATGGTCCGGTTGGCGTATTCGAGTTCGATCAATTTGGCGCCGGTACCGAGAAAATTGCCCGTGCGATCGCGGAGACCAGCGCTTTTACGTTGGCAGGCGGAGGAGATACCATTGCTGCAATTCAGAAGTATGACATTTATGACAAGGTATCCTATATTTCAACCGCAGGTGGAGCGTTTCTTGAATTCCTGGAAGGGAAAAAATTACCTGCGGTAGAGATTCTAGAAACACGCGCTCAATAATCAATAATCAGCAGAATGATTCGAAGAACAAAAATAGTTGCAACATTGGGGCCGGCCTGCAATAACCCTAAAATACTGGAACGCATGATCCTGGCGGGTGTGGATGTTGTTCGGATCAATTTTTCACATGGCACACGCGAACAGCATATAGAGTTTGCTGAGTTGACACGCGCGTTGGCAAAAACTGCCGGTCGTACGGTGGGAGTTCTGGCTGATTTACAGGGGCCAAAGATTCGCGTGGGTCGGTTTGAGCATGGCAAGATCAGGCTCGAAGTCGGCGATCAATTCATTCTGGATTCGTATTGTGAATTAGGAAATCAGGAAAGGGTCGGACTGGATTATAAGGAACTTCCCAATGATCTGGAGTCGGGCGCGATCTTGATGCTGGATGATGGTCGGATCGTTCTGAGTGTTTCCGCAGTTCGTGATCATCAGGTTTTTTGTATTGTCGAGCAAGGCGGGATACTGTCGAATAATAAAGGCATCAATCGTAAAGGCGGCGGACTCGGGGCGCCGGCGCTCACCAGCAAAGACCTAGAAGATATCAAGACAGCCGCTGAACTTGGGGCTGATTATTTGGCGGTATCGTTCGTGCGCTCCGGTGATGACATTCGCCAGGCGCGTGCACTGATGCAAGAAGCTGGTGGGAAAGGCATGATCATGGCCAAGATCGAGCGTTCTGAAGCCATCCTTGCGCTGGACGATATTTTGGAAGCATCGGATGCCATCATGGTGGCGCGGGGTGACTTGGCCGTTGAAGTTGGGGATGCCGCCGTTCCAGCTTTGCAGAAAAGGATGATACGTTCGGCCAGGACGAACAACAAACTGGTAGTTACGGCTACGCAAATGATGGAATCCATGATCACCAATCCGATTCCAACACGTGCTGAAGTATCGGATGTCGCAAATGCGGTGTTGGATGGCACGGATGCCGTTATGTTGTCGGCGGAATCGGCTGCAGGGGAATATCCCGTTGAAGCTGTAGAAGCCATGGCGAGAGTATGTCTGGAAGCGGAGAAGGAATATTTAGTCAATCATGATCGGCGCAATATAACGCTGACGCAAGTGACAATCGAAGAAGCCATCGCGCGGGCAACAATGTTTACTGCCAGTGGACTGCAAATTCGGGCGATAGCCGCCTTGACGCAAAGTGGCGTAACGGCGTTGCTGATGTCGCGAAGGAGTTCCAAAGTACCCATTTTTGCATTGAGTCCGAATGAAGAAACACGACGACGGGTTACCTTATTCAGAGGTGTTTACCCAGTAGAGTTTGGTGAAGGAATGAGTGATCCTGAGATCATACTTAATCTTGCAGAAGAAGAATTGCTCAACCGTGGCGTCGTGCGGAATGGTGATATCATGGTGATGACGATCGGCGAACCGGTGGGTAAGTCAGGCGGTACCAATACGATGAAAATCATTCGAGTAGGTGAAGGAAAGGTCAGACAAGGAATTGAAACTACTTAAAACAACTAGCGCTGCAGCACGGCTGCATTCATTCTTGCCTTCGCATTAAACGCACTCAACATGCTTTATGCAGTGAACAGGTTATATTTGAATGGTAATATTTTGAGATAATTTTTTAAGGAGATATAAATGGCACTCGTATCATTAAGACAACTACTGGATCATGCAGCGGAAAATGGTTATGGCCTGCCTGCTTTCAATGTCAATAATTTGGAGCAGATCCAGGCGATCATGCAGGCGGCTGATGAATGTAACAGCCCAGTCATCATGCAAGGCTCGGCCGGAGCGAGAAAATATGCTGGCGAGGCATTCCTGCGCCATCTCATCGAAGCAGCTGTCGAAGCCTACCCTCATATACCGATCGTGATGCATCAGGATCATGGCGCTTCGCCATCGGTATGCGTCAATGCAATCCGTAGTGGTTTCTCGAGTGTCATGATGGATGGTTCATTGCAAGCGGATGCCAAAACTCCTTCTACTTATCAATATAATGTAGACGTGACAGCGGATGTGGTCAATATTGCGCATTCTGTCGGGGTTTCTGTCGAAGGTGAACTGGGTTGTTTGGGGTCTCTGGAATCCGGCATGGGCGAAGCCGAGGATGGTCACGGTGCTGAGGGCGTTTTATCCCATGATCAGCTGCTGACCGATCCAGAAGAAGCTGCGGATTTTGTTCGTAAAACTGGCGTGGATGCCTTGGCGATTGCGATTGGAACTTCTCATGGTGCATACAAATTTACTCGTAAACCTACGGGCGATATCCTGGCGATCCAGCGTATCAAGGAAATTCATGCACGCATTCCCAATACTCATTTGGTAATGCACGGCTCTAGCTCAGTACCGCAGGAATGGCTGGAAATCATCCGTAAATTTGGTGGTGATATCAAAGAAACTTATGGCGTACCCGTCGAGGAAATTCAAGAAGGTATCAAATACGGGGTTCGCAAAGTCAATATCGATACCGATATTCGTTTGGCGATGACAGGCGCGATTCGTCGCAGCCTTGAAACCGACAAGAGCAATTTTGATCCTCGCAAGTTCCTGAAGGAAGCAACTGCGGCTGCCAAAGAAATTTGCAAGGCGCGCTTCGAAGCATTTGGTTGTGCAGGTCAAGCAGGTAAAATCAAACCAATTTCACTGGAAGATATGGCCAATCGCTATGTCAAAGGTGAATTGAACGCGGTCGTGAAGTAAATACATCATCATATTCTGGAACCTCTATTCGTCAAAAGGGTCTATGTTGTCTTTCAATGATTTGATCTAGGATTTCTGGATTAGCTCATTGCCGTTTGACGCAGGTTCAAGTCTCCTGACAGTGATGCAAGAGCGAACGATGATCTGAAAAAGGGCCATTCATGTTAAGTGAATGGCCTTTCAGTTTCGTGGACTCGAAAACAAAAGGAGTATTCACAAAAATGTTGACACTGGTTTTTTATTGCCTGAATGCCTGATTAGAAAATCGATTTTTAATGGGATTTACATATCCAACCAGGAAAATTCTGTTTAATTCGGTGAACGAGATGAAACGTAGGTTGCACAGAATGAAGCAGTCGAAACCTATCAATACGATACGCGAAGGAACGAGTATCGCGCAATGAAGCGATTCGCTGGTGCAGCGATTTAATCTGCATTCCTCTGGAAGAATTCTGAAAAAATGCAAGTCGCATTGTATGCAACTTGTACAACCTTACCTTGTTTAAAAGGAGAAATTATTTATGAAACCTAATATTGTGCTTTCTTCACTCGATGCTGAACGACTTGAAAATCTCATGGATTCGCTGACGGATGAGATTTTTCCCGGTAAGAAGGATTTGGAAGAAGAACTTGCCCGTGCGAATGTGGTGGATCCTCGCGAAATTCCTGCAACGGTCGTGACCATGAATTCTACGGTGAGATTTAAAGTCGAGCCTTTAGCTGATGAATTATTGCTTACACTGGTATATCCAAGAGATTCCGATGCAGCCAACGGAAAAATTTCCATTCTGACGCCCGTAGGGAGTGCGCTTCTTGGACTTTCCCAGGGTGATCAGATCGAGTGGCCCAAGCCCGATGGTGGATTGTTAAATGTCTGCATCGAAGAAGTCATCTATCAACCCGAACGGGCAGGTGAGTATCATCGTTGATGAAGCCTTAAAAGATGGCGGCGCCTGAAGCGAGGCGGGATCAAGCTTAATATGCTCACTAGTCCTCGACTATCAGACTCTCTGGACTGAGTCTATTGCCTTCTATCTTGTGGGTCGCCCCCGCTGTATTTTTTAAGATCAGGCAGATTTCTTGGGAGGCACATAACCCACCGGCTGCTCAGCTCCTGCACCAAAAAAGTGTGCTTCCAATTGTTCGGCCAGGTACTTGCGTGATTTTGCATCGGATAGATTCAAACGGTTTTCATTGACGAGCATGGTTTGGTGCTTGAGCCATTGCCCCCAGGCTTCTTTGGATACATTGTCAAAAATTCGCTTACCCAATTCACCGGGATAGGTTTGAAAATCAAGCCCTTCAGCTTCTCGTCCAAGTTTGATGCACTTCACCATTCGTGTCATTGACATGCTCCAGATCTTGTAAAAAAAGACCTGCATTATGAAATGTTCAGCGCGATCAGTAAACTGTTACTCAGCTTTGTGCCATTAAATGTTTGATCAATACTTTCGAACGGCGCTGGTAGTTGTAAAGGTTTTGTTTGACTTTGGGCAATTCGGATGGAGTAGCTGCTTTGAAACCATGCTCGATGAACCAATGAGTGGCATGAGTGGTAAGGACGAACAGCTTATGAATGCCCTGGCCGATGGCCTTGTTTTCGATGTGCTTGAGCAGCCGATTGCCGTGACCTTGATCACGATAATTGGAATGAATGGCCAGACACGCGAGTTCACTCGCCTGTTCTTCCGGAAAAGGATACAGTGCTGCACATCCCAAAATGACCCCGTCGTGCTCGAAAACAGTGAAGCGGTCAATTTCGACCTCAAGCAATTCACGACCACGCCTTACCAGAATCCCCTCTGCTTCAAGCGGTTCAATAAGTTGCAATATACCGCCGACATCGTCAATCCGGGCATTCCGGAGGGTCTGGAGCGGTTCTTGAGAAACCATGCAGCCTATGCCATGATGTGTAAAAAGCTCTTGTAGGATGGCACCATCGTTATGACGGTTGATGAGATGAGTGCGGGCCACATGCATTTCACATGCTTTAAGCGCACATTGCAACGCCAATTGAGTGCTGTCCGGCATGGTCGGCGAAGTTTCCGCTGCTGCTTTGGCGAGTAGCGATCGAGCATCAGCCACAGTGAGTTCTCGCGGCAATTGATTGGACTCTGTGGAATAAAATGCCTGGGTATCGATCGTGTCCATTAGGAAGATGAGCTTTTCGGCATGAAGGGCGATCGCGACTTCGGTGGCTACATTTTCCATTGTTAAATTGAAGATTTCACCCGTCGGCGAATAACCCAGTGGTGAAACTAATACGACTTCTCCCTGCTCCAGCCGGGAATGAATTGCAGGTGCATTGATTTTACGTACTCGACCGGTATGCATCAGGTCAACCCCTTGGATAATACCGTAAGGGCAGGCCGTCACGAAATTACCGCTCGCAACTCTAATGGATGCGTTTGCCATCGGAGAGTTAGGCAAACCCATCGACAGTAATGCGGCAATTTCGTGATGGATGCGTCCGACAGATTCTTTTACACATTGTAATGCGGCCGGATCAGTTACGCGTGTTCCCTTGACAGACAATGTTTCCAGGTGCGATTCATCAAGCCGCAATTGAATCTGGGGTCTGGCGCCATGTACGAGCGCCAACCGAACGCCGAGACTGGCAAGCAGACTTACATCATGAATAAAGTTGACAAATTTTTCCTCGGTGACCATTTCACCGCTGAATCCGATAACGAATGTCTTGTTTCTGAACGCATTGACGTAAGGTGCTACCGAACGAAACCAGGAGACAAATTCAATCGAAGTATTCATGGTTGTCGATTACCGATGATTTTTCATGGGTACAGCATAATCGCCCCAGATTGCCTGCAGGGCTGAAATGGCGGCCAATGCAGCAGTTTCGGTGCGCATGACGCGTTGTCCCAGTCGAAGAGGTAAAAAACCTGCATGGAAAATAGCAGCTTCCTCATCCTCAGTAAATCCGCCTTCAGGTCCAATCGCAAGCGCCACGTTTGCATGAGCTGATGGTGAAGCGATATTACTCAAACTTTGCGTGCTGGTCGTAGATAGCACTAAACGTAAATCGTCGGGCGTGTCATTGGTTTTTTTGTGGCTTAACCATTCTGGCAGGGTCATCAAAGGCCGAATTTCCGGCAGACGGTTTCTACCACATTGTTCGCAAGCGCCAATGACAATTTTATGCCAGTGCTGCAGCCGTTTGGAGGATCGCTCATCCGACAGATGAACGATGCTGCGAGCAGTCATCACGGGTTGTATACGGGTTACGCCCAATTCCACTGCTTTTTGGACGATCCAATCCATTTTTTCATTGACGCAGAGCGCCTGAGCAAGTTCGATACGCAATGATGATTCGCATTCTTTGTCGTGATGAGCATCGATGCATACGAATGTGCTGGATTTTGTGATGTGATCGATATGTCCGGAAAATTCACCTCCCCTTCCATTGAATAGTATTACCGGATTGCCTTTTTTAAGGCGCAACACCCGTGTGGCATGATGCTTATTTTCAAGTGAAAGTTCGATGAGCTGTCCGATACTCATTTCAGTGGGGTGATAAAAGCGAGCGTGCATAGTGATGCCTGAACGGAGTACGGTAAGTAACAATCTGAAGAAATAGACTCATGATAATATAGCATGATATGGATGCTCGGCATGCTTTAAGAAATTCTGGGAACCGCTCAACTCGACCAGACTCAGTGCCAAGCGGCTCGTTAAACAGTCTCATAGTCATTTGTGCAGTTCAGATATTCTTTTGAATGATTCCATTGTTCGTGGAGGTTACTCGCAATTTTTTGTCTGGAGCTGATGAGGCAATGATGGGATCTCATCGATTTTTAGGAGAAATATATGGCAAGTTTGGAAACACCTGTATGTGATTTTGGTTGGAAAGCGGTTGATTTCGATTTACCCGGTGTGGATGGGAAGCGCTATAACCTGTCCTCGGTAAATGGGGAGAATGGACTGCTAGTCATGTTCATTTGCAATCACTGCCCGTATGTCAAGGCAGTACAGGATCGCATCATTCGCGATGTGAATGAGCTGAAATCTTATGGCATCAATGCCATCGCCATCATGTCCAATGATCCGGCAGATTACCCGGAAGATTCCTTCGAAAACATGGCGATTGTAGCCAAACAGCTCAATTATCCTTTTCCCTATGTGTGGGACGAAAGCCAGGAAATAGCCAAGCAATATGGAGCAGTCTGCACTCCCGATTTTTTTGGTTTCAATCACGAATTAAGATTACAGTACCGTGGACGCCTCGATGCATCGCGCAAGGAAGCAGCGCCCGCGGATGTACGCCGGGATTTATTCGAAGCCATGGCGCAGGTGGCTAAAACAGGTCGCGGCCCTGAGGATCAGATTCCCAGCATTGGCTGTTCGATCAAATGGCGGACTGAATAAGTGCTCGAAGAAATTATTGAAGTCGTGACTGACGTTGCGCAGAAAGTCATCATGCCACGTTATCTGCAAGTGGGCCGGGAGATGAAATCCGATGGCAGTTTTTTCACCGAAGCGGATATTGCTGCTCAAACTGCATTGCTGGAGGCGTTGCAAAAAATTCGCCCGGCTCCAGCCATGGGCGAAGAAATGTCCGAATCGGAGCAGATTGAGCAATGGGAAAAAGGCAAGGAAGGATTATGGAGCGTCGATCCAATCGATGGGACGTCAAATTTCTTTAATGGTTTGCCTTATTTCGCGATTTCAGTTGCTTTCATGGAACAAGGCCGAGGCGTGGTGGGGGTAATTTATAACCCTGTTACGAAGGAAATGTTTTATGCGACCAAAGGGGGCGGAGCTTTCCTGAATGGCACGCCATTGCCGATCAAAAAGTATGTTCCGGTGCTGAAGAGCGCCACAGCCAATGTCGACTTGAAGCGACTGGATCGTGCGTTGGCGGCAAAAGTTGCAGCTTATCCGCCCTATGCTTCGCAGCGGAATTATGGGGCCTGTGCGCTCGAGTGGTGCTATACCGCCGCGGGGTATTTTGATTTGTATTTGCATGGCGGCCAGAAACCCTGGGATTATGCCGCAGGTTCGCTTATTCTCGAAGAAGCGGGAGGGAATATGTGCGGTTTCAAACATGATGATTACTGGGAAGGTTCTCCTTGGCGGCGTTCGGTAATTGCGGCGCTGAATCCCCAATTATTCGTCGAATGGCGCGATTGGGTGCGAAAAAACCAGTAAATGACATTGATCCTAGCAGTGATGTAGTTGATGTGTACTTCAGATCAAAATAGGTCTCTCAATTGAAAATCATCATTCTTGGCGCAGGACAGGTAGGTTCATCAGTGGCGGAGAGCCTGGTCAGTGAGGCCAATGATATCACTATGGTCGATACTGATCCGAAACGGCTGGCGTTACTACAGGATCGTTTCGATTTGCGAACCGTGATGGGCAATGCAGCGCATCCGTCGGTACTGGTCAACGCGGGAGCGCATGACGCGGATATGATTCTGGCGGTTACCGAATCCGACGAGACTAATTTGGTCGCTTGTAAGCTTGCAGCTACGCTCTTCAATACGCCAACAAAAATTGCGCGGATACGATCAACGGAATATTTGAAACATCCGGAAATATTTTCAGATGAAAATTTTTGTGTTGATTTTGCGATCAGTCCCGAACAGATTCTGACGGAATATATTGAAAAATTGATCGAATTTCCGGAAGCATTGCAAGTTCTGGATTTTGCCTCCGGCAAGGTAAGCCTGGTGGCTGTGCGGGCATTAAAAGATGGAGCTCTGGTAGGCCAGCAACTGCAGAAATTGCGCAAGCATGTGCCAAACGTTGACACGCGCGTTGCTGCCATCTTTCGCAAAGACCGCCCCATCATTCCCGAAGGCGATACGATCATCGAAGCTGAAGATGAAGTCTTTTTCATTGCCGCTACGGAAGATATCCGTACGGTCATGCGTGAGTTACGCGGCATGGATAAACCAGTCAAGCATGTCATGATCGCCGGTGGCGGAAAGATTGGCAAGCGCCTTGCCCAGACGCTGGAAAAAGACTATCAGGTGAGGATTATTGAACACAATTATCAGACCTGCGAGCGATTGGCGGCAGAATTGAATGATGCCTTAGTACTGAATGGTGATGCCACCGATGAGACGTTGCTCGAGAGCGAAAACATTGCTGACATGGATATGTTTTGCGCACTGACCAACGACGATGAGAACAATGTCATGTCAGCGCTGTTGGCAAAGCGAATGGGTGCTCATAAGGTCATCTCATTGATTAATCGCCGCGCGTATGTCGATTTGGTGCAAAGTGGCGTGATCGATATTGCTATTTCACCGGCCCAGGTAACGATTGGTTCTTTGTTGGCATACGTCAGGCATGGTGATGTTGCGGCTGTCCATAGTTTGCGGCGCGGGGCGGCGGAAGCGCTGGAATTGATTGCGCATGGCGATACCCGTTCATCCAATGTGGTAGGACGAAAGATCGAGGAGATCAATCTTCCTAAGGGAGCAACGATCGGAGCTATTGTCAGAGGTCTTCCAAAATCAAAAGGAATCATGGGTGAAGATTTGATAATAGAACACGGAAAATCACCATCCAATGATCGTACACGCGTAATCATAGCCCATCATGATATCGTCATCGAGCAGGAGGATCATGTCATTTTATTCGTCATCAATAGAAAAATGATCCGGGAAGTGGAAAAGTTGTTTCAGGTCAATGTTGGGTTTTTGTAGCAATGGGCAAGCATGAGTAGGCTGTTTGCGGTTCTCAACGTACTGGGCAGGATGATACTGATTTTTGGCCTTACTATGATTATTCCACTGGGCCTTGCCGAGTGGAATGATGATGGAGCAAGGGAGGTATTCGAAAAATCTATCATGATTACGATCTGCTCTGGATTTCTCATGTGGCTGATGACATTGCACTTTAAGCGAGAACTACAAACGAAAGATGGTTTCCTGCTGGTCGTGATGGTTTGGTCTGTATTGCCTATTTTTGCTATGCTGCCATTTTTGTTTTACTTGCCGCAGCTGAACATCAGCATGGCTTATTTCGAGGCCATGTCAGGTTTGACCGCAACTGGTGCTACGGTGTTGTCTGGACTCGATGCATTGCCACCTTCCATCAATTTGTGGCGTGGTGAAATTATCTGGTTGGGAGGTATGGGATTAATTGTTCTGGCAGTCGCGATTTTGCCGCTATTGGGCGTAGGTGGTCGTCAATTATTGAATGCAGAAATTCCCGGCCCGATGAAGGAAACCAAGCTGACTCCTCGGATTGCCGAGACCGCTAAGGGGTTGTGGTCCATTTACACCAGTTTGACATTGTTGTGCGCGATTGCTTACAAATGGGCCGGTATGGACTGGTTCGACGCAATAATGCATGCATTTACGACGTTGGGGTTAGGAGGATTTTCATCCCACGACGCAAGTTATGGATATTGGGATTCACCATTGATTGAGTCGGTTGCGATTGTTTTTATGTTAGTTGCTGGGATTAACTTTGCCACCCATTTTTTAGCCTGGCGCGCAAAAAATCTCAGTTTTTATCGTTATGATTCTGAGGTCGGTTGGTACCTCGTTATTTTATTGATCAGTTGCGCAGGCTTGGCATTCTATTTGTGGTTCGTTGACGTATATACCGATCCATCAACAGCTCTGCGTTACGCGGTATTTAATATCGTTTCTGTGGCGACAACCACCGGATATAGTAATACAGATTACAATATGTGGCCGGTCTTTGTGCCATTGTGGATGTTATTTTTGTCGGGATTTTGTACCTCTTCGGGTTCCACTGGAGGCGGTATTAAAATGATTCGGGCACGCATCTTATATCAGCAGGTGTATCGGGAGATGATAATCATGATGCATCCCAGCGCAATCATTCCTGCCAAAGTGGGCAGAAGTGTCGTTGCCAATAGAGTTATTCTTGCAGTTCTTGTATTTCTGTTTGTGTATGCTGTAAGTATCGTATTGATTGCGCTTGCGCTTACCGTGAGCGGATTGAATGTGATTACAGCTTTTTCTGCCGCAGTCGCATGTATTAATAATTTAGGCCCGGGCCTTGGTGAGGTTGGGCCATCCAATACCTATGCCCTGTTAAATGATTTTCAAACATGGATATGCAGCTTTGCGATGCTTTTAGGGCGATTAGAATTTTTCACTGTCTTGGTGATATTTACCCCTGCTTTTTGGAGAAAGTGAATTAATCAATTCACTGATTCAATTGATTAAGGCTTTTAAATAATTATTGGCGATCCGTGCGTCAGAACATGATCTATAAATTATCGGAGAATTGCTGTGAGCGATGCTAATAGGTTTCAAAATGTTAAGGTTATGATAATCGATGACAGTAATACCATTCGGAAGAGCGCGGAGATGTTTTTGAGGTCTTCGGGTTATGAAGTAATTCTGGCTGAAGATGGGTTCGAAGCGATTTCTAAAATCGTCGATAATCAACCAGACATTATTTTTATGGATATTGTTATGCCACGGTTAGATGGTTACCAAGCATGCATGCTGATCAAAAGAAATCCTGCTTATCAATCCACTCCAGTAATTATGCTGTCCAGTAAAGACGGCATTTTTGATAAAGCAAAAGGGAGGATAGCCGGGTCGAATGATTATCTGACAAAACCATTTACCGCAGAAGGTTTATTGAGCATAATACGAAAATATGTAATATGAGAAATTTACATTGCATTATTAAAAAAGGGATGCCTCAATAAAGTTTTTCGCTTGTAAAAGTTTTTTGATGTGCCTCTCGTTTCAACTCTGTCTTATTGCTTGAAGAATCAGAGAAAATATGGAGGAGTTGGGGTTATTAGACCTTGCTGATTGGAGGGTATTTTATGACAAATGACTTGACTTTAAACCCCAAGGTCGACTAGCCTGCGAAGTGTAGCTGAATTAGGGGAGA
>CASDLT010000027.1 GCA_949281375.1 uncultured Nitrosomonas sp.
TTTAAAGTCCGCGCCGTTATCGCTGAACAATCCGATAATCAACTGATCGCCGCTTTGACGCACACCGATCAATTCGTTTTGCTGCCAATTTCGATTAATTGGACTAAAACCTCCTGTCGCCCCTCCATCAGTATTGTCGGAAATGAATCCGTAGACATAATTATCGATCAGACTCGGCACAATTTCCCGGCTGCCAATATCCGGATGCCCGGCAGCGGGACCTGAAGCAATGGACGCCGTAAATCTATCTAACCCTCCACAATTGGCAGAGAAATTTCTATCTACACCCCTGATCGTATACAAGCTGCGATTGGCGTCGATCATCGAAGGCCCTTCCAGCAGATAGCATATACCGCCCTGGCTCTTATACAGACCCGGCGTAATGTTCGTCACCGGAACCGGCGGCGATGGCGTGACCGAAGAAATCTGCTCGAAAATAAACCCGTCGGTGGGGTTAAACGTGAACCGGAACGCAACATCGAACAATGTCGTCTGCCCGGTGTTGACATCCACGACCGGTACGCGATGCATATTGATATTGCGGCCGCTGCCTACGACATTGCCGGATTCGAAATGAACGCTGAGATTGGTGCCCGGAATAACCTCAGCGGATAAACCGGCCGGCAGAAAACAGGCCAGACCCACTGAGAGCGCTGAAATAATCGCTTTGGTTTTCATCATCTTACCCTCCTCTGTTTCAGATTGATGAGCCAGCAGATTAACATATACAAATTAATTTGACGATTCTTCGCATAAAAACAACCCCTTTGCCCATGCAGCGCCGGGTTAACAGGATGTTGAAGTGAAAACGCCCCGCCGTCCGCCAGGAGTGGTAGGATAAACATGGCCAGTCAACCAGTCTACCAATAAACCCATCGACGGCGAGGTGAGTCCATGACCAGACGAATAGCGATTATTCAGGGGCACCCTGACACAACCGCCAGGCATTTTTGTCACGCCCTGGCGGAAGCTTATCTTGCAGGTGCTCAAAGCAGCGGATTTGAAGTCCGCCTTATCGACGTGGCGGCGATAGATTTTACCCTGCTGCGGTCAAAAGCCGATTTTGAAAGCGGTGCGCCCGCTCTATCGATTATCCAGGCCCAGGATGCGCTCCGCTGGGCAGATCATCTGGTTGTTTTCTTTCCTTTGTGGCTCGGCGGCATGCCCGCGCTGCTCAAGGCCTTTTTTGAACAGACTTTCCGCCCCGATTTTGCCTTTGAATACGGCGACGCCGGTCAGGTCACCCGCAAACACCTGACGGAAAAATCAGCACGCGTCATCGTCACCATGGGCATGCCGGCATGGGTCTACCGGTGGTTCTATTGCGCGCATGGGGTTAAAGTCCTCGAGCGCAATATCCTTGCATTCTGCGGCATCAGTCCGGTCAGAACCAGCTTGATCGGCTCAATAGAAAACCTGTCCGAGGCGCAGCGGCTGAGACGGTTGAATAGCGTGCAGCAATACGGCGTGAAAGGCCGGTAATGTGCTACAAAAATAACCCGCCGGATGCCGATTGCCAAAACTTACTGCAACATATACCGTGGATCGTTGTCTCATGGGCATCTCTGAATATCCAGAGATGCCTGTACAGGATTAGATACTCGAAACATTCAACCCGGGTATGAAAATTTTTACAGAGTCATTTTTATCAAAACCTAAAGGAGAAATACCATGGCCAATCATAAACTCATGATTTCCGGTATCGCCGCGTCGATGTTTTTTGTGGCATCAGGTACTGTCACGACTGCTTCGGCAACAGCGAATTCCGCTGCCAATCCAATCGGAAGCCAAGGTTTAATACTTGCACAAGCGCAACACCAACATGGTCAGGAAAAAGGAAACCGGCAAGGCGGTAACATGCGTGATGGCGAAAACCACGGCGAAGGCGGGAAGCACAGACATGGCCAAAAAGACGAAGCGCACGGGGAACATGGACATGGTAGTCATGGCGGCGGACATGATGGCGCAAGCGGTGGCGGCCACGGCAAGAAAGGTGGCAGCGATCATGGCGCCGACAAGGAAAAAGGCAAGAAACACGGCGACAAAAAAAGCGGCGATAAGCAAAAAGGCAAACCTGATTACGCGCACATGATTATTTCGCACACAGATGAATTGAAACTGACCGACGAACAACTGGGCAAAATCGTGCGATTGCATCTCAAGTATGACAAAGCACATGAAGAAGTCAAACATGCGCTGCAGGACAGCATGAAAGCATTCAAAAAAGAAAGCCTCAACCCGGCTGCGAGCGATGAGCAATTGCGGGATCTGAGCAAGGCTGTAACAACTGCCTTTAACAAAATGGCCGAACACCATATCAAGGAACGCCAAGCCCTACATGCCGTTTTGACCGAAGCACAGAAAAATCAGCTGGCAACCATGAAAATGGATCATGACCATGGCCATGATGACGATCACGGTGGCCATGGTGGTGGCGGCCATGGTGGGCATGGCGATCATTAGATCAGTCAACCTGACAGCAAGCGGCAGCCAGCTCGTGTTGCCGCTGAGTCAGAATAACTGATGGTATTTTTCATTCGGGGAACTGAACGATGAACAGCCTTGTTGAAAACGATGTCCAAGTTTTGCAAGAAGCGCTTGACGACGAATATCACGCCTGGTCGACTTATGATCAAGTCATCCGTGATTTGGGTGACGTGCAGCCATTCAGCAATATCCGGGAAGCCGAGGCGCGCCATATTGAAGCATTGCAATCCCTGTTCGTTCAATATGCCTTGCCTGTCCCTGAAAATCCATGGCAGGACAGAGTTGAACGATACGCGAATCTTCAGGCCGCCTGTGAAGCGGCTGTTGCAGCCGAAATCGCTAATGTAACACTGTATGACCGCCTGCTCGGCACTGCGCGGAATGCTGATGTCATCGCCGTACTGCGCAATCTCCAGGAAGCATCAAAAATGCGTCATCTGCCGGCTTTCCAGCGCTGCATCGAACACGCCGGCGGCCAGCACCGCGGCATGCGGCATCGTCGAGGCATGGATTAGCGCCATCGGCCCGAGAACACAGCCGCTCCATCCTTACGCATGAAAAAACGCGATGGTGCCGATCCCTGCCAGCAACAACACAAGCTGACACAAAGCGGATGAGAACGTCACCCACCGATGCAATCCCGGAATCAGATCGGCAATCGCAATATAGATGAAACTGGCGGCCGAAAGCGCAAGGATATAAGGTATCGCTTCGCGCATTTCGTCCAGCCACCAATAAGCCAGCAAAGCACCAGGCAACGTGGCGGCCGCAGAAAGACTGTTCAATAGTATGGCTTGTTTGCGTTCATAGCCGTTATCCAGCAATATCGCAAAGTCGCCGACTTCCTGTGGGACCTCATGGGCAATCACTGCAAATGCTGTTGTTATTCCCAATGGCATGGAAGTCAGAAAAGCTGCGGCGATGACTGCGCCATCGACAAAATTATGCAGGGCATCTCCGACCAGAACCAGCGGCCCGGCACTGCCATGCACTTTGCATTCGCGATCGTGGCAATGCCGCCATAACACAAATTTCTCCATTGCGAAGAAAATGACGATGCCTGCCAACAGCGTTATCATCACCGCGTCAGCCGGCACTTGCGCCAACCCAGCCGGTATCATGCCAAGAAACGCAGCCCCCAGCAAGGTTCCCGTCGCATAACTGATGAGGTGAGGCACCAGATTCCTGCGGCTGTTCTCTGGAAAAAACAGCAACAGACCAGCACCTGCCAACGCCCCGATACTGCCCAGCAAACTGAATCCGATAATCCAAAGCAGTATCTGATCTTCACTCATATTTCAGCTGTTATTTGGCAATCGTAATACCCGGTGGACTAAAAAGCGGCGCATCGGTCACCGTCATGCGGAACAGAATGTTCAATAATTGGAATGCATTCAGATTCCAGTGCGCCAGAGGACCTTCGGCATTGACGGCATAGTACTTGCCGTGTGAACGAATGGATAGACCGACATTCTTCAGTGGCGTTTCCGATACTACAAGATCCAGCGTCATTGCGGGATTCTCATCGCGCTTGATAGGCGGCGTGCGCGGATCTTTCTCGACATGATATTCCGCCTCCTCTCCCAGGGAATGGCCAAGAAAATTCAGAATCGAGTGAAAGCTTCTGAGCCGGAAAGATCCCCGAATAGGCCATTCGCCGCCGACGGAATCGGGACGAATGTCAAAAGCCACGTCATGTTCAATCCATGAACTGGTCAGATCAAACAACTCCGCCCTCTCCTCGCAGCACACAATATCCGGATCGTAATTGGTGATCAGCACCGGCCCCAGTATCTGCTTGCTCAACGTGTAGGTATTGTCTTCCGGATGATAATGAACGGTAAATTCCTTCTCCAGCGCCTGAAATCCTTCTGCTGTAACTGAGCCGGCAGGGATCGTCCAGCTGCGCTCAAACGTCAGCGGCTCGGCGTAAAGTTTCCGCTGATCCTGGATAGCTGAAAGATGCAACACGACCCGGCGGAACATTTCATATTCGGTCTGGCTGGACGGATTGTTACGATAAGCGATTTGCCTGCGGTGGCGCTCGCTGCGCTGACGTACACGGCGTTCCTGTTCCTCGGTCAGTTGAATCGCGTGTTCGGACAAATCATGCTGCTCCCGTGCGTGCTGTGGATCAACGTGACCTTCCTGCCGGCTACCGTGGTGGTGTCTGCCGCGCCTGAAGCGGAAATGATGTTCGGGATCATTCCGGGCTTCATCGGTTCTGTTTTGTGCGTGGCCATGCTGCAAATGCACTTCCTGCGCCAGCATGCGCAGCAACAAATCGACATCGAAATGCTGACGCAACAGCAACGTCAGCTTGCTTTGATGAAATGGCGTGAGCAACCGTTTGGTGAATTCCTCGCCCTCAATCGGCACAATGGTGAAAGTCGGATTATCGGCGATGCTTCCGCCAAATAAAGGCATCAGCATACCGCCCGACTCACCCGTGAGGGCTGGCGTACCGCCTGCATTGACACGAAAATCAAAAGTGGCCGCGATATTGGGAACCCGCGTAAAATGGATCGACTGGTGATGCTGGGCGCGCGCAATATTGATCAGCAACTGTTCCGATTCAGCCTTGCTGACCGCTTCATCATAAGCGATCACCGCGCGATTAAGCGTAATCGGTGACAAACAACCGGCAAGCGTGAAAATACAAGCGACGCAAAACAGAATGCGCAGCATGGCATGGCTTCCTGACATGAAGACTGAACCTTATATACGTTATTAAATTCACCCGAGTAACTATTCAGCGCACTTGTCATTCCGGGCAGCGCGAGGAATCTTGGGTTTTGGGCGCATTAATAAACGCTCAAGATTTCTCGCTGCCGCTCGAAATGACAGAATAATCAAATGCCTTGTCAAATAAGGCTGGACAGTTACCCGCCCGATCAACGACCTGCTGCAGAAATTCCCTAATATACAGAATAGAAAAGATGATGTGTAGCAACTGATCGGGCCTGCATGTGAGTCCGGTTGTCCTGCAAAATGAATGTGGAAGTTGCCCGGGTAGCGCCGATCAATAAAACGGAGTCGGTAATAATTGAGGTTACTGGTGGTCTTGAAACCAGTTCGACATGAAATAATCTCCGTTCCTGATGCTTAACATTGCAGTTCAGCCGCACCGCTTTTTGGCGTCGGCTGGATTTACTTGCTGGAAGCCAATTGTTCGAGGCGTTCGGCCAGCCAAATCTTGATGATGGACTGGCGTGTTACACCCAACCGGCTGGCTTCCTTGTCAAGGGATTCGATCATCCAGTCTGGAAAATCGACATTTACCCTTCTTTGTTTTTGCAGAGGACGCTGTGCCTTGGCGATGTCCAAGACCGCACTCACGTCCTTGCCACTGTCAAAGTCGGAATCAAATTTCTTTGCTTTCATACCAAATTACCTCTTCAGGCCGCGCCCGGTGAACAGAGATGATGCGGATGTTTTTGCTGCGGTATGCGATGATCGCAGCCCAGTGCTTACCTTTGATTCGGCCAATGATCATGAATCGGGGTTCATCAGCCGTTTTTGCCGGAATCTCAATCAAATACGGATCGCTCCAAAGATTCTGGGCCTGAACAAAATCAATACCATGTTTTTCCAGGTTAATTTAGCTTTTCTGCTCATCGAACCCAAACGATAACATGGTACATAAAATATACCCTTTTGGGGATAAATCAAGAGCTGGGTATGGATTATGTGGCGTCTAACGTAAAATTAACCGGCTCCGCGCTTCTGCGGAATCCAGGTTGAATGTCGGGCTGGGCTAATGCACGTCGAATTTTTCTTCCAGGTCTGGCTTCGGTAGATGGCGATCACGATCAAACGAGAGCCGCTCCCGGTCAGGTAAGGGTTCGCCGGGAAACTCCCTAGCCCAAAGGGTACGGTCATTTTCGTCAGCATAATATTTCAAGTAGATATTGTTATCTTCTTCGCTTCCACTACCAATCAAATCAATGTAGCAAGCCAATTTCATATCGCCGGATTGGAAAACCATTTTTTCCAACAAAACATCGCCCAAAAGCAGGATATAAAGTTCACGATCATTCAAGTGATCTGTATGCTCCAAGTAGACCCCCATCAATGCGAGCGCATTAATGACTTCCCATAATTTGGCATTGAGTTCGGTATCTTCCAACCCATCAGGTGGTGGCAAAGATATACCTGACTCAACCAGGACCTGAAATGGTTGGTTCCATTTCGCTTGCTCAAAAGCATCAATGTTTTTTTGGAACTGTTCTTTGACTTCTGTGGAGCAGCTGCCAGATTCATTGAAAGAAATTTCTTTGTTTCTCTTTACCATCGGAGTTCCTTGTTGCCGCTGAGCGTGGCGCATAGTTATCCTGGCTTAACGCAAAGCTCAGCGGCAAAGCGTTAGCGGAGTCCGCTGGAGCGTTGAATCAGGCTATGATTTTTGAAGTATTTTTTCATATTCTCCATGAGAGCCAATCCAAAACCATAAGATTTCAGCGTTATCAACAATACCCACTGCTCTATAGTCGAGACTGATGCGCACCGAATAAATTGGCTTGCTGGAATGAACCCGTTTGAACTGCAAGCCTGGGTGATATGGATTATTTTTAAATTGAATATAAGCAATTTTTGCCTGCTTCCTAATATCCGCAGGTAAAGCGGAATACAGCTTCCAAAACTTTTCTGTCGTATGCGAAATCACAGCTCATCTAAGTTTAGAGGCTTAGTCTTGCCTGCACGATGGTCTCTTAAAGCTTCATCGGCGAGATTTGCTAAAAAATCTTCGGATTCGGCAAATAACGAATCCCATTTTTTTTCTACCAATAATTCATCCAGCAACCATCGTGCGATTATATTCTGCTGCATATCAGGAAGTTTGGATGCCTCTTGAAATGCTTGGTTAAGTAGCTTTGTCATATAATTTTCCTGAGAGTCCAATTGACGGTTTGCTGACGCGAAACTGTCTTACGGGCTTGTCGATCTCCATAAACGCCCTCAACATGAAGGTCAGGACTCGGCGAGGGCTTCCGGAGCTGACCTGTTTGCTGCCTAACGGTTGAATTTACCGGCCTTGCGCGGCTTTATGCGCAAGGTCCGGTGGAATGATGGGTTGGGCTGTATTTTACTCATAACCGTGGCAAGTCCTACAACTCGACTTGACCTGGTCAAGTAAAACCGGACACACCAGTTAAGCTGCTTTTATCGATTTTGCTGCTTCTGCTTCATATTGGTTTGGGCTTTTGTAATCCAGGTATGAATGCAGTCTTTGGCTGTTATAAAATACAGCGATATACTGCAAAATGTCCTGCTGTGCTTCATGGCGGGTTTGGTAATGCCGCCATTGGCAGCGTTCCTGCTTGAGGCTGCCAAAGAAGCTTTCCGCAACTGCATTATCCCAACAATTTCCCAGACGACTCATGCTGCCAATAAAACCGTATGCTTTCAGTAGATTACGGTATGCTTTGCTGGCATACTGCGACCCGCGATCAGAATGCACGATCAGGCCAGGCGGTGGCCGGCGTAACCAGATCGCCATTCGCAATGCATCACAAACCAGTGCTGCTTTCATCCGTGAGCTCATACTCCAGCCCACCACCTTTCTGGAGAACAAATCGATGACAACCGCCAGATACAGCCAGCCTTCCTGAGTCCAAATATATGTAACGTCGCAAACATAGACTTGATCTGGTCTGGCAACCGTAAATTGCCGATTCAA
>CASDLT010000028.1 GCA_949281375.1 uncultured Nitrosomonas sp.
GCGATGTCCTAGGCCTCTAGACGATGGGGACAAAATTGATTTATAGCAACCTACCAGAATTAACTGGTGGAGATAAGCGGGATCGAACCGCTGACCTCTTGCATGCCATGCAAGCGCTCTCCCAGCTGAGCTATACCCCCTGATCAAAGGAACAGCGATTATACTGAGGCCCAGTTTCATTGTAAAGAAAAGATCAGTTTGGGAATTCAGCGATACGGGCTTTAACGCGATTGAGCGTTTCTTCCCGGCCTAACAATTCAAGCACAGCATCAATCGATGGGGTGTGTATTTCCCCCGTAACCATTACTCGAAGCGGCATGGCAATCTTGGGTAGTTTGACATCCTGATTTTTGGCAGCGGTCTTTATTTCATGATGAATGGACTCACGGGCCCATTCAATATGATGAAATTTTTCAATCAGATCGGATAATAAGGTTTTTGTTTCGTCATTGAAGAATTGGGTTTTTAAATCATCAGTCGGTTCGAGTGGACGATAAAAATAAATTGAAGCGTCTGCCAGTTCCTCTATGGTATTTACCCGTTCTTTTAATAAACCGACAACCCGTGATAAATCGGGGCCATTCGTAATAGAGCAATTATCCCTATCCAGGAAAGGTTTGGTTAATTCCGCCAGATGCTGATCATTGGTTTTTTTAAGATATTGCTGATTCAGCCAATGTAATTTTTCGGGGTTGAATTTGGCCGGAGAACGACTGATAGCGGATAAATCAAACCATTCGATCAGTTCTTCACGGCTGAAGATTTCTTCATCGCCATGCGACCATCCTAATCGCGCCAAATAATTGAGCAAGGCATCGGGTAAATAGCCATCTTCCTGATATTGCATAACAGAAACAGCACCATGGCGTTTCGATAAGCGCTCGCCATTGGCACCCAGTATCATTGGTACGTGGGCATATTCGGGCAATGACGCATCGAGGGTTTTGAGAATATTGATCTGCCGCGGCGTGTTATTGACATGGTCATCGCCGCGAATCACATGACTGATATTCATGTCGAGATCATCGATGACAACGCTGAAGTTATAGGTTGGAATGCCATCGCTGCGTATCATGACCAGATCATCGAGTTCATGATTGGCGACGGTGATTCGACCTTTTATATGATCGTTGAACGTCACATGGCCTTCCAGAGGATTTTTAAAGCGAATCACAGGCTTGACGCCAGCAGGCGGAGTCTGCTTGGAATCACGCCAGCGCCCATCATAGCGGGGTTTTAGTCCCGCAGCGAGCTGCCGTTCACGCATGTCGTCCAGTTCTTCCTTGCTGGCGTAGCAGTAATAAGCTTGATTATCCCGCAGTAATTGTTCAGCAACCTCATGATAGCGTTGCAACCGCTGCATTTGATAAAAAGGCCCTTCATCATAATCGATATTGAGCCATGCCATACCATCCAGAATCGCTTGTGTGGATTGCTGGGTTGAGCGTTCTTGATCGGTATCTTCAATCCGTAAAATAAACTTACCGCCGTGGCGGCGGGCGTATGCCCAAGAAAAAAGCGCCGTGCGTGCGCCGCCGATATGGAGATATCCGGTAGGGCTGGGAGCAAATCGTGTACGTACCATGTTGTTTGAATTATTAAAAATATTGAATTTACGCCATATTTCGAATGGCAGAGGTGATGCCGTTACGCTTGAGCCGTGCTAAAACTAGTTGCTGGAAGTAGAATATTTGGATGAGATTATAATAGGATTCCTCATCTGATTGATTTTTTATGTGCATCCTTACTGCGTTTAAGTAAATGACTGAGCTCCTCCATGATTTGATTTTTAATTCCGCACAGCACACACCCCAGGCTGAAGCCTTGCTTTATCAAGATCAATCGATGAATTATGAAGCTTTGGCTGGCGAAGTCGAGGCAAAAGCAAATGGTTTGCGAAATCTAGGTGTAAAACGGGGAGAGCGGGTGGCGGTTTATCTTGAGAAGCGATTCGAGACAGTCATTGCCATGTTCGCAACCTCCGCCGCAGGGGGAGTATTTGTGCCGGTTAATCCCGTATTGAAACCGGAACAGGTCGCTCATATCATTCGTGACTGTGCCGCGAGTGTATTGATCACATCTTTTTCCCGGCTCAAAACATTACGGTCGGAATTGTCGGCTTGCGCGGATCTGCGCGTGATTATAGGACTCGATGCCGACGGGGAATGGGGCGCTTGGCATGACTGCCCCGTTCTTCCGTGGGAGGCGCTGACAGCGTCATGCAGGTCTGCTTCGCCACTGATAGATAACGATATGGCGGTGATCATCTATACTTCCGGCAGCACCGGCAAGCCGAAAGGTGTAGTGCTTTCGCATCGGAATGTAGTTGCTGGCGCAAAATGCGTGAGCCATTATTTGATGAATCGTAGCGACGACCGGATCCTGACGGTTCTGCCATTGAGTTTCGACTACGGATTAAATCAACTGACGAGTGTTTTCCATGCCGGGGCAGTCAATATACTGATGAATTATCTGTTGCCGCGCGACATCATCCATGCGGTTCAACATTATCGAGTAACCGGGCTTGCCGCCGTACCGCCATTGTGGATTCAACTTGCTGACCTGAATTGGAATGGCGTGGCGCCTTTGCGCTATATCACGAATTCGGGCGGTGCCATGCCGCGCAAAACGCTGGATCAATTACGCACAGCGTTACCCGGTACGCAAATTTTCTTGATGTATGGTTTCACGGAAGCATTCCGTTCAACCTATTTGCCGCCTCAGGAATTAGACCGGAGACCGGATTCCATCGGTAAAGCGGTGCCCAATGCTGAAATATTCGTGCTGCGTGAAGACGGATCGCATTGCCTGCCCGGAGAGCCAGGAGAATTGGTGCATCGCGGCGCTTTCGTCGCGATGGGTTATTGGAATGATGCAGAGAAAACCGCGCAGTGTTTCAGACCCGTTAAATCACATCCAGAAGGCATATCCATTGCCGAGATGGCAGCCTGGTCGGGCGATACCGTGCGGATGGATGAAGAGGGATTTTTATATTTCATCGAGCGCCGAGATGAAATGATCAAAACGTCCGGGTATCGTGTCAGTCCGACCGAAATAGAAGAAGTGCTGTATGCCATGAGCGGCATTACGGAAGCTGTGGTGCTGGGAGTTTCGCATCCCGTATTGGGACAAGCCATTATTGCTGTCGTGTGCTGCGTCGAGCAGGCGATGTTAACTGCTGACGACTTGTTGCTGCATTGCAAGCGGCATTTACCTGCTTTCATGCTTCCTCACCATATCGACATACGCAAAGGCAATTTGCCACGGAATCCCAACGGTAAAATTGACCGCACATTGCTTTTTCAACAAAGACAGCATTTTTTTAGGGATAACCAAAGTGGATCGCACCCTGCCTGAACACGCACCGCTAACCCAATTTCCGATTCAGGACGATTGTCTGGTAATCGGCGAGATTCCGTTGACAAGGCTGGTTCAACGCGTGGGAGGAACACCTTTCTATGCCTATGGTCGACAGCAGATCACCGAGCGTGTGGTTTTATTGCGCCGATCATTGCCTGCCGGGGTTTTGCTGCACTATGCGATGAAAGCCAATCCGATGCCGGCGGTGGTTCAACATCTGGCGGGGCTGGTGGATGGCATTGATGTGGCATCCATTGGGGAAATGAAAATTGCGTTGGATACGCCTATTTCTCCAGGGTCAGTCAGTTTTGCCGGACCCGGAAAAAAGGAACACGAACTGCGCTGTGCCATTGCTGCCGGTGTGCTGTTGAATGTCGAATCCCCGCGAGAGATGAGATTGATTGCCAAGCTGGGAGAATCACTGGGTATTCGTCCTCAGGTGGCGATTCGCATCAACCCGGATTTCGAGCTTAAATCGTCGGGTATGAAAATGGGGGGTGGACCGAAACCGTTTGGTGTCGATGCCGAGTCTCTGCCTGATTTGTTAAAAGAAGTCGGTCGCTTAGACTTGGAGTTGATTGGCTTTCATATTTTTAGTGGATCGCAGAATTTGAATGTTTCGGCACTACAGGAGGCTCATGAAAAAACAGTGCAATTGGCGATCCGATTGGCAGCTTATGCGTCTTCAGCCATCAAGTTGATCAATATCGGAGGAGGGTTCGGTATTCCTTATTTTCCTGGTGAGCGCCCTCTCAATTTGCCTGCGATTGGAGAACACCTGGAGCATTTATCCATTCTTCTGAAGCAGCACTTACCCACTGCTCGAATAGCTCTGGAACTTGGAAGATATATCGTCGGTGAAGCAGGAATTTATGTATGCCGGATTTTGGAACGTAAATTATCCAGAGGGCAAATATTTTTGATCACGGATGGCGGTCTGCATCATCATTTAGCAGCTTCAGGTAATTTTGGCCAGGTTATTCGAAAAAATTATCCTGTCATCATCGGCAACAAAGTTCGCGGCGATACCAGAGAAGTGGTTTCGGTTGTCGGCCCGTTGTGCACCCCGCTGGATGTATTGGCGGATCAATTGCCGATAGCAAAAGCTGGAGAAGGAGATTTGGTTGTTGTGTTGCAATCCGGCGCCTATGGTTTTACAGCGAGTCCGCAATCATTTCTTAATCATCCTTTACCTATTGAAGTGTTGGTATAAGATTAATACTACAAATCTCCGGGAGTAAACGGCGTATAAGATATTGAGCAATTGGCTTTTTCAAGCTTGTTTGTTGCGTATAATGTACAAATTGGTATCTTTGTTGTGATTAATTGAGGAAATGATCAGGATCAGTTGAATATTAATGTTAAATATACTTAAATAAGCAAAACGCATTTTACGAAATAATAAGGAGTAGCCCGATCACTATGTAAAACATGGAAGTTAGTACACATTGATAGTGAACAGAAATAGAGCCATATAAACGTCAAATCGGAATTTAGTTTAGGTGAACGATCAATCCTGCAATTTATCATCACGTAGTTTGAAATCAAAATCATGAAATAGAGCTGCTGTTCTCCTCTATTTTATAAATGACATAAAGAAAACCAGGTTTATATTTATAGATGTAAATTGACTATTCGGCAGCTTCTGAATCAGAAATGAGTGTGCATAATGTCAGGGTATAAGTATTGCCAGGAAAATTTAACTAGGTGATTCTATGAATGATTTGTACAATAGCTTTCAGAGATTTTTTGAAATCGTAATGGCTGATACGGCAGAATTACTCGATAAAGTGTATAAAATCCGTTATCAGGTATTATGTGTTGAAAAGCGTTTACCGGGATTCGATGCCGATCAATGCCCCGGCATGCTCGAAAAAGACAGTTATGATCATCATTCCTCTCATGTACTGGTGAAATACCGTCCAACGGGTGATTATATTGGCACTGTTCGTATCATTCTAGCCGACTCCTCCCAACCAGATAAATTATTTCCCATCGAGTTGTACGGTCAGTCAGATCCTGAACTTTGTGATATTAAAACCCTGCCACGCATTCAAACTGCCGAGATTTCCCGTGCAGTGGTTATAGGTCAATTTGATCGGCGTCGCGGTGAAGACCGGCGCAAAGGCGAACGTCGCAAAGCACTTTCGAATTCTAACACCAATAAAATCGTGTCCCATGAGAGACGAGGCACGGATCGTCGATCTGCGCTCAATATTGCATTGGTGCTCATGGCAGGCGTAGTTCGCATGTCAAAACAGTACGGGATCCGGAACTGGCTTTCCATTATGGATCCTGCATTAAATCGATTACTCAGTTACGATGGATTGGAATTCGATCCTATCGGCCCCCCCGTCAATTACCATGGTATGCGCCGTCCTTATTTTGTTAAGGTCGAAGAAGTATTGACTCGAATGTATACCAAACATCATGATGCATGGGAAGTCGTGACAGACTGCGGTAAGTACGATCTTCTTCTTTCTTCCGATGAAAAGGTACTGAATTAGGAAATTTTCTTTAATGGATTCCGATTCTTGATACCAACATTCTTGAGTTACTTTTCATTCTCGATAAGAGCATTTATTTGCTGTTTATTGCTACTTTCTGCTTTTGTCGCATCTGAAGTGTGGGCAAACGAGCATTTTGAGATTGTGATTTACCCTGGCGTCGGTGAGAAGGAAATTTCTCACAATTCGCTACGCTCCATCTTCAGTATGCGGCAAAAAACTTGGCCGGATGGCACCAAGATCAGGGTTTTTGTTTTACCGGATGATGATCAGTTGCATGAAATCGTTTCTAAAGAAAAATTAAATGTTTTTCCTTATCAGTTAAGGTCTATGTGGGATAGGTTGGTATTTTCGGGTACGGGCCAGGCCCCCATCAAAGTAAATTCAGTCGAAGAGATGCTGACAAAAGTAGCAAGCACACCGGGCGCAATAGGTTATTTATGGAGAGCAAAAATTGATGACACAGTTACCGTGCTCCAGATTAAGTAGCTATCGTATGGCTACAACATCTTGCCCGTGGGGTAAGATGTTGGTATTCGTATTGCTGTCGGGGGAATTAACCGCTCAGGCTCAAATTATTGATCCATCCTTAAAAAGCATTGAACCATCGCAACGGGCCGTAGTATTGCTGCCGGCAGGGGAATTACCAGCGCAAGCATTGGAATCAAATGCGGCTACTGCCACGCAGAAGCCCAATCTCTTCAACAGGACCACCAATTGGCTGCGTAGCAGAAATTTGCCCGGGGATTTACAGATTCATGGTTTTGCAAGTCAAGGGTATATTACAACCTCGGATAACGATGTATTCGGCAATAGTAATAATGGCGGCAGTTTCGGTTTGACCGAAGCGGGGTTGAATGTTTCTGTTCGGCCTTTGCCAAAATTGCAGTTATCTGCACAGGTATTATCACGACGGGCTGGTAAGGGAAATGACGGTATGCCTCGTCTGGATTATGCTATTCTGGATTATCAATTGTATTCCCATGAAGCAAATCAATATGGCATTCGCATCGGTAGATTGAAGAATCCTTTTGGGTTTTATAATGAAACCCGGGATGTGGCTCATACCCGCCCCAGTATTTTATTGCCACAATCCATTTATTTCGATCGCACCCGTAATTTGGGGCTATCGGGAGATTCCATACAATTATATGGAGAAACCGCAATCGGCAGCATTGGAACCTTTTCGACACAGCTCGGTGTTTTTTGGCCAATTGTGAATGATAAAGACACAGAAGTTTCATTAATCGCTTCACGTTTTTCACCTCAACCTTTGGGTGGGTTAAATAGAGATGCTTCCTTTATTGGTCGCGGAATTTTTGAAACCAATGATAAGAGATTGCGTCTGGGGATCAGTGGAATATGGTTGAATACCAGCTATGATCCTCATGGCATTACGGATCCAGTTCGCTCGGGCTCGCTGCAATTTACCCCCATTTATTTTTCTGCTCAATATAATGCTGAAAAATGGAGTATCACTTCTGAATATGCCATTCGTCACTTCAAATATGATAGTACGTTTAGCTCCAATATGTTGATTAACGGCAAGGATTTTTTTGGTGAGAGTTATTATGTTCAGGGTGAATATCGTTTTACGCCGAAATGGGAAGGATTTATTCGCTATGATGCGCTTTATACTGATCGATCGGATCGAAATGGAAAAGAATTTCAAGAAGAATTGCTGACCAAATATAACCTTCCGATTGCTGCACACAGTCGTTTTGCTAAGGATATTACGGTAGGTTTACGCTGGAACGTCACACCGGAGTTTATGCTGCGCGCTGAATATCATCGCGTGAATGGAACGGGATGGCTATCGAGGCTGGATAATCCATCAACTGAAGGACCCATGAGTCAGCACTGGGATTTGTATGCGATTCAGGCCTCATACCGATTCTGATCGGAATCTTACATGGATAAAAGTTCAGAATATCAATTAGAAAAAATTCCGATAACCCCGTTTCTCAAGAAGCGGTTTCGAAGTTTACGCTGGAAAATCTCCCTCAGCAGCAGCCTGCTGTTGCTTGTCTTGATGGTTATGTTCTGTTTTATCAGTTACTTAAGTTTAATGGCGAATTTTGATAGCCAACGGGATACCGATTACCGGCGCTATTCAAGAGAAATTGATAATTTAATCAACAACACATCGCAAAATTTGTATCAACTCGCGGAGATCATTCCATTTCTAGATGGCATGAAAAAGGCGCTCCAGGTCAATGATGGAGAAAGCATTGGTAAAGCGTTTGATCAGCACTGGGCGTTGCTGCAATTGCACAATGGCATCGAATTTATCTATTTTTATAATCAATCGAATATATTGAATGCTAGCTGGGACAATCTGGGTTCGACGTTTGACGAACAGAATCTGTTGCTTGACTGGGTCAGTCAGGTTAATCGATCTGAACGGCCCATAAATCCGTTATTGTGCAGAGACAGTTGTTTGCAGCTTATCGTGGCTCCGCTTTTGGTGGAAGGCCGCAAAGTCGGAGCAGTCGTGCTGGGAATTTCGCTTGCGGACGTATTACTGGCGTTTAAGCGAATATTTGGAGCCGACATTGGCTTGCTCGTCAATAAAAAAACCAACATGACGCAACTCGAGGACGCCGATATCTCACCATGGGAAGTGCAAATCTCTGCCTTGACGACCCGGGAAAAGAATTTTGCGCTGCTGAACAGCGTATCTCAGTTTTATCCGGATCTGGATGCATTGAATGAGGGCATTCAATTTTTCTGGAATCATCATTATCAACAAATCAAGCTGTTGCCTTTGAATTCCGTCGAACCCGATAATGCGCATTTGGTCGTCATTACCGATGTAACAACGGCTGTGAGGAATATTCATGACTCGATATGGAAGATCGCGCTGATAGGCTTATTTGGATTGATCATTTCCGAAGTGTTGCTGCTTCTGATCTTTACGAGTCTATTATCGCGCTTGCGCAATGTTTCGATTGCCTTGCCGCTGCTGGCTAACGGTCAATTCGAAAATTTCCGCTTGTCGCTGGCTTCACCAGGCCGAGCACACAGATATAGCGACGAGATCGATACGCTCGCTGAAGCAGCGGTGGCGCTATCGCTGCAATTGGAAAAACTGGAACTCAAAGTATCGACCCGAACCAAAATGTTGATCGAACAACGGGACGAATTGAGCCGCGAAAGAGATTTCGTCAAAAATTTGTTAGATACCGCTCAGGCGATCGTATTGACACAAAATCATGAAGGAAAAATCATTTCAGTGAATGCCTATGGGGAGATGTTGACACGGTATTCCGAGAAGGATCTGCGAGGTAAATACTTTTTGAGCATTCTCATCCCGGAATATGATTCCGAGGATTCCAAAGAGCGCTTCAAGGAAATCCACACCGGTCATAAAATGCAATTACGCCATGAGGCGATTACCCACTGCAAAGATGGATCGATACGTCATGTTGCGTGGCTGCACTCGCACTTGACCTGGAATTCCGAAGAAGACCCATCCATATTGTCCGTTGGGTTGGATGTTACTGAATATAAACGAGTCGAAGGCCATCTGGCGTGGCTGGCGGATCATGATCCATTAACCAACATGTTCAACCGGCGCCGTTTCAGTGAGGAACTCGAGCAAGTGCTCAGCCGGGCAGAGCGCTACCGGCATCCAGGCGCGCTGTTGTTCTTCGATTTGGATCGGTTCAAGTACATCAATGATACCAGTGGGCATCAAGCAGGCGATGCATTGCTTAAAATTGTCGCGACGATGCTGGACGAAACCATACGCGCCGATGATATTACCGGTCGTCTTGGTGGCGATGAGTTTGCGATTATTTTGCCGGAAATCAATGCCGATGGTGCCATTGAAGTGGCCAAAAAGGTTTTGAATCAATTGGATCAGGCCGCGCATCTCACCATCAATAATCGTACGCATAAGATTTCTGCCAGTATCGGCATCGCTTTATTTCCCGAGCATGGTTCTAATATTCAGGATTTGCTGGCCGCGGCTGATCTTGCCATGTATCAAGCCAAAGCCATAGGACGCAATACCTGGTATTTATTTTCCGATAATGATCGGAATCGCGAACGTATCCATACTCTGGTGTATTGGAAAGAGAAGATTGAATATGCGCATCTGCATGATAATTTCATGCTTTACCTCCAGCCCATTATGAACGTGAAAACTAAGGAAATCACGCATTATGAGGTATTGCTTCGCATGAAGGATACGGATGGATCGATACGCTCACCCGCTGATTTCATTCTGGCTGCTGAACATACGGGCTTGATTCATGCCATTGATCATATGGTGTTGCGAAAATCGATCGCACATGCTGCCAAAATCTTTATGAGTGGCAATCAGGTCAGTTTTTCAATCAATCTATCCGCACATGCGTTCAATGATCCGCAATTACTCCCCATTCTCAAGGAACAGTTGATGATGCATCAGATTGATCCGGAAAATCTGATGTTTGAAATCACCGAAACGGCTGCATTGGAAGATTTGCCAGGGGCACGATCATTAATGAAGGAAATCAAGGAATTGGGGTGCGGGTTTGTGCTGGACGATTTTGGTGTGGGCTTCTCATCCTTTTATTACCTGAGAGAGCTGCCAGTGGATGTGGTTAAAATTGATGGCTCATTCATACGTACTCTGTCGGCGGGCAGTGACGATGTGATCCTGGTCAATGCACTATGCAGCGTGGCGCGGGGATTTGGGAAGAAAATCACTGCAGAGTTCGTTGAAAGCGCGGAAATATTGTCGTTGATCGAAAAAATGGATATCGATTATGCTCAAGGATATTACATTGGCAAGCCCGGGCCCATCAGCGGATTTATGCTGGAATCTGAGAAAACTGGAGAATGATTATTCCGTTCGCAATGCATCCACCGGATTTAGCTGTGCGGCCCGCATTGCAGGAATGACGCCGGCAGCAAGTCCAATCAGCATAGACAGACACAGCGCTCCGATCACATAGTCCCACGGAACATTGACAGGTAATCCGGCAATCAGCAGTTTCAACAATCCTGCTAAGCCGGAACCTGCAGTCAGACCAACCAGCCCGCCAGCAGTGGACAACACGGTCGATTCTACTAAAAAAAGGGCACGTATCCGCGCTCGCGTGGCGCCTAAAGCAGTCAGCAGACCGATTTCTGATACGCGTTCCGAAACGGCGATATGCATCAACGTGACCATGCCGACTGCACCAACCAGCAATGAAATACCCCCCAATGCTGCGACAGCGAATTTCAATACATTCAAAACGGTGGATAACGTGCTGAGCATTTGTTTTTGAGGTTTCATGGAAAAATCTTCGCGACCGTGCCGAGCAACTAAAATGCGTTGAAGATCATCAACGACCAGATCAACCGGTGCATCCGGAAAATAAGATACTTGAATTTCCATTACGCCTTGCCGGTTAAAAACTTCCAGAGCACGCGTTGTCGGCATGAATACCGTATCATCCAGATCAAAGCCGAGCACCTGACCTTTTGAAGCCATGACACCGATGACCCGGAAACGCGATCCGCCTACTTGCAGCAGTGCACCCAGCGGATTTGCGTCGCCAAACAATTCTGTACGTACTTTCGAGCCCAGCACGACATAAGCGCGGGGACTACGCGGATCATCATGCGGAAGGAATTGACCAATCGCGACTTGCATGTTGAACGTGCGAGAAAAATCCGCTCCCTGCCCATAGGCTGTTACCCGCCTGCTACGTCCGTTCGCGCGGATTTCTGCATTCCCTACGACAGAGGCATTGGTATATTGCGCATAACGGCTTTGCTTGAGCGCCATCGCATCCTCAATAGTCAGTAATCTCGCACTGCCTATAGCACCCAGGGAGCCGCCATGGGTATTGATTTTTCCCGGGGAGATAGTAATGATGTTCGTGCCAAATTGTGTGAATTCGGCCAGTACAAAACGTTGCACTCCATCGCCGATGGCGGTTAGCAGAATGACTGCAGCAATACCAACCGCGATGGCCGTAATCGACAACATCGTGCGAAGCCGATGCGCCATCAAGGATCGAAATGCGAATTGCAGGGTGTCAGCCAGATTCATTTTTTGCTCAATGCTTGCACGGCATCCAGCCGCGCTGCCTTGGACGCCGGAAAAAGACTTGCCAGAATGCCGGTGATCAGCGCTACTCCAATGCCTGCAAATGAAGCCCAAACTGGAGCCCAGGCTGGTAGTTGCGGATAAGCCAAACGCAATAGCAAACTGCCGAATTCTCCCAATAAAAATCCCAGCAAGGCGCCAATAAGCGACAACCATAACGCTTCGGCAAAGAATAGTCTGCGAATATCCATGGAGGTGGCGCCAATGGCTTTGAGCAGACCGATTTCAGCAGTGCGTTGAGTGACTGCGACCAGCATCACATTCATGACCAGAATACCCGCGACAATCAAGCTGATTGCAGCAATGCCGGTAACCGCCAAAGTCAGTGCGTGAAGGATGCGGTCAAATGTCGAAAGCACGGCATCCTGCGTGATTACGGTGGTATCGTTTTCTCCTTCATGACTTTGCCGCAGGGTTTCAAGGATCGCCTGCTTGGCAGATTCGATGTCACTATGATGATTGGCTTCGACCAGAATGCGGAACAGTGAGGTGGTATTGAACATCGTCTGAGCATAATCGATAGGAATGATGACGATCTCGTCAGTATTGAAGCCCATCGATTCTCCTTGCGCTGCAAGCACTCCCGACACCAAAAAACGGTTGCCGCTCAATCGAACGCGTTGACCGATTGCGAGGCTGTGCGGAAAAAATTCACGAGCAATTTTGGCACCCAGCACAATATGTGCAGCCCGTTCTGTGCCATGCGTCAGAAAGCTGCCTTGCGCCAACTTCATATGACGGATCG
This sequence comes from uncultured Nitrosomonas sp., assembly GCA_949281375.1. GTDB lineage: Bacteria > Pseudomonadota > Gammaproteobacteria > Burkholderiales > Nitrosomonadaceae > Nitrosomonas. The sequence goes on from CASDLT010000028.1 coordinate 12,704, forward strand.
GAATCAGATTGGCTGTGCCCCCTAAAACAGTCACTTCGCGCAAACGGTTAGCGGCCGATAATTCGGCAGCCCCAACATTCAATGGTGCATAGCGCCGGACTTGTGGCAACCGCCCGATGAGCTGAGCATCCTTTAGGGTCAGATCGCGTGGTGTTTGCCCCAATACCGCTCCCAGAAAAGATCCCGAAGTTTCAGCTCGACCGGGTAAAACGACAAGCAGATTGGTGCCTATCGAGGAAAATTGATTGATTACGTAATTTCTGGCGCCATTACCCAATGCCGTTAGCATAATGACCGCCGCCACACCGAGCGCTATCGCCAGAATGATCAGCAGCGAGCGCATGCGATAACTGATGACTGTCTTGAGTGATGTCTGCAACGTGTCAGAGAATGTCATTGCGGTGATCCGTTAGAATCTTGCCATCGCGCATGCCTATTTGGCGATGCGCCCGGGCCCCCAATTCGCGATCATGGGTGACTACGATAAGCGTTGTGCCGCTGTGATGCAAATTTTCCAGCAGGACCATCACTTCAGTCCCAATTTTATGATCCAGATTTCCTGTTGGTTCATCAGCAAGAATGACGCTGGGCTGCATGATCGTAGCTCGTGCGATTGCCACGCGCTGGCGTTGTCCTCCGGAAAGCTCAGCCGGACGGTGATGAGCGCGCGACAATAATTCGAATGCCTGTAGTGCCTGGGTGACGCGGATCTGCCGCTGCTCAGCGGGGATACCGCTCAGTATCAGCGGCAATTCGATATTTTCCGCAGCGGTCAGGCGGGGGATCAAATGAAATGTTTGAAACACAAAACCGATCTTTTCTCTGCGGATCTGTGCCTGCTCGATTTCAGTCCAATCAGTAATCAGCCGGTTGTCAAGCTCATAGGTGCCGCTATCGGGCTTGTCGAGCAGACCGATGATGTTGAGCAATGTCGATTTTCCAGAACCGGATGGCCCCATGATGGATACATATTCACCGGATTCGATGCGCAGATCGATATTGTTGAGCGCATAGACCGCTTGATCACCCATATGAAATGTACGAGTTATCGATGTCAGGCGGATCATGATCAATCCAGTTTGGGTTGCACGATCGTGCCTGGTTTAAGCGTATCCTGATCAAATGAAATCATTACCTTGTCGCCCTCTTTCAAGCCCGAGCGGATTTCTGTAAAACTCCAGTTGCTTAGACCGGTTTCTATGGATTGTTCGAACAAGCGATGATCGCTATTGATCACCCACACCTTGTTGTTTTGTCGTACCGCTTGCGTGGGAATGCGCAAAACATTCTCCTTTCGTTCAAGAATCACTTCGACATCAGCGCTGTAACCAACCAGCAAAGCATCGGTGGGAATGGTCAAGAAATCCACCTCGATATCGACGGTGCGCGCCTGTTTTTCAATTTCTGTGACATAAGGAGCAATACGGCGAATTTTTCCGGAAAAAATCCTGTTAGGCATGGCATCCAGGGTGATTCGCGCATTTTGACCGGCATTGATTTTTGGCGCATCAACTTCATCCATCGGTGCGGTAACGTAAAGACAGGTATCGTCGATCAAATCAATGGTTGGTGGTGTCGGAATGCCTGGCGGGGAAGGAGTGGTGAATTCCCCCAGTTCGCCGCTGATGTGAGCCACTACACCTGAGAATGGCGCGATGATGATGGTTCGATCAAGACCTGCCTGCGCAACGTGAATTTGCGCTTCGGCCCGCTGGATGTCGGCGATAGCCGCGTCGCAACTGGCATGGCGCGAACGTGCATTGGCGTTGACATCATCTGCGCGCTGCGAACTGACAAAACCCTGTTCGACCAATTGCTGCGTGCGCAATGCTTCACGCCGCGCATTTTCTGCCAGGATACAGGTTTCCCGGCGACGCTCCTGCGACGTTATTAACTGACGTTGCGCCAGTTCACGTTGGGCTTTCAAATCTTCGTTCCAGAGTTCCAGCAGGATTTGGCCTTTCTGTACGCGTTCGCCTTCCTTGATCCAGATTTTGGCGATTTGTCCGCCTGAAGCAGGCGTCAGATTGGAGCGCTGACACGATTTGACTGTGCCAGCGCGGGTGTTTACAACCGTAGCTTCGACATTGCCGGTTTCAATCGTAGCTACATCAACTGAAGGCGGTTGTGGGCGGGTGTAATACCAGATGATCAAGGCAATGAAGCTGATCAAAAGGCTCATAACGATCCATCGCAGCGATTTTTTGTTTGGAATCATCATTCGAAAATTGACGCAGAGGTGTGGTGACGTGGCATTGTGTTGTATTTCACAGTAAATATGCGTATTTTACACGTTCATTCAAACTTTAATGGCCTTGCTGACCCTCACGATCACTTTGATGAGATACCCGTATGACGACACTTTGGCGCGATAAATATCTGTTATCTGATACCGATCAACCTACGATGATGGAAGATTTTCGTCCGGCTGAAACCGATTATGCAGCACTTGATCTTAAAACATTCGAGGCGATAGAGACTGAAGCACTATTTCATGCCATTGATTTCTCGACTACGGAAATTGGACGTTTGAGCGTGTATCGATCGTTGGCGCGTCCTGAATGGGATGCGGAACGATTGCAGCAGAAACAGCATGCATTACGTGAGATTGAATCTAGTCCACAGCTCCGTGAAGCGCTTATCGCCTATGTTAAGCAAATCGCGTCAGGAGAAAAATCACTAAAATATTTGCTGTATGGAGAATTCACTGGCGGGCTGGCAACGGATGAACCCAGCAGCCGCACCGATAAGCTGGAATTTGGCGGGTATGGCTATCGCCAGTTTCAGGATGGCACCCAATTCGCCGTCGATTTGATTGAAAATGCCGGTCGCTTGCCTCAACCACAATCAGAATATCTCCGAAGTTTACTGGATGCCATCCGGGAATTTGGTCAATCGCGCATCTATGACCTCATGAAGGGACCCGTGTATTCGTCGGGTGGTAAATTCAAAACCCAGCAGGAAAAACCGCGACGGCATCTATATTCGCGTTTTCATCCATCGCTGTTTAAGATCATGCCCACGCTGATATTTTTCGCGGCCGGTTATGGAATGCTGTTTTTCTTTGAAAATTTCATGCCGCAATTCAATGCCTCCTACATCGGTTATGGCATCCTGGCGCTGACTGTGCCGGTATTTCCAATAATATTGCTGGCGATGGGTGTATCAGACCGTGATTCCATCATTTATCCATTGCGAAAGCAGTTCAGGGAAAGTCCTGAATTGGCAAAAGCCATGGAAGCGCTGGGACTGATCGATGAATTGTTGTCTTTTCATCACTATGGAGAATCGATACCCGGCGATAAAACATTGCCGGAGATTCTTGATGACAAGCAACATCGGCTGGTCATCCAACATGCAAAAAATCCTTTGTTGATCAAATATATTCCAGATTATGTGCCAAATGACATCGAACTTGATCAAACTGGGCGGGTATTGATCATTACCGGACCGAACAGCGGTGGTAAAACGGCTTATTGCAAAACTATCGTGCAAATCCAATTGCTGGGGCAAATCGGCTGTTATATTCCTGCCAAACGTGGATTATTGACGCCGGCTGAACATATTTATTATCAAGTACCCGATCCGGGACAACTAAGCGCAGCGATGGGCCGTTTCGGTCACGAACTCCAGCGTACGCGCGAAATATTCTTTAATGCGACGCCCCGCAGTTTGGTGGTGCTGGACGAATTGTCCGAAGGCACGACGTTTGAAGAAAAAATGACCATTTCGGAATACATCCTCAAAGGATTTCATAAATTGGGTGCAAGCACCTTGCTTGTCACTCACAACCACGAATTGTGTGATCGGTTGCAAAGCGATGGCATCGGTCGTTACTTGCAAGTCGAATTTCTGCCCGATGGGCCTTCGCATCGTCTGATCGCCGGCATCTCCACCGTGAGCCATGCCGACCGCGTTGCCAGCGCGATTGGGTTTAGTCAGAAAGATGTGGAAGCACATTTGGAAAAGCAAGGCGAATTATCGTGAAATATGAAGACAGCCGTATGATGGCGTCAGGAAAAAGCATGGCGGTATTATCGATGTTGAAGAATTCAAGAACAGACTACAGGCAAAAAGGCTATCGTTATTGCTGTTGGATGGCGTCGTTACTCATTAGCAATGATTTTCTCCAAGAATGTCGACAGCGGATGATCAAAGAAATCAGAATCCGGGTCGAAACACGATGACTTGAACGTTTTTAAGTATTAGTCTTGCCGCAAGATTGCCTATCAAACTATCGGGTTATTATCCTGCTAAAAATGACTTGATCGACTAATACCCCCCGCATTGACTTCATCAGGTGCCAACGGAGCAAGAGGTCATCCTTCCGTACACTCTCCACACCATCCATGCATTAGTGAAGATCCATAGTAAGCAGTGGTGCTGTATTGCGTCATCTTTTTTGTTATTCAAAACATGATGTGCATGTAAAAAAAGAATAAATTCAACTCCATCGCGCCATCAGATACGGATCACGTAAATTGTTAATACTCAAATTGAAAAAATTTGAATGTATTTTTTGTGACATTAAATTAATCTTGAGTAAAAAAGTAGGATATTTTGTTGGAATTAATTTTAGTTTGTGCTAGACTTTAAAACAGGTCAGGAAATAATATATATTTCATGACCTTAAGTGCAAAATGGTTAATGATTTCATCATGTATGGTCGGTGATTTCATTGGTAAATTGCAATGTTATATTTCATAAATGCTTAATATGAGAATAGGAGAAATTGATATGAATGTAATTGTGAGGTTTTTATCGCTTGATATGCGAGCGGGACTAAGAGACAAGGCGAATTTGATAGGATTGAATTCTCCCATCTATACGAAAGCTTTCCCGACCTATACTGAACGCATCTTGGAGGAATAAAAAATGAATACATTTATTTATGACTGGAGAGTACCTATCAATCAAGTACTCAAACTATCTTCCTTGCTATTGACACTTACTGTGTTAACAGCTTGCGCACAAATGAGTTCAACTGTGGCTAAACCCACTGGAATCTCAAGTGACAACCATGACGCTCTAGTTAAATATTACGAAGGCGTTGCCAAAGATGCAAAATTAAGACTGCAAGCGAATAAAAAAGTACTTGAGGAGTATGAAGCACGTCCTTATTACTTTGGCAGGCAAGGTTTGGATGCTAAGTCGCATGCTTTAGCAAATGTTCGAGCATATGAGAAAACGATTCAGGAAAGCTTGGCATTTGCTGATCTCCATAGAAAAATTGCGATGGAGCAAAAACGTAATCTAGCAAATAAACTAGGTTCCACCCAAGATCGTGACTTTACATCAAAGATCACAGAATACTCAGAGTATTCTGTTAATAAAGGTCTCTGATAAAGTGACGAACAACCACCGATAAATTTCGGTGGTTGGTCTTTAAACCCACCATCAACCTGTTCCAACGCTGCTCAATTAATTAAATTTTCATTGCTGATTCCACATGCTCGACGTAAAATCCGCCACAGAAATTCCTCTCTCAGCCTCCTTCATTTAATCCATAAACTGGCAGTCCGTAAACCGATAATTCTGCGTCAGCAAAGCTCTCATCGTTTGGATTGGAAAATTTTACTGTTTTGCTTTTAATTATTGCGATGGATTAGCGAGTGAAGCGATGAACGCGCTCATTCTCTTTCTGAGTATCAATCACAGAATACTAATGGTTTTCGACGGCTATGGAATACGGGGAAGTACTTTTATCCATTCGCCTGAGCATTGTTTAACCTGAGGATAGTAGCCTTCAGGATTGCGACAGTAATACCAATAGGTATTTCTTTGCACCGGGGCTGGGCGTGGCGCTGCATTTTGTTGAATGTACGTCGGAGTCACAGGCGCCAGCAGCGTGGGTGAAGACACTATTGGAGCACTGACAACGCCAACAGGGTATCCGCCGCCGTAAACATAATTGACTCCAAAACGACGATAAGGACCAAAGGTGTAATTATTATAGAAGCCGACGCCACCCCAACCCGGACCCCAACTCCATCCGGTATTCCAACCCCAGCCGGTGCTAAAGCCCCAACCTGGGCCCCAACCCCAGCCCCAACTTGGACCGAAACCCCAGCCTAATCCCAATCCGACACCCAGTCCCAAACCAAATCCATCCAGATGGTGATGATGGCCATGATGATGGTGTCCGTCATGAATGAAATTGCCAGTGTGTGGATTCGTTTGCACATTGTTTTCAATATTCACATTCTGGTTCGATGCGCCATCTTGAACCGCACCCTCGGATTGGGTAGCGGGTTCTGTTCCAACTTTTGCGTCATTTGCAGTGGTAGATTGATCGGTAGCGCCAGTACTTTCCTTCGTAAATTCGCCGTGTTGATCCGCAGCATTATCTGGAGTGGCTGGATTAATATCAGCCGATGTTTCATTGGTGGCCGCATCACCTGTTTGATGTGCTTCTGAGTTTATTTCCTTGTGTTGTGCAGACTCAGATCCAGGATCAAACGCTTGGCCGGTCTGTACATCGCTGGGTTGATTGGCATCACTGGATAAATTGGCATCATCCGAAAAATCAACCGGTTCCGATTGGTCAGCGATGCCGCCATCAATGGCGTCAGTTTGATTGAAATTACCTTGATGAAGATCTCCTTGATCGAAACCTCCGCCGATATCATTGTTTGATTCTAATTGATCAGGTGCGTCATAGCTGCCATCAAAACCACTGCCTTCATAGCCATCGAAGTTCCCGCTATCGAAATTTCCACCGTCGTAGCTACCTCCATCAAATCCACCATCATAACCTCCGCCGTCAAAACCCCCACCGTCGAAGCCGCCACCATCGAAACTCCCACCATCGAAGCCGCCACCATCAAAACCCCCGCCGTCTCCTCCGCCATCGCCCCCCTCAGCGCTGATTGGATTGGTTGCAAATAGTCCACACATTGCTATCGCCATGTATGTTAACTGAAATTTGTTCATCGTATCTCCGGCTCAATCTATGTCACAGTATGGCTTATGATATCGGCAAAATTCTGAACGAATACTGAATAAAGCAAATGGATATGGGTCATAAAATTTCCTTATATGACCCATAATAACGACAGTAAGTGCATTATGATTTGAGGAATTTTGCTGATACGTTCATGCTCAAGAAAAAGTGAGGACGGGTTGGATGAAAATGAGCACAATATCATAGAGTGACGCATCAAATGAACCGAACAAAAGGTCAGGTCAGTGAAGTTTGCTATATTGTGAAATGAAAAGGACCGGATTGAATTTGAAGTAATTGATTACGTTATACTGCTGCACTGAACGTCGACATATTTATCGGGAGATTTGCAGATGAAAATTCACGAGTATCAAGCAAAGGAAATTTTGCAGAAATATGGTGTACCAACCCCCCAAGGGATTGCTTGCTTTACTGTGGACGATGCAGTCAACGCAGCAAAACAATTAGGTGGAAGGATTTGGGTAGTCAAAGCGCAGATATACGCAGGCGGGCGTGGGAAGGGCGGTGGTGTGAAAATAGCCCGGTCGCTGGATGAGGTACGGCAGCGCGCGAATGAAATCTTGAACATGCGCTTGATTACGCATCAAACCAATCCTGAAGGTCAAATCGTCCATCGATTGTTCATTGAGCAAGGTGTGCAGATCGTGAAAGAATACTATGTCGGTTTGGTCGTGGATCGAAGTCGCCAGCGTGTCTGTTTGATGGCAAGTTCGGCGGGCGGCATGGACATAGAAAAAGTCGCTGCTGAAACACCGCAAAAGATACATAAGATTTTCATCGATCCAATTGCAGGTCTGAATCATCAGCAAGCAGAAGACCTGGTGCAAAAAATTGACATTCCGGAGCAGACCTGGCCGCAGGCGATTGTTCTGTTGCAAGATCTGTATCGTGCTTTTGAGGATACCGATGCGTCGTTATTGGAAATTAATCCTTTGACCTTGACGACGGATCATCGTGTGATAGCACTCGATGCCAAAATGAATTTTGATGACAATGCATTATTTCGCCATCCCGATATTGTTGCGTTGCGTGATCTCGACGAAGAAGATCCGGTAGAGGTTGAGGCTTCGAAACATGAACTTTCATATATTCCACTGGATGGCAACATTGGGTGTTTGGTGAATGGCGCGGGATTGGCTATGGCAACAATGGATATCATCAAACTCTATGGCGGTAATCCCGCTAATTTCCTTGATGTGGGCGGTGGCGCCACGACGGAAAAAGTGACCGAAGCATTTAAATTGATGCTTTGCAATCCTAAATTGCAAGCGATTCTGGTCAATATTTTCGGAGGCATCATGAAATGTGATGTCATCGCGCAAGGAGTCGTTGCAGCGGCGCGAGATGTGCAGTTGACAGTGCCGCTAGTTGTGCGACTTGAAGGCACAAACGTGGATCTAGGGAAAAAAATTCTTGCAGATTCTGGATTGCCGATCATTTCGGCGGACAACATGGCCGATGCGGCTGAAAAAGCTGTTAATGCTGTAAAAACTAAATCAAATTCATTGAAGGAGTAATCATCGATGTCGATTTTGATCAATCGGAACAGTCGAGTCATGACGCAGGGTATTACCGGTAAGACCGGTCAATTTCACACGCGCATGTGTCGCGATTATGCCAACGGTAAGGAGTGCTTCGTAGCGGGCGTAAATCCTCGCAAACCCGGGGAGGATTTTGAAGGGATTCCAGTATTTGCAACGGTTGAAGAAGCAAGGCAACAGACAGGAGCCAACGTATCTGTGATTTATGTGCCGCCGCCATTTGCAGCCGCCGCCATTGATGAGGCTGTAGAAGCGGAGCTGGATTTGGTTATTTGCATCACAGAGGGGATTCCGGTGCGGGATATGATCCGCACACGGTACAAGATGCAGGGGAAGAAGACGCGCCTGATCGGGCCTAATTGCCCGGGCATCATTACGCCGGACGAAATCAAGATCGGCATCATGCCCGGTTATATTCACAAAAAAGGCCGGATAGGGGTGGTTTCGCGTTCCGGTACGTTAACCTACGAAGCGGTAGCTCAATTGATGGCTCTGGGGTTGGGACAATCGACCTGTATCGGAATTGGCGGTGATCCCGTGAATGGATTGAAGCACCTGGACGTCATGCAGCTGTTCAATGATGACGATGAAACGGATGCTGTATTGATGGTGGGAGAAATAGGAGGCACCGACGAAGAAGAATGTGCACGATGGATCAAGGATCACATGCGAAAACCTGTAGTTGGATTCATTGCCGGTGTGACTGCTCCGCCCGGCAAGCGCATGGGGCATGCCGGAGCCATTATTTCCGGAGGTAAGGGTACGGCGCAGGAAAAGCTTGAAGTAATGGAATCCTGCGGCATCAAAGTGACCCGGAATCCTGCTGACATGGGGAAACTATTGAAATCTGCGCTGTAATCTGAATCCTGTAAAAATTCTGAAAAGTTGCAAAGGATGTCAATCACGTGAAGTGAAAAAGCGTCGTTGGATTTGATCTTAATGCGACTACTTGGACGTCAGTTTAATAGTTTATATATTCTTGCGAATCAGTCTAATTCGAGGTGTATCAATGAGTTACCGTCTTTCTCTTATGATGGTCATGATCATTCTGTGGATATCTGCTTGTAGTAGTGTACCCAGCAAACAGCAAACTCCTTCCAGAAAGCCTGAACGTTCCTCTGGTGCATTGCCGGAAAGCGCCAAGCCAAAATATAATCTGACGGGTTATCCGTTGAATACCCAGCAAGGTTATATCGATGGGTGCGAGACCGCTAAAAGATCTAGTTGGGCGTTCAAAGACATCAATCGCTATGAAAAGGATGGTCAGTACCGGATGGGATGGGACGATGGATTCGCACTTTGCAAAATGAAAAAATAATCTCCATTTCTAATTTCTAGAATATTTCATCAATGCTCAGGTGCTATCTGGCTATTTATTCAGTCATTCAATTCTTGACATTGAATGCTCCACTTTATGCACATGATCTGCCGGAAACGGTGAAGCGACAAATTCAGCGTCTGGCCATGCCTGACTCTGCGCTGGGCATATATGTTCATGAAATTGGCGCCCATCGGCCGCTGATCGAATTCAACGCCGATGCCGCCATGAATCCTGCGTCGGTGATGAAGTTGTTGACGACTTATGCCGGTCTGGAGATATTGGGACCTGCTTTCACGTGGCCGACTGAACTTTATGTAAACGGCAAGCTGAATGATGGAATTCTTGAAGGCGATCTGATCATCAAAGGCTACGGCGATCCCAAGCTTGATTTGGAAAATTTCTGGCTGTTATTGCGCCGTCTGCGGCAGACCGGATTGCGCGAAATCAAAGGTAATTTAATGTTGGACCATCTCCACTACAACCTTGCGCGAGGCGATCCAGGTGAATTCGATGGCCAATCCTATCGAACCTATAACACCCTTCCGGAAGCGGTGTTGGTCAACTACCGGACTTCAACTCTACAGTTGATTCCGCAGCCGGAAAAAAACACAGTTGATATCGTTATCGATCCATTGCCAAACTCCCTAAATATCCAAAATAATTTAAGGCTTACTCAAACTGCCTGTGGAGACTGGCAAAATCTTCTATCGGTAGAAGTGGTTGCAGAAAATGTTCAGGCCAAGCCATTGACTGTGGTTTTAAATGGCAGTTTTTCTGCACTTTGCGGCGCTCAATATCATATGCTGAGTCTGCACGATAGTTCAGTTTATACCCGCGATTTGTTCAAGCACTTATGGTTGCAACTGGGTGGCTCGTTTCATGGCGATGTGATCGAAGCCTCTGTGCCACCGGGTTTGACGACCTTGAACGTTTATCAATCACCGCCACTTTCTGATGTCATTCGCGGCATCAATAAGTTCAGCAATAATATTGCTGCGCGCCAGCTATATCTTACGCTGGGTACGAGAGGAAATGTTACTGGCAATACTCCAGCCACACTCGAAAAATCGGAATCAGTCGTGCGGCGCTGGCTCGTTTCCAAGCGGCTGAATTTTCCCGAGCTGGTCATTGAAAATGGCTCCGGTTTATCCCGCAAGGAACAAATGAGTGCACGCCATATGGGACAATTACTACTGGCGGCATTCAGTAGCGCGGTGATGCCTGAATTTTTATCGTCTCTGCCCATTGCTGCCGTTGATGGCACACTGAAAAATCGCTTTACTGATGTTGCAACAAAAGGGCAAGCGCATTTGAAAACTGGCGCGTTGAACGATGTGCGTGCTTTAGCAGGCTATGTACTTGATAGGAAAGGGCGACGTGTTGTTATTATTTTCTTCGTTAACCATGTCAAGGCCGGCCAAATGCGTCCTGCAATGGATGCACTGGTGAATTGGGTTTATGAACGGTCTTAATTCCCCTGTCACTAATAGGACTATTGATTCAGAATTCTTTTCGGCGTAGAGTTTCCTCTCAAGATAGATTATCTATTTTGAAGTCAGTGGGTACTTATCAATCAAAAAGGAGTGCGCAATATGATGAACGAATATAAATCTCTTGCTGTGCAATATCTCGAAGGCACGATAAAAATTTCCCAACCTGCGCCACCTGGTCAAGTCGCTTTCGACTCTCCTGCATCAGAAGTCATGACCGATCTACGCAGAATCAGCGCGGCTGTGATTGCACCGGAAGTACCCATGGAAATCGCGAACACTTATATGATGCAACGCGGCGTCAGAACGCTGCTGGTAATCAATGGTAATGAATCGCTAGCTGGTATTATCACGGCGACTGACATTCTAGGGGAAAAGCCGATGCGCTTCATTCAAGAGAGAAGCGTTAAGCATAGCGAAATCCTAGTCATGGATGTGATGACCCCCCTTGAAAAACTAGAAGCCATATCACTCGATGAGGTAAGGCATGCAAGGGTGGGGAATATCGTTGCTAGTTTGCGCGATAGTGGTCGACTTCATGCGCTGGTTATCGATGACAACGTCATTGGCCCCCCCAGAATCTGTGGCATTTTTTCCTGGACACAAATCGAGAAACAATTGAACAAGATAATCATACCCAACAATGTAGCCAAAAGCTTTGCCGAAATTGAGTCGACTTTGATTGCACATTAACTAAAAAATATTTACACCATAAAGTGATTCACAAGCCAGCTTTTCTTCATCAGGTTTTGCTGGCTTGTTGAGTTTCTGGCGGACAGAAACGTGAGGAAGTTGATTTTGATTTAAAACTTGCTATCGAGGCCCTGCTCGGCAATTTCTGCTGCCCGTAACAATGCTTTGGCTTTATTCTGCGTTTCGATCCATTCATTTTGTGCAATCGAATCGGCTACAATACCTGCGCCTGCCTGAACATGTAATTGACCGTTTTTGATGACTCCGGTACGGATGGCGATTGCCAGATCCATATCGCCATTGAATCCTAAATACCCGACCGCGCCGGCATAAATGCCGCGCTTGGAAATTTCCAGTTCGTCAATGATTTCCATCGCCCGAACCTTGGGGGCACCGCTGACGGTACCGGCCGGGAAAGTGGCTCTCAACACATCGATTGCCGTAAGCTCCGGCTTTAAAACCCCTTCGACATTCGACACGATATGCATGACGTGTGAATAATGTTCGATCTGCATATTTTCTGTCACCTTGACTGTGCTGGTTTTCGCCACCCGACCAATATCATTGCGTCCTAAATCCATTAACATGACGTGTTCCGCCCGTTCTTTGGGATCAGCCAGCAGATCCGTTGCCAATGCGGTATCTTCCTGAGGGTTTTTCCCGCGCGGTCGAGTACCTGCGATTGGGCGCACGGTGACGGTGAGATCTTCAAGCCTAACCAGAATCTCCGGAGAGGCACCGACGACGTAGAAATCATTAAAGTGATAAAAGAACATGTAGGGCGACGGATTGAGGCTGCGCAATGCACGATAGAGCGCCAGTGGTGACGCACTAAAGGGCTTGCTAGTCCGTTGCGATAGTACGACTTGCATGATATCGCCATCGTAGATATAGCGTTTAGCGCGTTCGACGGCCGCCTTGAAGTTTGCTTCTGGAAATTCGGAAACTGCAACACCGGATGTAACTGCATGCTCAGTGGGAATGGGAACTGGCTGACGAAGCTTGGCTAACAATGTTCGTATGCGATCACAGCCGGTTTGGTAAGCCTGATCATTTTCCGGATTGACATATACGATCAAATACAATTTGCCCGACAGATTGTCGACAACCGCCAGTTCTTCTGATAATAACAACACGATATCAGGTGTATCGAGTGTATCCATTGGAGCATGGCCATTTAACTTGCGTTCAATCAACCGAACCGTATCGTAGCCAAAATAACCGACGAGTCCGCCACAAAATCGTGACATCCCAAAAGGACAGGGTGCTGCCTTGAATTGACGTTGATAGGATTCAATGAATGCCAGCGGATCTTCTGCTTGAATGATCTCGCTCTGGTTTCCAGTTATGATCTTGATGCTATTGTCGCGAACTTCGAGGCGGTTTGCCGCGGGCAGCCCGATGAATGAATAACGACCGAAACGTTCTCCACCCTGAACTGATTCCAATAGATAGGAATAGGGTTGATTTGCCAGCTTCAAATAGATCGACAAGGGCGTATCGAGATCCGCATACGTGTCCAGAATGATGGGAATACGATTATAACCTTGCCGCGCAAGTTCGTTGAATTCCGTTTCGGTCATAGTGATTCTAGGGCAGTTTTTTGATCAATCGAGAGGCATCCAATACTGAGTCTACAATCGCATCGCAATCAAGCTCATAGACATTGCGGCCTTCGTTATAGCCATAGGGAACACAAAATACATGGCAACCAGCAGCCCTTGCGGCGATCGCATCGTTCAGCGAGTCGCCAATCAGCAATGCCTCATGGGGGGCCGCGCCGAAATGTTTGCAAATATGCAGTAATGGCATGGGATCTGGCTTTTTCTTGGGCAAGCTGTCTCCGGACAATATGATCTCAAACTGATCATACAGCCCTGTTGAACGCAGCAATGGTAAGGTAAACGCTTCAGCTTTATTAGTTATGCAAGCTAGGCTAAAGCCCGCTTGCTGCATGATTTCGATACCTTCTACCACGCCAGGGAAAGGACGCGTATTGATGCTTAAATTAGCAGCGTAATGTTTTTCATAGATCGGCAATGCTTTTTTGAATAGAGCAGGATCAGGTTCGCCATCGAGCTGACCAGTTAATGTTCGCTTGACCAGTTTCTGGATGCCTTTGCCTATGTAGGAACAGATCGTGGCTGTCGACTGCTCTGGCATTCCTAAGTCCTTCAACATCAGGTTCGCGGCTAATGCGAGATCATCGGCGGTGTTGAGCAATGTTCCATCCAGATCGATCATGATCACCTTGACCGCCAAAGGAAGCTCAATTTTTTTTACCGTGTTCTCGGTCATACGAGTAAGACTATGGTTCATGAGAATATAAAAAGAGCTGAAATGTAGATTAAACCGTGGCCAGTTCAGCGCGGAATGCCGCCAGAATTGTGTCATAGCGATGTGGATCGGTATCTTTGCCGGCTTGATAAATCGCCGATCCTGCCACAAAGGTATCCGCACCAGCACGAGCAATTTCAGCAATGTTATCGACTTTTACACCACCGTCAATTTCGAGCATAATATCTTTACCGCTGGCATCGATGCGTTTTCTGACAGCGCGCAATTTATTGAGCGCTTCGGGAATGAATTTTTGACCCCCGAAACCGGGATTGACCGACATGATCAGAATCAAATCGAGCTTATCAAGAACATGATCCAGATAGGACAGTGGCGTTGCGGGATTGAACACCAACCCGGCTTTGCAACCCTGCTCCTTGATAAGTCCAATGGTGCGGTCAATATGCTTGGAGGCTTCGGGATGGAAAGAAATGATATTAGCCCCTGCTTTTGCAAAATCTGGAATAATACGATCTACCGGTTCGACCATCAAATGGACGTCGATAATCGCGTCGGTTACTGGACGGATAGCTTCGCAAACCAATGGTCCAATGGTAAGGTTAGGCACATAATGGTTATCCATTACATCAAAATGAACAATATCAGCGCCTGAATCGATAACAGCAGTTATTTCCTCGCCGAGCTTGGCGAAGTTGGCGGAAAGAATGCTGGGTGCAATGCGATACATGAAAACCTCTCAATAAATAATAACAAAGATCAGTTATTTTAACCGCAAATACCCGATTGCGCGTAATCCGATAGCGATTTATAAATAAATTATTTGAATGGATGGATTTTTTCATTGTCTTGATGCAGTATTTAGAAAATGATGTGAAATTAAAATGTCTGAACATAAAAAATACGAGATCAATGTCAGTATCCGAACAGCGTATCTACCCGATCAATCGGATGAGGATGGCGAACGCCATGTGTTTGCTTACACCATTACCATCGCCAATACCGGAACGGTAGCGTCTCAGTTGATCAGCCGGCACTGGGTTATCGACAATGGTGATGGCACAGTTCAAGAGGTGCGTGGTTTGGGCGTTGTCGGGGAGCAACCGTTGCTGAGGCCAGGAGATAGTTTCGAATATACCAGCGGCACGGTGATTTCAACTCCGGTGGGATCAATGAAGGGGAGCTATCAGATGGCAGCAGAGGATGGCGTTCATTTTGATGTGCCGATTCCTGAATTTATTCTGAGCGCGCCGCGGACATTACACTGAAAATCATGACGACGTATTCAACAGCGGTATTTAAGTGACAGGAACGTTATATTTAATTCCTGCGCCAATCAGCGAAGAACAAATAGCTTCCGTGCTTCCCAGCGCAGTTCAGCAGAAAATCGCTGAAATCTCTTGCTTTATTGTTGAACGTCCCAAAACTGCGCGGCAATTTTTGAGGCACATCGAGACTCATCATTCCTTGCAGGAATTGCAGCTGAGGACGCTGGATGAGCATACACCGAGCAACCATTTTCAGGAATTGTTAAAGCCATTGATGAATGGTTTTGATGTTGGGTTGCTGTCTGAGGCTGGTTGCCCCGCCGTTGCTGATCCTGGCGCTGATTTGATCAGACTGGCGCATCAAAAAAATATCCCCGTTGTGCCGCTGGTTGGACCATCGTCCATTTTGCTGGCGTTGATGGCTTCGGGCCTCAATGGGCAGTGTTTTGCTTTCCATGGTTATCTGCCGATCGAAAGTTCACTTCGGGCAAAAAAAATATGCGAGTTGGAGAAACTGTCCAATGAGCTGAAACAAACACAAATTTTTATCGAAGCGCCGTACCGTAACCAAAAACTGTTCGACGATCTGGTCAAGGTGTGCAGTGATACAACAGATTTGTGTATCGCCAGTCATTTAACGGCCGCAACCGAAATGATCGCCACCAAATCAATCAGGGAATGGCGGGGTAATTTGCCCAACATCAACAAGATACCAACAATTTTTCTGCTGCTGGCTCATTCGCACTCAATCAGGAAATACTCTTGAGCTATTGCAGGTTTTAAGATTCAGGGGATTTTTTTTGAATAAACTCAATTTTATACCCATCAGGGTCTTCGATAAATGCGATGACAGTATTGCCATGTTTCATGGGGCCAGCTTCTCGAATAACTTTGCCGCCCAATTTCTTGGTGTTTTCGCAGGCACGATAAGCATCATCGACTTCGATAGCGATATGGCCGAATCCATCACCCAAATGGTAGGAAGGTGTCTCCCAGTTATGCGTCAGTTCAAGAACCGTACCATGCGCTTCATCTTGATAGCCCACAAAAGCGAGGGTAAATTTACCTTCCGGATAATCTTTACGGCGAAGCAATTTCATTCCAAGTACCTGGGTATAAAATGCCAAGGATTTTTCGAGGTTACCTACTCGAAGCATGGTATGCAAAAGACGCATTATATTTTCACCATCTCGAAATCTTCTTTACGCGCGCCACATTCTGGGCATGTCCAATTGATTGGAACGTCTTCCCAGCGGGTGCCAGGAGCAATGCCTTCGTCTGGAGATCCTGCGGCTTCATCATAGATATAGCCGCAAATTAAACACATATAGCGATTGTATTCCCGATTCTCTTCGTTAGGCATGATAGATAGCAAATTCCTTTTAGGTTAAAATGCTATTTTACGGTATTAATGCATGTTACAGCCACCCCCAATCGTACTTTCTTTCGCAGCAAATGACCCCAGCGGTGGAGCAGGTCTGCAGGCTGATATGCTCACTATCGCCAGCATGGGATGCCATCCGTTATCCATTGTTACGGCAATCACTGTTCAGGATACTGTTGGTGTCAACGATATTTTACCGCTGGATCCGGAATGGATCACTGATCAAGCACGAACAGTTTTGGAAGATATGCCCGTGCAGGTCTTCAAGATTGGATTATTAGGAAGTATTGAAATCATTGCCGCGATTGCGGAAGTGGTATCTGATTATCCTCATATTCCTCTCGTGATGGATCCGGTATTGATATCAGGGCGTGGCGACGAATTGGCGAACGAAGACATGATCGACGCCATGCGCGAGCTGTTATTGCCTCAAGTTACATTATTGACACCCAATAGCCTGGAAGCGCGGCATCTTGCTCAACGGGACAGCGATCACGCTGACTCCAAATTGGATTTGAATCTCTGTGCAAAACGCTTATTGAAAATGGGGTGCGAATATGTACTGATAACCGGCACCCACGAGAACACCGCGCAAGTCACTAACACATTATATGGAACGCAAGGTGTCGTGCGCGCCGACGAATGGGAAAGACTTGAACATACCTATCATGGATCGGGTTGTACTTTGGCTTCTGCAGTTGCTGCTTCATTGGCTCATGGATCATCGATGAGCGATAGCGTCTCGGAAGCGCAAGATTTCACATGGCAGGCATTGCGGGCTGGTTTTCGGCCGGGTATGGGGCAGCACCTTCCTGATCGGTTTTTCTGGGTCAAAAGTGTCGATGCTGAGGATGCTGAGAGTGAAGGAATAGTCATTGAAAATTCCTGAGGAAGTCTTGCAAAAAGTGATGAGCAGCGATCAGACAACACGAGATCTGGCTAAGAAAGGCGATTTAGAAAAAATAAAAGAGCATTCTGAGCATGAATTCAACGTCGCATGCGTGAACACCCCGAGTTTTCAGAATTCACATAAAATTGAGGGATTGTATGCCATTACGCCGGATCTCGTGGATACGGGTGATTTGCTGAATAGAACCCAACAGGCGATTATCGGTGGCGCCAAAGTCATTCAATACCGTAATAAGCGGGCGCAACAATCATTACTAATTGAGCAAGCCCAGTTATTGCAGCAATTGTGTAAAGATTATGAAATCCCCTTAATTATCAACGACAACATCGACTTGGCCGTGGATATTGATGCGGATGGAGTTCATCTGGGCCAACACGATGCAAAAATCCTCGATGCCAAAGAACGACTTGATCACACCAAGATAATAGGCATTTCATGCTATAACAGATTGGATTTAGCCATCCGGGCTGAGCAAGAAGGTGCGAGTTATGTGGCTTTTGGCGCGTTTTTTCCCTCGGTAACAAAACCTGATGCCATACCTGTCGCGATGAGTTTAATGGATCAGGCTCACAAATCAATATCAATTCCGGTGATTGCGATTGGCGGTATTCGACTGAATAATGCTAAATCGGTGATTGAAAAAGGATGCGCAGCAATTGCAGTTTGCAATGAGCTATTTTCTGCGGACGAGATCGTTACAACCGCGGCTCAATTCACGCAATTATTTGAAACGAGCTTTTCCAAACGTATCAATACCTTTTAATTTTTTAGAGTAACCACATGACTTCACGCAATCATCAATTATTTGAACAATCTCAGCAATACATTCCAGGAGGGGTCAATTCGCCTGTGCGCGCCTTTAGATCGGTGGGTGGCGAGCCTGTTTTTTTTCAGCGGGGCGAAGGCGCATATTTTTGGGATGCCGATGGCAAATCGTATATCGATTATGTCGGTTCCTGGGGGCCGCTGATTTTGGGACATGCGCATCCCGACGTGGTAAAAGCAGTCCAACTGGCGGCACAAAATGGGTTGACGTTTGGCGCACCGACCGAAGCCGAGTTGAATATTGCGCAGCTTATTTGCCAATTACTGCCATCAATAGAGCAGGTTAGGCTGGTCAGTTCTGGCACTGAAGCAGGCATGAGTGCGATTCGTCTGGCGAGAGGATTTACCGGCAGAAGCAAGATCATCAAATTCGAGGGTTGCTATCATGGGCACGATGATTCGTTGCTGGTTAAAGCGGGATCTGGTGCATTAACGTTCGGAAATCCGAGTTCGGCGGGAGTTCCCGCAGAGACAGCCGGGCATACGATTGTGCTTGATTTTAACGATGTGCCTGGGATTGAAAAGGCATTTGATCAATGGAGTAAAGATATTGCTGCAGTAATAGTCGAGCCCGTTGCAGGTAACATGAATCTTGTTGCACCGCATGCCGAATTGCTGAAACGACTGCGCACATTGTGTACGCAGGCAGGTAGTGTTTTGATATTTGACGAGGTGATGACGGGATTCCGCGTTGGTTTAACCTGTGCACAAGGGCTTTATCAGATTAAACCTGATTTGACTATATTGGGTAAAGTAATCGGAGGAGGTATGCCTATGGCGGCATTCGGAGGACGTCGAGACATCATGCAATGTTTGGCTCCTTTGGGCCCAGTATATCAGGCTGGAACGCTATCGGGCAATCCGGTCGCGGTTGCTGCTGGTCTTGCTACATTGAAACTCGTGCAGGCACCTGATTTTTATGAACATCTAGCCAACAGAACACAGCAATTAGTCGATGGTCTTGTAGCCGCAGCAAAAAAACATGATATTGATTTTTCTGCACAATCGATAGGTGGAATGTTTGGCATATATTTCAGAAAAAATATACCGAGCAGCTTCGCAGAAGTCATGCAATGTGACAAAGACGCTTTCAACCGTTTCTTTCATGCGATGCTAGAAGAAGGTGTTTATTTTGCGCCATCAGCATTTGAAGCTGGTTTTGTATCCTCACGTCATGGTGATGAGGAATTAAATAAAACCTTTGCAGCGGCAGAAAAAATATTCAAGAACTGGCGCTGATATGCTTCGGCCATTCGAAGCCATCCGGAATTACATTCCTCAGAGGTAATAAAAAAGGCGGTTTCCCGCCTTTTTTGAATCAAACTAACTGATCGATCAGCGCATGGTAGCAATATAAGCTGAGACAGCTTTTTTTTCCTGTCCGCTCATGCGTGTCAGAACTTTCTGCATGACGGTGTTGTCATTGCTGCGATCGCCCATGTTGAATAAATTGAGCTGGGTCATGGTGTATTCAGTATGCTGGCCTGCAAGTGCGGGATAATGAGGCGGAATGCCTGAACCATTGGGACCATGGCAGCTTGCGCATGCAGGAACGCCATGCTCGATATTACCGCCGTGATAAAGTATTTTGCCCATTTCCAGCAATTTTTCATCGGCGGGAACTTGGCTCGGCGTTGTTTTTTGTTTAGCGTAATACTCGCCTAATTTTTTCATGTCATCCGGTGTAAGTGCAGCGACCATCGATGACATAACTGCGCTGTTACGTTTTGGCGTTTCATTATCGGTTGCTTTAAAATCCATTAACTGCTTGGTGATATACTCTGCATGTTGTCCCGCCAGGATTGGATTCATCGGGATGACGCTGTTACCATCAGCATTGTGGCAGCCGGCACACACGCCCGAGGCGATTTCTTCGACGGTTGCGGGAGCAGGAGCGGGTGTTGGCGCTGAAGCAGGTGTATCCGACGCGGTATCGTCATCTGTTTCAGCTAGAATCGGAGCTGATAATGACAATGCGATGAGTACAATCGTGGTCTTAATCATTTTCATATTTCGTATTCCATATATTTGTAAAGACAAATTGATCAGTGTGTAGTTGTTGACATTCAAACAAGGCATTTTAGCAAGGCATACGAACGTTAACAACAAAATTAAATGAATATCAAAATTAGAATCTTATTTTTCGATGAGAATAATTTTTGTCGTGCTGTTGATTGTTAATGCTATCTATGCAATGAGTTGGAGTTTCTATTCCGGAAAAGAAAATCCATCTACCTCTTCGCTGTCTCAGATCAACTCACAAAAGATTGTATTAATACCTTCTGAAGAAAATTGTTTGGCATGGGGAAATTTTGATGAAGAGCAGCTACATGAGGCAGAAATCTCAATCTCAGAAATTGTGCCTGATCAATCCTATAATTTGGAAGAAGCCGGACACATGCTCAAGTATTGGCTTTATATACCTGCATTTCGAAATAAGGACATGGCGAACCGGATGATCAATAAATTACGCAATCTCGGCATTGTCAGTTTCCGTATCAAAGATGAGAATAGTCCCCGAAAGAATGCGGTTTCCTTGGGAATGTTTGCTGACAAGGCTGACGCCGAGACGCATTTGAATGATATCGAGAAAAAAGGTATTCCAAACGGCACGATTGAAGAACGTACTGTAGCGGTTCAAAAGATCGTCATACATGGTGCAACTGAAGAAATCAAACAGCAATTGCAGGAGGTGATGGCGCAATTTGAAGGTACGCGCCTCGTTCAAATCAAGTGTGAGCGTTTATAATATAGCTTTGTGCAAAGCAAGGTTGAATTCAACCTGCTGATATTAAAATAAGGAAATGATGACGGTAACGATAAAAACACCGCAAGAAATTGAAACGATGCGTATTGCGGGGCGCTTGGCTTCAGAAGTATTGGATTTCATAACTCCTCACGTAGTGGCGGGAATTACGACCGAAGAATTGGATACGCTTTGCCACAACTATATGGTTGATGTGCAGCATACCATTCCGGCGCCGTTGAATTATGCGCCATCAGGCCATACTCCGTACCCCAAATCGATATGCACGTCCATCAATAATCAAATCTGTCACGGCGTACCGGGAAATAAGAAATTAAAGAATGGCGATATTATCAACATCGATGTCACCGTAATTTATGAAGGGTATCATGGCGACACTAGTCGGATGTTCTATGTCGGGGAGCCTTCCATTCAAGCCAAACGCCTATGCGAAGTGACCTATGAAGCCATGTGGCGCGGCATCGATGAAGTCAAACCGGGCAAACATCTGGGTGATATTGGATTTGCGATTCAGAAGCTTGCTGAAGGTGTGGGGTATAGTGTCGTGCGGGAATTTTGCGGTCATGGTATAGGCGCCAAGTTTCATGAAAGTCCTCAGGTATTGCATTATGGCCGGCGCGGAACGGGGATGGAACTCAAACCGGGCATGATCTTTACGATCGAACCCATGATCAATGCCGGAAAGGCAGCGATTCGTCATTTGCCTGATGGCTGGACCATTACCACCAAAGATGGCAGCCTTTCAGCACAATGGGAGCACACCATTCTGGTTACCGAAACGGGCCATGAAGTTATGACAATCTCGTCCGGATCTCCTGCGAAACCCGTTTACCGGTTCATAAATTAAGTCATCAAGAAAGTTAACATAGTAGCGAAACGCGTTGGCGCAATGTCAGGTCAGTAAAAAATGCAATTGACTTCAACTCCATGAATAATTAAGTTTGCTTTCAATTCAATCCGACTGAGTGCGGTAATTTCCGACGTTTCCTCTCCTAAAATTTATATTGGAATCAATAGTTACCCATCATGACAAGAAGCTACCATCGCACACCCACGCAAATTCGCCCGGTAAAAATCATTCGCCATTTCACCAAACATGCCGATGGATCGGTGTTGATCGAATGTGGTGATACCAAGGTTATTTGCACCGCCAGCATCAGCGAACAAGTTCCCCCGTTTTTGAGAGGACAGGGCCAAGGATGGCTGACTGCCGAATACGGCATGCTGCCAGGATCGACGCATTCGCGCATGCAGCGCGAGGCCGTCAAGGGAAAGCAAACCGGTCGAACCATGGAAATTCAACGCCTGATTGGCAGAGCATTGCGTGCGGTAGTCAACTTGAAACAACTCGGAGAACGCACGATACAAATCGACTGTGATGTGATCCAGGCCGACGGTGGCACGCGAACTGCTAGCATTACCGGCGCATTTGTCGCGTTGCATGATGCCATCGATAAATTGATTTATCAGCAGCTCATCGAAACTTCTCCAATTATCGATCATGTAGCTGCTGTTTCCGTGGGAATGCATCAGGGGGCGCCATTATTGGATTTGGATTACGTCGAGGATTCTTCCTGCGATACCGACATGAACGTAGTGATGACCGGAAATTCGGGTATCGTCGAAGTCCAGGGCACCGCTGAAGGAACCCCGTTCGACCGAAAGTCACTGGAAAACATGCTGGATATGGCGCAGCACGGCATTCGAGAACTGATTCTGATCCAGAAAAGCGCCTTATCGCAAGGATCACATCATGGATAAACCACGCAAGCTGGTGATTGCGAGCAATAATGAAGGAAAGCTGCGCGAAATTAACGCTCTGTTGGCATCGTTGTCGATTGAGGTCATGCCACAAGGAGCTCTTAATGTGAGCGAAGTTGATGAGCCGTATGGTACCTTTATCGAAAATGCCCTGGCGAAAGCGCGACATGCCAGCCGTTGTACGGGATTGCCAGCACTCGCAGATGATTCCGGCATTTGCGTCCATGCCTTGAATGGTGCTCCAGGTGTCAATTCTGCGCGGTATGCCGGAGAACCCAGGTCAGACCAGCGCAACAATCAGAAATTGATCGACGCGTTGAACAATCAAACCGATCGACGCGCCTATTATTATTGCGTCATCGTTCTGCTGCGCCATGCCGACGATCCGCAGCCGATCATCGTTGATGGTTCATGGGATGGGAGCATTATCGATCACCCAAGAGGTGAGGGCGGCTTCGGCTATGATCCTCACTTCTTTTTACCGGAATTTGATAAGACGTCGGCCGAATTGACTGCAGAACAAAAAAACCGCATCAGTCACCGTGGTCAGGCGCTGTTGAAACTGGTGCAAATTTTGCGAACGGAAAAGTTCTGAGCACTGATATCAGTAGCCAATATTTTCGTGAAAGTTCTTTAGTTCAGAGTCTGATTTCGTGGTTGCGCATCATAACGATCAATCGGTATTCAGTCAGAACAATCCAGCTCTCATCCGTAGAGATTTAATGTATTGTAAATATTATTCCAATATCTCAATTGGTTGTTGATAACTGCTTCACCTGAGAATTCCTTGAGATTCAAAATGATTTCAGAGAAATTCACATTTTTTATTGTTTTTTGACATTTTCGAGGGAACCTACATGAAACAGTTATTTTTACTAGCGGCGCTATCATTGTCTGCTGTGACTGCTCAAGCGGATACGTTTGATCCGACCACCAACACGTTGACCATGGATTCAGTGATCGTCGGAGATCAAAAATATTTCAATGTGGTAGTGCGTATCGATCAGTTCACGGTGTTAGGTGTGGGTAGTTCGGTGCCCATTGGTGGCGTCAATGAAATCTGTGGAACGGAAAATTTTACGATTGATAAATTCAATGCAATTCAATCAGGCATGTCTATCGATCAAATAAATCAGACCATTGGCTGTAAATTTGACCCTGGCAGCGCAGTCAGAACAGGCGGTTTGGTTAATTATCATTGGATGAATGCAACTGGTGGTAACGTCCAATTCATTTCTGTATTTTTCGATGAATCGAGCTTAAAGGTTACCGCCGCGATGGGTAATCAATTCAAGAGTAGTGCAGGTTTCTGATCGTGTCGGTGCCTCGATGTCAATATAATCAAATTTGTAAGATGAAAGCTGCATGCGCAGATGCTGCTCAAACCTTGCTGACGCAAAATTGCGAGAATGGATTTTGATCAAATCCAACGATCACAGTTTTGCAATGATGAATGGTTTTCTGGAATTTTCTTATTTCACTCAGCGATTTGTTTGGATTCAACACCCATTTAATAAAGCGCAGGTCAAAGATAGCGAAAAACCATGAATCTGTGATTGTTCATGCTGACATCAGCACATCGCGGTGGTATTTGATATGCTCACCGATAAATGTGCTGATGAAATAATAGCTGTGATCGTAATGCTGATGGTAACGCAACGTCAGAGTTTGGTCATGGATAGCGCAGGCATTTTCTAATAGGTGAGGGTGTAATTGTTCCGCTAGGAATTGGTCGCTCAACCCTTGGTCGATGAGCATATCCGGCACACGTCGACCATCTTCGATCAACGCAGTGGCATCGTACGAACGCCAGTCCTGCCGATTCTCACCGAGATAATTACGGAATGCTTTTTCTCCCCAGGGACATTGCGTGGGCGCACAGATCGGCGAGAATGCGGAGACTGAACGAAATAGTTCAGGATGCCGCAGCGCCAGCGTCAAAGCGCCATGTCCGCCCATCGAATGACCGAAAATACCGATGCGATTCTTGTCCACTGGAAACTGTTCGATGATGATCCGATACAATTCCTGCGTGATGTAGCTTTCCATACGGTAATGCTGTGACCACGGTGCTTGTGCTGCATCCAGATAAAATCCCGCACCGACGCCAAAATCCCAAGCATCAGTCTCTCCGGCGATACCGGTTTCTCGCGGACTGGTATCCATCGATACCAGCATCAGCCCATGTTCAGCGGCGTAGCGTTGCGCACCGGCCTTGATCATGAAGGTTTCTTCGGTACAGGTTAGTCCGGGGAGAAAAAACAGCACAGGTACGCGCTGTTGATGGGCATGTGGCGGTTGGTAAACGGAAAACCGCATCGGCAGTCCGATGATGTGAGATTGATGTTGATAATAACCCTGAAGGCCCTCGAAACAATGATGCTGGCTGCGCGTCTCCATAGTCATCGTGATCAGTAAACCACCACGGAGCGGATCGATTCGCCGGTTTTCATCAAATGAAAACCTTCATTGATGTTGTCGAGCGTTAGTGTGTGCGTGATCAATGAGTCGATATCGATTTTTCCTTCCATGTACCAATCGACGATTCTGGGAACATCCGTGCGGCCGCGGGCGCCGCCAAATGCCGAGCCTTCCCATTTGCGGCCAGTGACCAACTGAAAGGGGCGTGTGCTGATTTCTGCGCCAGCCTTGGCCACACCGATGATGATGCTGCGCCCCCAGCCTTTGTGCGTGCATTCCAGCGCTTGTCGCATGACTGTGGTATTGCCAATGCATTCAAAACTATAGTCTGCTCCACCATCAGTCAGTTGCACCACGGCATCGACGATATTCGGAACATCATTCGGATTGATGAAATGCGTCATACCAAACTTGCGCGCCATTGCTTCACGTTCGGGATTGATGTCGATGCCGATGATCTTATCGGCGCCCACCATGCGGGCACCTTGTATTACGTTCAAACCGATACCGCCGAGGCCGAATACTGCTACATTCGCGCCGGCCTCGACCTTGGCGGTGTAAATCACCGCGCCGAGGCCGGTGGTGACACCACAACCGATGTAACATACCTTGTCGAATGGCGCATCTTCGCGGATTTTTGCAAGTGCGATTTCGGGCACGACGGTGAAATTGGAAAAGGTCGAAGTTCCCATGTAATGAAACAGCGGCTTGCCAGCGATCGAGAATCGTGACGTGCTATCGGGCATGAGTCCTTTGCCTTGCGTGGAACGGATGGCTTGGCATAAATTGGTTTTCTTTGACAGACAGAATTTGCATTCACGGCACTCTGGCGTATACAGCGGAATGACGTGGTCCCCTTTGCGCAAGGATTTGACATCGGGACCGACATCGACTACCACGCCTGCACCTTCATGTCCCAGAATGGCTGGGAACAGGCCTTCTGGATCAGCACCAGACAGCGTGTAATAATCCGTGTGGCAAATACCGGTGGCTTTGATTTCGACCAGTACTTCACCGGATCTCGGTCCTTCCAGATCAACTTGTTCAATGGTGAGTGGTTCACCTGCTTTCCATGCGACCGCAGCGTTGGTTTTCATTGTTTTCCTTGTTGAGAATCAAGAGCACATAAATGGGCGAGCAGGCCTCGGCTCGCGTCTTCGACCATATCCAGCACCAGTTCGAACCCTTGCGCACCACCGAAATAAGGATCAGGCACTTCTTTGGTCGAATGGGCAGTCTGGCTGTATAGCATGAATAATTGTATTTTGCTGAGGTATTGCTGAGGACTGCGTTGATGCAACAACGAAAGATTTTCCTTATCCATGGCGAGAATATAATCGAATTCCTCGAAATCGCTTGTCTGTACGGCGCGAGCGCGTAATTCATGCATTGCGTAACCTCGTTTCGATGCAGTCTGCTGAGTGCGATGATCGGGAGGATTGCCGATATGGTAAGCATGCGTTCCAGCGGAATCCACTTCGATCATGTGATCAACACCGGCTTCCTTGACGAAATGCCTGAATACGGCATCTGCGGTGGGAGAGCGGCAGATATTGCCCATGCAGACGAATAGAACTTTAATTTTTTTGGATTTGCTCATAGTCATGTTATCAAGTGATATGCAGAGAATCAGGTCGTTGTATTTTACGCCGGATGCTTTGTTCACGGTTTATTACAGTAGTTAATCGTTCGGAAAAATTATTTTGGAATTACTGAATTTTATAATACTGAAACCGTAATTCAATCATTAAAGTCTGTAATAGCCAAGTATTCCAGAGCTTTAACGAAATTTGAAGAAGGCGAGGGTGACAATCATCTGATGCTAAAGCATTGTTAGCGAGACGAATGAGCCATTTAAATTCGATGTCAGTGCTAACTGATCGGGCATCATCGTTTTCCCAGAATTCCTTAATGGATTGATAGCCCAATTGTATTCGTAAAGGACTCATACATATGTCTCTCAAAAACTCAATCAAAGAATTTAATGCCTATTTAGGAAACAAAGACTCGGTGCTTGATACGCAGTATCAACGGATCGCACAAAGCATCCAACTGCAATGGGGATATCCGGAGATTTATTCTTATCTGAGTAAATTGTTAGTAGTGGAAAAGGATAGAAACCGAAGCGGCTTTCCATTGGAAGTGTTACAAGAGATTCATGTACTACAACAGATTCATGAAAAAATATTCCCTGGAATCAAGGGATCATCACTCAGCAATTCGAGTGACTCCGCATTAACAAGTAAGAAAAAAGGTACTAATTGGATTTAAGCAGAATGTATCAGCTTAGTAAAAGCTAGGCAGGTTTGCATTGGTATGAAATTTGGCATGATAAAGTGGCACAGAGCGCATGCTCGCTAAGGAAATGCTGATTAATTCGGAGAACGAGATGAAGCGCAGAACGTACGGTACGAAGTAACCGAGACATATCAATCCGATAGGCGCGGGAGCGAGTAACACGTAACGAAGCGATTCGCTCGTGCAGCGAATTAACCAACGTTATCTTAAATAGGGAACGCTTGCCCCAAAGGAGCCAAATTTTACGTTTCTTTTGGTTTGAAAGCATTGGAACGTAGTGAGTGCGATCCGTGCAATCTTTTATTGGCATGTTAAAATGCCAACCCCACATACTCATCAATCAAATGAATTTCTCTGCTATCACGGCATTATCCCCATTGGATGGGCGTTATCATGCAAAAGTCGAACCATTGCGATTTTATTTCAGTGAATTTGCGTTAATCCGTTACCGTGTTCAGGTAGAAGTGGCTTGGCTCAACGCACTGGCCAGTGAACCTGGAATTACTGAGATTGCGCCTTTTACAACGGCTACGGCGAACCAACTGGCAAATGTGGTGACTCAATTTTCAGTCGCGGATGGAGACGCTGTTAAAGCAATCGAAGCCACAACCAATCATGATGTTAAAGCCGTTGAATATTGGTTGAAAGAAAACTTGCACGAGAATGCTGAAATTGTTTCAGCAAGCGAATTCATTCATTTTGCCTGCACCTCCGAAGACATCAATAACCTGGCTCATGGCTTGATGCTTAAATCTAGTTTGATGGACATCATGGTGCCGGCGCTCGACAGAATTATTAAAACTTTGTCTGAGTTGGCGCATCAATTAGCTGATATTCCGATGCTGGCGCGCACTCATGGACAACCTGCCACCCCGACGACAATGGGAAAAGAAATTGCTAATGTCGTTTTTCGCCTGCAACGATCGCGAAAGCAATTGGTTGCGGTTGAGATTCTCGGAAAAATAAATGGCGCAGTTGGAAATTTTAATGCTCACTTAGCAGCTTACCCTCAAATCGATTGGGAAAAATTTGCGCAAAATTTCATCGAGCAACTGGGTCTGACATTCAATCCCTACACTACGCAGATCGAGCCTCACGATACGATTGCCGAGCTATTCAATGCATATGCTCGAATCAATACCATTTTACTGGACTTGAACCGTGATATCTGGGCTTACATTTCTCTGGGTTATTTTAAGCAAAAAACTAAACCCAATGAAGTGGGATCTTCAACGATGCCGCATAAAGTCAATCCTATCGATTTTGAAAATTCAGAAGGAAATTTAGGAATTGCCAACGCGTTACTGCATCATTTGAGCGAGAAATTACCAATATCACGCTGGCAACGCGATTTGACCGATTCGACCGTGCTGCGCAATATGGGAGTAGCATTGGGTCATACATTGCTGGCCTATGATTCATGTCTAAAAGGGCTTAGCAAACTGGAAATCAATCGGGAGCGAATTCATAGTGACCTAGACAATGCCTGGGAAGTGCTGGCTGAGCCGATTCAAACGGTCATGCGGCGCCATGGTATCGCCAATCCCTATGAGCAATTAAAAGCCTTGACGCGTGGTAAGGTCGGCATAACTAAAGAAGTTTTGCATCAATTCATTGCTGAACTGCAGATTCCTGACGAAGAAAAACAACGTCTGATCGCGATGACGCCACATAGCTACATTGGTAAGGCGAGCACATTAGCTCGACGGATTTGATGCGTGTTGTTTCTGTGATAGCTCTATATATAACTGATCTAATTAATAAAAAACATTTGTGTCTTTAATTGATGTTTAACGCTTGAAATTTGAAATAGCGGCACCATTTTAACTTGCACAAGTTTATCAGGAGGAATAATGCAGAGCTCAGAAAATCCCAATCATTCAGAATTGAATCCGGTAGAGACTTCGATTGCTTCAGGTGACGAAAATGTGCCTGGCATCAGCAATGATGCAATCATACAAACCGGAATGAAAAATGATCCCTCACCCAATCTTGAGCATTTGTTGAAAGAAGCCGAAATAAAAGCGGCTGAGCATCACGATGCCTGGATGCGTGCTAAAGCAGAAACTGAGAATATTAGAAAACGCGCTCAAGCCGATGTTGCCAATGCTCATAAATTTGCCATTGAAAATTTTTCCACAACGCTACTTGCTGTGATGGATAGCCTGGATGCAGCGCTAGGGGTTGAGAATGCGAATCTGGAAAATTATAAAAGTGGCATGGAACTCACCCAGAAACAATTGATAAGTGCCTTTGAAAAATTTGGAATTACTGCGATTGATCCCAGGGGGGAAAAATTTGATCCACACCAGCATCAAGCGATGTGTACAGTCGATTCCGACCTTACTCCCAACACCGTGATTCAGGTGATGCAGAAAGGATATAAGCTGCATGATCGCATCATTCGCCCGGCACTCGTCTCGGTTTCAAAAACAGCGGGCACTTGAATTTCTTCTCTCTATCACTACTTTCAAACCAGTCAATTATCTTTAAAAGGATCTAAACATGGCAAAAATTATTGGTATCGACTTGGGTACCACAAATTCCTGCGTAGCAGTGATGGAAGGCGGAACTCCCAAGGTTATCGAAAACTCAGAAGGCGCACGCACGACCCCTTCGATTGTTGCGTACACGGAAGAAAATGAAATTTTAGTTGGAGCTTCAGCCAAGCGTCAGGCTATCACCAATCCTAAAAATACTCTATTTGCAGTGAAACGCTTGATCGGTCGCCGCTTTGACGAAGATATGGTTCAACGGGATATCAAAATGGTGCCTTACAGCATCGTCAAAGCAGACAATAATGATGCTTGGGTGGAAGTGCGCGGCAAGAAAATTGCGCCACCGGAGGTTTCGGCACAAGTACTGATGAAAATGAAAAAAACCGCCGAGGATTATTTGGGCGAATCCGTCACTGAAGCCGTCATCACAGTGCCAGCCTATTTTAATGATTCGCAGCGTCAAGCGACCAAAGATGCTGGGCGTATTGCCGGTCTGGAAGTCAAGCGCATCATCAATGAACCCACAGCTGCCGCTTTGGCTTTTGGTCTGGATAAGAAAGAAGGTGACCGGAAAATTGCCGTTTATGACTTGGGTGGTGGCACGTTTGACATTTCGATCATTGAGATCGCCGAGATTGAAGGTGAGCATCAATTCGAAGTATTGGCGACGAATGGTGATACATTCCTTGGTGGCGAGGATTTTGATTCCCGCGTCATCGAATATCTAGTTGATGAATTCAAGAAAGAAAGCGGCATCGATTTGAAAAAAGACATGTTGGCTCTGCAACGTTTGAAAGATGCTGCGGAAAAAACCAAAATCGAATTGTCTTCCAGCCAGCAGACCGAGGTGAATTTGCCTTATATCACAGCCGATGCTTCAGGTCCGAAACATTTGGCGGTCAAGATAACGCGCGCCAAATTGGAGAGCCTGGTCGAGGAACTTATCGAACGCACTGCCGGCCCTTGCCGCACAGCGATCAAAGATGCGGGTCTGACCGCCTCCGATATCGATGATGTGATTCTGGTTGGTGGACAATCCCGCATGCCCAAAGTGCAAGAAAAAGTGAAGGAAATTTTTGGTAAGGAGCCACGCAAGGATGTGAATCCCGATGAGGCCGTTGCTGTGGGTGCAGCAATTCAGGGTGGCGTATTGCAAGGTGATGTCAAGGATGTGCTGTTGCTGGACGTAACTCCCTTGTCTCTTGGAATCGAAACACTGGGCGGCGTAATGACCAAGTTGATCCAGAAAAATACGACCATTCCGACCAAAGCTCAGCAGGTATTTTCAACTGCAGAGGACAGTCAGACAGCTGTAACTATTCACGTGCTGCAAGGCGAGCGCGAGATGGCATCTGGAAACAAGAGCCTGGGTCAGTTCAATCTGAGCGACATTCCACCGGCGCCACGTGGAATGCCACAAATCGAGGTGGCTTTCGATATTGACGCGAATGGCATTCTGCATGTGTCGGCAAAAGATAAGGCAACCGGCAAGGAAAACAAAATCAAAATCCAGGCCAGCTCGGGATTATCGGATGATGAAATCGAGCGCATGGTCAAAGATGCGGAAGCGCATGCCGAAGAGGATCATAAAATCTTGGAGCTCGTCTCCAGCCGCAATCAATGCGACGCAATGATTCATTCCGTGAAGAAATCCTTGAAAGAGCAGGGCGATCAGCTTGATAGCGAAGATAAGGAAAAAATTGAAGCTGCTCTGAAAGAAGCTGAGGATGTGCTCAAAACCGATAAAAAAGACGAGATCGATGCTAAGACGCAGGCCTTGACAGAAGCTGCGCACAAGCTGGCTGAAAAAATGTATCAGCAAAATGACCAGCAGGGCCAGCAGGGACAGACCGGAGCTGGTGCTGGAGCCGGATCTTCATCGAATCAAACAGAAAAACCGGTTGAAGGTGAAGTTGTTGATGCTGAGTTCGAGGAAGTGAAAAACAAGAAATAATTTTGTTGAAGCAGAAAAAATGCCGAAGCGCAGAGGCGGTGAAAAGGGATGGCAATCCTTTCCCCGGGCTCTGCGTTTTAGTGTTGATGGAACTGGATATTCATACTATGACGAACCTTAAATTTATTTTTGCAGCAGGAATTGAATATGAGTAAGCGCGATTACTATGACATTCTCGGCGTGAGCCGGGATGCCGATGAGGATACTATCAAAAAATCCTATCGCAAACTGGCGATGAAATATCACCCCGATCGGAATGCCGGCGATACCAAATCGGAAGAGATGTTCAAGGAAGCGAAAGAAGCGTATGAAATTCTGACGGATGCAAATAAGCGTGCTGCGTATGATCAATTCGGCCACGCCGGTGTGAATAGCGGTGCGGCAGGTGGCGCAGGCGCTCAGGGATTCAGCGATGCATTCAGCGATATTTTTGGCGATATTTTCGGGGGAGGCAGAGGCGGGCGTTCAAATATGCATAGGGGCGCCGATTTGCGCTATAACCTCGAAATTCCCCTGGAGCATGCAGCACACGGGACTGAGACAAAAATTCGCATTCCGACGATGGTTAAATGCGACCCTTGCAACGGTAGCGGTGCGAAACCCGGCACTTCACCGAAAACCTGCCCAACATGTAATGGTCATGGGCAAGTAAGAATGCAGCAGGGTTTTTTCTCGATTCAGCAAACCTGTCCTAAATGCCAAGGCAGTGGCAAGATTGTCGCTCAACCCTGCAACTCATGTCACGGCGTGGGATTGGTCAAGCAGCATAAAACGTTGAACGTGAAAATTCCTGCGGGTGTGGATGACGGTGATCGCATCCGTATTTCTGGAGAAGGAGAGGCAGGGATCAATGGCGGGCCTCCAGGCGATCTGTATGTGGTGGTTCATTTATCTGCACATTCCGTTTTCCGCCGTGAAGGCGATCATTTGCATTGTGAAATACCGATTAGTTTTACCGTAGCTGCACTAGGCGGAGAAATTGAAGTGCCTACGCTGGAAGGACATGCCAAAATTAAAGTTCCTGCTGAAACACAAACGGGCAAGATTTTCCGTTTGCGGAGCAAGGGAATCAAAGGCGTGCGCAGCCATGAAAAAGGGGATTTACTGTGTCATGTCGTAGTAGAAACCCCGGTTAAATTAACGGCGCGTCAAAAAGAATTACTCGAAGAACTCGAGGCGATCAGTCTGAAGGATGGTTCGCGCCATAGTCCACGGGCCAAGTCGTGGATGGATAAAGCCCGGGAATTCTTTTCGGAGTAAAGATTTCAACCTGTCGGCTAATTTCTGAGATTCGATTCATCTATTGATGGAATTAAAATTCAACAGGATCAACATCTAGCGTCCAGCGAATTTTGTGGACGGACAAACGATTGATTTCGGTATACCATCTGGCCAGGAATTTCTGTAACTGGTTTCTCGAATTGGATTGCACCAATACCTGCGCGCGCTCCATACCTTTCAAGCGGGCTATCTGGGCTGGAACGGGATCGAACATTTCGATTGTGTTCGTGTGAGCAACCAGGCGCGATGCCTGTTGCAGAAAGTCCATCACATCGTGCATGGCATGCGATTCAGCGCGTAACAATGCTTGGTGAACGAAGGGAGGAAATCTAGCGGCCTTTCTCTCTGCCAGCAAGGCATGTGCCAACGAATCATAGTCCTGGCGTTGCAAGGCACGATATAGCTGATGTTCAGGAAATTCCGTCTGTATCATGACATGGCCTGGAATTTCAGCGCGCCCAGCACGTCCCGCCACTTGCATCAGTTGCGCAAATAATCGCTCACTGGCACGGTAATCGGTACTGAATAACGAAGTATCTGCATTCAATATGCCGACTAATGAAAGATTTGTGAAATCATGTCCTTTTGAAAGAATCTGAGTGCCGACGAGAATATCGACTTGATGCGTATGAATTGCTTGCAGGATGTCTTTCCAGGCATGCTTGCGACGAGTCGAGTCTCGATCAACGCGCGCGATTCGAGCGGAAGGAAAATGCGCTGCAAGGGTTTCTTCTACACGTTGCGTACCCAGTCCAAACGGAGCTAGGTCCTGGTTGCCGCAATCGGGACAGGCACGCGGAAAATGTTCATCATGGCCACAATGATGGCAGCATAATTTTTTATCCCGTAAATGAACAACCAACCGGCTGGAACATCGATGACAAGCTGCTGACCAGCCGCAAGAGCGGCATAATAATACCGGCGCGTAACCACGGCGATTGATAAAGATAAGGCTTTGGTGCTTTTCAGCCAAACATTGGCTAATCGCGTCAATCAGAGCGCTGGACAATCCTTCTCGTCGTTTATCGGTACGGGTATCGATGTATTCAATTGTTGGCAAGCGGGCATTTTCAATGGCGCGCGATGTTAAACGAATGCTGTGATATCGATGCGTGAGAGCGTTATGGTAGCTTTCCAGCGAGGGCGTTGCCGAACCCAAGATAATGGGTATATTGATTTGTTTGGCGCGGAATATGGCTAGATCACGCGCAGAGTAACGCAATCCTTCATGTTGCTTGAATGAAGTATCATGCTCTTCATCGACAATGATCAATCCAAGATTCGGTAGCGGCGTGAAAACGGCAAGGCGTGTTCCCAAGATGATTTTGGCTTCGCCACTCTGCGCTTGCAGCCAATTCATCAACCGTTCGGTATCGTTAAGTCCGCTGTGCAGACTCACCAGAGGGATAGCTGAAAATCTTTCACGGAATACTGCTTCCAATTGCGGCGTCAAGTTGATTTCAGGTATGAGAACGAGAGATTGCTTATTTTTTGCTAACACCGAGGCGATGATCCGCAAATAAACTTCAGTTTTTCCGCTTCCGGTTATTCCGTGCAATAACCAGGTTTTGAAATGGCCATCATCGTTGGTTATCTCGACAACTGCATGTGCTTGCTCCGTTGTGAGCGGTGGCCCCAGATTGGGCGCGATCGACGTGCTGATCTTCGGAATCGCCGCTACCCATTCCCATGTGAGCCAATCCTTGAGCAACGGAATGGCGCGAGGTGAAATCTGTTGGATTTGGCGATGGCTTATCACGGTCGAGCAATGGAATTCAACCAACAAGCGCCGAGCTATTCGCTGCCGCGCTGGAATATCTTTTACGGTTATCTGCTTACCTGCTGAGGTTAGGCTATATTGGTTGTCGGTCTGATTATCCTTGAGCTGTAGAGACTGGTTGTTTCGTAATTTGAGAGGCAGGCCATTCATGATCACTTTCCCAAGCGGATAATGATAATAGTGACTGCAGAAATTGAACAACAGCAGCAATTCTTGCGATAACGGCTTGATTTCTCTGAAAATGGATTTGACTGCTCGAAGCTTGGCCGGAGGTACTTCGGATTCGGCAACGACGGCGATAATAATACCGGTGAGATGTTTTTTACCGAATGGCACGCAAGCGCGCAGGCCAATATCATCTGTACTGGCATCTTCCGCGTAATAATCAAATAAGGTGTCGACCGGAACGTTCAGTGCGATCCGAATGATCGGCATATGATCAGACCGAAGATAAAGCGAAATTGGCGATTACGGTTGAGAGAGTTCCAAATAATCCACTCATCGACATCATTGCTGACGATGAGTGGTTCGATGCAGCATGAACGTGGACTTATTTTGAAACCCGATACAGAGTGACGGATTCTTCGCCTGGCTTGTTGAGCTTGGCCGAGTTTCCATCGGCATTGATCGAGAAGTCAATGGATGTATTATTGTCCAAATCGGAAAAACCGGCACAACCATTGGTGTTGTATGTAAAGCTCGAGAAGTTGAGCTTGCTGTTATTTTTGTTGTAACTGTAAGAGGAAAATTCAACGCCAGGTTTTGCACATTTTGATTGCTCCGGCCGTTGTGTGGTGCCTGTTGGGTCGATCATAAAGAATTTTCCATTAGGAAAGAAAACCAGCGTTGGCGTTTGAATAGCGGTGCTATCGTAAGCCCAGGCGCCGACAATGCCATTGGCATCATTATCGATTTTTGCGTAGCGGGTTTCTTTGACTTCCTTTTCGGCGACTTCGTTTTCGTCGCTCAACTGGATTGGCTTGGCGATATGGAAAAGCTCACCAAAAACACTGGTTTCGGCGCGTGCTCGTTGAACAGTAACGATATCGGAGTTGATTAATTCGAATCCATCGGTGCGCACTCGACGCGTTGGGTTGGGATTGGATAGGCCGGCCTTGATATTGGTATCGATGCTCGGTGTTCCAATTAACTTGAAGCCACGGTTATCAAATTCTTCCGCTTTAGCAATTCCATATTCCACTCCGGACTGGAATACCGTCTTTCCGCCGCAGACTCGGTTTTCATCACAGGAATCATCAGGACGAGCATCACCCTGCAAATATTCACCGCTGATGTCGGAAGCCACGCGTAAGACGCTGGCGGTTTTATCCGTATAGCTCACCCATATTTGAGCGCTGAGCAGTGCGACGCCTTGTGACATAAAATGACTGCGTGCTTCTTCAGGAGTTCTGACCTCTCCCTGGATGCCGCTGGTTTCCATGATGCTTTTCAGTCCCGCAGTTTCAGCAAATTCTGCTGGTTCGCTGTCGAGATTGATGGAGTTTTTGACCGCTGCGGCTGTTTCACTGGAAATCGATATGCCATTGGACAGGTTGGCATCGGAATCCAATGATTGCAGCAAAACCAGTAAATTCTGAAGTTTGTTATTGTTATCGCCCGCCAATTCAATAGGGGTAACAATCTGTGAACCCTCAATGTTGCCGAGTGTCAAATTCCCCAATTTGAATTCAATTTTGTCACCGTGGTTGAAGTTGAATTTACCCTCTTCGTCCGTGGTGCCCGATTTGCCTGAGGTCGCTGCATAAGATATGCCAGAGACGGGTGAATCGACTAAAATACCCAGTGCAGGACCCGTTTGCGTAGCCCGTTTGGCGGTATTGACTGATGATGAGGCGGATGACGTCGCTTGTGTTTTTTCGTCGCCACTGTCACAGGCGGTCAGTCCAGCAATCATCAGACTGGATAATAGACATACCCATGAATTTTTTCTTAAATGATGTATCTCTTTCATTAAGATGCTCTCTTTTGATTAATATTTATTAAATTACTCGGTAAATGGCTACCGTATTGTACTATCAACATTGCTATTATAACCAAGCATAAAAGTTTTCTTTTCTTCCTTGATAAAGGAAGTTTTATTTTTTTATTTTTTCGTGTATTTTCGCCGCTAATTTTTTGGGAGAGTGTAAGGTATCAATATGTCTAACTTGGCTGAAATCTCACAACTGACGGGGATGTCGGTGCAACTTCCGGTTGATTGGTACTTGGATCCCAAGATCCTGGAAATTGAAAAACGAATTTTATTCGAGAAGGGCCCAGGATATATCGGACATAAGATGATGGTGCCTAATATTGGTGATTATTATGTGCCCGAGGGCTTGAATAATGCCAAAGTACTTGTGCACCATGAACAGGGCATTGAATTGCTGTCCAACGTTTGCCGCCATCGGCAGGCGCTGTTGCTGAAGGGGCGCGATAACATCAAGAACATCGTCTGTCCTATTCATCGTTGGACTTATTCGCTGGAAGGAAAATTACTGGGTGCTCCACATTTTGAACATAACCCTTGTCTCAATTTGAATAAGACCCCATTGCAGAACTGGAATGGCTTACTATTTAATGGAGCGCGGAATGTGTCGCAGGATATGGCCAAATTCAGCATGTTGAAAGACTTTGATTTTTCCGGCCATATACTGGATCGGATTCAAATAGATCACTATGACTGTAATTGGAAAACCTTCATCGAAGTTTATCTGGAAGATTACCATGTCGATTCTTTTCATCCGGGGCTTGGACATTTTGTCAATACCAAGAAGCTCGATTGGGAATTTGATGATTGGTACAGCGTGCAGACGGTTGCCATTGATAATGCCCGCCTGCAACGACCCGGCAGCCCTGTCTATGCAAAATGGCATGAGCAGGTATTACAACAAACTGAAGGGGAAATGCCGGCTTATGGAGCCATATGGCTGTTGTACTATCCCAATATCATGGTGGAATGGTATCCCCACACATTAGTTATTAGCACCTTGATTCCAACAGGTGTCGAAAGTTGTATCAATGTGGTTGAATTTTATTATCCCGAAGAAATTGCCCTGTTTGAACGCGATTTCGTTGAAGCAGAGCAGGCAGCATACAAAGAAACTGCGTTAGAGGATGATGAAATCTGCAGATTGATGACCGAAGGTCGCCGAGCATTATATGAACAAGGGTTGAATGAAGTAGGACCATATCAAATACCTATGGAAGCCGGAATGAAACATTTCCA
This sequence comes from uncultured Nitrosomonas sp., assembly GCA_949281375.1. Classification (GTDB taxonomy): domain Bacteria; phylum Pseudomonadota; class Gammaproteobacteria; order Burkholderiales; family Nitrosomonadaceae; genus Nitrosomonas. The sequence goes on from CASDLT010000028.1 coordinate 51,384, forward strand.
TCACTTTCTACGCCGTGAAATCGAACCACACCTTTGAAGAGGCATTGAAAAGTCGACACGCGCTGGGCAGGTGAGTTGAAAAGAGTTTGAACAATGGAGCACGGCAACATGTTGAACCAGATTTCACCACAACTTGACCTAGCGCATGAATTTTTGGTGCTTTCTTGACTGCTAAATCTTAAATATTTGTTGGAACCCCGAATGCGATCATTGTGGATGGTGCTCGCTGCATTTTTATTTGCATGCATGGGCGTACTGGTTAAATTGAGTGCTCCGTATTTTTCGAGTACTGAACTGGTGTTTTATCGTTCTTTATTTGGCGTATGGATGACTTACATGATTATTCGTCATCACCGGCTCCCGCTTCGTACTGCACATTGGAAAATTCATGTCTGGCGGGGATTAACCGGTCTTGTCAGTCTTTTGCTCTTTTTTTACTGTCTGACTCACATGCCATTAGCGGCGGCGATTTCTCTCAATTATACCTGGCCGTTATTTGTCGCTTTATTGACCATCCTGTTTTTGAAAGAGCAAAGCCATTGGTTGATGATTGGCGCCATTCTCATGGGTTTCGTCGGTGTTCTTCTGTTATTGCGTCCGGCTCTACCGGATGAAAACTGGGATGCCAACATACTTGGCATCGCTTCGGGTTTCTTTGCTGCCATTGCTTACATGAATGTCAAGCAATTGGGTAACTTGGGAGAAACTGAATGGCATGTGGTGTTTTATTTTACGTTGATCAGTACCTTGATTACGGGCGTGTGGCTGGCTTTTACATCCTTTCATCCCATTACCGCATATGGCTTGCTGCTGCTGGTAAGTATCGGCATGACGGCTACTCTCGCTCAGCTGGCAATGACTCGGGCCTATCATCGGGGCGCAACGCTCGTAGTCACTTCACTGGGTTACAGTACAGTTTTATTTGCTTGTGTGTGGGGAATGCTGTTATGGGATGAAGTACTACCTCCCATCGCATGGCTGGGCATGGGTCTAATCATCTTGGGCGGTTCACTGAGCGGCGTTCTCGGTCTGAAATTCTTGGCTTCGGCCCCGCCAAAATGATATGTCGGGCATCATCATTTTGATTGTACAATTTGCACCCTGCAGCTTATTTACCTATGATGTGCCTGTTATCACATGAGGTCGAGTCATGATTACAATTCAGAAAAAAAATAATCTCATCATCGTTGCAGTCATTGGTGAGTTCACATTAGTGGACTATAAAGAGTTTGAACAGCAAGTACTCTACCAATCCCATTTTGATGGAAAAGCGAACCTGTTGTTTGATTGGCGGGATATGCTTGATTACACCGTCGATGTCGCATGGGAAGAAATAAAGTTCATGCGCGAACATGGCAGTGATTTTAATCGTGTTGCAGTCGTCACCGATGACGAATGGCAAGCCTGGGGTGCCTGGGTGTTCAATCTGTTTATTGATGCAAACGTAACCGTGTTCCATGATTACGACGAAGCCGAACAATGGGCTTTGGGTAATATATCCGATTGATGCCCTGAAGGCATTGAATGCACTGTCTTGTATTTGTTCAGATTCATAATCACTGTAGAGATTGATGTACCATGGATGAATTAGTGTTTGCACGCTTGTTGCATGTGCTGGGCGTGGTGTTGTGGATTGGTGGTGTCGCGATGGTGACATCAGTTCTGTTGCCTACGTTGATGCGAATGTCATCGATGTCCGAAGCAATGACCGTGTTTCAGCAGTTCAGGCGTCGATTTGCGGCTCAGGCGCGAATTTCGACCTTGATTGTGGGTATTTCGGGGTTTTATATGGTGTATGAGTTGAACGCATGGCATCGGTTCTTGCAATGGCAGTATTGGTGGATGCATTCGATGGTGGCGATCTGGTTATTGTTCAGCGTGATGTTGTTCATACAGGAACCCCGCGGTCGACGGCAACAGCTTCCGCAATCTGCGGATGTACAAGTTACACCTGAGACGTTCGCTCGAATTCAGCGCAAGCATATCTTTTTGCTGATTCTAAGTTTGATGACCATTGCTGGTGCTGTGGCCGGCAGTCACGGCTGGCTCCTGGGAGTGTGACCGATGAGTTATGCCGTGTTAAAAATGATCCATGTCGGCAGTGTCATTGGCAGTTTTACGCTGTTCTTCATGCGTGGCGTGTGGCTAATGCAGAATTCCAAAAACCTGAGCCAGCGTTGGGTCAAAGTATTACCTCATATCGTCGATACGCTCCTGCTGGGCAGCGCGATCTTCTTGGCGATTGCCATCCAGCAAAATCCTCTGGAGCATGCTTGGCTGACGGCGAAAGTCATGGGACTACTTGTGTATATTGGGCTTGGTCTTGTCGCGATGCGATTTGGAAAAACTCGACAGATCAAGATTATTGCCTGGGGCGCAGCTGAGTGCGTATTTGCTTACATTGTCTTGGTTGCGTTAACCAAGCAGCCGCTGTTGGGACTGGGGTAACTTCGTCTGCGTCTTTTGAACTACATGCATCAATAAGCTGATGAATTTCTCCGGAGTATGTGTCGACAGAGCAGATCCAACGCACGCTCAAGCGATATCCCGGCTCATCAACCTGACCTATCGCGGTAATTCTGGCTGGACACGGGAAACCAACATTATTCTTGGGGATAGAACAAATCCACAGGAAATAGTCTCGGCATTGTCAAATCCGAATGGTTATTTTTTTGTGACCTATCTGAATAATGATCTGAAATCATGTATTTATGTGACCCAAGAAAAGGATCATGCCTATATTGGTTTTTTTTCGGTACATCCCGATTTTCAAGCAAAGGGATTGGGCAAGCATATGCTGGAGTATGCAGAATCTTTCGCTCAGAACCAGTTAAACAGAGCAAAGTTTCGCATGTTTGTCGTGTCTCAACGGCCTGAACTGATCGCGTTTTACGAGCGCAGGGATTATCTTCGCACTAGTCGGATTGAGCCTTATCCTGTGCATCTGGGTATTGGCACTCCAAAAGTAGCCGAATTAACAATCGAATATTTGGAGAAAATTATTTCGTTGTAGGGCTTTATATCACCCAAAAGAGGGAATATTCTTATTTTCATTTTTTTTTGCGGATTTCATTGTTTCTTTTTCTTAATATAAATAATAAGATAGCGCGATCTTATCTCAATAACATTACTTCCAACGATTGTTTGTATCAACATTTTCTTGACATTTCGTATGCTAGTTTGAAACACACATTGCTTGGCAATGTGATCAAGATATTTCATAGACGAGGAAAATCATGCTTAAAAAACTTTTTCTAATTATTCTATTAAGTTCGAGTGTTTCCTGTTTTGCTGAAACAGGAGAACGTAAATCAAACGCACTGATCGATAGTAGTCAACAAAATCGGTCGTCCGCCGATGCCAAGCAAAAAAGCCAGTCATCTCAATCGACGCCATCTGGAAATCAAGGAGATTCGCAATCTTCGCAAGGTTCCGGTTCGGATTCCAATCCGAAACCTCCCATGATTGAATATTGTAAAAAACATACCTGTTAACGACTATTTACTACATTCGGGGTTAATTTATGAAAACTACGATAATAAGAAATCTGGCTTCTGTAATTTTTACTTGTTATGCAACGACGGTTATTTCAGCACCTCATTGGACGCATACTGAACAATCAACGTGGTGGGCGGTGGAGGATACGGAGCAGGTCGTGCCGATGAAATATCCTTATGCGGAATGCGGTGTCGGGAAACATCAATCACCCGTCGATCTTGCAAACACGCCTATCATCGATACCAAGCCTTTGAGCCGCTTACAAGCCCTCTATGGTGTCGATACGCCGAGTTTTTTCAATACCGGTCATGCCGTGCAAGTCAATACATCGGAAAATTACGCTGGCGTGCTGAAAATTGGAGAGGAATCCTTTCCGCTGATCCAGTTTCATTTTCATGAACCGAGCGAACATGTCGTTGCAGGAAGAAATTTTCCTGCTGAATTGCATTACGTTCATGTCAACGAAGATGGAAGAATCATCGTGCTGGGTGTCGCCATAGATGTTGGAAACGAACATCCGGTTTTTCAAACGATTCTGGATAATATGCCAAATGAAGAAGGTCAGGAAAATGCTACCACCGGAATCCAGTTGAATCCCGCGCAATTATTGCCGGCGCTTGACCCTGCCAATCTCGAGTACTACACACTGGCTGGCTCGCTGACTACGCCACCGTGTAGCGAAGGTGTGCAATGGTATTTATTGCCCCAAACTATCACGATTTCGGCAGCGCAGCTTGATCAATTGAAAACCTTCTATAATTCCAATGCGAGGGCTCCTCAGGAAGTGAATGGACGCAATTTGTTATCCACTAAGTAATGTGGATGTACGTTCACAAACAGGCTCCAATTGATCTGATCAATTGGAGCAACGTGCTGTACCAGCGGGGGGAAGGCTTTAGCAGAGGATTGCCCCGCTGATGGCGCTATACCCCAACACCATTGCTGAAGCACTGACAGCAGCAAGCATTGATAAAGTCGATGCGCAGTTATTGTTGCAGCATGTGCTCAATGTCGATCACGCCTTCTTATTGACTCACCCCGAACAGGTATTAACTGAGCAGCAGCACGCTGATTTCCTGAATCTGACCCAACGTCGCAAGGAAGGCTTACCAGTGGCTTATTTAACCGGGCAACGTACATTCTACGATTTGACGTTCGAAGTTTCCAATGCCGTCTTGATTCCGCGTCCGGAGACTGAATTATTGGTTGATCTGGCCTTGCAGCATATTCCTGCTGATAAACCGTCGAAAATCCTGGATCTGGGTACTGGAAGCGGGGTTCTTGCGATTACCATTGCCAAGCATCGACCTTACGCCCAGGTGACCGCTGTCGATGTCTCCAAAGATGCGATTGCAATTTGTCAACGTAACGCCCGCAATGTGCATGTTCAAAATATACGTTTCATCACTGCAAGCTGGTTCGATGAACTTTTGTCTGAAACTTTCGATCTGATAGTATCTAATCCGCCCTATGTTGCAGACGCCGATCCTCACTTGCAGCAAGGGGATTTGCGGTTTGAGCCTCGCTTGGCGTTAACCGCTGGTGTAAACGGATTGACGTGTATTCAGCATATTATCGACAAGGCTCCTCAGTATCTCATCCGCGAAGGGTGGCTGCTGTTCGAACATGGATATGACCAAGCCGCCGAATGCAGCCGATTGTTGCGCGATGCAGATTTTAGTAATATTTGTTCATATCCAGATTTGGCTGGCATAATGCGCGTCAGCGGCGGTCAGGCGATGGCTTTTCATTCGCGCAGTAACGGATAAGGCACTTGACAACGTTTTAAGATATTAAATTTTTGGATAGATTTTTTGGAGAAATTAACACTATGAATGTTGAAGATTTAATCGAGCAACAAATTAGCGCTCATCCGGTAGTTCTTTACATGAAAGGCTCATTAGATCAGCCGCAATGCGGTTTCTCTGCAAATGCGGTGAATATACTCAAGGCTTGTGGTGTCGATAATATTTATGCCGTTGATGTATTGGCAGATCCGGAAATCAGGCAAGGGATCAAGGATTATTCTAACTGGCCAACCATTCCCCAGTTGTATGTGAATGGAGAATTCATTGGCGGTTCGGATATTGTGACCGAAATGTATCAAAGCGGTGAACTACAAAAATTATTCGAAAATTGAACTAGCCTTACATCAGCGCGATTCAGCTTGTTTTCACGACGTGTCAATGAACTGAATCGCTCGTAGTTTTTTCTACAGGATCGCCGCTGCAATTGCCCAATAGCGCGCGAACTTTCCCACAGCAATAAACAACAACGCCCATACCCAATTGGTGCGCAACCAGCCCGCTGCTACGCACAGCAGATCACCGATCAAAGGCGCCCAGGAGAGCAATAGAATTGGAGCACCGTGTCGGCTCACCCATTCCAGCCCTCGAGCATTCCCTCCTCCTTTCTTCAGTACGGCTTTTTCATCAGGCAGCAAACGTCCAATCAGATACGAACTCATGCCACCCAGCGTATTACCGATCGTCGCTAAAATGAGTGCTTGCCAGTGTAAATCCGGATAAGCCATCAACACGCCTACAAGCACCGCTTCAGATCCGCCGGGAAGTAACGTCGCAGCTAAAAAACTGCTGGTGAATAACGCCAGCAGGCTTGATTGTTCATCCATGTGAATTGATTCAGTCTGAAAATGGAAAATTTAACTTTAACGGTATAGATGTTAAGAGTCGCCTGTCATTACGTCAGCAAACTACGCGATTGAGTGTCACTTTCACCAAATGCTTAATTTTATCTCAGCTTCTTGGTTAAAGGGTATTGCTTGCGTTCCGGTTTGCGGGTGGACAATCCGGTGTAATCCGGTCTATATTCCGGCATTATGAAGACGGATAGTATTCAGATTACACCGGAGCTGCTCGCGCTGGTTGCCGAAATCGATGAATTCAAAGGCGCCTGGCGCGCGCTTGGTTCTCTTGCGCCCGAGCGCCTGCGAGCACTGCGCCACATTGCCACTATCGAAAGTATCGGCTCTTCCACCCGTATCGAAGGCAGCAAACTGACCGACCGCGAGGTGGGACGCCTGCTGGCCAACCTCGAAATCAAACGCTTCACCAGCCGCGATGAGCAGGAGGTTGCCGGTTATGCTGAGGTGATGGAAACTGTTTTCCAATCTTGGGCCGACATTCCCCTCACGGAAAATCACATCAAGCAGCTCCATCGCGACCTGTTGAGATACAGCGACAAGGACGAACGGCACCGTGGCGGATACAAGACCCTGCGCAACGATGTGGGAGCCTTTGACGCAGATGGGAAGATGATCGGAATCGTATTCGAGACGGCTTCGCCGTTCGATACGCCACACCGGATGCAGGAACTGGTGAGCTGGCTGAAGGATACCCGAGAGCTGGCGCACCTTCATCCGCTGCTGATAATCGCCGTCTTCATCGTCACCTTTCTGGAAATTCACCCTTTCCAGGACGGCAACGGCCGTCTGAGCCGAATTCTGACGACGTTGCTGCTGTTGCAAGAAGGCTATGCCTATGTGCCGTATTCGTCGCTGGAAAGCGTGATCGAGAACAGCAAAGAAGGTTACTATCTGGCCTTGCGGCAGACCCAAGGCACTATCCGCACCGAAGCGCCGGATTGGCAACCCTGGTTGCTGTTTTTCCTGCGTGCCTTACAGCAGCAAAAGCGCCGCTTGGCCGTGAAAGTGGAGCGCGAGAAGAACGCACTCGCCATTCTGCCGGAGCTGGCCGTCAAAATTTTGGACTATGTGCGCGACCACGGTCGCGTCACCACTCGCGAGATGGTGCGCGAAACCGGCGCAAGCCCGAACACACTCAAAGCAACTTTCACATCATTGGTTGAAAAAGGCTTTCTAGTGCGGCACGGTGGCGGACGTTCAACCTGGTACAGCCTGCCTTAAGAAGAACCAATCTGTTAAAACAATTGCTTAAAATCGCCGCGGATGGTAAGCGCGAGGCCGAGTGTATCTTGGAACCCCTGAAAGGCAACTATCACGTTGGATTGTAGATTCGCGTGCTAGTCATTCTGTTGGGGCTAGAAAACTGCTACTGAATAAAGCTAGCGGGCTTGATCGTTAATTCAAAATTTTCGCTCTAAAAAGAGAATTATTTAGTTGCTTATTACGGAGTGTGATGGAAACCGATAGTTATAATTTAAATCCAGGCAATAGAATATACTTGTTGAGACTAATCAACAGAATCTGAAAAATGTTTTATCTATTTGTTTATCTCCCAATAGTAAGAAGATGTGGAAGTACAACGATATGAACAACAGCAGTATCCCAATTTTTGATTTGAAATTTGAAGATATTTCCGAAGAAATTTCCAGGCTTGCGTCTGAACTTCATCATCGACGCAATGATTGCTTAGTGATTGAAGTCGTGAATTCCGATTCCCTTTCAATGCAACTAATCGAAGAGCTTTATTACATTGAAGGCAGTGAATTAAAATTTTTCTCAATAGCGGCGAGAAACCACTGTACGGCAGTACATAGTTTCAGGAAATTTGAGGTGCTGAATGCTCAAAAGATTTTTGATGAAGCGCATCAATTAGAGATTGATGAAATTGGCCATATTGATTTTGCCAGTGGCCGATTCCTGGGGTTTATTTCTCAGAAAATTGATGTTTTAAAAATTGGAGCTGAAGTTATAAATGTTTTAGAAGCTCATTATGTTTTCAGTGTATTGAGAAATATTGGCAATGCATTGCCGTTTCTCAGGGAAATTAAAATTCAGAGCCTAGTTGATTTGGCGAAAGCGCAGTATCCAAAAACCGCAAGAGATTTTGCTAGGGGCATGTTTTTCAGCCAACTGAATAATTATTTGTCGAACTATCCTCTTCTAGCTAGAGAGCTATACACTTTTGTTCGAAATCAAATATCACCAGAGAATACCGGTTTGTATGGTACGGCTTTAATCGGTATGGCAAGAGCTGGTCATTTTTGTGATGCTACTGAGCTTGCCTTGGGTGATGCCGCATCTGAATGTGCTGATCTTTTGGCTGCTGCTTTGTGGGCGCTGGGCTGTTTGAAAGATTATTGGGAAAAAGAATCGGAATTGAAAACTCGAGCGCAGCAAGTTTTAAAGGCAATGGGGCATCATTCAGATTTTAACGTGAGCTTCCAAGCCTGGCAGGCACTTGCAAACGCTGCTGTTTCACAGCCCGAATTAGTCACCGAGCTTTTGAAACATACGCAGCCAAACAACCAAAGTGCATTACTAGTACTTAGCGATTTTGCTTTTATGAATTTCAAAGTAGCCAAAGATCATTCAAGTTTTGCAGAAATTTTAGATGCTTTGACCAGCTTGGATGCGGATCGAGAAAATAATTTTGATTATGTGCTGTCGCAATTAATCGAAATCAGTACTCACGATGAATTGGTATATGACAGTTTGACGACTTGGGTGATCAAACATTACGACAGCAGGGCTTCGGATGAAAAATTGGGTTCGTGTTTTGCTCAAAGCATGATGAAACTTGCCAGTAAGCCTTTATTGAATAAGTTGATTACGCGTTGGCTGGTTTCTGAGGAACGGGTTCTGGGTAGGGCTTTTGCCGACCTTATTGGTTATTTATGGGTACATGAAGTCAGGCAGCCTGTTTTTGCGAAGGATATTCTCGATACTTTGAATGCTGATGATTTTAAATATCTTTTACGGCGCTTGTTGGGTTGGACATTTCATGAAGAGGCATTGCTTGCACTAACATTTTCATTGCTGAATACCCAAGATGCTCAGCAAAGAACCTTTGATCTTGTTTATACATTGTTGGTTGAAGAGGTAGGGAGAAATTATCCTCAATCCGCGTTGGAAGCTATTCAGGAAAGATTGAAGGATGTTTCACCCGAGGAAAAACAATTATTAGAAAAGGTGCAAGCAGATTTGCTTACTTACACAGAGGCAATTAAGCAATTGCCTGTCCGACACGAATTTCGTCCACCAATTCCAACACGCATAAGACATGCTGTTGCATTGAAAAAATCTAGAGAGCACCGAGAGGCAAGAGATAAGGCAAATGAAGAATCAATATTGCGACAACTCTGTACAACAGTTTCGTTAAAAGCTGGTACAGGTAGCTTCTCAATTTTCCAAGGAAAAATCAGTGATATCAACCGTCTTGGTTCGTTTTCTTGTTTTATCTCATTGCCAGCACAATACGTGGTTGACCCTCTCAATGATGAAATTAAAAATCTGGGCTTTAGATCTGCTAAACGAGGAGATCAATGAAGCTGGTTATTGCTGAGTATTTGCGCTCACTCAAAGAGCGAGATGAATTGGATCGCTTGTTGCCTGATTTGTTGGTGGAAATGAATTATGTTCCTGTGGCTCGCCCACAAACAGGCAATACGCAATACGGAGTAGATATTGCAGCTAGAAGTAAGAATTCTGAAACAGAAATTGATGAGTTATTGCTTCTGGTTGTCAAGCAAGGAGACATTGGGCGCACCGAATGGAACGGCAACAAAAATGCTGTTTATCAAAGCATCAATGATATTTTTCATGTTTATTTGAGATCCCATCTTGAACCGCAAGACCAAGATCGCAGCATCCGCATCGTAGTTGCCACTAACGGAGAATTGAAACAAACCGTGCAAGCCAGCTGGAGTGGATTTGTCAATGACAATGAACCCAAAGCCAAAATTGAGTTTTGGGGAGCGGATTTTATCGCCACTCTGATCGAAAAACATCTATTAGATGAACATATCTTCCTCGACGACGATCGGCATGATTTGCGTCGCGCACTGGCGTTATCCGGCGATAGTGAGTATGACCGGAAAGATTTGCATCGCATGTTTATGCGTGTTTTAGACTTAAATGATAAAGGACAGTTGGCTGGCAAACCCAAGACTGGCAAAGCCCTATTGAAAGCGCTGAGAATTGTTAATCTGTCAGCACAAATGTTTGCTCATTGGACGCTGCGTGATGACGGTGATACTCGCCAAGGCCTCTTTGCAGTCGAACGTGCTATGTTGTGGACTTGGCACCGTATTTGTCTCGCTGATGAAAAAGACAAACAAAGTGCAATAGCTGGCCCTCTTCGTCAAATATGGTGGATTTACTATCGTTTTACAGTTCAATATCATGCAAGAATTCAACCGTATTGTTTCGTAGAAAATAGCATAATCCGATATGCTTCGAATGGCTTGGAGTCGTCGTTAATTGCATTTGAGCAGATCGGTATTCTGGCAAGTATTGCGCTATTTCAGATATTTTCTGCAATCTCTGAAGGAAGCAAAAAAACAGATGAAAAAAATACTTTCTGGGAAGAAAATGCCAATATTGTGATACAAACTTTGGAGTCATGGCTACAAAATAACGGGGCTAGCAGTTCTCCATGCCTCGATCGGCAAAGTCAAGACATTAATCTGGCATTGATAGCACTGCTTGGATTAAGTCGAACAGAAATAGCTAAGGAATGGTTGAAGAAGCTACTTCACAATGTAGATTACGCCTTGAAAGCAAAGAAATTTGTACCTATCGCTACAGATTCTTTGGATGATTTGGTGGAAGAGGGTGGTTGGCTTGGTGGACAAGCAACTGAGCGCATGACGGAAACATCCTGGATGTTGGCAACTTTTGCTGGCTGGAGTGTTATTTTGGGGATGGATGAGATGTATGAAGTGTTAGTCCAGAATGTACGCGATCAGTATCCAGGAGTATGTATACAACTCTGGCACCCTGAGAAAGATTTATATCAACATCTTTACTTTCAGTCCGCACATTCTGAATCCGGTGTAGCCGAAGCGCCAATTCAATTGCCAGCAACTGCCGGTGAATATCGGCAACAAATGCAAATGATTTGTGAATCGGAGTTTGGAAAGGTACTTCTTGAGTCTCCAGCAGCGCAATCTGGTTTAGTGGCTCTTGATTTTATCGCGTACCGACATTTTTCAACTCCTGTGCCACCGGTGTTTTGGTATTCGCTGATTAATAACACTGCTGGTGATAAACAAGTCGAGTTTTCTTGAAGAAATTTTCTCAACTGAAATTTGTTTTCAAAGTTTAAATGGATGAGCTTTTAGCTATTCGCTGACCTACTGCAATAAATTCTCGAATATAAGAGACCGTCTTATCCGCCTCTCGCATCGCCAAATACAATTTCTGAAAAAGCCCTAGATCGCCGATTTGGATTTTTTTGAGATTCAAGTCTTTGTTCTTGATGTCGGCGAGCCATTCCGGCAGCACGCACACGCCGCGGTTGAGCGCTGTCATTTGCAGCATGATTTGCAGGGATTCGATTTGTTTCAATTTTTCCGGTTCGAGGTGTACGGGTGTCAGGAAATGCGTCAAGATATCCAAGCGTTCCAGCGGAACCGGGAATGTTAGCAAGGTTTCCTTGCACAAAAGCTCCGACGTTATGAATGGGGTATCTGCCAGCGGGTGATCAGCGGATACCAGCAGTACCAGTTGATATTCCGCCAGAATTTCATAATCGATTTTTTCTTTTTTGACCCAATCAGGCGTGATCAGAACATCGATATGCTGGTTGAGCAAGCCTTCCAATCCCGAGAACTGAAATTTCTGCACGATGTCGACGTCGATACCGGGCATTTTCCGCATGTACTGGCCGATCATGCCGGTGAGCCATTCGAAGCACGGATAGCATTCCACGCCGATGCGCAAAATGCCTTGCCGTCCTTCGCCGTACGCTACCAGCGTTTTCTCCGCCTGTGCCAGAACCGGCAGCACTTGCTGGGCGGTTTCCAATAGCAGCAGGCCCGCCTGCGTCAGGCGCAGGCTGCGGCCTTCGCGTTCCCATAGTGCCACGCCAAGCTTCTTTTCCAGATAACTGATCTGATGCGATAACGCGGGCTGGCTAAGGCAGAGTGCATTGGCGGCTTCGGTCAGCGTGCCGTTGGCGTGCAGCGCTTGAATGATTTTCAGGTGGCTGTGTTCGATCATTTATAAGGTAACCTAATTGGAATGTGAAAATTGATCATTATTATTCATTACTCAATCTTCATACAATAGCGCCACTTTGATTAATCTTGGAGTGGTGATTTATGGTAACGACACACAATCTTGGATTTCCGCGCATCGGCAGAAACCGTGAGTTGAAATTTGCTTTGGAAAAATACTGGAAAGGCGATATTGCCGAACACGCCTTACTGGAAATCGCAATGCATCTTCAAACGCAGCATTGGCAGGATCAATCCAGGCTCGATTGGATTCCGGTCGGTGATTTTTCATTGTACGACCATATGCTGGATACGAGTTTCCTGCTGGGGAATATTCCCGCGCGTGTCAGCGCATTACCGGGTGGCGAGCTGGACAATTATTTTCGCGTGGCGCGTGGCCGTTCGGTAAGCGATGGTAATGAATGCGCTTGTGTGAGCGCCGGTGAAATGACTAAGTGGTTCGATACCAACTATCATTACATTGTGCCGGAATTTGACGCAAAAACACGTTTTTCATTGCATACCAGCCGTTTGCTTGAGCAGATCCGGCAAGCGCAACAGATTCACCCGCGAGTCAAGCCCGTCATTGTGGGGCCGGTCACTTATTTGTGGCTGGGAAAAGCCAAGGATGGCGGCGATAAGCTGGATTTGCTGGACGATTTGTTAGAGGTTTACGCGCAATTGCTGCATGAACTTAAAGACGCCGGTGTTCAATGGGTGCAAGTCGACGAACCGGTGCTGGTCATGGAGCTTGACCAAGCATGGAAGCACGCGCTGCGCAAAACGTATTATCAATTGCAGGCTGCACCGGGGAAGTTGCTGTTAACCACTTACTTCGGGCAACTGCAAGACAATCTGCAATTGGCGTGTGAATTGCCGGTCGCCGGATTGCATTTGGATACGGTCTCGGCGCACGATGAAATCGCCAAAGTGATCGATTGGCTGCCGGTGCATAAAATCCTCTCCTTAGGCGTCGTCAACGGGCGCAATGTCTGGAAAACTGATTTAACCGCAACGCTGGATTGGCTCGAGCCGGTACATGCCCGTTTGCAAGACCGCTTGTGGCTCGCACCGTCTTGTTCGCTGCTGCATGCGCCGGTTGATCTGGAGAGCGAACAACAACTTGATGCAGAGATTCGCTCATGGCTGGCGTTTGCGGTGCAGAAACTCAACGAAATCGCCGTCCTCGCGATAGCCCTGAATCATGGTCGCGCAAGCGTAGCCGCATCGCTTCAGAAAAATCAGGCGGCGATTGCCAGCCGCAAACAATCGCAGCGTGTGCATCGGGTAGATGTCAAAGCGAACGTTCTTAAAATCAACGATGCCATGGGTAACCGCCGTTCGCCTTATCATCTACGCGCGATCGTGCAACGGGATCGATTTCGGCTGCCGCTGTTTCCGACCACGACGATCGGCTCGTTTCCGCAAACGCAACAGATCCGGCAAATGCGCCGCGATTTTCGTGCAGGGCAATTGTCGGAGTCAGATTACCGCCAGGCCATGCAACAAGAGATCGAGCGTTGCGTGCGCGAACAGGAGGCGCTTGGGTTGGATGTACTGGTGCATGGCGAGCCGGAGCGCAACGATATGGTGGAGTACTTCGGAGAACATTTGGAGGGCTTCGCATTTACTCAATTTGGCTGGATGCAATCGTACGGGTCACGCTGCGTCAAGCCGCCGGTTATTTATGGCGATGTGGCACATTCAGGAGCGATTACCACCGAGTGGATCCGGTATGCTCAGTCGTTGACGCGCAAGCCGATGAAAGGGATGCTGACAGGGCCAGTGACGATGCTGAACTGGTCGTTTGTGCGCGATGATCAATCCCGTGCTGCAACTTGCTTGCAACTCGCACTGGCGATACGAGATGAAGTTTTGGCTTTGGAAAAGACCGGGATTAAAATAATCCAAATTGACGAGGCAGCATTGAGAGAAGGTTTGCCGCTTAGGAAATCCCAATGGGATGAGTACCTGGATTGGGCGATACGTGCATTTCGTGTTGCTGCAAACGGCGTCAGGGATGAAACGCAAATTCATACGCACATGTGCTATTCGGAATTCAACGATATCATGCCCGCGATTGCACGCATGGATGCAGATGTCATCACCATCGAGACATCGCGTTCGGATATGGAATTGCTCGACGCTTTCGATCAGTTTCAGTATCCGAACGATATTGGGCCCGGCGTGTATGACATTCATTCGCCCAATATTCCGTCAGTTCATTCGATCATCGAATTGATGAAAAAGGCCTCGCAGCGCATACCACCCGAACGCTTGTGGGTGAATCCGGATTGCGGTCTGAAAACACGAGGCTGGGACGAAGTCAAACCGGCACTTCAAAATATGGTGGCGGCAAGCCGGTACTTATCCCGCCATGCGTCCACCGCTAAACGCAAACCTGAGGCAATTGACTTGCTGTAGTTAATTAGCGATGATATGGCGTCTTTATCCATCACGGTTTTTAAGGAGTTATTTATGACTACAATGCTCAAGCAAAAAATTAGTGCCATCATTGGCGAAAAACACCTACTCAAGCACCCTTTTTATGTTGCCTGGACAGAAGGAAAATTGACGAAAGAACAATTGCGTCATTATGCTGAACAGTATTTTTATAATGTACTGGCTGAACCGACGTATTTAAGCGCTGTGCACTTCAATACACCGCATATTCACTCGGAAACGAACAGTGGTGATATCAGCGTGCGCCAGGAAGTATTGAGAAATCTGATCGATGAAGAACACGGTGACAAGAATCATCCGGCGTTATGGAAAAATTTTGCCTTTGCATTGGGAGCCAATGACAAAAGTTTAGCCAATGCCGCTGCATTGCCATCAACCGAACATCTGGTTTCAACATTCCGGGATATTTGCTTGAATCGTCCTTTTTATGCTGGGTTGGCTGCGTTGCATGCTTTCGAGTCACAAGTGCCTGACATCGCTGCGGTCAAAATCGATGGCCTAGCCAAATTTTATGGCATGAAAAATCCGCAAGACTATGAGTTTTTTTCAGTTCATGAAAAAGCCGATGTCTATCATTCCCAAGCTGAGTGGGCGATTATCGAGCGTTTTGCCGATACGCCTGAAAAACAGGCTGAAGTACTCGCAGCGACCCAGGAAGCCTGCGACGCATTATGGGGTTTCCTGGATGGCATTCATGAAACCTATTGCGCTGATTTGATCTGCGAGCAGAAAGTAACTGCAACCTTGCATTAGAATTGGTTTAGGAATCTGACAACTCAGCGGTTGCAGGAATATAACTGCATTCCTGCTTCCTCTGGGTTGGTTGATACAGTTGGTGATTGATTGTATATGGTGTTTAACCGCCTTTTTTTCGAGCTGAGTGATTGATCTCAATTGCATCCAGCATCATCCCGGCAACATTGAAACCAGTTTCCCGAGTAATTTCCTGCATACCTGTAGGGCTGGTCACATTAATTTCTGTCAAATAGTCACCGATCACATCCAGCCCCACCAGCAAAAGACCTCGTTGCGACAATTCAAACCCCAGGGACTCCGCAATTTCTCGGTCGCGAGTGCTCAATGATTGCGTCTGACCGATTCCGCCTGCTGCAAGATTGCCGCGGGTTTCTCCCGGCTTGGGGATCCGTGCCAGTGCAAAGGGCACGGCTTTGCCATCGATCAGTAGAATGCGTTTGTCTCCTCGAGCAATTTCAGGAATAAATCGTTGAGCCATGATGGTTCGGGTTCCATAATGCGTGAGGGTTTCGAGTATGACATTAAGGTTATGATCTGTACGATGGACGCGAAACACACTGGCGCCACCCATGCCATCCAACGGTTTCAGAATGATGTCGAGGTGCATCTCCAGGAAGTCCCGGATTAACTGACCTTGACTGGTAACTAGAGTGGGAGCGATCCATTGCGGAAACTGGGTAATCGCCAGTTTTTCATTGTGATCGCGTATCGCGCGCGGATTGTTGATGACCCATGCGCCCTGGCTCTCGGCCAGTTCCAGCAGATAGGTACTATAGACATATTCCAGATCAAAAGGCGGATCCTTACGCATGAGCACAGCATCGAACTGATTAAGCGGCATTGGTTCAGCAGTGCCGACTGAATACCACTGACCATCGCGATGCGGCGCATCCGTAAGGCTCAAGGAACGCGCGTGCCCGACGACCACATGGTTGAGCAGAAAAATATCATGCTGATACAACACATAAATCTGATGGTTTCGGATGGTTGCTTCGCACATCATTGCAAAACTGGAGTCTTTGAATGTTTTGATCGAATTGAGTTGATCAATGATGAATGCGAGTTTCATCTTAACCCGCTGGGAAGGAAGGGGAAATATCCAGTGTCGGATCTTCCAGCTCCAGCGCTGCGGCAAGTAATGCTAAACGAGCAACGACACCATAGGCATAAAAACGGTTAGGAATCGAGTGAGTCTGCGCTGAATTTTTCGGCAGCAAACAAGAGGCCTCGAACGATAGCGGTACGAAATGCATGCCGGGCGCATTGAGGTTTTCATCAATGCCCCGGCCAGTGTGTACGCGATAAAATCCGCCGACGACATAGCGGTCAATCATATAAATGACCGGTTCCGCGACCGCCTGATTGATGTTCTCAAACGTATAAACCCCTTCCTGTACCAATACATTCGATACCTGCATGCCTTCCTTGACCACGGCCATCTTGTTTCGTTGTTTGCGATTAAGTTTATAGATGTCCGAACCATCCTTTACAGTCATGATGCCCATGCCATAGGTGCCCGAATCAGCTTTGACGATCACAAAGGGATCTTCCTTGACATCATATTCCTGATATTTTCTTTGAATGACGGCAAGAATCCGGTTGACTGCGCTGGCGACGCAATCTTCACCTTGTTTTTCGCGAAAATTAATCTCTCCACACGAGGTAAAACGCGGATTGATCAGCCAGGGATCGATCCCTATCAAATTCGAGAATTCCTCGGCGACCCGGTCATATGCGGAAAAATGAATCGATTTACGCCGTGTCGCCCATCCGGCATGCAGCGGCGGGATGATAGTCTGATTCAAGTTTTGCAAAATGTCAGGAATTCCGGTAGATAAATCATTGTTAAGAATGATTGCACAGGGTTCGAAATTTTTGACGCCTAATTGATCGTTTTTACGTATCAGGGGTTCCAGAGTGATGGTTTGTCCATCAGGAAGATCGATGGTGGTGGCAGCGGTAATGTCGGGCAGCAAGGATCCTATGCGGACATTCAATCCCGCTTGCTGCATGATATTTTGTAATGTCGCGATATTCTGCAGATAAAACGTGTTGCGTGTGTGATTTTCTGGAATCAATAATACGCTTTGGGTATCGGGGCAGATTTTTTCAATCGCATTCATCATCGCCTGCACACATAGCGGCATGAATTCCGGATTCAGGTTGTTGAATCCGCCTGGAAACAAATTGGTGTCGACGGGGGCCAATTTGAAGCCGCTATTGCGCAAATCAACCGAGCAATAAAAAGGGACAGCATGTTCGCGCCATTTGCTTCTCAACCAATGTTCGATGGTCGGCATGGCAGTGATGATACGGTTTTCCAAATCGAGGATGGGGCCGCGCAAGGCGGTTGAAAGATGAGGTACTGGCATTTAATTATCAATTAATAAGTCGCAGCGATTATAGCATTATGTGTCGCCTCGATTGTGATTCGAGCCATCCTCACGTATCGTTGCGTTTGAATTTACTGTCAACCATTTTATGGTTAATGCTTCATGAGTGACCCTCTGCAACCTGTATTGATTTTATTGATGACGGCTGTGCTGGCGGTCGTTGTGTTTCGCTTGCTGCGATTGCCGCCCATACTAGGTTATTTATTGGCTGGTGTCCTCATTGGCCCCCATGCGCTCGGCTGGATCGCAGATTCCGCGGATACGCGTCATCTCGCTGAATTTGGAGTGGTTTTCTTGATGTTCAGCATAGGACTTGAATTCAGCTTGCCGAAGCTGGTCGCGATGAAGCGCATCGTATTTGGATTTGGAACTGCGCAAGTCATCATCAGCATTCTGCTGGTCATGGTCATCACGTGGTTTCTGGGTTTCGATTGGCGTATAGGCTTCGTATTGGGAGGAGCCTTGGCGATGTCTTCCACCGCGATTGTGATAAAAATGCTGGCCGAACGATTGGAGCTGAATTCTTTACATGGGCGGCAAGTAATCGGTGTGCTGCTATTTCAGGATTTGATGGTTATTCCATTGCTGATCATCGTACCGGCCTTGTCGACCGAAATCGACAGCAGCACTGGCCATTTTGTCATCGCCGTTGTCAAGGTATGCATCGTGCTGGCAATCATCCTGTTCTTAGGACAGAGGCTTATGCGTCCGTGGCTGCACGTCGTGGCCCATCAGCGTTCGTCAGAACTATTCGTGTTGAATGTACTGTTGATTACTTTGGGGCTGGCATGGCTGACTGAACTGGCTGGATTATCCTTGGCTTTGGGAGCATTTCTGGCTGGGATGCTCATTTCGGAAACTGAATATCGATACCAGGTGGAGGACGATATCAAGCCATTCCGTGACGTGCTGTTGGGGCTGTTCTTTGTGACCATTGGCATGTTATTGGATATGCACGTCGTCATTGAGAATTTCATTTGGGTTTTCATGATATTGACTGTTCTTATGATAACTAAGATCATTATAATCGCGGCATTGTCACGATTGTTTGGGGCAGATTCCAGCACGGCAATTCGCACCGGGGTGAATTTGGCGCAAGCCGGTGAATTTGGATTCGTGTTTTTGGCATTGGCCGGAAAAATGGGGTTGATCGAAAATTCAATTCTGCAGCCGGTGCTTGCTGCGATGGTATTGTCGATGTTTGTTGCGCCCTTCATTATCGAATCCAGCGAGCCATTGATTCAGCGTTTTTATAGCTCTGACTGGATATATCGCGCCATGCAAATTACATCGATTGCAGCGCAGACGATGGCCACGCAAAATCACGTCATCATCTGCGGTTATGGACGAAGCGGTCAAGGCATAGCGAGAATTTTAGAGCAAGAATCGATACCGTTCATTGCGCTTGATCTGGATCCCAAGCGCATACAAGATGCGGTCCGTGCAGGCGAATCGGTTGTATACGGCGATGCTGCAAGGCGTGAGGTATTGATTGCTGCGGGATTGCTGCGCGCAAAAGTGCTCGTGGTAAGTTATGCAGATACCGTATCAGCGATAAAAATTCTTCGCCATGTTCAGGAATTACGGCCGGAAATGTCAGTCGTGGTGCGAACGAATGACGATACGGATATCGATTTATTAAAAGAAGCGGGTGCGACCGAAGTCGTTGCAGAAATCCTTGAAGGCAGCTTAATGCTGGCATCTCATGCATTGATGTTTGTTGATATATCCACCGGACGGATTTTAAGGCGCATTCGTGACATTCGCGAACAGCGATACAATCTTCTGCGGGGCTTTTATCCTGGTACAACAGATGTCATCGATGACAGCAGCAGTGAAAAAATTCTGCCACGATTGCTGACGCTCACGTTGATTCCAGGAGCAGCAGCCATCAATAAAACATTGGGAGATATTGACTTAGCCAGCCTGGCTGTGGAAGTGACCGCAGTGAGGAGGCGAAATATTCGCGGATTATTGCCCACCGATGACATTATATTAATCGCTGGCGACATACTCGTCCTTAAAGGAACACAAGAAAATCTTGCCGCTGCGGAGATCAAATTGATACAGGGTTAATAACCCTCCTATGATCATGATAATAGGCTATTAACAATAGACAGCTTGGGTCATAAAGTGTATATTCGCCGTTCCGCCCTTTGCTCTAAGAAGGGGTTGATGTTGAGGTAATCTTGGTGATTACACAGCAGATTAGAATGGCGTAATAGTAAGCGCAAAATTCATCTTTTATGGAGGGAGATATGATTAAAGCTGTTCACGCAGTTGTAGGATTGGGATTGCTCTGTTTGGGCGCAACACAAGCTGTTGTTGCCTCAACAGACATTTCTAAATTACCCCGTGTAAAACAGGAACTGGTGGCTCCACCAAACGTACCTGTGCACGATCAAGTTTCTAAAGGACCAAAAGTTGTTGAAGTCCGCATGGAAACTCAAGAAAAATTAATGGAAGTTGCTCCTGGCGCCAAAGTATGGGGATTGACTTTCAACGGCAGTATTCCTGGCCCGCTAATCGTAGTTCATGAAGGCGACTATGTGGAATTGACACTGGTTAATCCAAAAACCAGCACGCTGGCCCACAATGTTGATTTCCATGCAGCAACCGGTGCTTTAGGTGGTGCAGGATTAACACTGGTTCAACCTGGCGAAGAAGTTGTACTACGCTGGAAAGCAGTTAAACCAGGTGTTTTTGTTTATCACTGCGCACCAGGCGGAACGATGATTCCGTTCCATGTGATTTCTGGTATGAACGGCGCAATCATGGTATTGCCTAAAGATGGCCTGAAAGATGCCAAAGGCAAACCTTACAAATATGACAAAGCATTCTATATTGGTGAACAAGACTTCTATCTGCCTAAAGACGGAAGCGGCAAATTCAAAAACTATGGTTCACCTGCAGAAGGCATGGCTGACATGTTGGAAACAGCAAAAGGACTTATTCCTACTCACGTAGTATTTAACGGTGCTGTTGGCGCAATTACAGGCGACAATGCGCTTAAAGCTAAAGTAGGAGAGAAAGTATTGTTTATCCACTCACAAGCTAATCGTCCTTCCTATCCTCACTTGATCGGTGGTCATGCTGATCTGTACTGGGTAGGTGGTTCATTCAGCGACGTTCCTCTGACCAGCCAAGAAACCTGGTTTGTTCCAGCAGGTTCTGCAGTTGCAGCAGCCTATGAATTCAAACAACCAGGCTTGTATGTTTACCTCAGCCACAATCTGATTGAAGCTGTATTGTTAGGTGCTGCGCTTCATATGAATGTTGAAGGTAAATGGGACGATGACATGATGACCCAACTCAAAGCACCAAAAAGCTTTGATGCAAAAGCTGCAATGGATCACTAAGCTATTGATAGTGTAACCACTGCAATCATAAAAGCCTCAACCCGAATGGGTTGAGGCTTTTTTTTATTGATCAAAATGAAATGATTTTTATATTGTATGTCTATGTCGATTAAATCTCACATCCGCACGATTGCTCATTATCCTCATCCAGGAATCATGTTTCGCGATATCACAACATTGTTAAAAGATCCTATCGGTTTGAGAACAACCATTCAGGAAATTTCCAAGCGTTACCAGGACTCTGATATTACCAAGGTGGTCGGTATTGAATCTCGTGGCTTTATCATTGGTACTCCTGTTGCCTATCAGTTAGGCAAGGGTTTTGTGCCTATTCGTAAACGCAATAAGTTGCCTGCAGAGACAGTGGGGAGAGATTATGAATTGGAATACGGCAGTGATCGCATTGAGATTCATGTCGATGCCATCCAACCAGGAGATAAGGTATTGCTTGTGGACGATTTGATCGCGACGGGAGGGACGGCAGAAGCTGCCGTGATGCTCATACGTGAAATGGGAGGGGTGGTAATAGATTGTTGTTTTGTCATTGATCTTCCTGATGTAGGCGGCAGAATGCGACTGGAAAAACTCGGATGCCAGGTTTTTTCATTGTGTGAATTTGAAGGGGGATAATTTTTAAACGGCAATTGAAGCTTAAAAAGCTCACAAAATGAATTAACTAACTAAGGGTTCTGAAGAACAGACATCAATTTTTCATGTATGCCTTCGAATCCACCGTTACTCATGATGAGTATATGATCGCCAGTTTGGGAGATATTGCAAATACCCTTAATCAGTGAATCCAAATGATCATGACAAGTGGCCTTATTGCCGAGCTGTTGAAGTGCATTCTTAGCCCACTGAGCATCGCGGCTGAAGCAAAATACATCATCTGCCTCCGACAGGCTATCTGCAAGGCTGTGTTGCCATACTCCTAACTTCATCGTGTTCGAACGAGGTTCCAGGACAGCAATAATTCTCTGTTTTCCGACATGAGCGCGTAATCCATGCACTGTGGTTTCAATTGCGGTCGGATGATGGGCAAAATCATCATAAATAGTGATTCCCTGAACCACACCACGTTTTTCCATGCGACGCTTGACGTTCTTGAATTGCATGAGTGCTTCGATGCCAACGTGAGCTGGCACCCCGGCGTGTCGGGCAGCACTCAGTGCAGCCAGCGCATTCATGCGATTATGGTCTCCCATCAGATCCCAGCGCAAGCAACCCTCGCGATGGTCTTGAAAAAAAATCTCGGTGTCATGATTTTGCTGAGCAATGAAATCCCAACCGGTGTTGCCAGCAAATTCCTCAATGGGTGTCCAGCAGCCTTGATTTAGTACCCGCTTTAAATTGTCATCTTTGGCATTCTGGATGATCAAGCCATTATTGGGAACCGTGCGGATAAGATGATGAAACTGACGTTCAATGGCTGAGAGATCAGGAAAGATGTCTGCATGATCGAATTCAAGGTTATTTAAAATGACTGTTCGGGGATGGTAGTGAATAAATTTTGAGCGTTTATCAAAAAAAGCAGTGTCATATTCATCCGCTTCTATTACAAAAAAAGGGGAAATCTCGTCAGAACTGACGTTTTGTCCTGCCGACTGAAGCTTGCCAATTCTTGCAGATAGGCCAAAATTCTCAGGTATGCCGCCAATTAAAAAGCCAGGACTTAATCCCGCATACTCTAAAATCCATGCCAGCATCGAGCTTGTGGTTGTTTTGCCATGCGTGCCGGCTACTGCAAGAACCCAGCGTTTTTTTAATATATTTTCGGAAAGCCATTGAGGACCTGATGTATAGGGCAAATTCTGATTGAGGATTTCCTCCATTAGCGGATTGCCACGGGAAACGACATTGCCGATCACAAACAGATCAGGTTGAAGTTTAATCTGCTCAGTTGAATAGCCCGACATTAAATCAATTCCCTGGGATTCAAGCTGATTGCTCATGGGTGGATAAACGCCGTGATCGCAACCTGTTACTCGATGGCCGAATTCGCGTGCCAACACAGCGATGCCTCCCATAAATGTGCCACAAATTCCAAGAATGTGTATATGCATTGTTGTCTCAGATAAAGTTATTATTTGTTCGATGCGGAAGTAAGCGGCGTATTCTTTTAGAATTATAATCGATTGAGTCAGCTCGCAATGAAGGTGTCCATGAATTTTCTGTATAAGTCGGTTTGTGTGTATGCTGGGTTATGCCCCCAAAGAATTGATAGCTTTCTTTTCAACAGATTGCGAGCATTGATCCAATGACGACGATTAAATATCGGGGACGATTTGCACCTTCTCCAACCGGTCCTTTGCATTTTGGATCTTTGGTTGCTGCGGTAGGGAGTTATCTGGATGCCAGATTCAATGGAGGAGAGTGGCGGGTTCGAATCGAAGACCTGGATGGGCAGCGTGAAGTGCCCGGGGCGGCAGTTGGAATATTGAAAACGCTAGAGCAGCTGGGCATGGAATGGGATGGGGAGGTGGTTTATCAAAGTGCTCGCACGCATCTATATCACGATGCAATCAATACCTTGCAAAGTATGGGGGTGGTTTATTCCTGTACTTGCTCAAGAAAAGAAATTGCAGATTCCAGTATCGTTAGCTCGCAGGGTCTCATCTATCCGGGCACCTGCAGTGCCAAAGATCAACGTCATTTTCTATCTAAAGTGCACGCACTTCGCATCCGGACTCATAATGACCCCATTGAATTCAGAGATAGACTGAAAGGTATCTGCTCCCAGCGATTGCTCTCGGAAACTGGTGATTTTGTGCTGCGTCGTGCGGATGGTATGTTTGCTTATCAGTTAGCTGTCGTGGTCGATGACGCCCAGCAACAAATTACCCATGTGGTTCGAGGTGCTGATTTGATCGCATCCACTCCACGCCAGATTTATCTACAGCAACTGTTCGGATTTCTTACCCCTCACTATTTGCATTTGCCGGTTGCAGTGAATGCCATGGGTGAAAAACTAAGTAAACAGACACACGCTGCGCCAATCGATATATCGAACGGCTTGCAGCAATTGGTAGCGGCGGTGCAATTCTTAGGGCAAAAACCACCTGTGGAAATCACTGAAGGGACTATTTCTTGCTTTTGGGAATGGGCTTTTAAAAACTGGCAACAACATCTTATTCCCCATTAAGTTGAGTTTCGAAATTTAAATTTCATCGTTAACGCACAATAAACTGATATTCTTCGAGGATGGCATTAAAGGAGACAAGGTTGGCTTTTTTACCCTTTTTTATATCAAAGCAGAAAAAACTGAATGTAGTCATCATCGGTGGAGGTTATGCAGGCATTGCGGCGATGACGACGCTGCTGCGCCATGCACCGGATAGCAGTATTACGTTAATCGATCCAAAAACACATCATTTAAAAATTACCCATTTGCATGAAACCTTTCGCTATCCCTTGACCGATCTGTTAGTACCTTTTACTGATATTGAGCAACGATACGGTTGCCGACATATTCCCGCATCTGCGCATTTCAACGCAGAAGCATTGCAGCAATGTCAGCAAACCCAACAACTGCTCGTCAATGACGAATTATTGTATTTTGACTATTTGTTAATTGCTTCGGGGTGTGAAAACAGAACGTCGGACCACGTTGATAATGTATTGAGTTTGCAGGATTTTACTGACACTGCAGGCTCAGAATTCCTGACCCAGGCATTCGTGCGCAATTACCCGACTGAGCAGTCGATCTCAGTCGTCGGGGGAGGAGCAACAGGAATACAATTTTTATTCGAAATCAAGCAATTCCTCAGCCGCATAAAAAGCAAGGCTATTTTACGTTTGATTCATTCAGGCGATCGGGTTCTAGAACAGTTCCCACGTGGATTTGATACGTATGTTCAAACCAGAATGAAGGAATTGGATATTGCATTTCATCCCAATACCTATTATCGTCAGCAACAGTCGACTCATCTCTTGCTAGCAGAGAAACACACGCAAAAACAGTTTGAATTGACGTCTGGCCTGACTATCCTGTTATTAGGAAAATCGCAGCGTCCCTCATTTACTGCCAATGCGTTTGGTCAAGTTCTGGTCGACCAAAAGCCTCTGCCTAATATTTTTGTTGCAGGAGATTGTTCTGTCTATCAATCTGTAGGTTCTAATACCTTGACAGCCCAATCTGCAGTTCGAAAAGGCAAGCTCGTGGCGCATAATATGTTGCGCCACTCAGGATTGCCAGGGTTGCTTGAGCCCTATCTTCATCCTGATCTTGGATATGTGGTTAGTCTGGGATCTTCAGATGCGGTTGGCTGGTTGGGAACTGAAAATGCGCTCGTAACCGGCCTGCCAGCATTGACCCTCAAAGAACTGGTTGAAGCACAATACGATTTGCTTTTAGCAGGAATTGATACTTATTTGGTTTAACAAACTTTATGCAGGAGAGATGATGATGCTCGGTTTGTTCAAAGATAGCCCTGTGGTTGGGAAGGCAAATACCATCATTCAATGTCCAAATGACAAGCTTTTTGATTTTATCGGTAATGACTTGCTGACAAATTATCCAAAATGGTCGCCAGAAGTGAAGGAATTGGAAAAACTCACCGATGGGCCGGTAAAAATCGGAACGGTCTGTCGCCAAGTGCGCATTGATCAAGGTAACCGTTCCGAATCCACCTTTAAAGTCAAGATTTTCGATGCTGGACTACGGATTTGTTTTGAGGGGGTTTCGAATCCTTATCGCTGCGATTATTTGATCGAACCCCTCAACTCTTCCGATAGTCGATTGACATTTATTTTTGAGTTGCTCAGCCTTGATTTGCATGTCAGGCCATTTGAAAAACTGGTGCGGATTGCGGTTCAGGATGGAACTGATCGAACGGTCAAGAATATCAAGAAAATCATTGAAACAGAATGTATTGACATCGCATAATCACCATCCGGTGTGTTCATTAAGCAACCACGTTGTTAACCTGGAGAGAAAATCATGGATTTTATCGTTGAGAAAGACCCTGGATTAATTCCGCAAGTATTGTCCAAGATTCTTGATTCATGTGTGAATGGAGTGTCACTGGCTGATCCTGATCAAGAAGATATGCCTTTGGTTTATGTAAATAAGGCTTTTGAAATCATTACCGGTTATACTCTGGCGGAAACAGTCGGCAAGAATTGTCGTTTTTTGCAAGGCGAAGAACATGATCAGGTCGGACTGAGCCAATTGCGCGAGGCAATAAAACATAGGCAGCCTGTGGAAGTAACGTTGCGTAACTATAGAAAAAATGGGGAATTATTTTATAATCATTTGAAAATGTCACCCCTTTTTGATTCGCATGGAAATCTGCTGTATTTTCTGGGCGTGCAATTTGATGTGACTCCACAAGTCCGTGCCGCGGAAGAAATCAAATCTCTCAAGGAACAACTGGCGAAATTGCAAAATAATGGCTGATTATTTTGATGATCTGTTTTTGCGGTATTGAATTTCGTCAATGCGAGTCGGATCAGCGTTAACTCCATGCATTATGCGTATTTTCTGGCATAGTCGTCTCGAATGGCGATGATCACTGGAAATCAGTGATCATCGCATCCGCTTCAAAATTCCCATCTTCCTGATTGAATGCGGTTGTTTTCAATCACTTGAAAAGTTACTAGTACCGGTTTTTACTGTTGACAGCAATTTTTTCCGGATAAAACACCTCGCTATCATCGCCATCCCGGCTATGATGTTGAGAAGAAGAACGTGGTTTATTACGAGCAATCTGAGCCACAGAAACGGATGGATCTGTGTGACGCTGCATTACATTGAAAATGGAGACTGCGCCCAGCAATTCATTAGCTTGTTGCTCAAGCGATGCCGCCGCAGCAGCAGCTTGTTCCACCAATGCAGCATTTTGTTGAGTGACATCATCCATTTGCGCGATGGCTTGATGCATTTGCTCAATTCCCATGCTTTGTTCCTGCGATGCTGAGGTAATATCAGACATTATTTCAGTCACTTGTTTAATCGAATTGACAATCTCATCCATGGTATTGCCAGTTTCATCGACCAAAGTAGCGCCTTTTTTAACTTTTTGCACGGAATCTTCGATCAGCCCTTTGATTTCCTTCGCGGCAGTCGCGCTGCGCTGGGCAAGATTACGAACTTCTGTTGCTACCACCGCAAAACCTCTTCCCTGTTCTCCAGCGCGCGCTGCTTCGACCGCTGCATTCAATGCCAGAATATTGGTCTGAAAGGCAATTCCATCGATCACATTTATGATGTCAGCAATTTTGCTTGAGCTTTCGGTAATCGATGCCATCGTGGCAACGACTTCCCTCATCATATCGCCTCCGCGGCTCGTAATATTGCTAGTGGTTTTAGCAAGGTTGTTAGCGTTGATCGAATTGTCGGTATTTTGGCGGACGGTAGAGGTTAATTCTTCCATGCTGGATGCAGTTTCTTCCAGTGAAGAAGCTTGTTCTTCAGTACGCTGTGACAAATCGAGATTACCTGACGCGATTTCTCCGGATGCCAATCGCACTGAAGCTGAATTTCGCTGCACATCAAGTACTGTAGTTCTCAGATTAATACTCATCTGATTGATAGATTTGAATAAATTACCAAACTCATCCTCGCGGTTGGTTTCAATTTTGCTGGTGAGATCGCCTGAAGACAGTGTATTGGCAATACTGATAGCTTGCTTCAACGGCGATAAAATATTTTTTGTCAAACTATAAGCAAAATACAGCATTACGGCCATTCCCGCTAAAGTCATCACAGCGATGCTATTGCTGAGCAAGGAAGAAGCTCCGGTGGAAGAAAGTTCCCACCAGCTCAAGCTACCAATCGCGGCTAAGAGTAGCGTGGGAATAATCATGCTCAAACCGATGCGCTTGCCGATCGTTAACGTTAACGAACTTTTCACTTTGCCAATAAAATCGGTTCGCACAACTTGGCCATTTTCGATTTTTAAATTTTGCGCCTTGGCTTCCAGGAATTTCCGATAAATGGGGATGACTCGTTCAACACTTTCACGCGAGGGTTTGATTCGAACGGATAAGTATCCTGTTACTTTTCCATTTTCTATAAGCGGGGTTGCGTTGGCGTTTACCCAATAGAAATCGCCATTTTTCCGGCGATTCTTTACCAGACCAGTCCAGGGTAATCCTTGCTTGAGTGTTTTCCAGAAATCTTCAAAAGCTTCTGGAGGCATATCAGGATGGCGGATAAGATTGTGCGCTTTTCCTAACAATTCCTCTTCTAAATAGCCGCTTACCTCAATGAAAGCTTGATTGACATAAGTTATTCTGCCTTTGGTGTCGGTAGTTGATAATAATAATTTTTCTTCGTCAAAAAAATATTCTATGTTGCTAACCGGTAGATTGACTCGCATGTTCTTTCCTTTGAGTAATTCTTTGGATGTAGGATCTTGTTTAACGGTTGTTGCCGAACTATGTTGTGTCAGCATCTTCCTGTTTTGATAGAATTAAAAAAGCATTATATAGTAAGAATATTCTTACTTATATTTGATTCCATTATATCTTAACTAAAAATTAAATATTTTATTATCATATAGATATACTATTATTGTTATTTTGAAACGACTCATAGTCATAGAGATTTAAGGTCAATCACGTAAATCCTGTAATTTATATGAGTTCAATCTCTTAGGCGCTAGAATTCGAGATTTATAAATTTTTACAAAATTATTCAAAACAAACAGTAATGTGATGAACTCATAAGTTATATTTTTTGTTTTGTTCATAAAAAACAGAGTATTAAATAACATTGGTCAGAAATAACTGATTGTGATTAACTTGTGAAAGAAGTAAATAGTCAGAATATTCCTATATCCTTTGATTTTTTAGCTGGATACTATTGTGGTGTCCTGTAAACTGACTCGCTATGAAGATTACTATAATCGTTTTATCAATAACTTGACATGGAGAAAAAATCGTATTCTTCAAACTATTTGCTCGGCGTGAAGGGCATCATTTGCATTGCAAGACTGATAAAACCGCGGAACTATATTTCATTAATTTCTAACGAATTACTGAATTGCCATCAGCAATGAAAATGGATGTAAATGACAATAAATTAAAAAAATTCATTCACTTATATGAGATTTCTCGGGCTCTAACAATTGATCATTCCATCGACGAGTTGTGTAACTATATTGTCAAGCAGTTAGGTTTAGCGTGGAATCAGACAGAGTACCTTTTTCCATTCATTGAAATTGATGATACCTGTTTCAAAACTGAACGTTACACGCAGGCTTTGATGCATAAATTTTCCGCACCTGTTTTGGTGAATGGAAAGAAATTCGGACAAATATGTTTTTTTTATGAGAATCTCGATGAGATTGAGTGGTCAGATGAGGAAGATCTAATATTACTGCAGAATTTAGCCAACGATCTTGGACGATGGATAGAACAGAAAAAACTTTTTAATGAACAAGCTAAAAAGCTGCGGGAGCTTCAAGTCATTGAGAACGCGGCCAATCACCATGTCAGCCTGGCCGTTACCGACCAAAACGGAAAAATTACTTACATCAATCAAAAATTCTGCGCAATTTCTCAATACTCAGAAAGCGAGCTGATCGGCCAAGATCATCGGATCATCAACTCGGGTTTTCATACCAAAGAATTTATGGCAAAGATTTGGAACACGTTGACCAAAGGACAGATCTGGAAAGGGGAATTCAAGAACAAAACCAAGGATGGTACTTTTTTCTGGATTGACGCAACGATAGTGCCAGTAACCTCCACCCAACATGCTATTCCAAGTCAATATATCTCGATCTGGACGGATGTGACAGCCTATAAACAACTTGAAGAAAAAATGGAAGAGCAAGTCAAGGAACTGGCTCGCTCCAATGATGAGCTAGAACAATTTGCCTACGTGGTGACGCATGATCTGCAAGAGCCGCTTCGAGCGATCAACAGTTTTGTTCAGTTATTGAAAAAATATTGCAATGAAAAACTGGATGATCGCGCCAATGAATTGATCTCCCATGCTGTCGCAGGAACTCATCGCATGCAACTGCTGATTGATGATTTATTGACGTATGCACAGGTCAATGCAAACCAAACCATGGAGTCGATCGATTGTGAGAAATTATTACGCAACGTATTGACGGATCTTTCAGTCGTCGTGGGTGAGTGCAATGCCGTTATAACTTACGACAAGCTACCCGTAGTAAAGGGAATTCCTTTCCAATTTATTCAATTATTCACCAATTTGATCAATAATGCTCTCAAATTTCAGAGAGAGCTGCCGCCCAAAATTCATATCGACGTCGAGCAAAATTTCAATGAATGGATTTTTTCGGTGTCGGATAATGGAATTGGTATCGAGGAGCAGTATCTTGAACGAATTTTCCGTGTTTTTCAACGATTACATAGCCGCAAGGAGTATGTGGGAACAGGTATTGGCTTGGCAATTTGCAAAAAAGTAGTAGAGCATCATGGCGGCAAAATATGGATTAAGTCAAAGCCTAGCGTAGGTTCTACGATTTATTTTACGATTCCCAAATCTCATTGATTCTTATGCATTCTAGAAATAATACCCGACCTCATGTGATTTTGATGATTGATGATAATCCAACAGATGTGTTGCTGATGAAAGAGGCATTCTCCTTTTGCGAGGGAAAAAACTATGAAATCCATGTGGCTGAAGATGGCGTATATGCGATGGATTTTTTAAAACGGCAAGGCCAATATCACACAGTACCCCGTCCAGATATTATTTTGCTGGATTTGAATATGCCAAGAAAAAATGGCCTAGAAGTGTTAACTGCAGTAAAAGCCGATCCTGAGTTCAAATGCATTCCTACTATTGTGTATACTTCTTCTGTGGTAAATGAAGATGTCAAGGCCGCTTATAACAGTTTTGCGAATGGTTATATAAAGAAATCGGTCGATTTTGATGAGTGTATTAAAATCGCTAAATCCATCAATGACTTTTGGTTTTCAGTATCGATTTTATATGAACCTTAACCCATCATGACGATATCCAAAATCCAAATTTTACTGATTGAAGATAACGAAACAGACGCAATACTGGTGCAAAATGATTTGCAATTGGCGATGGGTGATCAGATCAGCATTGTTCATGCAGAGCGTTTAAACAGGGCATTCGAACTCATTACCCAATATTCTTTTGATTTGATCCTCTCCGATTTGACATTGCCCGACAGTGATGGAATTTCCACCATTACCCGTTTACGCGAGCAGGCACCAAGTATACCGATCGCAGTGCTATCTTTCCGTGATGATGAAAAGCTTGCGATAAAAACGATCAGCGCTGGAGCGCAGGATTATTTGGTCAAAGGAAGTCTGACAGAAGGGGTTTTGGCGCGCGTCATTCGCTATTCAATCGAAAGAAAACGTATTGAAGAAAGTAATCAGAAGGCCCAGAAGCGGTTCCAGATCATTTTTGAAAAAGCGCCTTTGGGTATTGCCCTGATCAATCTGCAGACCGGCCGATATTACAATGTCAATCCTAAATATGCAGCCATCGTAGGAAGAAGCGTAGTTGAGCTATTGAATCTCACTCAGCCGGATATCATTCATCAGGACGATTTATCCTCCTATAGAGATGACATGCGGCGAATTGTCGACCAGCAACTGCATGATTCCAAGATCATCAAAAGAATATTGTGTCCGGATGGATCCATCATCTGGATCGAAATGTCCATCGTATTGTTTGAAATGGTTGGCGACATGGAAGCCTGCTATGTCTGCATGATTGAAGACATCACTGAACGTAAGCGTCTGATTGAAAATCTGCGCCATTTGACAACCCATTTGCAAGATGTCAGAGAAGAGGAGAGAACTCGCATCGGTCGAGAGATTCATGATGTGCTGGGCGGAACGTTGACCGTTCTGAAAATGGATCTCGATTGGCTATCCAAAAAAATAAGCGCCGAACCAATGCACGAACGAATCACATCATTATATCGGCTTACGGGAGAAGCCATCGAGACAGCGCGCAGGGTTTCAGTGAATTTGCGGCCAAACGTCCTGGATCATCTCGGGCTATATGGCGCCATCGAATGGTTGATCCGCGAATTCGAGCAACGCACGAATATCAAGTGCTCGCTGGAATCCATGGTTCCAAATTTTTCATTTATCGACAAACATCACGAAACCAGTGTCTTTAGGATCATCCAAGAAGCTTTTATCAATATCACCCGTCATTCCAATGCGACCAAAGTTGATGTAGAACTTCTCGAAGATAATGACAGTCTTGCTGTTATCATTAAAGATAACGGTGTGGGAATTACTGAATCGCAAATGCTCAGTCCAGGATCATTTGGAATCATAGGTATGAATGAACGAATGCAACAACTGGGCGGAAAACTCGAAATACATGGTTCTTCGATCAAAGGCAGCCATGTGACGCTTAAAATACCTTTAACAGAAATCGAATTAATTGAGGAATCAGTCGAATGATTAACGTAATGATTGCAGATGACCATGCTTTGTTTCGCGATGGGTTGCGCAGAATTTTCAGCGAAACCGAGGATATTCATGTCGTTGCCGAAGCAGTAGATGGTAAAGACATACTCAAGAAATCCCGGGAATTTGAATGGGACATTGCATTATTGGATATCAATTTGCCGGACATCAATGGATTGGATATTCTGAAGCGGATTTTATCGGCAAATTCAGCCTCCCGCATTCTCGTTCTGAGCATGTATCCTGAAGAAGAATACGCCATTCGCGCCATTCGCTCAGGAGCGTCCGGCTATTTGACGAAAGACAGTCCAACCGATCAACTCATCAATGTCATTCGCCGTTTAGCGAAGGGTGGCAAATATGTAAATCCTGAACTGGCGGAAAAACTATTGTTCAATCCTGTGCTTGATTCTGGAGCGTTGACTCACACGACGTTTTCAGATCGGGAACTCCATGTATTCAAACTCATCGTCGCAGGCGAATCGCTCACAGCAATCGCGAACAAATTATCACTCAGTGTCAAGACCGTCAGTACCTACCGATCCCGAATTCTGGAAAAGATGAATATGAAAAATAATGCTCAGTTAGTCCGATATGCCATTCAGCATCGACTGGTTGAATAGCAAAAAGGTTTCAAAACAAGGCTTGGAATTCCAACCTAGATAATGATGCAGCAAAGCTGCATAGCAGAGAGAGTAGATCGGAAACGAGTCGTATCCGTGATGTACACGTATGCTCAAGTGAGCATATCATCGAGTGCAAGGAATCAGAATTTCTTAAGACGGGCGAAAAGCTTTCGTGATGACATCTTTAAGTATCATTAACTTACCGTGAAAGAAATGCTCGGCGCCCGGTATGAATACGATCGGTTGTGACGTAGGCATTGCCCAGTCCAGGATAGTGGCCGGCGATACGATGTTATCTTTGTCACCCTGGATGATCAAAGCATGCTCAGTCGTTTCCGGTACCGGGGGAGCATGCAGGTGGGCGACCGACGGCGCCACCAATAGCAGATAGTCAGGGTTTAGCGCATGGGCTGCGTGGAGCTGAATCGCACCGCCAAAAGAAAAACCTGCCAGCAGTAACGGTAAACGAACTCCTTCGGTTTCGGGAGGATCATTTAGTGTTTTTACTACCGAAATCACATCATCGGTTTCTCCAACCCCTTGATCGTACTGTCCCTCACTGAGTCCGACGCCCCGAAAATTGAATTTGACAGTGATGAAATTCAGTGCAAGCAAAGTCGAGAACATGGTTTGAACGACTTTATTGTCCATCGTGCCGCCATGTAATGGATGGGGGTGCGCAATGACTGCGATTCCGCGTGGCACTGAATCAGGCTTGCCACGAACGACTTCAAGCTTTCCAATGGAACTAGAAATGAACAATTTTTGAATCTGCGCAGGCACAGCATTATTCCTCATGCAACCAATAAGGTTTGTCTGTCATATCCGCAGGCGTTCAACAATGTTTCCTTTAATGAGATGCTCATCAATGATTTCATCGATGTCATCCTTGTCGAGATAGGTATACCAGGTTTCATCAGGATAAATGACGATGACGGGGCCTTCGTTACAGCGATCCAGGCATCCGGCATTGTTAATGCGGATTTTGTTTTTTCCGTTCAGTTTTAGGGATTTAATACGTTCTTTAGCGTAATCGCGCAATTCTTGAGCACCAAAATTGTTACAGCATTTGGCGCCGTTATCGCGCTGATTAGTACAGAAAAAAACATGATGCAGGTAATAGCTCATAAGATAATCACAAAAGAAAAATCATATTCATCTTGCGGCCCATTAGTGCAAAATCTGCCAGACAAGCAAGCCAATCAATAACAGAGCAATCAGGATCAACAGTCTATTCTGGCGTTTTTCTTCAATCACCATGATAGTCATCAGCTTTTCCAATTCATGCGTACGTTTTTCGGACAAAACCTGATGCAACAAGCGCGGAAATTCCGGCAGAATAATGGCCCAGTTAGGTGCTTCTTTTTGAACTCGGCTGGCAAATCCACGCACGCCGATCTGTTCGGACATCCAATTCTCAAGAAAGGGCTTGGCAGTTTTCCATAAATCAAGATTAGGATCTAGATCACGCCCCAAACCCTCGATGTTCAGCAGAGTTTTCTGCAATAGTACCAATTGCGGCTGTATTTCAACGTTGAATTGCCGGGAAGCTTGAAAAAGTTGCAGAAGAACGCGTCCGAACGATATTTCTTTCAGTGGCTTGTCAAAAATCGGTTCACAAACGGCCCGAATCGCAGCTTCAAAATCATCGACACGTGTATTCTTAGGAGCCCATCCGGCTTCAACATGCGCTTGTGCAACGCGACCATAGTCGCGGCGGAAGAAAGCTAAAAAATTCTGTGCAAGATAATTCTTGTCTTCATCGCTCAAGGTGCCCATGATGCCAAAGTCGACCGCAATATACCGGCCATCCTGGCCGACGAAAATATTACCTGGATGCATGTCGGCATGAAAATAGC
Source organism: uncultured Nitrosomonas sp. (assembly GCA_949281375.1). Taxonomy (GTDB): domain Bacteria; phylum Pseudomonadota; class Gammaproteobacteria; order Burkholderiales; family Nitrosomonadaceae; genus Nitrosomonas. Next base: position 86,612 of record CASDLT010000028.1, read on the forward strand.
CATCGCGGAATACCTGGGTGAAGAATATTTCAACGCCAACTCGGGCTAACTGAGGAATATCGATTCCCTGTTCTTTGAGCGTTTCCACATGACTGATCGGAATACCTTTGACGCGCTCCATGACCATGACATTGCTGTGGCAGTAATCCCAGTAGACTTCTGGCACTAGCAATAAAGGCGAATCGAGAAAATTACGCCGCAGTTGACTGCAATTGGCCGCTTCTCGCATCAGATCCAGTTCATCATCGAGATGGCGGGCAAATTCTGACACCACTTGTCGCAATTTCAATCGCTTGCCATCTGACCAGACCGTTTCCGCAAGCCAGGCACCTGTATCCAATAAAGCGACGTCATGCATAATGATGGGCGCCAGATTAGGGCGCAGGATTTTGACCGCCACTTCAGTGCCATCATGCAATACAGCAAAATGAACTTGCGCAACTGATGCGCTGGCTTCGGGAACCAGATCGAATTTAAAAAATACCTCGTGGATTTTCCGTCCGTAAACCTTTTCCAGAATAGCCAACGCAAGATCTGATGAAAATGGTGGCACTTGGTCTTGCAATTTAGCCAGTTCATCCGCGATATCCTGAGGAAGCAGATCGCGCCGTGTAGACAGCATCTGGCCGAATTTTACAAAAATAGGCCCAAGCGCTTCCAGCGCCAGACGCAGCCGTTCACCGCGAGGTTTGTCCAGCTTTCGCCAGAAAATGAGCTTGTTTACCAAAAGTCGAAGAAGCCTCAGCCGGCTATGGCTTAGCGCAAATTCGTCAAGCCCGAACTGAAAGGCAACATATTGGATTTTGATGAGGCGAAATAAACGCATGTATTTTTAGTTTTGTCGAGATGGTACGCAGCGTATTAAATAATCAACCGTTAAGCGAAGTGACTCAGTGGGACAAAAAACATAGGTTTTTTAATTCGTCGAATTTTCAGAAAGCACATCATACACGGATGCAACCAGACCGTTTACACGCCGCTCAACGGCTTCCACCTGATATTGCAGATCCTGTATGTCCGAAATGAGTTGATTGATCGCATCCGTCTTAGCGAGTACTGGTTTTTCTTCCGTTAGAAATTCAGAGAGAGCTTGCGATAACGCGTTAAAATTTTTAGTGTGCCACTGAATGAAGTCTCTTCCTGCGCTGGTAATGCGATTAGCTGGAATATCACCTAGTGCCTTGCTCAGGTCGTGTGCAACGACCCTGTCGAGATTGAGTTGTTTACAGAGCGCGATGATTTCGCTGGCCAGTGATTCATTCCCGATGATCTGAATGGATTTCTCAACAGACCATCCACGATCGAACAGATTAGGTTGCAGCAGTGATGGCAGTATGATCGTTGCATCGGTATCCGCATCATCAGGCAATTTCTGTAACTCACCTATGGAATTAATCATTATTTTCAGATGGATCAAGGACGATATCTGCAGGCAAACCGTTTGGCCGCTAATGGATTGAAGTCGCTCGCATGCCCATGTTTCGTTGTGTAGCACATGGTTAATGGATGTTAGGGCTAGGGTCGATAACATTTATAAAAGTCTTGAGTCGGATGATATCAATAATCTCAATCGAAAAAATGGCGATATTCGATTCACCTAAATGTGAATTGCTTGTTTCTAGGATTACCACGCAGCGTTTCAAGGAATTCGTTGAGGCAAGGTCAAAGAATCATTGGGGCTGTGGTTATATTGCACATTCAAATCAAGCATCAGGAACTGCCGATTCATGGCTGACTCATAAAAATTGCACAGGTTGTATCTCATTTCACCCGGATTTACCGCTCACTCACTGCTTGTTTGAGAGTTTACATAAGCGGTAATGAGTATAGCATTATATCCAATCTAATCACTTCATCATTAGCCTGCGGACAATTCATAGCACACCGGCTCAATGGATCTCACCTAACTCCCATGTGTCTGGAAAAATCACTTTCATAACGCAGATATAGGGGAATATTTCCCCTTTTATTAAATCATTGAATCAGATCAGCGGGCGTATAGTGAACGATAGATGACAGCAATTGCGCAATGTTGAACCCGCCATGCAGAGTTAGATGATGTGTAAAGGATAATGAATTGATGTCGAGGTTGTGAATTAATGATGAAGATTTTATGACGAGGCCCTTTAATCCCTGTTGCTTGCAATAGGGATTTTTTTTGGAAGAGCACACTGAGTAGTCATTGAATTGATCAGCCGAGCGTATAAAACAGTCATCAAGCCCGCAAGTTCATTGAGCGATCTTTATCGATCCTTCTGCGTATCTTTATCTCATTCGCCGAATTAGTCAGCATTTCCCTAGCTTTATTGGCGTTTTTCAGTTAATCGATAACGAGCACTGGCGTCAGTGAAAGATGCTGAGTGATTGCGCTGGCGTCTTGCTTTGCCAGCATTTGGTCATGATACGGACCAGCATGAATCTTATACAAACCTTTATTTTTTGTGATATTGATTTCTTTGTTGAGCCAGGGAATTTTCTTTTTTAGGTGGCTGAGAAAGTTATGAGCGTTATCGGGCGAACCAAAGGCTCCCAATTGAAGATACATTGAATTCGCCTCACGCTTATTACTGCTGGTCGAAGCTGAAGAAGTGGCCGGACGAGCATTCACGACATTGAGGATTTGTGCATCGCCTGGTATGATGCTTTCGACCTCCACCTGACCGCTTCCTCCCGCTATGATTCCTAACTTGTACGCTGCCGTATACGAAAGATCGATGACGCGATCGGAAAGGAATGGGCCTCGATCATTAAGCCTTACAACGATTGATTTACCATTTTCCAGATTAGTGACTTTGGCATAACTGGGCAATGGCAATGTAGGATGTGCAGCTGTCATGCCATACATATCGTAAATTTCGCCGGATGCGGTTGGATTACCGTGGTAGCGGCGACCATACCACGAAGCAATACCGCGTTCCTTATAAGAATGAAGCTTGGTCATCGGCTTGTATGGTTTTCCCAACGCAACATAAGGTTGCATATTGGCTTGTCGCAATTGTTCTACTTTTGGTTCAGCATCAGGGGTCAAGTGCAAATTAGGAGGAGGATTATCGCCTGGGCCATCGTCCAGATAATAACCCCCTCCTTTACGAGCTGTTGAGCCTGTCTGAGAATGTTTATCAGAAGAAGCAACTGAGGGAAAAGGTTGCTTGGATCGGCTGCCCTGCTGCGGAATACTGTTGCAAGCCGCCAGAGATGCAACGATCAGCATGGATATTATTCGCGCGACTGGATGGGCAAATGAGATATGTGTCATTGTCATGTCTTGATGAGTTTAGGATGTGTTTGAATACTCATTAAAATACCAAAACCGAGCAACATGGTCACCATGGACGTTCCGCCATAGCTAATCAACGGGAGAGGCACGCCCACAACCGGAAGAATACCACTAACCATTCCCATGTTCACAAAAATATAAGTGAAGAAAGTCAATGTAATGGAGCCAGCGATCAGTCGAGTAAATTGCGTGGATGCATTGGCTGTTATCACTAAGCAACGTCCGATCACCACAAGATAGGCCAATAAAAGCAATGAATTGCCAATCAATCCAAATTCTTCTGAAAACACCGCAAAAATAAAATCAGTGCTTTGTTCCGGTAAGAAGTCCAGTTGCGTCTGAGTGCCGTTTTGCCAGCCTTTGCCGATCAACCCGCCCGACCCGATCGCAATTGATGATTGAATGGTGTGATAGCCTGCACCTAGCGGATCCTGTGATGGGTCCAGCAACGTCATGATACGTTGTCGCTGGTAATCATGCATCATAGTCCATAGAATGGGAAAACTCCCAACTGCGGCGATGCACAACCCAATAATGATGCGCCACGACAAGCCAGCCAGAAAAAGTACATAAAAACCGCTGGCGGCAATCAATAAAGCCGTTCCAAGATCGGGTTGCTTCAAAATCAGAAGTACCGGAAACATCAGTAGTATTGTTGCGCCAAGGTAATCTCTCAGGCGCAGCGTGATTTCGTGCTTGTCAAAATACCAAGCCATCATGAGGGGAATGGCGATTTTCATCAACTCAGAAGGCTGAATTCTGGTAATGCCGATATTGAGCCAGCGTCTGGCGCCATTATTGATTTCTCCAAAGAATGCAACGCCCACCAGCAAAGCAAGGCCGAGTACATACATCGGCACTGCAAGCCGTCTGATCTGCTGCAACGGTATATTAGCGACCATCCACATGATCACCAGAGCAACCGACATGTTGAGCATTTGATGGCTAACTTTAGTCACATTGGCACCGGTGGCACTATACAGTACCGTCAAACCAATGATCATCAACATAAGAATGCCGACTAAAAGAAAACCGTCGATATAGCGTGAAAAATAATACCAAATCTTTCTTAATTCAATCATTTGAGAACACAGACTTATTTGATGTTATTCCATGAATGATGAGGCAGCCATGGTTACTGGAAAAAACTTGAGAAGCTACCCCGCTCGGTCGTGGTGCTTAAAATCGACCTCAAATTACAAATTAGAACCTTTGCATTATCCGTTATCCTTCCGGTTATTGCTAAAGATGCTCATGAGCATGCTCTTCAATGATCTCGGTGACTTGAGCAATGGTGGATTCAGGTTCCTTGCCCAGTAAAAAGTAGTCAAATACCTGCCGCGCTATCGGCGCGGCTGTCGATCCGCCGGTGCCGGTATTTTCGACTAATACCGCCAGGGCAATTTGCGGATTGTCGGCCGGCGCATAGGCGATAAACATTGCGTGATCACGGTGGCGTTCATTGATCGATTTCTCATTGTAACGTTCTCCCTGCTTGATTCCGATCACTTGTGACGTGCCGGTTTTGCCGGCAAACGAATACGCCGAGTTGTTGCCCGCTTTTGCAGCAGTTCCTCCCGGCCGGGTAACATCAACCAGTGCATTTTTAACGATCTCCAGATGCGTTGGTTTCAGATTGAGCGTGTAAAGAAGTTTCGCGGGTACATCTGCAATGTGCCCGGACTGGCTGTTTTGTATTTGCTTGACCAGCCGTGGTTGGTAGGCTTTGCCGTTATTCGCTATCATCATGGTTGCAAAGGCAAGCTGCAATGGAGTGGTGAGATTATAGCCTTGCCCAATGGCGACTGAAATGGTATCGCCGGCGTACCATTTTTGCTTGTATTGTTTCATTTTCCAGCCGGCCGATGGCAACAGTCCTGAGACTTCGCCCTCGATGTCTATGCCGGTTTTTTTTCCTAACCCGAATTGGCTAATAAAGTTGTGGATATTATCGATTCCGAGATCATTGGCAAGACTGTAATAATACGTATCGCATGAGACGACCAATGATTTATGCAGATTGACTCGACCGTGGCCGCCGGGCTTCCAGTCGCGATACCGACGATCGACGCCGGGGAGGGAAAAGTAACCGGGATCGCTCATGCTGTATTCTGGACTCCGTTTTCCCAGTTCCAGTGCCGCCAATGCCATGAAAGGCTTGAATGTCGAGCCAGGAGGATAAATGCCGCGAAGCGCTCGATTGTTGAGTGGCCTGTCGATTGAGTTATTCAGTAAATTCCAGTTTTCCTGGTCTATGCCGCCAATGAATAGATTATTGTCATAACCGGGTTTGCTCAAAAAGGCCAGTATTTCCCCATTGTTTGGATTCAACGCCACCAGCGCACCCCGTCGCTCTCCAAAGGCTTTTTCAGCGGCTTCCTGCAAACCCAAATCCAATGACAAAATTAGATTATTGCCGGAAGTCGGCCGGGTGCGCGAAAGAACACGAATCGACCGGCCCGCGGCATCGGTTTCAACTTCTTCAAATCCGGTGATTCCATGTAATTCCCGTTCATAGCTTTGTTCAACGCCAATCTTTCCAATATGATGAGAACCGCGATAGTTATTGAGATCACCGTTCAACTCCAGTTGCTCGAGATCCCGGTCATTGATGCGGCTGATATAACCGACGACATGGGAAACGGTTTCTTTTTCCGGATATTGGCGAAACACCTGCGCCTTGATTTCAACGCCCGGAAAACGGTAGCGATTGGCTGCAAAGCTCGCGATTTCAACATCGGTGAGTCGATTACGAATGGGCAAGCTTTTGAAGCGTTTGCTTTCTCTCATCAATTTCTTGAAACGCTGGCGATCGACCGGAGTTATTTCTATGATGGTTGCTAATTCGTCAAGCGTATTCTCGATGTCAGCAACTTTGCTAGGCACCATTTCTAACGCGTAAGCAAAATAGTTTTGCGCCAGAATTCTGCCATTGCGGTCATAGATCAGCCCACGGTTCGGAACCAGTGGAAGTATGGAAATGCGATTGGCTTCCGCCAGCGTGTGATAGTGATCTTCCCGGGTAATTTGTAAATAATAGAAGCGTACATACAGTGCCGCGAACAGCACCACGACAAATGCAGCGCTTACAGCCAGACGAATGCGGAATTTATGCAATTCAATCGGATGATTTCGTAGTTCCACTTTATGTTTCATAAGGTGTTGGGATCTGATTTTTGCTTCAGGGGTGCATTCAGCAGAACGGATAGCGGAACCCATAATAGCGTGCCCGCCACTGTCGCAAAAAAATATGACCAGCCTGGTAAACGGGAGCCGCCCAATACTGCAATCAGGACAATGACAATCTGCATTACCAATAGTATCAAGCCGATTTGAGGCGCTTGTTGCAACAGATTGAATATGCGTAACCGGCGACCCAGCACCAACGTCAGATAAATGGCGACACAGTAGGCCAGTGCATGTTGCCCAAGTATGCTGGTATTGCCGACATCCATCAGCAAACCCATCACGAATGCCACGCTCATGCCGATTTTATGCGGGTGATTGACGCTCCAGTAAATCAGTGTAAGCGCTACAAGATCCGGGCGAAAAAATAATACATGCTGCGGCAAGGGCAAGAAATTGATCGTCAACGCGATTATCAAACTGATAGCGATATACCGGCCAGTGGGAGGTATATAAATATCCTGTTTGTAATATTCTCCAGGATTCAGCTTTTTGGTTTCAGTTTTTTTTCGATTCAATTTCAGGCATCTCGATAGAGTCACTTGGCGACGGCTGAACAAGCGATAACACCAAGACTTGCCGGTTACGGTCAACACCGGCAATGGGCTTGCTGATGATTTGAACAAAATCATCGACGGGATCTCGTTCTATTCTCTGCACCATCGCGACAGGAATACCCGTTGGATAGACACCGCCAATTCCGGAGGTTACCAGCAGATCACCTTGTTGTATGTCGGTACTCACTGATAAATAGCGTAATTCCAACTCATCTTTTTTGCCGGTGCCGGTCACTACTGAGCGCAGACTATTGCGCAACACTTGAACAGGTACAGAATGGTTTTTATCGATCAGCAGGGTCACTTCCGATGACCATGGATACAATTGCGTGATTTGACCGATGATGCCTTTATCATCGATGACCGGCTGACCAAGCTGAATACCATGATAATGACCTTTGTTCAAAGTGATTTTATGATTGAAGGGATCTCGTGGAGTGTACAGAATATCAGCCAATACCGCCTTGGCTTCGGTATTGGTTTCAATATACTGGACTGCGCCCAGCAATTGGCGCAAATGCTCATTTTCAGTCTGTAAGGTGTGTACAGTCAGCAGCTGCTCACGATCCTCCAGATATTGTTGCCTGAGTTTTATGTTTTCTTCAAGCAAGTACAGGTTCGCCAAAAGCTCTTCAATCTGATCATAGACATTAGTTGGAAGATAGGCGACTTTCTGCAATGGAAAGATAACGATGCCAATAGTTTGCCGTATTTCAGGAAAAAACTTGAACCGCAGATCTTCGGCGATCAGCAGGCACGACAGCAAAATGAACACAAACAGCCGTGCAAACGGCCCTGGTCCATGCCTGAAAAACTGAGGAGCAGTCTTCATTACATTCGGCAGCTAGGAATCTTGCTTCAAAGCAGTTGCATTAATCGCGCGCAAAAATCCCTATCGTTCGATCCATGTTTTCCAGTGCAATGCCAGCGCCACGAACGACACAGGTCAGGGGATCATCCGCTATGATGACGGACAACCCAGTTTCTTCCATCAACAGCCGATCCACATCGCGCAATAAAGCGCCGCCACCGGTCATGACCATGCCTTTTTCAGCAATGTCCGCACCGAGCTCCGGTGGTGTATGTTCCAGTGCAGTTTTAACGGCGCTGACGATATTGTTCAATGGTTCGGTCAGCGCTTCCAGAATTTCATTGCTGGAAATCGTAAAGCTGCGCGGAATTCCTTCCGCCAGATTGCGGCCTTTGACTTCAATTTCGCGGACTTCAGAGCCGGGAAAAGCAGAACCAATTTCCTTTTTGATGATTTCAGCGGTTACTTCGCCGATCAACATGCCATAATTACGACGTATGTAATGAATGATGGCTTCATCGAATTTATCCCCGCCAACCCTCACCGAGTTGGAGTACACAATCCCTCCCAACGACACGATACCCACTTCTGTGGTACCGCCACCGATATCGACCACCATAGAGCCGGTGGGTGATTCAACGGGCAGATCGGCGCCAAGCGCTGCTGCCATGGGTTCCTCGATCAGCTCAACCTTGCGCGCACCCGCACCATAAGCTGCTTCGCGGATGGCTCGGCGTTCAACTTGCGTAGAACCATAGGGCACACAAATCACAATGCGGGGATTGGCTGAAAACAAGCGCGGCGGATTGACCTTGCGGATAAACATCTTGAGCATTTGCTCGGTGACCGTGAAGTCTGCGATAACGCCATCCTTCATGGGCCGGATCGCTGTAATATTGCCGGGTGTACGTCCTAACATCTGTTTGGCCGCGAGACCAACCTGTTGAATCATTTTCTTGCCATTGGCTCCGCTTTCTTCGCGGATAGCCACTACCGAGGGTTCGTCGAGAACGATACCGTGGTCTTGGACATAAATCAGCGTATTCGCCGTGCCCAGGTCAATTGCCATATCTGTTGAAAAATAGTTTCCGAGAATATTGTTGTTCAAGAAATTAAACATGGTGGCAAAATCCGTTATGAGTGATTATGATTTAAGACGAGAGCAGTATTGAAAAGCCCGTAAAAAAATAATACGCCGGTGAAACTTGGGGCATGATACCCTAATACGTCTTCAAATATAAGGTTGCCAATCTAACATGACTCTAACTGTAACTGATGTGAAACGCATTGCTGATCTCGCTTATATTGAAATTGATCATGGCGAAGCCGAGGCGGTTTTGACGCAATTGACCGGCATTTTCAATCTCATAGAAACCATGCAATCGATTGATACATCATCAGTAGATCCGATGTCACATGCCCAAAGCGTAACCCAGCGTCTGCGCGACGATGAAGTCACCGAGACGAATCAGCGCGAATCTTGCCAAGCCATCGCCCCTCAGGTTGAAGCGGGGTTGTATCTTGTTCCCAAAGTCATCGAATGATTTAATGTGTCTCTGGAATTCAGAGTCCATCCTCTTTCCTAGACACAGTGAGCGTGCTGCGAATGGATATCCGGCGCGGCCATAATTCCACGTAATCGACTATTTCAGTAATGAATACCTTACTTAATGCCAGCCTTAAACAACTGTCGAGTCATCTTGCAAACAAGAAAATCTCAAGTACAGAATTGACGACGGAATTCTTGAATCGCATTCATGAACTTAATTCTCAATACAACGCATTCATTACCGTGAATGAAGAAATGAGCCTTGCACAGGCGAAAACAGCGGATACTCTGCTGGCATCAGGCAGGGCAAGTCCTTTGACAGGAATCCCCATTGCCCAGAAAGATATTTTTTGCGCGAAAGGCTGGCTGACGACCTGTGGCTCAAAAATGCTCTCGAATTTTGTGTCTCCTTATGATGCAGGCGTCATCGAACGTTTCAATCTAATCGGCGCAGTCAATATTGGCAAAACCAATATGGATGAATTTGCGATGGGATCCAGTAATGAAACTTCTTTTTATGGCGTTGTCCGCAATCCGTGGGATCCCTTGGCGGTTCCCGGTGGAAGCTCGGGTGGCGCGGCTTCTGCTGTGGCAGCGCGACTGGCTCCAGCAGCGACGGGCACAGATACCGGTGGCTCCATTCGACAGCCGGCTGCCTTGTGCGGGATTTCCGGAATCAAACCGACTTACGGCTTGGTATCGCGCTATGGCATGATTGCATTTGCGTCGAGTCTGGATCAGGCCGGGCCGATGGCAAAATCGGCAGAAGATCTCGCGCTTTTGCTGAATGTCATGGTCGGATTCGATTTCCGAGATTCCACCAGCCTGCAACGGGACGCAGAAGATTACACGCTTGACCTGTCAAAACCTCTGGATGGCGTGCGGATTGGCTTGCCAAAGGAATACTTCGCCGAAGGGATGAGTAAAGATGTTGAAGCGGCCATTGAAACCGCACTTGATGAGTATCGCAAATTAGGTGCACAGACGGTTGAGATCAGCTTGCCCAATACTCCATTATCGATCCCGGTCTATTATGTGCTCGCACCTGCTGAGGCTTCGAGCAATTTATCCCGTTTTGACGGCGTGCGATATGGTTATCGCGCCGAGTCATATAGCGATTTGGGCGATATGTACCGCAAGACCCGTGCGCAGGGTTTCGGTCCAGAAGTCAAACGGCGTATTTTGATCGGCACCTACGTGTTGTCTCATGGCTACTATGACGCCTACTATATCAAAGCACAGAAACTGCGCCGCCTGATCGCTCAGGACTTCGCTGACGCTTATAAACACTGTGACATCATCATGGGGCCGACAACTCCGACAGTGGCTTTTAATTTGGGGGAGAAAAGCAATGATCCCATTCAAATGTATTTATCGGACATTTACACCAGTGCAGCCAACCTGACAGGATTGCCGGCAATGTCCATTCCTGTTGGATTCGGAGACAAGCATCGCCCGGTGGGATTACACATCATCGGCAATTACTTTCGCGAAGCACAAATGCTGAATGTTGCGCATCAATATCAACAAGCCACCGATTGGCACCAGCAATCGCCTCTATAGCTGCTGTAACTCAGCAAATTATTCAGTTCATTCAATTTATATTTATCGAATCGGACATCAATCATGCAATGGGAAATCGTCATCGGTCTTGAAGTACATGCTCAGCTTTCAACGCAATCAAAAATTTTCTCAGGCGCTTCGACCGGCTATGGCGCATTGCCGAACACTCAGGCATGCGTGATCGATCTGGCATTACCGGGCGTTTTGCCTGTACTCAATAGAGGAGCGGTAGAGCGAGCAATTAAATTTGGCTTGTCGGTTGGGGCTACTATCAATTCGCCATCGATTTTTGCACGCAAAAATTATTTCTATCCTGATTTACCCAAAGGGTATCAAATCAGTCAATATGAATTACCCATCGTGCAAGGCGGTATCGTTCTAATTCAAATCGAAGGAGGTGAAAAAATCATTCGTCTGACGCGTGCGCATCTGGAAGAAGATGCTGGCAAATCGCTGCATGAAGATTTTCACGGCATGAGCGGCATTGATCTGAATCGGGCGGGCACACCATTACTGGAAATCGTTTCCGAACCCGATATGCGCAGCAGCGCCGAAGCGGTCGCATATGCTAAAACCTTGCATTCTCTGGTACGTTGGATCGGCATTTGCGATGGCAATATGCAGGAAGGTTCTTTCCGTTGCGATGCCAATGTGTCAGTGCGTCCGTGTGGACAAGAAAAATTGGGTACACGATGCGAAATCAAAAATCTCAACTCGTTCCGCTTCCTCGAAAAAGCCATCGACTATGAAGCACGGCGTCAAATCGACATACTCGAAGATGGCGGCGTAATTCGCCAGGAAACCCGTCTCTATGATGCTAACAAGGATGAAACACGCACGATGCGCTCGAAGGAAGACGCCAATGACTATCGTTATTTTCCAGATCCTGATTTGTTGCCGCTGGAAATCTCCCCGCTATGGATTGACCAGATTCGATCATCTCTGCCTGAACTGCCTCAAATACGGAAGGAACGCTATGTCTCAGAATTATCATTGCCTGCTTATGACGCCACGGTGTTGACGAACTCACGGGAAGTAGGGGATTATTTTGAATCAACCGTAAAATTGTTACCAGCACAGACCAAATTATGCGCCAATTGGGTTATGGGAGAGGTCATGGGGCAATTGAACAAGGAAGGTATTGAAATTTCCAGTTGCCCGATTATGCCTGCTCAATTGGCCGCCCTATTGACACGGATCAGTGACGGCACCATTTCAGGCAAAGCCGCGAAAACTGTATTTGAGAGCATGTGGCAAGGAGAACTCGGTAAAGACGTCGATGCGCTTATTCAAGCAAAAGGATTGAAACAAATTTCTGATGATGTCGCGCTAGAAGGGCTCATCGATCAAATATTATCCGCACATCCCCAGCAAGTGTCAGACTACCGTAAAGGTAAAGAAAAAGCGTTTAATTCGCTCGTTGGCCAAATCATGAAAGCAACGCAAGGCAAGGCTAATCCCACGCAAGTTCATTCCATTCTTAAAAATAAACTAGAGCAATAGCTTTCAATTTCCACGATTCCTTCACATCGTATAGTCAAGCCAAACATTGGTATCTTAAGAAGATAGTCTTTTTTCCAAACAGCTAGGTACCCTATTTTTTTATAGATGCTTTTTAATAATTAGCGTTATTGACAAGAAAATTATTGCCGTTTTTAAAAAATTGACTACGTGAAAAATATCGTTTTTCCTACAATATCGGGATATTTTGTCTCAAAGTTATGACTCAGCTATTATATTTTTGGGACAAATGACTCCTATAGTTAATAAGCGGGATTTGATAGAATTAATGCTTATTAAATTAATGGAATATGATTCAAATCAAAAGGATATTCCAGTTTCTTGATACCATGTGTCTTAACAGATCTCTAGCGTATCCTTCTTCTGAAGTCATGCAAGAAACTGCTTTGTACCGTGCAATTGCGGTTTTTTTGACCTAATTAATTAATCCTTAAGCATGACTGGAGAGTCTCAAAATACCATTCGTCTCGTCGTTGCCGAAAGCTTTGAGCTAATGCGAATGGGCTTACGTTCTTTATTACACGATCAGGTTGCAATCAATCTAGTTGCTGAAACTCACTGTATCGAAGAAATGCTGGATTTAGTGTTACAGCATAAGCCTGACGTGGTTCTGTTTGACTTGCAACTAGCTGACGGAAACTGTACGGATCATATTCCCAAGCTCTTGAATATGCATCCGCAATGCAAGGTGCTAGCGTTTTCTCCTAATACCGACAAAGATATCTGCCTGCAAGCTTTCCGTTCTGGCGCAGTGGGCATCGTCAACAAGCATGATTCTTCCGAGCTATTGCTAAAGGCTATTTTTTCGATCCATGACGGACAGATCTGGTTTGATCGGCAAATTACCAAATTGCTGCTACGGAATCAGCAGGGAAATGGAGACGATTCGGATAAAGTCAGTGATGTCAGCAAAATTTCACGCCCACGATTAAGCGAAAGCGAGCGCCAAGTTGCTTATCTGGCCTGTAGGGGGTTGTCTGCAAAGGAAATCAGCGCTCATCTATTAATTACCGAAAAAACTGTGCGCAATCAGTTGTCCATCGTATATAAAAAAATAGGCGTTAAAAAACAAGTTGAACTCTGCATAAAAGCCCCTTCCTACAACTACTTCAAAGTTTCCTACATGTTCGGGACATTTGACTCAGAAGACACCTAAAAATTACTAATGTTCTGGGACAAATGACATCTATTTAGTTATAAATGGCTTTGTTACTATCCCTCCCTCATTCTTGACAATCTAGCAGTCCAATAAATCTGTTATTTGTCTGAAAAGAGTGAGTTTTTCGAGTATCAAGCATGATCAATGCGATTCAGTATGGGACCGATCGTTTTAATCAGCATGATATTCGAGACATATTTTTCATTTAAAGGAGGGATGTTAAAAATGTCGTTTCAATCTAATCATTTGTGCGGAGGCACAGAACTCTCAGAGAGTTCCTGTTCCGCGCAGTATATTCCCCACGCTTTGCTTAGGCCGTTTGTTGCCGTCTTAATAGGAATAATGATGTCATTATTCCTGAGCGGTAATATCCGGGCTGCAGAGCATGTGATTGAGTTAACCGCTGAAGAAACTCGTGATGACGGCTTTGGTAATAAGCTGCTGGCGTACAAAATGCTCAGTCACAAAATCGGCGGCGCCGATGTCACGAGTCGTTACAGTACCGAAGCAACCATTCCCGGGCCTACCATCGAGCTGACCGAAGGCGATACCGTCAAGATCTCCATCACTAATATCATCCAAGGCATTGATCAAGTAGTAGATGGAATCACCAGCAAACAAGTCAGTATTCATGTGCATGGCGTTCACTACGACATTCTCAGCGACGGCACGCTCAAAGTCATCAATAAAAGAGATGATGAGGGTGCTGGCGCCGGACTGGAAGAGTACCATTCAATTTATGAATACAAATGGAATGTTGCGCCTGGCACTGCTGGAACCTGGGCATATCATGACCATAATTTTGAAACCCACAATGGTGCCGAGCACAAGGGCCTGTTTGGCGCAATCATCGTCAACCCAATCGGTGGGCCTCAGTATGCCAAGGAATATGTGTTGTACCTGGGGGATGATGCGTTCTGGGGAATGGAAATCAATGGTGTCAGTAAAAAACAATCAAAACACGGCCCAAATCCAACTTTATCCGCAAAAGAGAATTCTCGTGTGAGATTTCATCTAATCGCATTGGGTACAGATCTTCATACGTTTAAATTAAATGGATACCAATGGTTTGATCCGGGCACTCACAACCTTATCAATCAGGCCGCCATCGGCCCGCTCGAGAAGCATGTATTCAGCGTCAAAGCTGAGCATAGTTCGCAGTATGAGGATAAGAATCTTTCCAACCGACTGCTGGGCATGAGAGGTAAATTTAATGTTCAGTAAGCGAGAAGATCAATACCTAGATGATAAGGACAAGAAAATGAACACTCGTAAAACTTCAAGTCGTAATCGACCCATGATTCAATGGGCAAGATGGATGGTGCTGGCAGTCATGCTGTTGGCATCCTCGCTAGCCTTGGCTGCGGTTCATAATATTTCATTGACCGCTCAAACTTTACCCAATGGACAATTGGCCTATGCATTGGGGGGAAGTGAAGCCGTCATTCCTGGGCCATCATTATTTATAAAAAAAGGCGATACCTTAAACGTTACGCTAACCAATAACACGGAAATCAAAGTCGGATTCAAAGTACCAGGGCTTTCTCAGAACTCCGCAAAAGTTAATCCAGGGAAATCCAAAACATACAACATTAAAGCCAAAAATGCAGGAACTTATGCTTACCATGGCAATATGGATGGTCGAGAAATGTTGGGGCTGTTTGGTGCAATCATTGTCGATAAAGCACATGGACCGGTAGATCGCTATGTAGAAGACAACGGGAATAAAACACCTGTTACCCAAGCACAGATCGACAAGCAATTTGTGTTGTATATGGTTGGTTCTACATTCTGGGGTACCGAAATTGACAAAGATGGGACGCAGAAACCGTTGTGGGCCAACCCCAATCCAGGTGCCGTTAAAGACGATATAGTCCGTTTCCATATTTTATCCATTGGACCAGGACACACCTTCCATTTACATGCGCACCGCTGGCTGAAAACAGGAACTGACGAAGTCATCGATACCAAACTGCTGAAAGAGGAATTTGATACTCATTCCTTCACGATCAAAGCTGGATCTGGTGTAGGCGCAGGCGACTGGCAATATCATTGCCATCTGATCGCTCACATGGAAGCCGGTATGCATGGCAGCTTCAGAGTGGATGATGTGGGTGGAAATGGAGCCAGTGTAGTTGGTGCTTCGCCTTATGGTGGAATCTTGTTGGGACCTCGGCAGAATGAACCTGGCTTAGTGACATTTGAAGTTTCTGATGAACCGGCGAGCTGGTTTAGAAGCGCGCGTGGCGATGCGATCGTTAAGCTTAGCGACCCATCTGCGAACGGTTCTCCGCTGCAAGGTTTGGATATCAGAACAAAATCACTTGAAGTCATGAAGCCGGGCAGCAGTGTGAATTTCATTATGTCGGATACTAATGGCGTCCATACGATCAGTTCCCTGATTTGGCCGACCGGCGCACATCATATGCCCTATGATCAATCCAGTGCTTACCGGGGCGGCGGCATCGTCAAACTTGACACTCCTGGACTGTATGTTTTTACGTGTAAGGTGCATCCTTATATGTTCGGCGCAGTTGTTGTTGATGAAGATCCAAGTAATGGGCTTGATATCGGTAATCCTCAACAAAATTACAAAATTGATCTGGTAACAGGAATAAAAGGGTTGGCAACCAATAGCGATCTGGCAATCCGTTTATTGAAAACATTCTTCATTGCAACGGCGCCAGCCAATTGGTTGGATTATTCATCAGGTACATGGAATCTTAGATTTCCAACGATTCCACTAATAATTTCCGGCCCACCGTTTACGAATACGTTTGAATCGGATGGATTTCCAATACCTCTGAGTGATCTTAATGCAAGTGAAACACTCAATGCCGGCTCAATCCCAGCACATCCAGGGGTAGGTGAAGTTTGGGTGAATACTCAATTCGAAAAAACTGCAGGTAAATATAAAGCGGGCACAACCACCGTGGTGGATACCGCCAACTGGACAGTGAAGCGGAAGGTTGCACTCCCACAGATCAATAACAACAATCCTCATAACATGTGGACGAACCGTGAGCAATCAGTTATTTATCAAACCCAATGGTTTGATAATAAATTCTCAATGATCGATCGCGAAACCGGTGCATTGATCAAGAATATTCAAGTGGGATATTCACCGTCGCATGTCGTCACTCTGCCAACCAATGATGATATTACGATCGCGATCAATGGAGAAAATGGCATTTCCGTCATTCCGGCGGGAACAATGAATGTGACCAAAATGCTGCCAACACAAGGGCAAGGCCATATCTCGGCAAATCCACATGGCCATTGGATCAGTTCGGATGGCTCCAAGATCGTCACACCGAATATCAATACCAGTGACATCGGTATCTATGGCGCCCAAGGTGGCATCCAGGCTCGCACCCCTACGGGGTTAGGCGCGCCAGGCGCACATCCGATCGCTATTGGCATGATGCCTGATTCAAGCAAAATCTATGCGGCAAACTTGTTACACCATAGCTTGAGCGTGTTGAATGAACAAGGGCAACTTTTGAAAACGATCAGTCTTTTAGGCGAATATAATGTAACGACTGGAGAGGCTGATATTAACAATAACGGAACAAAAGATAATGGCATATTGCCAATTCAATCGCCAGTTTCACCCGATGGCAAGGCAGTCGTAATTGCTTCGACAGGTGGGAGCATTGTCATCGTGGATACGGCGACAGATACAGTCGTAAAAGCTTTACCTTGCGATCCGGGTTGTCATGGCGCTAACTTTGGTGCAAAACAACCAACCGTTGAAAATCCGAATGGAGGTTATTACGCTTACGTGACTACCAAGTTTGGCAACCGGTTGACTGTCGTTGATGTCGATCCGAATAACGATGGCAATTTAGAAGATGCAACCATTGCTGGTTATGTATCGCTCGTCGATACGAACACTACGCTCAAAGATGATACGGTGAGTGGATTGCCAGGATTTGGCGGTCAGGGTGTTCTAGCTGTTCCGAATGTTTACAACGGCTGGGTGCAAAATCTGCCAGCGGCTTGGAAACAATTATTAACAGATAGTCAACTAAATCCGGTTGGACAAAGCAATTAATAGAAATTAGTAACTCTTAGCTCTGCGGCGGCTGCCAGTTCACTACTGGCAGCCGTTTTTTTTACAGTTTGTTTTTGCCATTTCTGCAATTCACATACTTTCTGTACCAAGCCTGCTTCACTGCGAAATCATTTCTTGTTGATATCAGTAAAAATCAATTAAAACAGCTAATTGTGCGCACATGTCAGCATAATCTCAGCCTGACAGGCAAAGTTGTCTTTCATTCGTGATTTATTCATGGTGAGACAATATGTCATTTGACGCGTAGAAAAATATTCAGTACATTCGGTGTAGGAAAACAAGAAAAGGAGGCATCTTTTACAATTTTGATCACTTATATTTTCATTTCTACAGGAGAAAGTTAGTGTTTTTTAAAGAACTTGTATCATTTCCCCATTTTTTCTCGTTACTCGTCACATTCCCTTCAGCAGTTAAAAATTATCCTTCAAAGTTTATTCGATGTTTTTATCTCGGTGGGATATTCTGCGCGACAGTGACGTTTCTACTTCCAAACTTAACTTTAGCAGCAGTCCCATCAGGATTTAAGGCTACAGTAATTGCGCAAAACATAATCAATCCCACTGTAATGGCTGTTTCTCCAGATGGCCGTATCTTCATCGGCGAACAAGCCGGAAGAATTCGCGTGGTGGACAATGATCATTTATTAAGTACATCGCTGCTGAACATCAAACTAAAAGTGGACAGCACCGGAGAACGGGGACTGCTTGGCATTGCGCTCGATCCCAATTTCTTGGTTAATCAATGGATTTATGTATATTACACCAGCAAAACACCGGTCATTCATAACCGCGTGAGCCGTTTCAAAGTGCAGGGAAATAGCATTGTTCCAGGAAGCGAAGTAGTCATTCTGGATATACAACAGCTCAATACCCATCTCAACCATAATGGCGGGGCCATTCATTTCGGACTCGACGGAAAATTATATGTTGCAGTCGGAGACAATGCGGTTGGAAGCAATGCACAAAGCCTAGCAAACCTAAAAGGTAAAATTCTCCGTATCAACAAAGATGGCAGTATTCCGACTGACAATCCATTTTTCAAAACCGCAAAGGGTGTCAATCGGGCTATTTGGGCATTGGGGCTACGCAACCCGTTCACGTTTGCGGTGCAACGCGGCAGCGGACGAATATTCATTAACGATGTTGGCCAGAATATTGCGGAAGAGATCAATCGCGGTATGAAAGGCGCCAATTATGGTTGGCCGGCAATAGAAGGATGGGGCAACAATACGAAATACCGTAATCCTATCGCTGCATACAATCATGGCAACGCCCCTTGTGCGGCGATTGTCGGAAGTGCATTTTATAATCCCATCACTGAGCAGTTTCCAGCATATTTCATCGGTGATTATTTTTTCGGGGATTTCTGTGGTGGATGGATTCGCCGGTTTGATACCACTACCCGGGAAATAAAACCCTTCGCTAGCAATTATAAAACCCTGGTGGATCTTCAGGTTGATCCGGATGGCACGTTGTATATTCTTCAGAAAGAAGGTGGAAAATTGACGGCTGTCAGATGGAATGGTTAATTCAACAATTTGATCTTATGATTCTGATTTAACAAACATCAAACATGAGCTCGAAAACACCTGTGGCTTCAAAGAAAGAGAAGACCAGTCTGCGACAATCCGGAAAGTCCGATGTGATCAGTATTGAAACTGCTGTCTGCAGCGATGATTGCTAAAGCCCCGGTTGTAAGCTCTCCATTGTCAAGCATATGGATATAAGGAGATTTCTCACTGCGTGTGGGAAGCGTGTTGAATAAGTTCTGCCATAACATCGTGACGATGTCTTCATGACTGGTCAATCCGGTTGCATGGATGGCCAACTGTCCAAGCTGTTCGTAAGATAATCCTTTATTTGCTTCGGCCAAGCCAATCCCGACTAATTCGAGGTTGAGTACGGCCGTTGCACCAAAAACAGCGCCGAGCAATTTGGCTACTTGACCCGCTTGTCCATCGATATCAAGGGCTACATTGACGTCATTGAAATTCAATCGCTCGATATTGATCAATTGATCATTGTCGGTAGGTTGAGCCAAGGCAGTCAAGGTAAAGCCACTGGCACTTTTATTCAGTACCGACTGAGCCCGTGCTGATTGCACCTGGACGAAATCAATGCCTTGTCCTCCATCCAGTGAATTGCTGACGGTATTGCCGATCAAGACATCATTGCCTTCTCCGGCAATCACATTTTCAAGGATTACCTCACTGGCAATCCATACATTCGGAATGGCTGAACCGAGGTTTACGCCATTTGATTGCACGTATACCGGTGAGCCAATGAATGAGGCAGCCCCTGGGGTCAAATCGATGACATTTGACATCGAACCGGTGAATTGAAGGGTATCAATCCCGCCACCATCCCAGATGGTTTCATGATAGGGAGTTGTTTCATCAAAAGCATAGACGTCATTGCCGCTGTGGTATCGCATGTTGGCGCCATAAAGATATTGAATGGCGCCAATATCCAGAATCATAGGAGTAGTTGGGTGGAATGAATATTCATTACCTTCGTCCCCAGCCGGCGTGGCGTAGGTGTAACTCATCACAGTATGTCTGGTGTCGTCCAGACCTGATGGAAGCGTTGCGACCGTCTCGTTGTCGGGATCAAAAAAAGGGTGCTTCAGGCCGACTGCGTGACCGATCTCATGCAGAAGTGCTTCAAAGGAAATAGTGCCCGGATTCCAATCTTGACTGTTGAGAAGTCCTGCGGTATTGGCCCAGATATCACCGGCCCGTACACTACGGCCAGGCAAATATGACCAGGCTAGTGTAAATTCATCGGGATCTTGACTATATGCGACACGAATGTCACCCACTTCATTCGGCGTTTCGGCGACCTTAACAAAATTGAGGTTGGCGACATTGGCCCAGCATTCCAGAGCCTGGTCAAAATTGGCTTGATCTTGGCTGGTGAGTGGCTTGGCTGCACTGCTCCAGGGTTCTCCGTCACTAGAAGGGGAGCCGTACCCCATTCCAATGAGTGTGGACCAGAACATTGGATCATTACTCGTAGGGTAGCTATAGGTGATCGTTGGATTTTCCCAATGCAAATCACTTAATAATGAATCAATTGCATTGACGCTGGTTAATCGGGTTCCGATCACATTGCTTGAAACATAGGGCGTAGTCATTCACATTTTCCTAAAGTCGCGGTAAATACAGACTTAAAATATATATCATGGGCAATGCACCAAACTGATAGTTCCAATGGTTTCGAACAGCATGTAAATTCTCCAGTTGTCAGCAGGTTGAGAGTACGCCAAGGCAATGATCAGGCGGTGAAACGCACGATATTAACAATAAGAAAATTTTCTGTTCCACGAAGGCTTCTGCTGGCAATTTCATCTTAACAGCATGACTGAAAAATTGATAACACTGCCTCGGTCAGTTTGGGCAAAATTGTTCTCACTCACCCACTCAAAAATTTTGCACATCTGCAAATGACGCATAAGCAGCTCGCAACCTCCAATACAACATGATCTTCTTCTGATTCGATTCAACAGTTCATATGAGAATGAATTTCAGAGATTTCTCACGTTCAGCATGTATTAATTTTCCCTTGATTATAGTGAGCATCAACTGAAAAAACTGTAATCATATAAAGGGGGACAGATGATGAACAAACTATTGGTTCTGGTTTTAGCGATTGTATTGTTATGCGGTTTCCGTGCTCCCAATGGCAATCTCATTTCCAAAGGGGATCTTTCGGATAAGCTATTGATCAATCTAGGTGAACCTCATATCAGAACTGATCTGGGATTGATTCAAACCCGAGCCTTTGGCGGCATTATGTATATCAAACGAGAAGTATGGAGTTACCGGATTGATGATTACAACTATCGATTTGTTATACAGAATGGTCAAATCGTCGATGAGCATTGGTCGAGGTTTTGAGCGTTGACGTTATCGTTCGGATTTCTAAAGCGCTCGACGTTGTCATCGGCCATCACAATTATGGAAGCCATGTTAAAACATACAGAATTGATGTGAAAACGCCAGCTTACGTGAAAGTAATGAACGCCGCGAGCTTAATTGCAATGTTGCATGGCTGTCGTTTTTAAAGTTTCCTGGCAATTGCGCTCTAAAATAAAAACCAAGCCTTCTATTCGCTTATTTCTTCCGCAATGACGAGAAATTCCTTTTGCATACCGCAGATTCTTTCCTGGGCCACCTTCGCATCCGATTCATCGATCCCTAATTCTTTCAGGAGTGTCGCCGTTTCCAGGCCCGGACATCCATCGGCATTTGCTGAATTCGACAGCAAACGTTTGGAGACAGCGATGAGTTTGACGTAGGCTGCATGATTGCCTGAGTAATCAGGAAAATGCTGTTCAGCCACGGCAATCATAATTTCTTCGGGTAAATTCCATGCTTTGATCAGATACATTCCGATCGTATCGTAAGCGATGCCAAAGGTGTGCAGTTGTAATATGCGGGCATTATGCTCCGGATGCCGCGAAACGAGATTGTTGAGAAAAGAGAATTCCCGGGGATAAAGGTGTCCGAACAGCAGATGCCCGAAGTTATGAAATAATCCATTCAAATACGCAAGATCGCAATTGATCAGGTGCTTATCGGCCATTTTTTGGCACAACTCCGAACTCAATGCAGCGCATGTCAGCGCCTGACTCCAGATGCGGATTCGTCCCAATGCACCGTCATTCGGCAACTTGAAACAACCGGCAGAAATTGTGCACAGCGTCAGATTGAGCGCAGTATTGAACCCCAACACCAAGGTAATGGCATGATGCACCGAACTGATACGCTCACCATAACCAAAAATGGACATCCGGGCATATTTCATGATGAAAGCCGTCAGGCTCGGGTCTTTTTCGATGAGGCCGATTAACCTTTCAATATTGGCGTTGGGATCGTTGCGAAGTTCTAATAGTGCCTGGGTCGTTTCGGGAAGCGGGGGAAGTTGGGAGACGTGCTGCAGTGTTCGGCGAAGATTGTGGCTGAATTCTAATTTGTTAAGCACTAACATTGGATAGATTTTCTTTAATTTACATCAGGAAATGATCGGTTATGAGAATGAAGCGCATCAATTCGTAGTGAATAATTTCTATGATCAACAATACAAAAATATCTCCTCTATAACGGTGCGTCAGTTATTTTCTTTACAGCAAAGCTATAACATGCGGCTCATATCACCCCTCTGGAAACCAATCAATGGTTCGGGAATATCTTTCACGAACGCGATGACCTTGAACAATTCGCCCATTTCCGCCGGACTAATGAGTCTATGCAGTTGATTGGCCTGAGGCAAGTAATGATGAGTGTTTTCAGCAGAAGTCTGCGCTAGAATGTTTGTAATCCCGCAGTTGATCAAGAAGTGCGCCTGAGTGGTGAATCCACTCAGTTGCAGAGTGGAACTTTCAACTGCCTGGTTAATGGCGCTGAAGTTCACGTGACTGGTTATATCTTGCAATCCCGGCAAATAAAAAGGATCGTCATGCGCATGATGGCGATAATGGCACATCAAGGTGCCTTGATTGCGCTGTGGATGATAGTACTCGGTACTGCCGAAACCGTAGTCGATCAGTAAAATGGCGCCCTTGCAGAGGATTTCGGCGAGCCTGCGCATGAAATAATGCGCATTCAAATTGATTTCACTCTGATAAGGCTGGGTTGGTTCGTCTGAAGAATGGATCTGCAAGGATAACTTGTTTGCTAGCGCAACAAGTTCCGCATTTTGAACCGGGTGCTCCTGCCAGGTGAATTGCTCATTTTCCCATATCACCCCTCGCTCAGATATTTCATGCTCACGCCATGTAACGCAATGCACTGGCATAGCATCCAGCACTTCATTAGCCAGTATGACGCCATTGAACTCAGTGGGTAATTGCTCGAGCCATTCGATGATTCCGCAGAGATGCGGAGCATGCTCGGCAAGCAGTTTTTGTTGCCGCAGGCGCAGTTCTGCACTCACGTCGAGAATATAGTATTTGTTGGGTAAGGCATCCCATCGCTCCAATTCAAGCAGAACATCGAGTGCCAGTTTTCCGGAGCCTGCACCAAATTCAAGCAGATCAGGAGTATTCATGCAGCGCATGATTTGCAAAATTTGCTGTGCCAATGAGCGGCCGAATAAAGGTGAAATTTCCGGTGCAGTGACAAAATCACCTGCGCTGCCCAGTTTGGTTGCGCCACTGCTGTAATATCCCAGTCCCGGAGCATACAGCGCCAGATGCATGAATTGTTCAAACGATATCCATCCGCCTGCAGTGTCAATGACGTCACGAATTCTGCTTTGTACCAGGCGGCTATGGTTCAATGCATGTTGATCGGCAAGAGGTAAAGTCATCGATACAGACAGAGGAAAAAGTGTTGTGGTACATTGCAACGTGATTATGGTTTCATTGTGTAGTGTAGCAGTACTTGAGGAGGTATATGTGCAAGACAGTGTCATTTTGATCACGGGCGGCGCCAAACGTGTCGGCGCTGCCATCTGCCGGCGATTGCATGCACAAGGAGCGCGGTTGATCATTCATTATCGAACATCCTTGTCAGAAGCCAAGTCTCTACACGATGAATTGATTCAGAGACGGCCTGATTCAGTCGCATTGGTGCAAGCAGATTTGCTAGAGATCGAATTGTTGCCCGAGTTGATCGAAAAATCAGTCCAGCGCTTCGGCCAATTGGATGGGCTTATCAATAATGCGTCGAGTTTCTTTCCAACGCCACTACAGCAATTTACCGAGCACGACTGGATTGACCTGATCGGCAGTAACCTTAAAGCACCATTGTTCTTATCTCAGGCAGCAGCACCATATCTGAAACAGCGACGGGGTTGTATCGTGAACATTGTCGATATTCATGTCGAGCGGCCTTTGAAAAATTATGTCATCTACAATGCCGCCAAGGGTGGATTACTGGCTTTGACTAAATCGCTCGCTGTTGAAATGTCACCCGAAGTGCGCGTCAATGGCGTTTCACCGGGGCCGATCCTCTGGCCTGAAGACGGTGAATGGGCTGATGCGGCAGCCCGCCGGCAAATCATTGATAGCACATTGCTGAAGCGCTGCGGGGAGCCGGACGATATCGCCCGTACTGTGCAGTTTTTGATCGCTGACGCGCCGTATATCACCGGTCAAACCATCGCTGTGGATGGAGGGCGCAGCATTCATTTATGAGTGAGAACACGATAGTTCATGCGGTGAAGAGGCAGTGTGCGCATAGCTGCAAATACCCTCAAATAAATGAGCATTCACGATAAACTTGCCGATAAATAGCAGACCTACTCAATTATTCGGTGTATTGCGAGGAAAATTTTTGGAATGGCATTGGGGCAAAACGACTTGAAAACTCAGTGGTCACTATCTACTAAAAAATTGGCGTTGTTGCCAAGCCGCATTGGTAGCGGTCGACTTGGATGTGCAATTCTTCTCAAATTTTTCCAATTTCAAGGTTTTTTTCCAACCGATCAAAAAAGCATACCTCATGAAATTGTCGTTTACGTTGCAAGTGTAACAAATTCAACGCCAGAACATCTGGATGTTTACGAATGGGGTGGACGCACGGGTCATCGACATCGTATGAAAATTATAAGCTTTTTGGGATTATGCCAGCCTAGCTGGTGAGGATTTACAACGATTACGTGTATGGCTGATTGTTGAAATCTTGCCACAGGATGTCTCATTCGACCGATTACAGGAAATAGCGGTCCAGTGGTTCGTCAAGCAATTTTGGCGCCACTTGAACTTAACCCCTTGGAGCGACTACTACGGTCGGCTGTTCATGCTTTCGAAACCAATCTATTCCAAGCCATCGACAAACTGCTGAGCACTGATACCAAAGCATCTATAGACACATTATAAAAATCGGAGACCTAAACGGCAATGACGAACATGACGTTATCGAAAGCAGATCCAGTGTCAAAAATACCGAGGTGGGTTTGACGTATCTTAAAGCCGACGTCGGACGAATCGGTGGTGATAGTGTTTTGCTAGAACTTATCAAATTATCCCTTATTCGCCAGTTTGATTTACCGATACAAGAATTTTCTGAGCTACCGGTAAAGTGGTTGCAAAAATATCGTCGTAGAACCAGTACAGAATCAAGTTGGGAACTGCGGCGACATCCGCCGGAAATACGCTATTCCTTAATAGCAGCATTTTGCTGGCAACGGCAGCACGAAATTATTGACACTCTCATCGACTTACTAATTCAGGTTATCCATAAGATCGGCACCCGCTTAGAGAACAAGGTAGTGGAGTGGTCTAATAATCCCGGACACGAATTAAGAATGTAGTATGAGAAACCTTTCGGAGGTGTTCATTGGAAAAGCAAAGAAGATCATTCACAACGGAATTTAAACGGGAAGCAGTGGAACTGGTAACGCGGCAAGGATATACGATAATAGAGGCAAGACGATCGTTAGGGATAGGTAAGTCGGTATTGAGGCGTTGGGTGAAGCAGTTGCGACAGGGACGAATAGGAATCACCCAGCAAATCAAAGCATTAACACCGGAGCAGCAGAAGATAAGGGAGCTGGAAGCCAGGATTGATCGACTGGAGCAGGAAAAAGTCATTTTAAAAAAGACTACCGCTCTCTTAATGGCGAAGCAGCTGGGACATACGAGCGGATTGACAAGTTAAGGGAGCGAGAATTGGTAACATTGATATGTTCGGTTTTTGATGTTGCGACAAGCAGCTATTACGATTACAGGAAGCGCAGTCAAGTTATTGAAGTAAAGAGATTCTATCTGCAAGCCAAGCTGAAGGAACTGTTTCGTTTGAGTCGTGGTTCAGCAGGTAGCAGAAACTTGGTGATCATGATGCGTGATCTGGGTTACATGATTGGCCGTTTCAAGGTTCGCAGCTTGATGCGGGATGCGATGCTGATATCGAAGCAGTCTAGATGTTTAGTCCCGCTGTGTAGTGGAGTAATATACAGCCACTTACGGAGGGAAGAATTATGGGACAAATACTGCACGGAAGCGCCCGCACGACTGAGGCGGTGCGTCGAGCGATACAACATAGTCAAGAGGGTCTGAAGGTTCTGGCCGCGCGCTACGGAATCAACGAGAAGACGGTAGCGAAGTGGCGCAACGGGACTTTGTCCATGATGCGCCGATGGGCCCTAAGGAACCGGCATCGACGGTTTTGATGAAGGAAGAAGAAGCCATTTGTGTCGCGTTCCGTATGCATACGCTGCTGCCGCTGGATGATTGCCTGTACGCGCTTCAGGCCACGATTCCACACCTGTCCCGGTCAGCTCTGCACCGCTGCTTCTCAAGACATGGCATCAACCGATTACCAGATGCCGAAGGCGATAAGCCTGTAAAGAAAAAATTCAAAAAATACCCGATTGGCTACTTCCATATCGACATTGCAGAAGTATGCACGGAAGAAGGTAAACTTTATCTGTTCGTTGCTATCGACCGGACATCAAAGTTCGCATATGTAGAACTGCATGATAAATCAGATAGGCAGATATCAACGGCATTCCTGCACAACCTGATCAAGGCAGTGCCTTACAAGATACACACAATCTTGACCGATAACGGCAGCCAGTTCTGCCACCCGCCACGCTACCGGAACGGCCCGACGGCGCAATATATACGCCATATGTTCGGCATGTGTTGTGATGGGTACGGCATCGAACACCGAATGACCAAGCCAAGGCACCCTTGGACCAACGGCCAAGTCGAGCGCATGAACAGAAGCATTAAGGAAGCAACCGTAAAGCGTTACTACTACAACTCACACAATCAGCTGAAAGCCCATCTACACAGCTTCTTAATGGCATACAACTTCGCCCGAAAGCTTAAAACAATCAGAGGCCTCGCGCCTTATGAATACATCTGCAAAACACCACACCGTGGGACTAAACATCTAGAGCACACGTTTATAAACAGACGGGGGTTGAACGGCTTGATATACCCAACCATCTCGATCGGGCATTTGATGTCGATGCCACCAACCGAGTTTGGTGCAGTGATATCACCTATATATTTGGGCAGATGGTTGCTGGCATTATCTAGCTGTCGTGATTGATTTGTATAGTCGTCGCGTCATTGGCTGGGGATTATCGGCCAATGCCGATGCAGAACTGGTAGTTAGTGCCTTGGATATGGCTTATCTACTGCGTGGGAAACCGCTTGGGGATCTATTCCATTCTGACAGGGGAGCCAATATGCCAGTCGGTTGCTTCGACAGCGATTATGGCGTTACCAGATACAGCAAAGTATGAGTCGCATCGGTAATTGCTGGGAGCGTTAATGATGTGCCACGAAGGCGCAAAGAAGGACGTAGTCCTTCGAGCAGCTATGCTGCATGAGAGATGAGGGTTGGCCCCTCGAAATCTGGTTTCAGGACCCGGTTTCAAACCACTACGAGCGACTGTGATCAAAAGGCATGGTCGTGAGCGTCGTTGGAAAAGGCACGATCACGTGTCAGGTAGGGATTAAGTAGATGAACGCAAGTGAACGGTCTATGACATGTCGAAAAGCAAACCAACCAACGTCAAAACCGGATAGCGTTGTTGATCCGGGACAAACCCAGACAATAACTGTTTATGTGCTGGGTGGCGTTCGGCGTAGAGGCTGCATGAGCTTAATCCAGGCTCTTATGTGGAACGTGGGAATCTGCTGGCTGAATACCAAGGGAAGAGGATCAACTGTTTTCATCGTCTTTGCAAGTACCGATGTCAGTCATAGGGGCGGAGCAACTCGTAGTAGTGAAGAAGGCGCTGTAATAGCGGTGGGGCGAAGGGGTTGCGTTATTCGGCCAATTCCTGTTGCCAACCATAAACGGGATGAGCAATAGATCATGGCAAAGCCATTCGAACTTTCCAAACATGCCGTATTGGATGCTTATTTGGCGGTTAAAGCCAATAAAGGCTCCGCTGGCATTGATGGGCAGAACATGGAGGATTTTGAGGCTAATTTAATGAACAATCTGTATAAGCTATGGAATCGGTTATCATCGGGCAGCTATTTTCCACCGTCGGTAAAACGCGTGGAATTTCCCAAGGTGAACGGCAAGATGAGGCCGCTGAGCATCCCGACTATCGCGGATCGAATCGCGCAAATGGTCATCATAATTGATATCTTGAGAAGCTCATCTCATAAATGGCGTGGGGCTTTTTTTATTTCATGCGTAATTATTATCAAGCTACAATAAAACTAAATACTTATGATTTTATTATTGGAATAAGCATGACCGGGAAGAATTAATTGCAGCTGTGAATGAGGAAGTTGATGATGCCCTTAGAGATGAATTCGAGCCTTCCATTGGTGATGAAGCATTTTTAAAGTTAGTTTCATCAG
>CASDLT010000029.1 GCA_949281375.1 uncultured Nitrosomonas sp.
TGGCGTTTAACTCGGCCTTTGCGCGAAGTCAGACGGTGGGTATCATCACCCAGGCAGCAAACAAAACGGTATATGTTAGTGGCGTTGACTGCTCTCAAAAGACATCATCATCGTCTACCTTTCAGTTATCAGGTAAAAAGGGATGTATATAGACGGCTTTGTGTGGTTTTTCCATGGGCTTTTGGATTGCCAGCAGGCAAACCTCCTGGAATTCAGGATTTGCGAGGGATGTTTTCAAATCGTGCTGTTGTTAAGTTGGAAGAAGATCCGAGCGCAAACCTTGCTCTAATTGAGAGTTTGTATGGCAAGACATCAAATCATCCCAGAATAAGTGTCATTATTCCGATTTATGGAAAGCTTCACTACACTTTGCACTGCCTTGCATCCATTGCGGTAGCTTTGCCACAAGCTGCATTCGAAATAATTGTGGTAGATGATTGTTCACCTGACGATTCATTTGATGTTCTGTCCAAGATTCGGGGTATCTGCTTGTTGCACAATGAACAAAATCAGGGTTTTATCCGATCCTGTAATAGTGGTGCTAAGGTAGCACGTGGCGAATATCTGTATTTCCTGAATAACGATACTGAAGTTACCGCAGGTTGGATGGATGAATTGTTGCGTACTTTCCACGAGTTTCCAGGTACAGGGCTGGTTGGTTCAAAACTGGTTTATCCTGATGGCCGCCTGCAAGAAGCAGGCGGCATCATTTGGCAGGATGGCAGTGCATGGAATTTTGGTCGATTCCAAGATCCGCTGCTCCCTGTCTATAACTATGCTAGAGAGGTGGATTACTGCTCAGGAGCCTCCATCATGGTGCCCAAAGCACTGTTTGATGAACTGGGTGGCTTCGACGAACACTACTTACCCGCATACTGCGAAGACAGTGACCTGGCACTGAAGATTCGCGACAAGGGCTACCGTGTAATTTATCAACCCTTATCAACAGTTATTCACTTCGAGGGCATCACCTCGGGTACCGACATTACGCAGGGCACGAAAGCCTATCAGGTACAGAACAGCCAAAAACAATTTACACGTTGGCAGCATCGCTTACAGTCGCACCAATTTCCCGGGAAAAATGTTGATAAAGCAAAAGATCGCAGAGCAACCCGCCGGGTATTGGTACTTGACCATTGCACGCCAACCCCAAATCATGATTCTGGCTCTATAGATGCGTATAACCAGATGCTGTTACTGAGAGAAATGGATTTTCAGGTTACATTTATTCCTGAAGATAATTTTTTGTATATGCCGCACTATACAACTGATTTACAGCGTGCTGGTATCGAAGTACTTTATGCCCCATATGTGGTTAGTGTTGAACAGCATGTGAAAGAGTATGGAGATCGCTATAACTTGGTTTTTATTTCGCGCCCAGTTGCATTTGAGCGAAATATTAATTTAATACGTAAATTTTGTCCAAATGCTAAAGTACTTTTCCATACGGTGGATTTACATTTTTTGCGCATATCACGCGAAGCTGAATTGCTTGAATCGAATAAAGCAAAACAAAAGGCTGCGGAGATGAAAAAACGAGAGCTAGCTTGCATGACTGCGGCTGATGCCGTTACGGTTGTTAGCAGCGAAGAGTTAGCAGAGATTAAAAATACTATAACGAGCGTAAAAGTCAGATTACTACCTTACGCGAGATCTATCTATGGAACAAAAAAATCTTTTCAAGAACGTAGAAATATTGTCTTTGTAGGAAGCTATCAACACACACCCAACGTCGATGCGGTGAAATATTTCGCAGAAAGTGTCATGCCTTTGTTGCGTAAAAAGCTCCCTGGCGTGTGCTTTTATGCCGTAGGCAACAAGCCTCCCGAAGAAATTAAGGTACTGGCGACGGCAGACATCATCATCACCGGCTTTGTCGAAGACCTAACGTCCCTGCTCGACAAGATGCGCGTCTCGGTGGCGCCACTGCGTTACGGTGCGGGTATCAAGGGGAAAATTGGAACAGCCATGGCTGTTGGCTTGCCAGTTGTGGCCACCTCATTGGCGGCAGAAGGCATGTCGCTCACCGATGGAGAAAATATCCTGGTGGCTGATGGTGCCGAATCCCTCGCGGATACGCTTGCCAGAATCTATCAGGATGAAGCGTTGTGGAATCGCATCAGCAAAAACGGCCTAATTTTTGCTGAACAAACCTGGGGCGCTGAGGCTGCTTGGGGAATTTTGGCAGAGATTCTTTCCAGCTTGGGTTTAGAGGTGAAGCGTAGCAAGCACAGGCTCTCGCTCTATTCCGAACTACCCCCCCCGAGCACTCAGCACAACATACTGCTGCCCACCAGCTCAGTCCAAAATAGGCAGGACTATATGCAGCTTTTAGAGAGCAGCGTCCTCAAGCAATCTAAGCAAGTAGCCAAGCAGCTTCTAGCCGAGGCAAAAAATGAAGCGTTTGCGGTGGACGGTTTTTGTGTACCGTGCAATAAAACTGTGTCATTCCTGGTTGATATGCAATCCGGTGGTCAACGCCACGCACATGATTGGACGCCCAATTGGCGTGAACGCATGGAGTGTCCAATCTGCAGGATGAATAACCGCCAGCGGCTTATTGCAACGTTGCTGAAGCAGGCGCTATCTGACGAGCACGGGAAACATGTCTATTTGATGGAGCAAGTTACGCCCATCTACAACTGGGTATCGGCGACTTTTAAAAATCACAAGATCATTGGCAGTGAATACCTTGGGCACGAACACGCAGGCGGGACAGCAGTCAAAGGCATTCGCCATGAAGATGTCGAGAACCTGAGCTTTGCCGATGGGCAGCTTGACCTGATAGTGAGTAATGACGTGTTTGAACATGTACCCAATCCGGCCAAGGCCTTTGCTGAGTGTGCTCGCGTACTGAAAGCGGGCGGGATCATGCTGGCGACGATTCCGTTCCATTGGGAAAATGACATATCTGTCGTTCGAGCGAGATTAAGCAATGGCCAGCTGGAGCACATCCTGCCGCCAGCATTCCATGGCAACCCGGTTTCTGCCGATGGATCACTTGTGTTCACGGATTTTGGCTGGGATTTGCTGGACACAATGAAAGAAGCTGGTTTTTTGGATGTAACTGTGGATGTGTATGCCGCAGCAGAATTTGGGCATTTGGGTGGTGGGCAGCTTGTGTTTAGGTTAATAAGATGAGATTGGTATCATGAAACTAAATTTTTATTATCTGATATTGAAATATTTTATATTTACCGTCACTGCCTTCCTGTTAATTTCTTCATTGCTTCAGCTTGGGCTTCTTGAATTAACCGAGCCAACCTTGATCGTCAGGGTTGGAGGCTACGTCGATAACGCTCTGTTTGCAGAGTGTAGGCATCCTGTATGTGGCTCGTGAACTAAATTTGTTTATTGTTTTGTAGTTTGTCATGAATCTAAAGCCATGCCTTATCTTAGGGAGCGGATTCCATCGTCATGTTTTTGGTGATAGCGATTCCCAAGATATTAGACCGCTATATGATTGGCATCACCTGGTGGGGCAAGTCGCGACCCGGATGCAAGTGGCTATTCCAGACAGGGCAATGTCTCCCATTCAGCGCTGGGAAACATTGTTGCTATGGGCGGCTCGGGAAGGGTTTTTCGACTATGCTGGTGATTGGTTTTGTCCGCATTCGCACCAAACGCATCTGATAGAAAAAGAAGCAAGACGAAGCGTGGCTGTGATCCTGAATACGGCTGCAACAAATTATCCCAAGTCTTCGCGTGCGCAGATCCCGCAAAGGGATTGCTGGGGTGCAGTTATTTCCCTTAATTTCGATTTAGCCTGGCTACCTGAAGAGATACGCAGATCAAAACGAAGTCCGCAACATGGTTTGCCAACCAACAAAATAGGCCAACGAGAAAAACGTCGCCTGACCACCAATCTGTTGATTTCCGGTGTCGATAGTGGAGTCCATCGGCGTGTTTGGTTCCCCAACGGTAGTTGTCTTGCGCCAGAAACCATTCGTATGGGTTTGCACGACTACGGGGCAGCGGCGACTGCGATACGGGTTGCTTTTTCACATTTGAAGGCCTGGGAGCGGGCTAGCGGGGTGAGCGAAAAATCACCTGATGTACAGTTGAGCACATGCTCGGTGGCACTCAGGCGCGCCAGTGAGGAACTGAATGATCTTTCAGCGCCGTTGGGCGAGCCACCTTTGCCCTTAACCTGGGTGGCAGACTTTCTCTATCGCCCTCTGATTTTTGCCGGGGTCGGGATGTCTGATCAAGAAGCTGGGCTATGGTGGCTTCTGGCACAAAGGACAAGAAACATTGCACGAACGAGAGCTCCATCGAATGCATATATTCTGGTTCACGCAAGTGACCGCAATGCATTCTGGCAAACCAAACCTTTTGGGCTGACCCCGATCACTTGCTCAAATTGGGATGAGGGATGGGAAAGCGTGATGCTAAAGGCAGGAGAATTGGGAAAGTGAGCAATAATTCGGCCTTGTTTATCGCAGGTGCTTCGGGATATGTCGGTAAGGTTTTGTTTGAGAAGGCAAAGAAAGATAGGCTTGCTTATGGCACTTCATCGTCTGGTGGGAACGGCCTTCTACCGCTCCGTCTGGATACGCCTGCTGATTTCGATTACGGTAAGATCCGTTCCGGCGATGTCGTGTTGCTAACAGCCGCCATTTCTGCACCCGACGTCTGCGCCCGTGAGCATGGGCCGGGCGGGCGTGGGCAGTGAACGTTACCGGCACGTCGAATTTTATCCAGAGCGTTATCGATCGCGGTGCCCGAGTGGTCTTCTTTTCCAGAGACACCGTCTATGGTGAGCGCGAAGATGCGTTCGACGAGTCAGCGGTGTGCAATCCAGCAGGTGAATATGCTGAAATGAAGCGCGAGGTCGAACAACGTGTCAAGCTCCGCCTGTTTATATACCCTTTTCTTGAATAAATCAGGCTTTTTCACCTGCCAACTTTTCAACGCATCAACCGGTGATATGCCCAAAATAAAACGCTTTGGTCGGATGTTGGCCAGAGAACACCAGCGGTGGAATATGCGGAATCTTGAGGCATTGTCCGGCTTGCGTGAACAACTGACACCGGAGAATCGCCGTATCTATGATGAATTTTGCTGTTTCCGGGATGCTTCTTTGTGGAAACGGCTTGCAGGTTTATATCGTTCGGGGCTTTATCGGCAGACTTTCGAAGGAAATATCACCCTGTGGCTGGCTGCACTGTTCAAGCGGATTTAACAGTCTGCTGCAGCGATGTTCAAATAAGCTACCTTATTCAAATTTTCTGGATCGCCACGGCCTAACGGCCTCGCGAAAACGATGAAAACTGAGGAAAGCTGCTCCTGCTCGCTTTGTCTTTGCATGGTAATGCGCTCAACTCCTCTTCTTTCCTTGCGAGGAAGTGTAGCTGACAAAGCAATCCGGCGTAACTGACCTGGTCAAGTAAACCCGGACACTCCAGTTAAGGTTGACCTGGTTTGGTTGAAGGTCATCGATCACGCCTCGACCTGATCAAGTTTCCCGATCAGATCACCCCGGCGGAAGGTGGCAGAGAGTTGCTGCACGGAAATTTCCTGGTTCCCATACAGAGCCTTGAGTGCGGTATCGATATCTTGTCGGGACACTACAAACACGGCTTCGCTCTGTTCCTCAATCCATTGTCTGGCCTGGGCAAAATTGCGGTGGTCCAGGCCATTGAGCTTGATATCCAGTGCTTTGAGCAGCC
>CASDLT010000030.1 GCA_949281375.1 uncultured Nitrosomonas sp.
TGTTGGCGATGGCGTATAACTTGAAAAGACTGCCAAAACTCTTCGCCGATCGGCGATTGATCGCGCAAACATAGGGATATTGCATCCTTTCAACCGGAAATAGCCGGTTTTGAGGGATATTTCTTGTTCGTGTGGAGAAAAATGACCAAAAAATCCCCGGTAACTTACAAATAAATCGGGGAATTACGCTCCAAAAAAATTTACGCTATTTTGCAAAGGTCTCAGTTGGTTTGTCAGAACGCTGCACACCTTCAGAAAATTAATTGTTTCAAAGATAAAGAATAGTTTTCTTCCGTTAATTATCTTATTTTTCAGCACTAATTAAAGGATGGCGTGAGGCGATTCACTCATTGGCAGCACTATTTTGTTGCTAAGAAGAGAATTTGCATTGCCAATGCTCAGGTTTATGAAAATCAATGCGTAGGAGCTTGATAGGTTACTTATGATTTATAGCCGATTATATTGACATAGCCTGACTTTTATCATCGGATTGATGATTACTATGGCTGTACAATTCATGGATTAAGGGCAGTTCTTTGCGGAAAATAATCGTTTGTCAATTCCTTGCGCTCTTCTCTTATTGATCAAAAGCAGAGTGTTTATGATGCTGAATTGTAATTTCAATCAAATGGGGTTTTTGCATTAACGAAAATCAGCGATCAGCCAACGTTAAAAATTGATTTTCATGAATCTTTTGAAGTGGCAATGGATCAGATGGTGTGACTAAGGGATACTAATTTTGGAATAAGATTAACAGCTGTAAAAGAAGATTCGCGTGGTCCGATTGAAGCAATATGTATTCGAGATGGAACTGCCAGTCTTGTATTGGGGCGAATTAAAGGAAGTGATCATCTTCGCGATTACAAGTTTTCCCTACTATCAGAGCGGGATGTGGAAAACTTTCGCATCACACTCCTCAGGGTAAAACCGGCATCACCTTCAATATGATTGAGACCGGCAGATTATAGTGCTATTTCTGTGATCATTTCCCCATCAAACAATCAAGCGTCAGATATCGGGCTATCTGATTATATTTATACTGTAAGTAGAGCGATTGGTAAATTCCTGAATTTGAATCTGGTGTGCGTTAACAATAGTCCGATAGTGATATGCCTAGGCGGTGTAATGATTCACACGTCATCCATCGTTCTGCCTTTTTCTTTGTGTATTCAGTTTACTTTTGCACTCCGCGAGACCGTTAAAAAATATCATTTCTGTCAAAGTGTTTCACTATCCATGCAGCCAATGCTGCGCGTTCTTATTCTGTTCAAAAATTATTGACACCACAGCTGAATACTTCAGTTTCTGCAACAGACAAAGCCGTAATGAATCCCGATTCAAATTGTGATTATTCCTGAAAGATTGGCAACGGAGCAGACGACTATTACCCTGGATATTTTTGAGGGAATGATCAGTTTTTGTTTGCATCGGTCGCCGTAATTTTCATCCGAGTTACAATATAGCCGGTAGTTACATCATGGTTCATTTTGTGATTGGTCTAGCGCTTTACGACATAAGCCGGTATATCGAGACTTTCTGCTGTTGTGAAAAAAGTGCGGCGCAAATGATGTCGGGTGAATAGAATGCTCGATATTTTGGGTACCCTTGATTATCTGTTTATGCGCTTCGGAAATAGAAATATAGCCGGTTCCGCTAGTCCGTTGAAGAGAGGCATTCTTTGAGTTCATGCTTGCTACAAACCAGGGTTTGAGTTCGTGCGGTGTAATCATTGAACTAGCTTCGCTCCTCCTGATCATTGTTTCATAAATCTCGAATATATTTGATATTCGTTCTGAACGCTTCCCATACTTCGTCCATTCGGCCGCCGAGTGCCAATTTTGCCTGGGATTGAATGTAACGGGACATCACGCCGACCGAGGTGTGCGGTGGAAGTGTCGGTACATGGGGATTGGTGAAAATATTCATGAGCACAGGGCCATCATATAACAGCGCTTCCTTGACAGCTTTTTCAAGCGCGGCGGGTTCGGTGATGGAATAACCACGGATCCCGCAGGCTTCTGCCACCATTGCAAAATTCGGGTTTATCAGTTTGGTCTGCCAATCGGGCAGGCCAGCCACCTGCATTTCCAGTTCGACCATGCCGAGGCTGCGATTATTGAATACGATGAGTTTTACCGGCAGTCGATATTGAGCAATCGTCATCAAATCCCCTAGTAGCATGGAGAGGCCCCCGTCGCCGCAAAAGGCGATGATTTGACGATGCGGAGAATGCAATGCCGCGCCAATGGACTGTGGCATCGCATTGGCCATCGAGCCATGCGAAAAACTCCCCATCAGCGTGCGCTTTCCACTACCATGCAGATAACGCGCTGCCCAAACCGTGCTCATGCCGGTATCCGCGGTAAAGATGGCATCATCGTCAGCGAGGCGATCAATCACGCCAGCTACGAATTCCGGTTGGATCAAATTTTCTTCGCCGGGATCGGTCGAATGCGCGTGATGATCGCGTTCCACATCGGCGAAATCCTCCCGGCACGCGCCTAAGAACTGTTCGCTGGTTTTAGGATGAAGTAGCGGTAACAACATTCTCACCGTCGGGCCGATGTCGCCGCATAAGCCCATGTGCAGTGCCACTCTGCGTCCGAGCCGTTCGGGTTTGCTGTCGATCTGTACTATCTTGGCTGAACTGTGGAGAAATTCTTTCCATGGAAAGTCACTGCCCAGCATCAGCAACAATTTACCGCCGGTAATGGCACGCGCGCCGGCTTTGCTGCCCAGCAATCCGGTCAACCCCACCGCGTAAGGATTGTCGTATTCCAAAGCCATCTTGGCTTTGAGCGTATAAGCCATTGGCGCTTTGAGAACATGAGCCAGTTCGATCACTTCGGCGCGAGCATCGGCACAGCCAATGCCGGCATAGATACCGATGTCATCTACGCTATTGATCAGTTCGGCCAATGCCTGAATCTCAAGTTCGGATGGATGCAGAACAGATTTAGGCTGGTACAGCCCTCCCCATAGCGCGTCCTCGTCGGCATTGCAGGTCATCAAATCACCGGGAAAAGCGCATACACCGACGCCCTTGCGATTCCACGCATGCTGAAATGCCTGCTGCAACATGCGCGGCAATTGCTGCGGTGTCGTGGCCACTTCATTGTAATAACTGCAGCCATCGAACATTCTCAAGTCGGTGGATTGAAAACTTTCCGTACCGTAATCCTCTGAGGTGATGGTCGACGCCAACGCGATCACGGGGGCTCCCCAGCGATGCGCATCATACAGACCATTGATGAGATGAACATGTCCCGGTCCGGAGCTGCCTGCACAGCATCCCAGACCGCCCAGTACGCCTTCAGCCATCGCAGCATAGGCACCCACTTCTTCATGACGAACCTGAATCCAATCGATATGACCGTCGCGACGCAACGCATCGTTGAGAAAATTCAAACTATCGCCGGTGACGCCGTAGACGCGTCGAATTCCGGCATTCTTGAGCATTTCCACTAGCTGTTCAGCGACGGTTTCAGCCATGAATAATCCTGTATCGGGTCAATGATATTGAATGCGAAATGCAGCATTCAGTCATGAAATCAGTAAATCGAAATGATGGAATATAAGAGGCGCATGCCAGCTCGTCCGTTCGGTTTCGTACATAGTTCATCCGCAGACTCAGCAAGCGGACAATTGCCCCGTATTACAGCGTGATGGACTGGCGCGTAGCGAAATAACGTTGATTCATCTGCTCACTGCTGGGATTCAGCAGGGTATCGATGGTGAAGATATTGTATGCTTGCGAGGAATCGACTTGTCCAAGCTGTTGCCAGGACAGGGGCACCGCAACCGGCGCGCCGTTGCGGGCGCGTAACGAATAGGGTGCGATGGCTGTGGAGGAAAAATCATTGCGTAAATAATCGATGAAAATCTTTCCGCGGCGACGTGTCTTGTTCATCGTCGCGACATACGCATCCGGCGCATCCTGCTCCATTTGCTGAGCGAAGCGCTTGCAAAAACCCTTGATCGCATCCCAATCGTGATTCGGTTTCAATGGAACGGCCACATGAATTCCCTTGCCGCCGGATAGCCGCGGAAAAGACTCAAGATCAAGCTGTTGCAACCGGCATCGAATGTCTTCGGCAGCCAATTTAACAGCATCGAATGGCACTTGATCGCCGGGATCGAGATCGAAAATGATCTGTTCAGGCTTGTCGATCGTCTGCACGCGGCTTTGCCATATATGGAATTCGATGGTGTTCATCTGCACCAGTTCGAGCACCCCTGCGGCGTTATCGATATAAAAATAATTATGCTTATTGCCTTGATGGGTGATGGTCTTGCCGCGCAAGTCCTTACCCATTCCACGCATGGGATTGCGTTGAAAGAAACATTCGCCGTCGATAGTATCGGTGCAGCGTACCAGACTGATCAGTCGGTTTTTCAAAAATGGCAGCATGAACGGCAGAACTTTTGCATAGTACTGGGCAATATCGCCTTTGCTGATGTTACTGCCTGGAAAAACTTCGCGTTCCGGATGGGTAATGAGAATGCCCCCGACGGTAAGGTTTTTTTGCGCTGAGGAGCTGGGCTTTACGCCGACGTCGCAGGGACGCTGATCCGGTATTTCCTTGCGTACGCTCTCAGGCGCCTTATCTTCCCGCACTCCTTTGAATGACGCATGACGTATGCGCTGATCAGCCGTCCATTCCCAGAACGCTACTTCGCACAACAGCGCCGGCTTGACCCATAGAGGAGGGCGGGAAGATCTTTCAACTTTGCCACTGAACGGTGACTCGGCAATATGCAACGGCTTCAACTGTTGGTAGATCTGCCGCGCCAGCTTGGTGCCAAAGCCGGTGCCCACTTTGCCGGCATAGCGGAGCTTTTCATTTTGATAATAACCCAGCAAAAGCGAGGCAATCGACTCAGAGCCATCCTTCGCCGGCATAAAGCCGCCAATAACAAACTCTTGGGCCTGTCCGCATTTGCTTTTTAGCCATTCTTTGGTGCGGCGGAATTGGTAAAAGCTATCCTTGCGTTTTGAAACCAGACCTTCAGCGCCGATACCGCATGCTTTTTTGAGCAAATACGGACTGCTTTCCAGATGATCGCTGTAATGCACCCGTGTCAGCGTTTTATTTTTCAAGATTTTTCTTAGCGCGGCCTTGCGTTCGATCAACGGTATTCGCGTCAGATCGCTTCCGTTCAAATGCAGCGCATCAAAAAACCAGATTTCAATCTGACTGGAATCCTGTCGTGACAGCGCATCCTGGAGCGCAGAGAAACTGGTGGCGCCGCGGTCGTTCAACACGCCGATTTCACCGTCGAGTACCGCATTGCGGATCCTGATTTGAGCCAGTTGCCCGGCAATGCCGGAAAATTTATGCGTCCAATCTTTGCCGCCGCGGGTGCGAAGTCTGACATTTCCGTTTTCGATAAATGCCATGATCCGATAACCGTCATATTTGATTTCATGCAACCATTCCGAACCGCCGGGTGGAAATTCTACTAACGTCGCCAGTTCTGGACCAGGGTATTTTTTGGTTAACGGCGTCGCAACCTCTTCGGTTGTGGATGTCGACTCCGGTTCTTTTTCCGTGGGAGAAGGGACCGGCGAGCGCGCTTTTACACCTGCCTTGATTTCTTCGAGCGTTCGATTTGAAATGATGCTGGTATTTTCTCGTTCGAGGAAATTCTGATTGGTCTTTCCCGTCACAATGTACTCGTCATCGCCTTTGATGAGAAGCCAGTTATCGCGTTTTTCTATCGTGTTCATGCGCACCAGATGCCAGCGCCCGTGCATTCGGTGACCCTGGAGCTGAAACGTCAGATGGCCTTTGCTCAAACCCTGATGAGGATCGCCTTCTGGAAACCATTCGCCGCTATCCCAAATCATTACAGGCCCGGCGCCATATTGTCTGTCGGGAATCACGCCTTCGAATTGATTATATTCCAGCGGATGATCTTCAACATGCACAGCCAGCCGTTTATCGGCAGGATCATAGCTGGGGCCGCGTGTCACCGCCCAACTTTTCATTACGCCATCCAGCTCGAGCCTGAAATCATAATGCAGACGCCGAGCGCCATGTTTCTGAATGATGAACACCCGATGGCTGTTTTTACGTTTGCCGGTTTTGCCTTTGGGCTCGCCGGTGACGCTGAAATCGCGCTTGTGATGATAATTGGATAGTGGTGAGGACATGAGTTAGACCACCGTCTTTTGTTTGGTGGAACGGGTTTTGCGGATCGGTTTTCTTTTATCGGATCCGGAATGCGATGAGCTGCTGGCCTGCTTGAGGCTGCGGCGCAGCGCATCCATGATATTGGTGACTTTTTCCGGAGCGGCAGGCTCCTTTTTGAGCCGGACGGGGCGCTTGCCAAGTTTGGCATTGACGATTTCTTTTAATCCTTCCTGATACACATCCTTGAATTTTCTAGGATCGAATTTTGCGGTCTTGCGATTGATCAATTCTTCGGCCAGCGCTAACTGCTCGTCGTCGATCTCGGCATCAGGATCGATACCGTCGAAATAATCCTCGGCTTGACGCACCTCATAGGCATAGCGCAGTGTTTCCATCAGTAAACCTTTGCCACAGGGCTTGATCGCTACGATGCGTTCCTTATCGCGCAACACGATCTGTCCGAGCGCAACTTTCCGGCTCATTCGCAACGCATCGCGCAACGTCAGATACGCTTCCTGCGCAATATCGCCATCTGGGACGACATAATAGGGTGCATCGAAATAGATCGAATCAATCGAAGCCAGATCAGTGAAATGAACCAGTTCGATCGTATGCTTGCTTTCCAGTTTGAGATTGTCGATTTCCTGGTCTTCGATAGGCACGAAACTGCCTTTTTCGTATTCATAGCCACGGATGATATCTTCCGGATCAACCGGTTCACCTTTTTCATCAACGTTCTGATAACGGATGCGCTGACCGCTGTCGCGATCGTATTTGTGCAGCACGATTTTATCCCGCGCCGAGGTGGCGGGAAACAGCCGGATCGGAAATGTTACCAATGACAGGCGCATGTGACCCGACCAAAAAGCACGTTCGGTCATATCAATGTCCTTTGCGAAGGATGTTCTTCAGAAGAACCGGGCGACTCGCATTCATGGGCATGTTTTGTCACCGAAATTTTCAGTTTTAAACGACTGCATGATCCGACCTGTTCAGCTTTTGATGAATTCATGCAAGATCGACATTCCTGCGCGCTTCATCGCGTAATTCGCGCACCCGCTCATGATTCCTTCTGACCCCTTCATATTGGTCGTTGAGGCAAGTGCGCAGGCTGTCCGGCATTTCTTCCCGCAATGCTTCTTCATACGCCCGAAACGCCAGCGCTTCGCCGCGTACGCATTCCTCGAGCACAGTCAGGTTGTCGCGGTTGCCCAGTATGGTCTGCAAATCGATCCAGCGGCGATGCACCATGGCAACTGTCGATCCCGACGTGTTGAGATATCCGCCGTAATGTTTGATTTCCGTGTTCAGCGTTCGAACCGCGTCATCGCAGCTCTGGGCGCGATCCTGGAAATACAGCTTCAATGCAGGATCTTTCGCATCCGCTGCGCAGGTTCGGAAGCCGGCTGCACCATCTCGCGAAGTTTGGACCAAGTCATTCAGGATGTTCAAAATTTTTCCATTATTCATGGTTTTTCTCCATGTTGATCGATCATTGCTCACTATCAGAAGCTTCAGTGCTTTCTTCCCGGTTGAATTGTCGCTTGTGAACGAGAGTGCATGCTTTTTACTGATCAGTCTGTTCGACACCTTACATTCTTATCGGGGTCATGGGTACTGGTAAGCACCCTATCCGGTTGCGAATCTTGATTTCCGTAGATGGGAGCTTGTGTGAAACTTAAAAGGCAATATATCGTGCTGGAGCCACGCCGGAGACTTCAGGAATGCGAGTGATGCACATCCAAGGACGCGATTTTCTGCGGGGAGAAAGGGGTTCTTAATAAGCGCTCAATTTCATTCTTGATCACGACATGACATTCGCAGCTTTTTTTTTCGAGGGCTTTTTGATTGAGGATCGTCAGTTGTCCGGACTGATAGCTAATCAAGCCGCCGTTGCGCAGGTTATTGAGCGTATTCGTGACGGCTTCAACCGACTCGCTCAGTAAATACGCAATCAAAGGATTGGAAACCAGGATTTTCTGGTTCTGGATGCGATGTGAATCCATCAACAGCCAGCGGCAGACCTGTTGTTCGATTGTATGGGAACTATGAC
This sequence comes from uncultured Nitrosomonas sp., assembly GCA_949281375.1. Lineage (GTDB taxonomy): Bacteria > Pseudomonadota > Gammaproteobacteria > Burkholderiales > Nitrosomonadaceae > Nitrosomonas. Next base: position 8,191 of record CASDLT010000030.1, read on the forward strand.
AAAGGGTTATTTGTGCAATTTGGGTGAGAAGTACCTGAGTATGTTTGACGAACAGATCGAAAAGGCGATCGTTTCGCTCGATGTCTTCCATGAAGTAATTTTTTCGGATCCGGTAAGCATTGCCTGCTTGCGCCACAATGGCGCAATTCAGCGTTGCCTGATTATTGCGGGCAATACCTAACGCTCCATCGCAACCGATGAGTGCAATTTCGACTGAAGGGCCATTTTTCATCGTGTGAAGCAAAAATACCATTCCATCGATGGGAAAGTGAACGAACGGTGCTTCTTCACCAGCTTCATAGAGAACCTCTCCCAATTCCATCCTGACGAGTTCCAAATGGCCACACAGCGCAGCATATTCTTCAAGCGTGAATTTGTTCAGAATGCCATTTCTTTTTGAGAAAATAATATTTTGCATGATATGAGCCTTCTTTATGGTTAAGGTAGTGGAATAACCATTATCAATATCAGCCAAATGTTTTTTTTATTAAAGAAATGCTGATTAATTCGCGGCACGAGCTAATCACTTCGTAGCGGGTATTCGTTTCCTCTTTTAACGTGTTGATATGTCTCGGTGGCTGCGTTCGTGCTGGCTTCATATCGTGCATCGAGTTAATCAATATTTCCTTTAAGATAGAAACCTCCGAAGAATAAAGAAATTAAATTGATGGTACCGATACTAAAACGATCAAGTGCTTAAGTCAGTAGGATTTCTCCGAGATATTGCTAAGCATTTATTTAATTCACGCTCCGAGATCTCGTTTTTAAAGGGGAATCGCTGAGTTGGCTGAGCCTTCGTTGAGCAGATTGAGCAAGAAAGGGTTAGATTTTCTCGCTCAATGAAATACATTAGAATTTCTGAGAGATATCAATCATCTCAATATCCGATGATCCGATGATCCGATGAAAAGCCATGGAAGCGAAAGTTATTCGTGATGAACGATTATTGAATTGATTGACGAGCCCATAACAGCATTTGTTTTAACGGCGGAGAATCGAATGCCTTTTTCTATATGCAACAGTGGAATGCGTCAAAAAAAGCATGATCATGGCGCATCATTGTCAACCTCAGTTTTTTGAGGGCTGATCAGGTTCTGTGGCTGACTTAGTAAGGGAAATACTTCTCCGCACCAGCGTTATTTATTGAGTTCGGGAATGGCAATGGGCAGCAAGGCCGTTGCTGGAAGAAATTGGTAAAATCGATAAACACAAACCGACTGTCCTTTATTAACCGCCAAACTCCCCAGTACGAAAAGCGAGCGAGTGAAGGGATCTCGTACTGAGGAATCAGCGCTCAAACTTAGTCATTTCGAGTATCGCTATTAGGGGAATGTAACTAAGTCCGAGACCCAAACATTCGGAGTAAATGAAAGGGTTTTTTTATTATAGGCAGCACAATTCTTTTATCTGTACGCTAGACCACATAGTCCAGGATAAATGAAATAATCACATCGGATGCTCGAGAGGTTTTGTACGGTTCAGCACTGACAATCCATTCTTGAAATCACATGATTTTATAAACTTAACATAAGGAACGAATTGACAATGGCTGCTAAATTGCTTTCATCGGATGATCTGGGAAAACTGGTACTGCGATTAACGACCGGTGGATTGATGTTATTACATGGCCTGCATAAAGTGTTGCATCCTGATTCGCTGGATTTCATCCGTAAATTGCTCGTTTCAATCGATTTGCCGCCCCTGCTGGCGTATGGCGTCTATCTTGGTGAGGTCGTTGGCGGATTGATGATCATCCTGGGCATTTATTCCCGGATGGGTGGAGCGCTGGTTTTCGGTAATATGGTGTTTGCACTGACGTTGGCTCATCGGGACGAGCTGTGGACATTATCCTCAACCGGGGGGTGGGCAGTGGAACTGCAAGCCTTCTTTCTTTTTTCTGCTCTGGCCATTCTTTTACTGGGCAGCGGCCGTATTGCGATTAAGCCAGACTGATCCTTTGCGCCCGTCCATCAATATGCAACAGTGGGGCAGAGCGTGCCTGAAAAGCGCTGGTTGATGGTTGACGGGCATTGTCATCAAACGTACATACATTCCGTCACGAACTGACTAATTTAATGCTTTGATTCTATCAATCGGTTCCGATGTATTTGCAATTGATTGTTTGAAGAATATCTGTATACCTCTAAAAATCATGCCCTTAAAAGGAGTTCGCCGTGGAAAGCAAGCAAGTGAAAAAATTAATGGAAATGGATTTGAAGCTCATCAATCCGGACGCATCCCTGGAGGAAGCCTCAAAAATGATGAAGCAATATGACTGTGGATTTCTTCCGGTCGGTGTGGAGAATACACTGGAAGGGATCATTACAGACCGAGATATCGTGATTCGTGCCCTTGCCGAAGGCAAAGATCCGAAAAGCGAAAGGGTGCGTGATGTGATGAGTGACTCTGTCTGTTGCTGCAAAGAAACTGATACCTTGGAAGATGCCGCTCGAGTAATGAGTGAAAATCGCGTCGGCAGATTGGTTGTCAAAGATGATGGCAACAACATCAGCGGAATTTTGACCTTTGGCAGAATCATCCGGATGAACGACAACAAACAGGAAACCAGCGAAGTCGTAGCAACCGCCACTGGCAAAGCTGCTTGATCTTCAAGAATCACTGGCGTTCTGAAAGTGTTAAGTTAGAAAGCTGCTTCGTTTTTTTGGGGGGTGATACGTTGGTGGGCTTGCCCCGTGCGTCTTGCCCGCTTCGATAATGACCATTCGATGATCAGCGGATGGGTTGCTGTCCTGCCTTGTGTATCCGATGGAAAAGCCTATCCTGACCAAAGAACAGCGCCGTGCAAAACGCGAACTCCGGCGCCTAAAGCAGCGGGAGAGCAACGTTCTCAGAGCCGCTGAAATGCATCAGCTCAGGCTTGCCTCGGACGTTCCTCATCCCCGCCCATCTTTGTCCATCAAAACGACCTGCCATATAGGCTGTTCAGGTTGGTTTTACTGGGACTGGCGCAATATTTTTTATCCGCAAGGGCTTGCGACGAAGGATTGGTTCGCTCATTACGCCCAAACCTTTAAGACCGTTGAAATCAACGCGTCATTCTATTCATGGCCAACCCAAAGCACCGTAAAGAATTGGGTCAAACAGGCTGGGCGCAAGAGGTTTGTCTATACGGTTAAGGTTTGTGAGCTGATCACCCATATCAAGCAGTTCAAAGATACGAAGGAATTGGTCAAGGATTTTGAATACATCGCTACGATTCTAGGGAAGCGGATGGGATGTTTTTTATATCAGGTTCCGCCAAGCTATCATTACACTCCTGCAAGGTTGAAGTCGATCGTGAGTCAGCTCCAAACAGGTCAAAGAAATGTGATCGAATTCCGCCATGCGAGCTGGTGGAATGAAAAAGTTTATGCCGCCCTCAGACAGGCCAATCTTATATTCTGTTCCTGCAGCGCGCCACGCCTGCCGGATGAACTGGTCAAAACAGCGGATGATATTTACATTCGCTTCCATGGCAAAAAAACCTGGTATCGCCATGACTACTCTCAAGATGAATTGAAGGAATGGGCTTTCCGTATTCAACAGGCCAAAGCTCAAACCATCTGGATTTATTTCAACAACGATTTTGGCGGTAACGCAATCAAAAATGCAAAAGCCCTGGCGCGTCTGTTGAAAAATGCGTCATGAGCTTGATCCCGATTGAAAACGAAGACAGGCATCATGTCGTCGCTGGGCTTCTCGCAGTTGATTCTGATCTGGGAGAAAAAAAGAAATGGTGCTGTTGAGAGGAGTCGAACCTCCGACCTACTGATTACGAAACCTAGCTATAAATTTTGTGTTTATATAGATCAATAACTTGCAATGCTTGCCAAGCATAAAATCAGTGCCAAACAACTATATATGAGGGTATTTCAGGCACAGTTTGGCACAAATTTGACACAATCAATTTTTTGATCTGTAACTTTGTAGCTTTAAAACTGTATCAAAATTTAACTGCGAGAGTCTGCTTGCTATTTTGATACAATGAAACCATGAAACCATTTGATCGCATGTACGGTTTCGGCCCTATTGCTAAGATTCGTTATCGGAGAAGGAACTTAAGAAGGTTAAATAAAATACAGTAAAAAATAAAAGGATAAGCTGTAGTGATGATTTCCAGGAAAAGTAGGTGGCATAATTTCGTGT
>CASDLT010000031.1 GCA_949281375.1 uncultured Nitrosomonas sp.
AGGCGGCGATTCCTGGTTCCTGCAGCGTTTCGCATTGCGGACGCACGATGCCTTCAATCAAACTGCTGCGATGAAATTCTCGCTCGAGCACCAGAATCCCTTCGTGACTGGCGCAGTTACCGGAATCCAGCCCGTCTATAGTGACAATACCTACTCATTCCTGACCATTTCTGATCCGGATGTGCTGCTATGGGCGTTGAAGCCTGCAGAAGATGGCATCGACAATGGCGTGATCACCCGTGTCTGGAATCAGGCCAATGCCGCCAGGAACTACACATTGTCGCTCGCTCCAGGCATTGCCTCAGGCAAAAAGGCTACGCACATCGAGACCGATATCGCAGAGGCCAACATTGTGAATGGGCAACTGACAGCGCCATTGTCCGCTAATCAAATTCAAACTCACCGTTTGAAACCCGTGCTACTGCCGATGACCACGAAAATTCATGTGCAGTGATAATCCAGTTGCAAGCGGATCAGAGAGTTTGGCTTGCGATGATAAATGATTACTCTGACCCAGTTGGTTCAACCGTGTATTCTCGCGTGCATGCGTTTTATTAGCCCATTTATCGCGAAGTATTACTACAAAGGCGATAGTTTCTTATACCATTTTCCATTTTCTACAGTTTCAATTTCCTGATACTCGGTCATTATAATCCGCCAGAGTTTTTCACTCTTGGATTCAATGAGCCTGTCATAATCATTCTTGACAAATAAATACGTAGGAGGCTTGGCTCTGAATTCGGTGTGGAAATCTTCCCATTGAAAATCCAGATAGTATTCTAATATCCAGCCATTCGTGCTTAATTCAGGCAAATGTGAAGTCAGGATATACATTCGTGGATTTCCGCAAATGAAGATGCTGTCTTCGGGTTTAATCATCGATATGATGTTGGCTGCATCATCCTTGGCGTAATCGAAACTGTCCAGTTTGGTGTAATTGACGGAAAGCATGCCCTGCTTGAGAGCCGCGTACTGATTATTGAAAGCCATGGCCACAAATGAAACAACGATAATGCCTGTTACCAGGGGCTTTCTAAAATTAATCGCCTGCAGAGTATGATAAATCACAAAATCCAGTCCCATTGCCGCAAACAAGCCAATCGGGACATAAAGTAATTGGAAATGATAAGACCACCACGATGTTTTTTGCATCAGAATAACGAACAGGCCTACTGCCCCCCAGGTAATAATCATGGCGAAGAAATGTAATTCTTTTCTGGGAGTGATCCATACACCAACGGCGGCAAGTAATACCAGCAAAATCATCTTTCTGCCAAACCATGCAATTGATAGATAGAGTCTGTTTGGATTGATTTGGTCGGTTAATCCGATGACGCTGGCGGGAATCTTAAAAAAAATGTCGACGACGAGGTGTTCAATCTGAAAGTAAATAATATAACCGACAAACACCAAAATCGGCAGCATGAATCCAGAGATCAAAGGAAATAATTGCTTTTTGATGATATGAATGAAGCTCTTGTATTTGATGGTGAAGATGAAATGAATGACCAGAAATGCAAAGATAATGGGTGCAAAAACCAATTTGCACAGGATGACGATACCGATGAGGAATCCGATGGCGAAATAGGTGATAAACGCATGCTGTTCGGTTTTATAGACTCTATCCAAAAGCCAGACGATCAGGAACAGTGGAAAATTGATCAGTGCTTCCAGTTGAGTCAAGTGAAAAAACGTAGCATTGCAGTAATATACCCCTACAATAAATAACGGTAGGAGTGCATGGAAGTAGTTTGCCCGGAAAATCGGATAGTCCTTGAGTGAATACATCAAGATAACAGTAAATAACAGCCAATAACCCAATTCAAACAGATGGATATCGACGTCACTCCAGCCGATCATTTTGCCGGCGGCGAGATAAAACAAAAAAATGCCAGGCTGTTTATAATCAAATAAATCCTTATAAAGGATTTTTCCTGTGTCCAAAAGTTGAGCAATCACTACGAACAACGATTGATCTCCACCTAATACCATAAAACTTTTTAATAACCCCACGGTGGTAATCAGGGATAACGTGATAAAAATTACGATTCGATGAGTCATGTGCTGGGTTAACATTTTTCTTAAATTAAATTATTTGAATTTCATTCAATGGGTTGCAGTTATCATGTGGTAATCCAACAGGATGTATTGAATGGTATAGCGGTTTTTTCAGTAACACTTCTGAGCGCGAGTGCATGACGTAGAACTCAGCGACGATTGACTTTCAAGATTAGCACAGGCTTTTCGTACCCAATCGTTTGAGAAGCCGCACTTCTAACGGTTATTTCGCATCATGCTGAAAGCGGGCAATTCACTTAGTTGGAAAGCGAATGTCTAAGTCAAATTCTTCAAGCGTCAGTGATTCAATAGGATCTAAGGTATAAGAATTGCTGGGGCTATTACAGTATTCAGGAAAATGGAAGCTACTGCGCAGGTGGAAATAAATAAAGCACTTGCAATTTTAACAAACTAAACGCGGTTTTTCCCTTGTCATATTCTCATTGAGAAAATCCCAACTAAATAGGGTTTCATTCACGAATATGGAATAAACTTCAAAGCCAGAACATTTTTTTGATCATAGCGTAACTTAAATCAAGAATCTTTTCTGAACAACAGAACTTACTGAAATTCTCTGCAAGAGTCAAACCCAGATATCTCAATTAATTGTATTAACGAAGAGATACCGCACGTCCAAAGCGAGATTCAAGATTGAGTCCGCGCAATTTGGTAAACACTCATATTAAAGCTATTTGATTCATAGAATGATTCTTCGTAGTCATTGCAGATGAGCAGGGCGGCTGTAATTGGTCTCATCCGTAACGGAAGGCTATTGTATAATTCCCCCCCAATCATGCGCACATCAATTTGTCAGATGTCACTATCCCTGCTGCCAACATGCGACGGTTCCTATTCCGTTGGACGGTTTTATCACAATGAATGAATCCCATCCGCTGGCATGGCACTCCGCATTGATCGCCGTTTCTCATCATCAACGTGTGTGGTTACAGGATCGTGGATCGTTGACGCGGCGCATCCAAGCGCGGTGCAAGCACTTCAGCGTGAAGCCGGTGTTTCAAGCTTTGAGCAAAGTGTATGGCGACGAGCTGGAGGTGATGGGGTTGAGGCATCAAGAGGTGGCGATGGTGCGTGAAGTTTTTTTATATTGTGGCGGCATGCCAGTAGTTTTTGCACATTCGGTAATCGCTCGGAAGAATCTGCAGGGTGCATGGCGAGGATTAAGCAGATTGGGCAATAAGTCACTGGGCACACTGTTGTTCACCAATCCTAGAATCAGGCGCACGCCGCTAGTCTTTAAAAAGATCAGTCATGGTCATTTTTTGTATGACCGTGCGTGTGCTCACTTGTCGGTTAAACCCGTTAGTTTATGGGCGCGGCGCTCAATGTTTTCATTATATGGACAATCGATTTTGGTAACCGAGGTATTTTTACCGAATATTCTTAATTTGCATTCATGAGTATAGGCGAGCGACTGAAACTGTATGCGCAATTGATGCGCTTGGATAAACCAATTGGGATTCTGCTGTTATTGTGGCCCATGATGTGGGGGCTGTGGTTTGCTGCTCGGGGAATCCCTGATTGGCATATTTTGGTTATTTTTGTGCTAGGTACGATATTGATGCGCTCTGCAGGATGTGTAATCAACGATTTTGCCGATCGCAATATCGATCCACATGTGGAACGTACAAAAAATCGTCCGATGGCTGCTGGCAAATTGAAATCGAAAGAAGCCGTGCTCCTGGCTGCCGGTTTGAGCCTGTGTGCATTTCTGCTGATTCTGCCTTTGAATCAATTCACTATTCTATTATCAGTACCGGCCTTATTTTTGGCCGGAACGTATCCTTTTACGAAGCGCTTTTTCGCGATGCCTCAGGCTTACCTCGGGATAGCCTTCGGTTTTGGCATACCGATGGCGTTTGCGGCTCAGACCAATAGTTTGCCATCCTACAGTTGGATCTTGATGATGGCTAATTTATTCTGGGTCATTGCTTATGACACGGTGTATGCCATTGTTGACAAGCCGGATGATTTGAAAATCGGCATCCAGACCTCGGCAATCACACTGGGGCGTTTTGATGTGCTGGGCGTGATGCTGTGCCATAGCATGTTCATTGCCATTATGCTGATGATTGGCTTCATGCAGGGCATGGGCATGTTTTACTATGTTGGCTTGGCGGTCGCGACAGGTTTGATCCTCTATCAGTATACGCTGATCCGGAATCGTGACCGGTCATTATGCTTCAAAGCATTTTTGCATAACAACTGGGTGGGAATGGTGGTATTCCTGGGTATTGCACTCGATTTTTTAGGTTATCAAATAATTTGAAGCCGCAAATATAAGGATTCGGCAAATGAAATATAACGATTTGCGGGATTTCATCACGCAACTGGAAACACTGGGCGAGTTGAAGCGTCTTCATGTTGAAATAGATCCGGTGTTGGAAATGACGGAAATTTGTGATCGAGTGCTGAAAGCGCAGGGGCCAGCGATCCTGTTCGAGAATCCCAAAAATCATCAAATACCAGTACTGGGCAATCTGTTTGGTACTCCTCATCGCGTGGCGCTGGGCATGGGGCAAGACTCTGTCGAGGCGTTGCGCGACGTCGGCAAATTGTTGGCTTATCTAAAAGAACCGGATCCACCGAAAGGATTGAAAGACGCATGGGATAAATTGCCGCTTTTGAAACAAGTCATGAATATGGCTCCAAAAGTATTAAGCAGCGCTCCGTGTCAAGAAATCGTACTGGAAGGCAATGCGATCGATTTGAGTCGGCTTCCAATTCAGACCTGCTGGCCCGGCGATGTTGCACCGCTGATCACGTGGGGATTGACGGTCACTAGAGGACCTTACAAGTCTCGGCAGAACCTGGGTATTTATCGCCAGCAAGTCATTGCTCCAAACAAAGTCATTATGCGCTGGTTGGCTCATCGGGGAGGCGCACTGGATTTTCGGGAGTTCAGCATGCTCAACCCCGACCAACCATATCCGGTGGCTGTGGCGTTAGGAGCGGATCCTGCCACGATTCTCGGCGCAGTAACTCCCGTGCCTGATACGCTGAGTGAATATCAATTTGCTGGGCTGTTGCGGGGCTCGAAAACAGAGGTGATCAAATGCATCGGTAATGAACTGCAAGTCCCAGCTGGCGCAGAAATCGTGCTGGAAGGGGCAATTTACCCCAATGAAACAGCTTTGGAAGGGCCATACGGCGATCATACTGGTTATTACAATGAGCAAGAAGTTTTCCCGGTATTTACGATTGAGCGCATGACCATGCGGCGAAATCCGATTTACCATTCCACCTATACTGGCAAGCCACCGGATGAACCAGCGATTTTAGGTGTGGCGTTGAATGAAGTATTCATTCCTTTGTTGCAGAAACAATTTCCGGAAATTACTGATTGTTATCTTCCGCCTGAAGGCTGTTCCTATCGGATGGCCGTCGTCAGCATGAAAAAACAATATGCCGGGCATAGCAAGCGGGTGATGTTTGGCATTTGGAGTTTTCTGCGCCAGTTTATGTATACCAAATTTATTATCGTAACTGATGACGATATCAACGTTCGGGATTGGAAGGAAGTGATCTGGGCGATTACCACCCGGGTCGATCCAGTAAGAGATGCGTTGTTGATCGAAAATACACCGATTGATTATTTGGATTTTGCCAGCCCAATTTCAGGCCTTGGAGGGAAGATGGGATTGGATGCCACTCATAAGTTCCCAGGCGAAACGCATCGTGAATGGGGCACGCCCATCGTAATGGACGAAGTGACCCGGAAAAGAGTTGATTTAATATGGAAGGAACTGGGAATCTGATGATCGGTTCCTTCAATTTTGTTTGCAGATGATGGTTGTTCATGATGCGTGAAGTTGGCTACGCGATATTGCTGCTGATCATGAGTAATGTTTTTATGACCTTTGCGTGGTATGCGCATTTGAAGGAACTCAATCACAAGCCCTGGATTATGGCTGCATTGATCAGTTGGGGCATTGCTTTTTTTGAATATATGCTGCAAGTACCTGCCAACCGTATTGGTTTTACGGTTCTGTCCGTCGCACAATTGAAAATAGTTCAAGAGGTCATTACGCTGTCGGTTTTTGTGCCTTTCGCTCTGCTGTATCTCAAAGAGCCACTGAAGCTCGATTACTTATGGGCCGCATTATGCATGGTCGGAGCGGTGTATTTCATGTTTCGCAACCCCTGAAATCGACGCTGTTGAGTTTAAGAAGCTGTCCCTTGTATTTCAGAAGTCGACAGAAGGCGTTTAGCCACAATGCTTCGGTCTGGCATCATTTCTCCCAATCCCAGCAAATGTTGGCGATCGGTATATAGCCGTACGGTACTTTGCGTTAAAGTCACTTTATTAGACGAAGAATGTTTAATAATCCGGCCTTGCACGATATGCCGTGCATCGATCTCGCTCAGTGTAATAGCTGGATATTTTTGCAACAAGCAATCGATCGGCAATACCGAATGGTCAAGCTGGTCGATGGCCGTTTCATTGAGCATCGCCAGTGTCTGCGCTTGCGACACCGCGAAGTTATCGATGGCGGTTCGTCGCAGCTGGAGTAAATAGGCACCGCCGTAACCCAGCGCTTTGCCAATGTCTTCGGCGAGTGTGCGAATATAAGTGCCCGTGCCGCAGCGAATACTCAGCGTGAGTTCGTCATCGAGCAAGGTTTCGATTCGAATTTCATGAATGTGAACGCTGCGCGCGGCTCGCTCTATTTCCGTTCCTTTCCGGGCATAAGCATATAAAGGTTTTCCCTGATATTTCAAGGCGCTGTACATCGGTGGTATTTGCTGAATCTGACCGATGAATTGACCGAGCACGTTCTCGCAGTGCGTCAGAGCAGGGCGAGCAGTCTGAGTCAACAGTGAACGGATTTCACCTTCCACGTCCCCAGTTGTGCTGAGATAGCCAAGTTTCAGTGTGGTTTCATAAGTTTTGCTGGCCGTTAACAATACCGATGAAAACTTGGTTGCTTCGCCGAGACACAATGGAAGTAAGCCCGTGGCCATTGGATCCAGTGTGCCGGTATGGCCACATTTCGCTGCAGAAAAAATCCGTTTCGCTTTTTGTACCGCTTGATTCGATGAAATCCCCAAGGATTTATCGAGCAATACAACGCCACTGATCTTACGATGCATGAGTCTGATGGATGCTAGTGAAAAGATTTGCCTTTACCGGATTTGCTTAATTTTCCGGATCCGAGTGATGAAGAATGATGTCTTGAGCAACGGCATCATCGATCAATTTTGATAACCGAGCACCGCGCTCAACGGATTCATCATAGATGAAATGCAATTCCGGCGTAATGCGCAATTTCATTCGATGCGATAAGTTGGAACGCAAAAAGCCTTTGGCATGCTCAAGCCCATTCTCGATTAGAAAAGCTTCTTCCTTATTCGCCAATGTCGTATAAAAAACTTTGGCATGGCTATAATCGCGCGTTACTTCAACAGAGGTGAGCGTAATCTGCTTGATGCGAGGGTCTTTGATTTCGTTTTGAATCAAATCAGCAAGTTCGCGTTGTATTTGGTCGGCAACGCGAAGCGAGCGGGAGTAATCTTTGGACATGGAGGGTTTTATTGAAGCACGCGTTACAGCGATCTCGCTGTTTCAACGATTTCATAGACTTCCAGTTGATCGCCTATTTGAATATCGTTGAAGTTTTTCAAGGAAAGTCCGCATTCGAATCCTTCGCGAACTTCTTTGACGTCGTCCTTGAAGCGTTTCAGAGAATCCAGCTCACAACTATGGATGACCAATCCATCGCGCAATACTCTAATCAAGGAATTTCTCTTGACCAGGCCATCCATGACATAACATCCTGCCACCACGCCCACTTTGGGAATGCGGTAGATCTCGCGGATATCGATCAAGCCGGTTACATTTTCCTTGCGATCAGGCGCCATCATTCCAGAAAGCGCGGCTTTCACTTCATCTACTGCTTCATAAATAATATTGTAATATCGAACATCCACGCCACTGGATGCGATCAGTTTACGAGCACTGGCGTCCGCGCGTACGTTGAAACCGACGACAACTGCTTTGGAGGCGAGCGATAAATTGATATCCGATTCAATAATGGCGCCTACCCCGCTATGGATGATGTTGACTTTGACTTCATCAGTTGATAATTTTTCTAGAGCGTATGCCAATGCCTCGCAGGAACCTTGAACGTCAGCTTTGATAATCAGAGAAAGAATTTTAACGTCCGCTTGCTGATCGAACACATTTTCAAGTTTTGCCGCCTGTTGTTTGGCGAGCTTGACGTCACGATATTTTCCTTGGCGGAACAACGCAATTTCTCTGGCTTTGCGCTCATCCTTCAATGCGAAGACTACTTCTCCGGCTTCAGGTACTTCTGACAGGCCTTGAATTTCAACGGGAATAGACGTGCTGGCTTGTTTGATAGCCTTACCATTTTCGTCATTCATCGCGCGTACCTTACCATAAACTGCGCCAGCCAATAGCACGTCGCCTCGATTCAAGGTACCCGATTGCACCAAGATAGTAGCCACCGGACCACGTCCTTTATCGAGGCGGGATTCAATCACGACACCTTTGGCAGGGGTATTTATCGGGGCTTTCAGCTCTAAGACTTCAGCTTGCAATAAAATGCTTTCTAACAATGCGTCCACTCCGTGGCCAGTTTTAGCAGATACCTCGGCAAACATTGTGTCTCCGCCCCAATCTTCGGGCACGACTCCATGCGCAACCAGTTCATGTCGGATTCTTTCAGGATTCGCTTCGGGTTTATCGATTTTGTTGACCGCGACAATAATCGGGATTTTTGCTGCTTTGGCGTGATGAATGGCTTCAATCGTTTGAGGCATGACACCATCGTCTGCTGCGACGACAAGAATCACGATATCGGTGATTTTGGTGCCGCGCGCGCGCATTGCCGTAAAAGCTTCATGCCCCGGCGTATCCAGAAAAGTGATCATGCCATGGTCTGTTTCAACGTGGTAAGCACCGATGTGCTGGGTAATACCGCCCGCTTCGCCACCGGCAACCCGAGTGCGGCGGATATAATCCAATAGTGAGGTTTTACCATGATCAACGTGCCCCATGACGGTAACTACAGGTGCTCGTGGAGACAGTTCAGCTTCTGATACAGCAGCTTCGCTATCTGCAAGGAAGGTTTCAGGGTTATCCATTTCGGCATATTTTGCGATATGGCCCATTTCCTCGACCACAATCATGGCGGTATCCTGATCCAGCATTTGATTAATGGTGACCATGCTTCCCATTTTCATCAGCACCTTGATGACGTCAGCAGCCTTAACCGACATCTTTTGTGCAAGTGCACTTACGGAAATGGTTTCCGGGATCATTACTTCGCGCACGATCGGTTCTGTCGGCGCCGAGAAGCCATGAAGATTCTGGTCTTCTGCAAGATGCGACGTCGGTTTGCCATGTTTTTCTTTGCGAGTGCGCCAACCTTGGGTGGTGGATAAATCTCCACGGGTTTTAACGCCACGTTTTTTGGTATTTTCATCTTTCCAGACGACTTGCTGCTTGACTTGTTTCTTTTTCTTGTCAGTTTTTTCTTCGGTTTTTACCGCGGGTTTATGCAAAGTTCCTTCAGTAGCGTTGATTTGTGTCTGGCTTTCGGGAGATTGTTCAGATTCAATTTTTCCAGTGGGCTCAGAAGAAGATGCAACAATGGATACTGGTGCAGGTTCAACCTGCGCCGAGGATTCAGCAGTGGTGGTTTCGAGCGCTTTATCGGGTTCTGTAAATTCAGCCTTTTTGCGAGCTTTCTTTAGCTGGATTTCTTCAGTTTGACGCGCAATCAGCTCAGCTTGTTTTCGAGCTTCTTCATTACGTAATGCCAATTGCTCTTCATCAATGATGGGTTGTCTCATTGGTTGAGCGGTTTTTTCAATAACAGGAGTTGCCACCGCAGAAACGGGAGCTTCCGGTTTTTCCGACATCGGCTGTGTTAACACGCGTCTTTTCCTGACTTCAACCTGAATGGTACGGGCGCGTCCAGTGCTGTCCGCTTTGCGGATTTCAGAGGTTTGCCGTCGAGTTAGCGTCACTCTGCTTTTGGCTTCGCTGGCTCCATGAGTTTTTCTAAGATAATCGAGAAGCTGTGCTTTATCTTGCTCCGTCAGATTGTCTTCTGCCATCATTTTTTTCACGCCAGCGGCCTTTAGCTGCTCCAACAAAACTGTTGGCAACAAACCAAGTTCGCTTGCAAATTGTTCAACACTCATTTGAGCCATTTATAACCTTTCAGCAATCAAAACTGCAGCATTCATTCTCAATCATTGCGCCGTTGTATCAATGGTCGTCTTTACACAAACCATGGTTCACGTGCTTTCATGATGAGTCGATTCGCCCGCTCGATATCAATACCGGTCATTTCAACTAGATCATCAGCCGCCAAATCAGCTAGATCGGACTGGGAATTGATTCCCCGCGATGCTAATTCTCGAATGAGGTCGATATCCATTCCTTCTATGGCCAGTAAATCTTCGGCGGCATGTTCAACTTTTTCCTCTTTGACGATCGCATCGGTCAACAATGCATTGCGAGCCCGATTGCGTATTTCGTTGACGGTTTCTTCGTCCAGAGATTCAATTTCCAGCATTTCATTCAGGGGCACATAAGCAACTTCTTCTAATGTAGCAAACCCTTCTTGTACCAATATATCTGCTATTTCTTCATCGACATCCAGTTTTTGTATGAAAAGCTGGCATATTTGTGAAGCCTCCTTTTCATGCTTGGCCTTAGATTCTTCGACTGTCATGATGTTGAGTTCCCAGCCAGTCAATTCAGAAGCAAGACGTACATTTTGTCCGCCCCGACCGATAGCTTGCGCCAGATTGTCACTATCTACCACGATATCCATACTATGCTTTTCTTCATCAACCATGATACTGCTGATTTCAGCAGGTGCCAACGCATTGATGATGAATGTGGCGGGATCTTCCGCCCAGAGTATGATATCAACCCGTTCTCCGCCCAGTTCACTGATAACTGCTTGTACTCTCGATCCACGCATGCCAACACAGGTCCCTATGGGATCAACACGCTGATCATTCGATTTGACTGCAATTTTGGCGCGCGATCCTGGATCTCGTGCGGCTACTTTAATTTCCAATAATCCTTCTTCAATTTCAGGAACTTCCAGTTCAAACAGCTTTATCAAAAATTCAGGAGAAATTCGTGAAAGCTTTAATTGGGGTCCCCGGGAAGCGCGGTCTACTTTATAAAGATACGCTCGCACTCGATCACCTACGCGTAAATTCTCCTTGGGAATCATCTGTTCGCGTGGTAGCTCGGCTTCTATTTTTCCCGATTCGATAATCGCGTTACCGCGCTCCATACGTTTGATCGTTCCCGTCACCAGATAATCTCCTCTTTCGAGAAAATCATTGAGTGTTTGTTCCCGCTCGGCATCCCGTATTTTCTGAAATATTACCTGTTTCGCAGCTTGTGCACCAATTCGCCCGAATTCGATCGGTTCCAATGGCTCTTCAATAAATTCGCCCAATTGAGCATTTTCATGGTTTTTTTCTGCATCGCTTAACGAAATTTGACGATTGGCGTCTTCTACCGCGCCATCTTCAACCACTAACCAACGGCGGAAAGATTGATGATCTCCTGTTATCCTGTCAATTGATACGCGTGTTTCAATATCTTCCTGAAACCGTTTCTTTGTGGCTGATGCCAGCGCAAGCTCCAGGGCCGTGAAAACAATTTCTTTTCCAACCGTTTTTTCACGCGCCAACGCATCAACCAACAGTAAAATTTCGCGGCTCATAATCCTCCAGCCAAATTTTTAGATAACTACAATTTTGGAACTAAACGCACCTTTCCGAGGTTGTCTAGCTCAAGATCTATTACTTTTCCATCCACTTCTATTTTTATTATGCCATCATTTACTTCTTTCAAAACTCCAGTGAAATTCCTTTGGCCATCCTTAGGGATGCGTAGCTTTACTTTAATGATTTCCCCTTGAAAGCGAAGAAAATCCTTTATTTTTCTTAATGGCCTGTCGAGCCCAGGTGAGGAAATCTCCAGACGCCCATAATCAATATTTTCTACGGTTAACAGTTTGCTCAGGTGATTACTGATTGCAACACAATCGTCAATTGTAATTCCACCTTCTTTGTCAACAAATATTCGGATCAGCTTGTTGTGTGACAGTTGCTCTACGTCTACTAACTCATAACCCATTCCATCTAGGGTGGTTTCGAGTAATTCATCCAATGCCATAGCTTTACCACAAATAAAAAATGGGCTGCAAAAGCCCATCCCATCAATGGTTGAATTCTATCAAAAATTTAAAAAATATGAAATATAAACTTTTCACCTCTTAGCTTTTGCTGTCAGTGATCTGAATCAATCTAAGTTGGGGAATGTGGTGGAATTGCAAATAGGCAATGTTACAATTCCTCTTGATCATTTGAATAGAAATGGATAGGGGTAAAAATATGGCAACCATTGAGTCGATCCTGAAGGAAACTCGAATTTTTCGACCATCACGAGAGTTTTCTGAACAGGCCAATATTCGTCATTTGCAGGAATATCAATTATTGTGTGCAGAGGCGGAAGAAGATTTTGAACATTTCTGGGCCAAGCAGGCAAATGAGCAGATTCTCTGGCACAAACCATTTACCCAAATTCTTGATGACCATATGCCTCCGTTTTACAAATGGTTCAGCGATGGCGAGTTGAATGTTTCCTATAATTGTCTGGATCGTCACTTGGCGACACAAGCCGATAAGACAGCCATCATTTTTGAGTCCGACGCTGGAGAAGTCATCTACTCAACCTATCGGGATCTGTACCATCGAGTATGTCAATTTGCTAACGCATTGAGATTGAACGGGATTAAAAAAGGCGACCGGGTGGTGATTTATATGCCCATGCGTATCGAAGCAGTGGTCGCCATGCAAGCTTGCGCACGGATCGGCGCAATTCACTCAGTAGTTTTTGGCGGCTTCTCCTCCAAAAGCTTACACGAACGTATTCATGATGCCCAGGCAGCGGCTGTCATAACAGCAGATGAACAAGTTCGCGGTGGCAAACATCATTCTCTAAAGGCAACTGTCGATGAAGCCATTGCCATGAGCAATGAAACCACGGTACAGCTGGTGGTGGTTTATCAGCGAACTGGTGCCAAGATAACCTTAGACCCCCAACGCGATGTGTGGTGGCATGACTTCGTTCAGCATAGCTCGAAGGAATGTGATCCCGAATGGGTTGAGGCCGAGCATCCTTTGTTCACGCTCTATACATCTGGATCCACTGGAAAACCCAAAGGTGTGCAGCATTCCAGCGCCGGATATTTGCTTGGAACTAAAGTGAGCATGCAGTGGATTTTTGATTATCATCCATCTGACGTATTCTGGTGCACGGCTGACGTCGGATGGATTACCGGGCACAGTTACGTCACGTACGGACCTTTGGCCATGGGAGCTACTCAAGTTATTTTTGAAGGAATTCCCACCTATCCGACCGCCGGACGTTTCTGGGAAATTATCCAGAAGCATAGGGTAACGACCTTTTATACCGCGCCCACCGCAATCCGGTCATTGATCAAATTAGGTGCAGATTTACCGCTGGACTATGATTTATCGTCATTAAGGTTGCTGGGATCGGTGGGAGAGCCTATCAATCCGGAAGCCTGGATGTGGTTTTATGAAAAAGTAGGGCAATCGAAATGCCCCATCGTGGACACATGGTGGCAAACTGAAACAGGTTGTCATATGATTGCCCCGATTCCTGGTGCAGTGGCATTGAAACCGGGTTCATGTACATTCCCACTCCCTGGGATATCTGCTGCGATTGTTGATGAAGCCGGGCATGATGTAGAAAGCGGCAAAGGCGGGTTGTTGGTCATAAAGAAACCTTTTCCTTCTCAGATCCGCACTTTGTGGAGAGACCCGGAGCGCTTCAAGCAGACGTATTTTCCGGAAGATTTTAGTCACGGGCATTTTTATGTGGCCGGTGACTCAGCATATCGAGACAAGGATGGTTATTTCTGGATCATGGGCCGCATTGATGATGTTCTGAATGTTTCCGGGCATCGCCTGGGCACCATGGAAATCGAATCAGCCCTAGTTTCACATCCGCTCGTAGCAGAAGCAGCGGTAGTGGGTAAACCCCATGAGATCAAAGGCGAAGCAGTGGTCGCGTTTGTAGTGTTGAAAGGCAGATATCCGCAAGGAGAAGAAATCGCTGATATTACTCAAACCCTGCGAGAATGGGTAGCCAAAGAAATCGGCCCGATTGCCAAACCTGAAGAAATCCGGTTCGGAGAAAATCTTCCCAAGACACGATCTGGTAAAATCATGCGTCGGCTACTTCGGGCAGTGGCTAAAGGTGAAGAAATTACTCAGGATATTTCTACCTTGGAAAATCCAGCCATACTTGAACAATTAAAAAATCCTTCATAACTGCTTTTTACTGATCAATTCACTCCTATACTGACGTATACGATAAGAAATATGCCCTTACCACTTGTCACCGAATTTGACCATGGCATCAGCGCCATCGATGCCCAATATCATCGCCCCAAACGAGCCGCAATTCACCTCATGATTGAAAAAGGCATGGCTGCATTGATTGATACCGGAACTTCTTTTTCGATTCCCGGTGTCATTGCTGTGCTCGAGCAAAAAAACGTTGCTCTTGAAGATGTAGCGTATGTCATATTGACGCACATCCATCTCGACCATGCCGGCGGGGCCAGTGAGTGCATGCGATTATTTCCGAATGCAAGATTAGTAGTGCATCCACGAGGCGCTAGCCATATGGCAAATCCAGCGCGATTGATTGCCGGAGCCATGAGTGTGTATGGCGAGAATGAATTTAAACGAGTGTATGGGGAAATTCATCCGATCGATGCTCATCGCATCATCGAAGCAACGGATGAAAGCCGTATCAATCTCAACGGCCGCTCTTTGCTATGCATCGATACGCCAGGCCATGCCCGTCATCATAACTGCATCTATGATGAAGCGAGCCAGTCTTTTTTTACGGGAGATACTTTTGGGGTGTCCTATCGCGAACTAGATGTTGATGGATTGGAGTTCGTGTTCCCGACTACGTCACCTGTGCAATTCGATCCTGATGCAGCACATTCCTCCCTGGATCGGCTGATGAGCTATGAGCCTCGTTATGCGTATCTCACGCATTACAGCCGCGTTGATCATTTAGCCCATCATGTCAATATGTTGCATGAATTGCTGGATGCTCATGTGAATATCGCACAACAGGCCCAGCAAACACCTGCTGATAGGCAATCAATTATTTCGGGCGAGTTGAAAGCGCTTCTGATGGAACACTTGTCAAAACATGGATGCCGGTTACCGGAGGAGCAGATCAGTCAGCTATTGCAGTCAGACATCAAACTGAACACGCTCGGACTCATCCACTGGCTGGATCATCCGATTGAGCGATTCAAAAGCATCTAATGAGGAAAGGGGAAGAAGGGAAAGGAAGGGAACGCAAATACAGCGGAGAAATTGAGAATTGACGAGGGTTCAACAGAAACTGCTGAACCCCGAAGGAAACTAACCGTTAAGCCGTTACTTTTTTGGTGGAATCATACAGTCTAGTTTTGGATGAGCCGCCCAGCATTACCATGCCTAAATATCCTAGATACAGGATGATTCCGAGAATGACATCTGAAATGACCCAATCCATTAACGATTGTGGCAATTCAAATATCGACAATACTCCAAAAAACGTCATGCTAATCACGATTGACGACACTGCAAATACCTGGCTTGTTTTCATTCCAATCTCCTAAAATAAGTGACAATCTTGTTGATGTTTGGTACCGATCTGATAATGTCATTCACAAAAAGTTCACACTTTATTTACATTATTTTCACAATTTTAGAATTAGAGCAGAATGGGCTGTGCGTGAAATAACAAGCTTTTTATGGCGTATTTCAAGTTGTTGATATTTTTTTATTATAAAGATCGACGGATCGGGTCTTTCTTGCTGTATCACAAGACATGTAGGATTCGAATCGCAGCGCAAGGCTGAAAAATCGACTGAGTGGAAAATGGGATTGATCGGCGCGAGGTTTGAATGCTCAAATCAGCAATGCTGCAAATGATTCAAATCACCAGCCTGCCTGGTAAATATTGATCAGGCGGGATGCATTTTCATGAAAACGGGTAATTCCATGGCGATCGAACCGTAGATCATCCAGATTCACTGTCCGGGTGGGAATGATTTCTCTGAGATCGAAATTTACTTGAATCAGAGGAGAAACATGATGGGAATCAAAATAGAAATCCCCGGTTTCATTGGTGTTGGACACAGGATCATGAACATCGGCGATAATATGTATCAATTCAGCCAATTGTTCACTCGTCAAGTTAATTTGATAAGTATCAAAGAAATGATCGGGAACCGGGGATGAATTAAATGCGTAAGTCTCAAGGCCTAACGTTGCGCCTACGGCCTGCGCCAATCCGCCACCCAATGAATGCCCAGTTACAGTGATTTTGCTGGCAGGGTAACGTTTGACAATGTCTTGTGCATAATTAAAGGCGTGTTTGAATTGGTCACTGACTCTTCCAATCCCGATCGCGGCATCGGCAATCATATCGCGTGCGGAATTCTGTACTTCCTCCAGAGAACATGAAAAATCGCAGGTTTCGGTGCCTCGAAATGCGATTACCAGCGCTTGCGTATCGCGATTCTTGTAAACTCCAGCATCCATTCCTGAGCTTTTTCGAATTGAATCGATCAATTCCCAGGACTCAACGGCCGCATTATTGAAATCGTAGCTTGCATCCGCAAGCATCGCATACGGCAGAGAGTAGCCAAGAATATCAACGATTTTGCGCTCGCCCGGCTGTAACATGCCATACGGCTTCCAATCCCTGCTCACCACGTAGTCCAGATTGTTAAAAACCTCGACCTGAGCCAATTCGAATAACACATCGCCGGTGCCATCGAGATCCGGAATCAATGTCAAATTGACGGCATAACGTTCTGTGCCGAATAATTTGGGAATATCGACCTTGGGCAAGGTCAGTATTCCATTGGTATCGGAATAGATGGGACTATGAGCATCCGACGTCTGATCAAATTCGATATTTATCAGCTTGAAGCGGTTGGGATTGTCGATACCCAGCCATTGCAACGCGCCTTTATAGGTTAGAGAACTTGCTTCATTCGATATGATGACCTTTTGCAGACACACAAGGCCATTGGCTTCCAGAAATGTTGCCGTCGCGGTTGAATCCAGGCAGTCTTCCGGCACCGCATGGGCAGCAGGAGAAAAGGCGATCAGGGATGTAACGGTGATGAGTGCGGTTAATTTTGGGAATTTGCTTTGCATCGGCGTGAAATGATGACGGTGATGGATAAATGCGTGGATCATATCGTGTTTTTTCAGATTCACCAATTTTGTCGATATCTATTTATAATTCGATGAAATAAAACCACGGCTCAGCCTTGATGAGTTTTCTTTTCTGCTGAAAACAACCCCATGAATGACCCTATACGCCGCATTGCCCATCTCGATATGGATGCTTTCTATGCTTCGGTCGAACTGTCGCGTTATCCGGAATTACGGGGGCAGCCAGTAGTCATCGCCGGCCGCATCGAACACGAACCCATCCTTCGCCCGGATGGTTCTGCGCATTTTTTCAAACTGCGCGATTATAGCGGTCGCGGCGTTGTTACAACAGCAACGTATGAAGCTCGGGCATTAGGCGTTTTTTCGGCGATGGGTGTCATGAAAGCGGCAAGGCTTGCACCTGATGCGATCCTTTTGCCAGCCGATTTTGATCGTTACCGCCATTACTCCCGGCTTTTCAAGACCGCCGTCGCAGCCGTTGCACCACAGATCGAAGATTCAGGCATCGACGAAATTTATATCGACTTGAATGACTTGTCAGAAGATTCTCTGACGCTGGGGCAGCGCATCAAGCAAGCGGTTCATGGCGCAACCGGTCTTTCCTGCTCGATAGGAATTTCTCCCAACAAATTGTTATCAAAAATTTGCTCGGATCTGGAAAAACCCGACGGACTGGTCATTCTGCAAGAAACGGATATTGCCCAGCGTATCTGGCCATTACCGGTAACAAAAATTAACGGCATCGGCCCTAAGGCAGCGAAGAAGCTTGAGTCGCTTGGAATTCATACGATTGCACAATTGGCTCAGACAGATCCTGGATTGTTGCAAACTCATTTTGGCCGCAGTTATTCCACATGGTTGAATCAAGTTTCTCATGGCATCGATGATAGGCCCGTCGTTACCCATGCCGATCCTAAATCCCTCAGCCGGGAAACCACTTTCGAGCGCGATCTTCATCCGCGTGCCGACCGTGATCTACTGTCTGAAACATTTACAATGCTTTGCCGACAGGTTTCGGACGATCTGAAAAACAAATCGCTGAGCAGCCGCACCATCAGCATCAAACTGCGCTTTGAAGATTTTCAAACGGTAACGCGGGATTTTACCCTGACGTCATCCACTTCCGATGCGGCGGTTATTCGCAGTGCTGCCCGGGAATGTTTGCGCAGAGTGCAATTCCGAAAAAAAGTACGCTTGCTTGGAATTAAAGCCAGCTCACTATCGTCGCTGCAAACGAATGATGTTCAACTCAACGTCCAGCGAGAATTGCCATTCGTGTGGTAAACAGGCGCATTGCGATGCAGGTGCGATACAATCAAATTTTGCAATCCATAGAGATCAATGGTCATGGCTTCCTTATTCACGTCCCTTCAACTGGGTGCATTGATACTTCCTCATCGCATCGTCATGGCACCTCTCACACGCTGCCGGGCGGATGATGGTCATATTCCCAATGATTTAATGGCTCAATATTACGTGCAGCGGGCTTCGGCTGGATTGATCATTACCGAAGCAACCATGGTGATGGAAGGTCATTCGGCTTTTTGGCGTGAACCAGGAATTTACTCACAGCAACAAATCTCAGGCTGGCGAAAAATTACCGACGCTGTTCACGCTGCGGATGGCCGGATTTTCCTGCAGCTTTGGCATGGCGGCAGGGCATGTCATCCCTTGCTCAATCGCGGCGCTCAACCGGTTGCTCCCAGCGCCATTGCCATCACCAACGATGAAGTCCATACCCCTGAGGGAAAGAAACCTTACGTGGTTCCCCGAGCGCTGCGCGATGATGAATTGCCCACGATCGTGTCGGGCTTCCAGAAAGCAGCCGAGAATGCGAAAACCGCTGGCTTTGATGGTATCGAAATTCATGGAGCGAATGGCTATTTATTGGATGAGTTTTTGCGAGATGGCTCCAACACGCGTACCGGGCGGTATGGTGGGACGGTTGAGAATCGCGCACGGTTGATGCTGGAAGTGCTGGAGGCGGTCAGTGCCGTCTGGGAAAGCCATTGCGTCGGGCTGCGCATTTCGCCGCTCAATAGCTACAACAGCATGCTCGACAGTCATCCCGTAGAGTTATCCCTCTGGCTCGCAAAACGGTTGAATGATCTTAATCTTGCGTATCTGCATGTGATGCGCGGGGATTTTTTTCAACAGCAGAGGGGCGACATCATGACACCCATACGCCAGAACTATAAAGGCGTACTCATCGGCAATATGGGCTATTCCGCTTCAGAAGCCGACTTGGCCATCAAAACGGGACAGGTCGATGCGGTTGCGTTTGGCACGAGCTTTCTGGCCAACCCCGATCTGCCGGTACGGATTAAAGCCGGTGCTGCGTTGAATGAACCCGATGCAGCGACATTCTACACTCCTGGCCCGGGCGGTTACGTTGATTACCCCGCGCTTAATCTCGATAAAGGCTGTTCATTATGATTCCTAAAAACTGTTCCATGAAATCAATTGTAGTTTGCATACTGTTATGCCTGGGTTTAAGTGGGTGTGTATCCATACCGGATAGGATAGAACCCGTTCAGGGAGTGCAGTTAAACCGGTATTTAGGAAAGTGGTATGAGATCGCGCGGCTTGACCATTCATTCGAACGGGGATTGAATGATGTGACTGCTGAATATTCCTTGCGAGAAGATGGCGGCGTCAAAGTCATCAATAGGGGGTTTTCATCTGCAGAAAATCAATGGAAACAAGCCGAAGGCAGAGCGTATTTCGTTAGAGACCCAACCGAAGGCTATTTGAAAGTATCGTTTTTTGGCCCATTCTATGGCGCCTACATCATTTTTGGACTTGATCAGGAAAATTACCAATACGCTTTTATCACCAGCCATGACAAATCCTATCTGTGGCTCTTATCACGGACGCCCACGGTACCGGACGAGTTAATCTCCCAGTTCATCAACGTATCCAATTCGCTGGGATTCAAGACAGATCAGCTTGTTTTTGTGCAGCACAAGTAGTTAGGGAAATGCTGATTAATTCAGCGAACGAGATGAAGCGCAGCGCACGGAACGCAGCGATACGCCCGTGTCCCGAATTAATCAGTGTTTCCTAAGGATGAAAAATAGTGCACGCAAGGAATATTGAAAAAGTCCGGACGTGAATAATCCGCAGGCCAGTGGCAGCGATCACTTCAGGATGACCGGTTTGTCAGACAGTTCATTGACGGGCTTCTCGTGCTGCACAGGAAAATGAGATCGCAAATACTGATCGATTGTCTGGATGCCCGCTATGACACCGGTTTCGAATTGCCGTTGCCGGAAGGCTGATTCCATGATGTGACAGATCTTTTCCCACTCATCGCTAGTTACACAGTGGTTGAGCCCGCGATCAGCGACGATTTCCACATCCCGGTCAGCAAGCAACACATAAATCAGTACGCCATTGTTATGTTCGGTATCCCATACCCGTAATTGTGAAAATACTTCCACTGCACGTTCCCATGCGGTTTGTTTCTTCAATAACGCCGTGGTGCCGAGCGCTGCTTCCACCGCAAAGCAGATCTGGCCGCCATGATTCATTTCCGACTGTTTGATGGCTAGCTCAATGGCCGCCAATGACTTTCCAGGGAAAATCCGGCTGACGGTCAATTGACCTGTCGATAAATGGCGCAGAATACGGTCAACTGTCATATCACCATCTCCCGGATGCGCCGCCACCACCAAAACCGCCGCCACCGCCGCCGAATCCACCACCAAAGCCGCCGCTGTGGCCGCTACCGCTCCCCCAATAATGGCTGTTGCGTCCGGTCCTGTAAATGCCAGGACCGGCGGACTGGAACAGGCCGAAGGCGAAAGCGGCAAGGGCAATGACGATGGCTGTCGCCACTGATGAAAATAACAACCATCCCACAAATCCGGCCCCCAGGCTGGTGAGGGCTGCGCCAACGAAACGGCCAAATAGCGATTGGAATACTCTGCCAAAAGCAATGAGTCCAATTGCAATGAATGCGATGTGATCGAGCATTCCGGCCGTGTCAGCAGAAGCCGAACCCTGCGGGGCGGGAGGTGGCGGCAGTGGCTCGCCTTCGACCAGCCGTAACATGGCGTCGACTCCAGCATCGATACCCGCCGCGAAATGGCCGGTTTTGAATTGCGGCACGATGATGCCGTCGATGATCCGCTTCGCGGTGGCATCCGGTATGACGCCTTCCAGCCCATACCCGACTTCTATGCGCAATGCCCGATCGTGCTTGGCCACCAGCAGCAGCGCGCCATCATCGGCATTTTTGCGCCCCAGTTTCCAACTTTCCACCACACGCATCGAAAATTGTTCGATGGTTTCGGGTTGCGTCGTCGGTACGATCAGCACCGCAATCTGGCTGCCTTTTTTCTGCTCGAAGGCAGTCAATTTCTGTTCCAGTTGCGTCATTTCGGAAACCGATAACGTCGCCGTCAAATCGGTGACATGCGCCTTGAGCGGGGGAACTGCCACATCGGCCCATGCGGGTTGAGCAATCAGGAGGATTGCGATTAATGACCAGTGTTTAATCAAGATCTGGAAAAGTCTCATCGATATCGTTCCGTGAGGAGTTCAGTTGTATCCATCCGTTACTTCATCGCAGGTTCTGCACGATTGAAATCGACCACTGGCGCGGAAGAGATTTCATGTTCGTTCTCCACGGTGAAACTTGGCTTGGTGTGATATCCGAGCACCATTGCCGTGAGATTGTTGGGAAAGCTTCGCACCGTGACGTTGTAATCCTGTACTGCCTTGATGTAGCGATTGCGCGCCACTGTAATACGATTCTCGGTGCCTTCCAGTTGCGCCTGCAAGTCGCGGAAATGCGCATCCGATTTGAGTTCGGGGTAGTTCTCGACCACCACCATGAGCCGCGACAGCGCACTCGACAGTTCGCCCTGAGCATTCTGGAATTTCGAGAAAGCCTCAGTATCATTGATCAGCTCTGGCGTTGCCTGAATTCCGCCGACTCGGGAGCGGGCTTGCGTCACTTCCGTCAATACTTGTTTTTCCTGGGTTGCAAATCCTTTGACGACATTGACCAGATTCGGAACCAGATCGGCGCGGCGTTTGTATTGATTCAATACTTCCGCCCAGCTTGCCTTGATCTGTTCATCGGTGGATTGAAGCGTATTGTAGCCGCAGCCGCTCAAAACCAGCGGGCTGATCAATAACAGAATCCAAAATTGTGTTCGCATAGCGATGCCTCTCCTAAAAATCAGTCATTGTTAGATGGTGATTCAAACGATTTTTACAATACTCCTGGAATGGCTGATGAATCAAGCAGGAACTCTGCTCAGGCAAATTTGCTCCTTTCATTTTCACAAAAAAATAAATTTTTTTGTTTACCACCATTGAACATTGTGCAATACTTCTACCACCATCAGTGCTGTAGTGACATAAACTAAACACTATATATTGTGGTTTATTGAAGAAAACACTATTTCATTGAATTCATGGAAATTGTTTTCTCTATCTTGAATAAATCGACTGGGAGAGATCCTCTATGCAACTGACGACCGAACATGCCAACCTCAAACCTATGTCTGCCCCGCAAAGTTTTTTTGATGCCGGATCGCAAAATTCCCGTTTTTCTCACTACAAAGTAATACGCCGCAACGGCGCAGTGGTTGTTTTCGAGCCGGGTAAAATTTCGGTTGCCATGACCAAGGCGTTCATCGCCGTCGATGGCGGGCAGGGCGCGGCCTCGGTCAGAGTACGCGAAGTGGTTGCGAGCCTCACCACGGATGTGGTGAATGCGTTGCTGCGCCGTCAGCCGGATAGCGGCACCTTCCATATCGAAGACATTCAAGATCAAGTCGAACTGGCGCTCATGCGCTCCGGTGAACACGACGTGGCGCGCGCGTATGTGCTGTATCGCGAGGAGCGGGCGCGCGAAAGAGCCAAGCTCAAACAGAAATCCACCGCCGAAATCGCCGCGGAGACGCCGTTCGTGCTGGATAACGGTCAGAAAGTGCCGCTCGATATCGCCAAACTGTCGGCGTTGATCGAATCTTCCTGCAAGGGATTGGGCGACACCATCGATGCGTCATTGATTCTCAAATCGACGTTGAAGGATTTATACGACGGCGTGTCACTGGAAGAAGTCCGGAAATCGGCGATCCTGTCCGCACGCGTACTGATCGAAAAAGATCCGGCCTACAGCTACGCGACCGCGCGGCTGCTGCTGAATAACATGCGCTATGAAATATTGGGCGAAGAAGTCACGCATGAGGCGATGCAGGCCCGCTATCAGGATTATTTCCCGGCGTTCATCAAACAGGGCATCGAAGCCGAACTGCTCGATCAACGCCTGGGGCAATTCGACGTGGCGCGTCTGGCGGAAGCGCTGGACGCCGAGCGGGACCTGCAATTCGACTATCTGGGATTGCAGACGCTGTATGACCGCTATTTCCTGCACATCAAAGAGCGCCGCATCGAGTTGCCGCAAGCCTTCTTCATGCGCGTCGCGATGGGATTGGCGTTGAACGAGATCGACCGCGAAGCGCGCGCAATCGAATTCTATCAGGTGCTGTCGAGCTTCGATTTCATGAGTTCGACGCCGACATTGTTCAATTCCGGCACCTGCCGCTCGCAATTGTCATCGTGCTATCTGACCACGGTACCGGACGACCTGGACGGCATTTATGAAGCCATCAAGGAAAACGCATTGCTGGCCAAATATGCCGGCGGCCTGGGCAATGACTGGACATCAGTGCGGGCGATGGGTGCGCGCATCAAAGGCACCAACGGCAAATCCCAGGGCGTAGTGCCTTTCCTCAAGGTCGTGTCGGATACGGCGGTCGCGGTCAATCAGGGCGGCAAGCGCAAGGGTGCGGTGTGCGCCTATCTGGAATGCTGGCATCTTGACATTGAGGAATTCCTCGAATTGCGCAAGAATACCGGCGATGATCGCCGCCGCACGCATGACATGAACACTGCGACGTGGATTCCCGATCTGTTCATGAAGCGCGTGATGGACGGCAGCGACTGGACATTGTTCTCACCGTCAGATGTGCCTGATCTGCATGATAAATTCGGCCAGCAGTTCGAGCAGGCTTATGTGGCGTATGAAGCCAAAGTCGAGCGCGGCGAATTGGCGCTGTATAAGAAAGTGCCGGCTGTGCAGCTTTGGCGCAAGATGCTGAGCATGCTGTTCGAAACCGGCCATCCGTGGATCACGTTCAAGGATCCCTGCAATGTGCGTTCGCCGCAGAATCACATCGGCGTCGTGCACAGCTCCAACTTATGCACCGAAATCACGTTGAACACCAATGACAAGGAAATCGCCGTCTGCAATCTCGGTTCGGTCAATCTGCCCGCGCATCTGAATGATGGCAAGCTCGACCTGGATAAACTGAAGCGCACCATCCAGACCGCCATGCGCATGCTCGACAACGTCATCGACATCAATTTCTATGCGGTGGCCAAAGCCCGCAACGCCAACCTCAAGCACCGGCCGGTCGGGCTCGGCATCATGGGATTCCAGGATTGCCTGCATCAACTGGGCATTCCGTACAGCTCGCAGCAAGCGGTGGAATTCGCCGATCGCTCGATGGAAGCCGTTGCCTATCAGGCATACTGGGCCTCGACCGAATTGGCGGAGGAGCGCGGCTGTTATAGCAGTTATCGCGGCAGCCTGTGGGATCGCGGCATTCTGCCGCATGACACGCTGGCCGTATTGCGCCAGGAGCGCGGCGGCTATGTCGAGGCCGATGAATCCACGACGCTGGACTGGGAGGCGTTGCGGCAGCGCATCAAGCAGCACGGCATGCGCAACTCCAATTGCCTGGCAATCGCGCCGACCGCGACGATTTCGAATATCGTCGGCGTGTCCGCTAGCATCGAGCCGACGTATCAGAATCTGTACGTCAAATCCAACTTGTCCGGCGAATTCACGATTGCAAACAAGTCGCTGGTGCGGGATCTCAAAAAGCTCAATCTGTGGGACGAAGTCATGATCGCCGACCTGAAATATTTTGATGGCGCGATCAGCAAGATCGACCGCATTCCGGAGAATATCCGCGCCCTGTATGCCACCGCCTTTGAAATGGATCCGCTGTGGCTGATCGAAGCGGGCGCGCGCCGGCAAAAATGGATCGATCAATCGCAGTCGCTGAACATTTACATGGCGGGCGTGTCCGGCAAGAAACTTGACGACACCTATAAACTGGCGTGGATCCGCGGTTTGAAGACCACCTATTATCTGCGTTCACTGGGTGCGACCGCCGCCGAAAAATCGACCGTGCGGGCCGGTTCGCTGAATGCAGTGCCGTCGGACGGTGGCATGTCCACCCTGGTTGCACGCGAAGAAGTGACGTCGGTCGAGATCAAATATTGCGCCATCGATGACGAAAGCTGCGAATCGTGCCAATAAACCCGACACAGCGATGACTTGCCTGCACCTGCGATTTGCTGCGTTCCAGGGCGCCCGGTGCATGAACCAATGTTTTTCTGACTTAAACTGAAGGAGTAAATGATGCTGACATTTGAAGACGAAGCCGTACCCGCCAAAGCAACCCCGATTTCTGCAGGCCATCCGTCAGGCATGCACGGCGCCGACGCATTGACAACGATGTCCGCACAGGATCACGGTCATTCGCCATTCGCCAGCCAGACAGCGGCCGAGGAATCAATCGCCGGCAGCAGCAACCGCCGCATCTCGGTCGAGGACAAATCAATCATCAATTGCAAAGCGGACGTCAATCAACTGGTGCCGTTCAAGTACAAATGGGCCTGGGACAAATATCTCGGCGCCTGCGCCAATCATTGGATGCCGCAGGAAATCAGCATGAGCCGCGACATCGCGCTGTGGAAGGATCCCAATGGCCTGACCGAGGACGAGCGCCGTCTGGTCAAACGCAATCTGGGTTTTTTCGTGACCGCCGATTCGCTGGCGGCGAACAACATCGTGCTCGGCACTTACCGGCACATCACCAATCCGGAATGCCGCCAGTACCTCCTGCGCCAGGCGTTCGAAGAAGCGATTCATACCCACGCGTACCAGTACATCGTCGAATCGCTCGGACTGGATGAAGGCGAGGTTTTCAACGCCTATCACGAAATTTCATCAATCCGCGACAAGGATGAATTCCTGATTCCGTTCATCGACACGCTGACCAATCCGCATTTCAAAACCGGTACGCAGGAAGCCGACCAGCAACTGCTTCGAAGCCTGATCGTGTTCGCCTGCATCATGGAAGGCCTGTTTTTCTATGTCGGTTTCACGCAGGTGCTGGCGTTGGGCCGCCAGAACAAGATGACCGGTTCGGCCGAGCAATATCAATACATCCTGCGCGACGAATCGATGCACTGCAATTTCGGCATCGACGTCATCAACCAGATCAAAATGGAAAACCCGCACCTGTGGACCAAAGCCTTCCGCGAGGAAATCACCGAACTGATGCAAAAAGCCGTCGCGCTGGAATACCGCTACGCCGAAGACACGATGCCGCGCGGCGTGCTCGGCATGAACGCGCCGATGTTCAAGGAATACCTGCGCTACATCGCCAACCGCCGCTGCCAGCAGATCGGCCTCGACACGCTCTACCCGAACGCCGCCAACCCGTTCCCGTGGATGTCGGAAATGGTCGATCTGAAGAAAGAGAAGAATTTCTTCGAAACGCGCGTGACGGAGTATCAGACGGGGGGGGCGCTGAGTTGGGATTGAGGGTTGATGCATATATTACGCTAACTGCTATTTGATCTAACCTATAAGGAATCATTATGAATAATGATCAAGAATTAGCTCATAGATTGAAAATCAAATTTGGTACGGCCCTTAATGAACCTACATCTTTTCAGTTAGAAAAGATAAAGCAGGATGTAAAAGCGCTCTTAGCAAAGGGTATCACTCCGTCAGAATCTGATTGGGCTGAGATTGTTAAAAAGCATTGTCCAGGAGCTGGAAGCTATCAATACAAAGGTGCAGATACATCAGATCTCATAACATTAATGCAATTGGCAACTAAAAAGTAGGATGATATGAGCACTGAAAACCTAAAAAAAGAGCTTGAAGCAGTACTTTCGATAACTAAGTGGGAACCAACTGAAAAAGATCTCACTTTAATTGCACAGAAAATTGTAAATTTACGAGGGCGAGCATCGAAGTCGGACATTGCTAAAATAGTTTTGGAAGTCGTTGGGCCTTATAAATGTATTTTCTTGGAAGGGATTGACAATACAGACTTAACCACTTTGCTTCTCATGGCAACCAAAACGGTTAGAAAATGACCACCAATGAGCAATCTGTTATTAATGCGGAATCAGATATCGAAAAACTAAAGCAGGCTTATGTGAATTACCTTAATCCTATTGTTATTCGTATCAATGGGCATGGTGAAAATCCATCTCTTGAGGAGTTATTAACTTGTCAGCAATTAGGAGCAAGTTATTTTAACTTTATTGAAAATTTTGTCGGAAACAGTGGATTACTAGGCGCGCATGCGAATGGAAAGTGGGTAACTGGCTTTGCTGAAACATGTCATAGTGTTTTGAGTGCCTATATTGTTCATGTGAACTTTCTTCGCAGTCATTCAGATACTCTTGGAGGCTCACTAGAAAAGCCCAATACTAGTGCTTATGCGAACATGCAACGAATGACAAAAGAATATCTTCCAAAAGTTCAGTGGCGGGAGTTAGAAAGTTCTTTTAAAAAAAATAATTTACCAATTGCAGGGTTTGAGTACGCGGGAGCAAAAGACTTGAGTGAAACACCAAAATGGCAACTTGTAACCGGATTAATAGTTGGATTGGTATTTGCCTTAATAGCGATATCTGCAGCTATTCTTATACCCACCCCGTCGGCAACACAATTTTTCATTATTCGAGGTGTGTTTGCTGTTGCGCTAGCTGCTATTGCTGCAATTATTCCTGGATTACTAAACATTGAGTCAAGGTTTCAACAATTTTCCATACGAGCGACCGGAGCAATAGCAGTATTCATCATTGTATGGTTGGTAAATCCACCTGCACTAGTATCTTAATAAATCAGTACTCAAATCTATCTCGTTTAATGAGGTAACTACCCATGCAAACCCGTAAAGAATGCGACACCATGGGCGTGGTCGAGGTGCCCGCCGAAGCATTGTAGGGCGCTTGAACGTAGCGCTCGCTGCAGAGTTTCATGAAATAAAGTTTCTTACAATGACCTGAATTCTTATATTTTTGTTAAAATACTTATTCTAAGCTTATAATATAAGTGTGAATGACATTGACTGGAAACCCAAAGCGCTGAAACAGGTTGAGAAAATCAAAACTGTCGCTGTGCGCAAAAGAATTTTTACTGAAGTTCAGTCGCTGGCTTATTTTCCTGATTGCTAAGGTGTCAAGAAACTTACCAATCATGCGTATAGCTACCGGCTGCGGGTGGGTGACTACCGGGTATTTTTCGAGTTTGACGGTAGCGTGCATGTGATTGATATTGAAGAGGTGAAAAAACGCGATGAGCGCACTTATTAATTACCAAACCATCCTGGATAGCAATGGAAAACCGGCTTTTGTCGTCGTGCCTTATGCTGAATTTGTCAAATTTCCCGGCGTACTACGACCGGGCATGATCCCCAACGAGGTCGTTGGTAAGCGCATCATGGATGAAGTCAGTATGCTCGCCGCCTGGCGCGAATACCTGATGCTAACGCAAGAGGAAATGGCTAAACGCATGGGAATTACGCAAGCCGGTTACGCGCAGATCGAAGCTGCCAAACGCCCGCGCAAGGCAACACTTGAGAAAGCCGCAGCGGCTATGGGTATTACCTTGGATCAACTCGCGTATTGAAGGGCGCGTTTGGCGCTTAACAAATCGCAATTCCATTTAACCGAACCTCCCAATTCCGCCAAATTATTCCATTTAATGAGGTAAATCCGCATGCAAACTCGTGAAGAACGCGACACCATGGGCGTGGTCGAGGTGCCCGCAGAAGCTTTGTGGGGCGCGCAGACGCAGCGCTCGTTGCAGAATTTCAGGATTTCCGGCGAACGCATGCCGGTGGCGCTGATTCAAGCGCTGGCCCGGGTCAAGCGCGCTGCCGCGAAGGTCAATCACGATCTCGGGTTGCTCAACACGGCCAGCACCGCGGCGATCATCGATGCGGCCGACGAAGTGATCGCCGGGCATTTCGATGATCAGTTTCCGTTGGTGGTGTGGCAGACCGGTTCCGGCACGCAGACCAACATGAACGTTAACGAAGTGCTGGCCAACCGTGCGTCGGAAATTCTCGGCGGCGGGCGCGGCAGTGATCGCAAGGTGCATCCGAATGATGAAGTCAACAAAGGCCAGTCGTCGAATGATGTGTTTCCGACTGCGATGCATGTGGCTGCGGTGCAGGAACTGCATCAGCATCTGATGCCGGCCATTCAGGTGTTGCGCGATACGCTGGCCGCCAAAGCGGCGGCGTTTTCAAACATCGTCAAAGTCGGCCGCACGCATTTGCAGGATGCCACACCGCTGACGCTGGGACAGGAGTTTTCCGGTTATGTGGCGCAACTCGAGCATGGCCTGAAGCATGTCCAGGCTGCATTGCCGCATTTGCATGAACTGGCGCTGGGCGGCACCGCGGTCGGCACCGGTCTGAATGCGCACCCGGAATTTGCCGGGCGTGTTGCCGTAGAGTTGTCGCGCCTGACATCGTTGCCATTCATTACTGCGCCAAATAAATTTGAAGCCTTGGCGAGCAACGATGCGCTGGTGCATGCGCATGGCGCCTTAAAAACGCTGGCGGCGTCGCTGATGAAAATAGCCAATGACATCCGATGGCTGGCATCCGGGCCGCGGTGCGGCATCGGTGAATTGCGCATTCCCGAGAACGAACCCGGCAGTTCCATCATGCCCGGGAAAGTCAATCCGACGCAATCCGAAGCGATGACGATGGTGTGCTGCCAGGTGATGGGCAACGATGTGGCGATCAATATTGGCGGGTCGATGGGCAATTTCGAATTGAACGTCATGAAACCCATGATCATTCATAATTTTCTGCAAAGCGTACGGTTATTGGCGGACGCAATGATCAGCTTCAATGACCATTGCGCCACCGGCATCGAAGCCAATTGTGAACGCATCGATGCGTTGATGCACAATTCGCTGATGCTAGTGACAGCGCTCAACCCGCATATCGGTTACGACAAGGCGGCGGAGATCGCCAAGAAAGCTCACCGCGAAGGCATCACGTTGAAAGCCGCCGCGATTGCAACCGGGTATGTCAGCGCGGAGCAATTCGATGCCTGGGTGGTGCCGGAACACATGACGGGAAGGCCGGGCGGTTAATTTCCGCGAACACTTTAT
>CASDLT010000032.1 GCA_949281375.1 uncultured Nitrosomonas sp.
ACCAGCTTAAGGTACGATCCGGTTGTTCAGGATTTCTCTGCTTGCGCCGTTCCAGGTTACGTCTGTCAGGTTTGAGTAACGGGTGATGATTTGTGCTGCTATACCACCTGAGAATAAACCTGCCCAGCCCAGAATTACAAAGCCCCAATGCAGCGGCGCGCTAAACAGTTCTTCCATGAACCAGAATGCATGACCCCATTCGTTCAAACCGACGTTCGGCAGAATCATCAATGGGCCTGCAATCGCCATTACCAGCGGGAATGATGTGCCGCGGCTGTACAGTGGCAGACGGGTCATCGCGTACAGGTATGAAGCTACGCCACATACGATGTACATCGGGAATGAGCCGTAGAACACAACCACGTGACTTGGCGTAAAGCTGGTGTCACGAATAATCACTTGGTGCCATGATGCATCTTGTTCGGTGAAGAAGCTACCGCCCCAGTAAACACCAAACAGATACACGCCCAGCCACATCATCCAGTAGAAATAACGTTTGATTTCCAATTTGGTGTCCAGGTTGTCCAATTGCTCTTTGGTGTCACGGGTTTTCAGTATCCAACCCCAGGTAATCAATGCAAACAGCGGCATCAGGGTCATGTGTACTCGCCACAGTCCCATCCACACTTTGTCAAATTCCGGTTCCATCGAGTCCATGCCGTGTGAGTATGCAAACGTTCTTTGGTACCAGATCCAGAATATCGCTACCAACAGCATGGTCAGCATGCCCAGCTTGTAGTACTTCGAGTCGTACCACAGCGACATGTCATAGTCAGCGCTCTTACTTGCACTACTTGTGCCATACGTTGTTGCCATTATAGTCCTCCATTTGTTTGATTAAGTAACGCGGTGTCGAAGTCAATCAAGCAATCATCTGTATTGTTGATGTCTTGATGTGGCCTTTTCTACCTTGATAAGAATAGCGTATTGCAATGCTTTTACAATGAGTGGATCCACTCATTTTAAGGGGCTATTCGATCTGGCGATGGAGTGAAAGACATACGGTTGAAAGGCATGCCGATCAGCCGGAGAAATATCAGTTGGATAGTGAAGAAGCCGAATCTTCAGGATGGAATAAATCTGGTTGTTGAGTTTTTAACCTCAGGGCGAAGGTAATCAGGCTGTTGGGGCCGCTCAGATTGAGTTTTCGAGAAATATTGACCCGGTGGTTCTCGATAGTCTTTTTGCTGACGAACAGTTTTTGAGCAATTTGGGGTGTGGTCAAACCTTCCGAAATTTTGTTGAGAACTTTGCGTTCTGCTTTGGTGAGATTAGCTAGTTGACCACATGAGGCATCGATGGGTTCATCCTTTTCAAGTTGCTGAGCAATCGAGTTTAATTTTTCTAGACGCGCTCGAATGCTGTTGATCAGCTCTTCTTTGGTAAAAGGTTTGGTAAGATAATCGTCGGCTCCCATATCCATACCGGTTCGAGTATCGAAACGGGTCGATTTGGCCGTAAGAAAAATAAATGACGTGATGGCCAGTTGCGAGGCTTGTTTCATCTGAGTGAAAACTTCGAAACCATCAATTCCCGGTAGCATGATATCGCAAACGATGATCTGCGGAATATGCTCTGCTGCCAAGCGAATCCCATCTTCACCCGTTGCTGCGCTGATGACGCGAAATCCATAATGAGCAATGATATCGGAGATGTTTTCACGCAATGCCTTTTCGTCTTCAATAACAAGGATCAGCGGGCTGTTCATCATTTCAGTTTAAACGGGTAATTGAATCATCACCGTACAGCCTTGGCCGTCCTCACTGTTCAGCTGGATGTCGCCACCGTGAATCATGATGAGTTTTTTTGCTATCATCAGTCCCAGCCCGCTGCCCGGAAAAATCTTTGCATTCGATGCCCTGAAGAATGATTGAAATAAAAAGGGCTGATCTTTTTCAGGAATGCCGATGCCATAGTCACGGACAGAGATCAAATAAGCACTTTTTTGGAACTGAACCGTCAATTCTGGCGCCTGTTTGCCTTCAGAATATTTGAAGGCATTAGAAACGATGTTGCGGAGGACATTACGTAATAGGATGGCATCGAGATGAATAACGCGGTTTGCTGCATTGAAAAAATAATTCAATACCCTGTGCTGTCCATTGGGCTCGGCATTGGATCTGACAAATTCATCCATGAACTCTTTGAATGCAAGATCCTTTTTAGAGACTTCAATTTTTCCTTCATCGATGCGCCCAATATCCAGAATGTTTTCCATCAGTTCAGTCATGCGGGTAGTTTCTTCCGCCATAATCGCTTTATGACGTTGAAATGATTCAGCGAAACAAGGGTTTAGTTCGGCAGATTCCTTTTTCAGATCCAACAAATCAATACTTGAACGTATCGTTGCAAGCGGAGTGCGGAATTGATGTGAAGCCAGATTGACGAATTGCGTCTTGAAGCGATTGAGCTCACGCTCTTTTTCCATGGCCTTTTGCAACCGCTGCTCGGCTTTTTTGATCAGCGTGATGTCGTTTTCAACGGCGACATAATTGATGAGCTTGCCGGAATCGTCATAAACCGCGGCAATGTTGAGATAAAGCCATATTTTGGTGCCATTCTTTGTGTAGTTCAGAATTTCTCCGGAAAAGGTACCGCTGTGCTGGAGTGAGCAGGCGATTTCTTGAATGGTTGCTGCAGAGGTTTCCGGTCCCTGGAGAAATACAGCGGGATCATAGCCGATGACTTCTTCCGAGGTATAACCCAAAATTTTTTCAAAACTATTGTTTATCCAGATTATCTTTTTTTGAGCATCGGTAATCATTACGATGCCGTTGGTTTTTTCTGCTACGAAAGCCATGCGCTGCAATTCCAACTCACTTTTTTTGCGCGCGGTGATATCCATCCCGTATGCAATTAAAAATTCGGCCTCGTCCTGTTCATTCAACAGAGGAAACATGTTTCGTACGTACGTGCGTTCAGTTCCATCCGAATCGATGAGTTTTTCCTCAAAAGTGACCGGTCTTTTATCGACCATGCATTCTTTGAGTACTTCAATTCGTCTTGATTCGGCAGTAGGAATCCAATTGCCGAGATCGCTTGTAAACGATGGAGGATGTTCAATCCGGATGTCGCGGCGATGTTTGCTTTTGATGGCGGCGTCATTGGCATAGATATAATGCCCTTCCTTATTTAAAACCACTAATTCAGTGGGCAGCCGGTCGAGAATATGATTGTAGAGCAAGTGTTCTTTTTTCTTGTTTTGCTCCGATTGTTTTTTAGAAGAAATATCTTGCAGGATGCCATAAAGCGCAACGATGTCGAGGTTCTGATCGAAAATCGGATGAAGCGTCGAGGTGTGCCATTTTGTCCTGCCATCTGGTAGAACGATCATGAATTCTTCACTAACTTTTGATCGTGTCGAGAGTGCGCGCTCGATGAATGCGAGCATTTTCGCTTTTTCCGACTCGCTGTATCGTTCGGAGCTTTTCAGTAGCGCAGAGCCATTGAAGTCGTCGGGTAGCTCGTAGAAGGCATAGAGGTACTCCGACCAGGTGATGGTCTGAGTTTTCAAGTCATGCCACCAGTCACCGATTTGGGCGGTCTGGCACAAAAGAGAGAGACGTTGTTGCTGAGACTCGGGTGAATCAAAACTTGTCAAATCGAATGCAGATTCAGACGTCATGGTCATTAATTATGATATGAATCAATTGGTTAAACGTGATGACGACTGAACGAAAAATTATTTTTCGTCGATGGCCATCAATGCTAGGAGTGCTCATATTTTTGAACCGAAAAGCAAGAATGTCAACTTCCTGGAAAACGGTAAGTCAAAAACAATGCTGGGATATGGGCTCTAGCCCAGCTTTCGTTTTTTTTTGACACTATGAATGGTATTGATTCCGCAATAAAAAAACAGCGCTATGATATAGCGCTGTTTCAACGGAGAAAATGTAAAAATCTAAGCAGTAGTATTAATAGTCTGCCCGAGGTGCGTAGGTAGTCTTTGCGCGGGCTGAGTATCGGGAATTGCTTCGATCAATGCGAGTGCACCGGCTGCACTCACATCAATTGCTTTCTTCAAGACAGCAACGCTTACAGCCTGATTCGTATTGGCTTCACTCATAGCCGTTGCTACATTTGCTATACCTGTAACATCCATAAAAATACTCCTTATATTTTACAAAGGTAATAGCGGCATTTAATCGGGGATATTTAAGGTATGGAAATGACTGGTTATGATTATTACTTAGGGATTCATATTAGTAACAATATGATTTGTAATATATTAATGGCTTTTCATGAAAGTGGAAAAGATTTTTCTGAAATGATCCTTCCATTCAAGACCGACATTCAGCGGAACTTTTACCTGGACAGGGGTGCTGTCCGCATGCGTTCCATCCAGATACAAGAAATATTGACCCGTTTCGCTCAGCCTGATCGATTGTGTAATGACGCCAGATTGATGGGGTTTGGCCGGTAGAGAAAAAACGTCAGATTCTTTAGGGGCTTGTTTTTCATCGAATTCAACCTTGACTAGCCGCAATGCGAGTGGGGTATCGCGCGCCGATTCAGGGTATAACAAGTCAATCGAAATATTGATTGTCCCTGGCTCCGGAATTTTGCCGCACTGAACAGGCATGAAAGGCGAACGGATGGTATTGCCGGGGGATTCATAGTCATCGGGAAGGTAATAGCCTGAGTAACCGATCGTCAAGGAATTCGTTTCGACCGTGCAGGCGCCGCCACGAAAACCTTTTGGATAAGTGTCGGCGTAATCTCCCTGGGAACTGGCGCGATACAACATTCCAAAAAGCAGGAACGAACCGAGAATAGCCATCAATAATCCAATTTGGAGCTTGTTGCGGGATGACAATTTAAATTCTGATGACATCGCTATCCTTTCAAGTATTAAGATCAATTAATTTTTGATTTTGCCCATCAAGACTGAGCTGCCGTTCTTGATGAGCATGCAACAACATGGGGTTCTGATGCGCTACAGACTGCTGAAGTCTCAGGCTTTTCAAGTCAGTGTCGGCAACCATCAGATCAAGCGTCATGATTGAGATTATAATGTCTCGGCATGATGGCTGAGGTATTCTGCGACCCCCTCCGGACTTGCCTTCATCCCGGGTTCGCCATGTTTCCATCCCGCCGGGCACAATTCACCTCGTTCTTCGAAGAATTGCAATGCATCGACCATGCGGAGCATTTCATCCACATCTCGACCCAGCGGCAGATCATTGACGACTTGATGGCGCACGATGCCTTTCTTGTCAATCAGGAACGAGCCGCGCAACGCGACATGATTGGGATGACTGACTCCATACGCGTGCATGACTTCGCCGCCGAGATCCGAAACCAGTGTGATATCGATGGGGCCGATGCCACCCTGGGTGATGGGTGTGTTACGCCAGGCATAATGGGTAAAGTGAGAATCCACCGACACACCGATGACTTCGACATTGCGTTGTTGAAAATCTTTTGCGCGATGAGAGTGCGCAATGATTTCAGAAGGACACACAAAGGTAAAATCCAGCGGGTAGAAGAACAACACTGCATATTTGTCGCGAATATGATCATGAAA
This sequence comes from uncultured Nitrosomonas sp., assembly GCA_949281375.1. Taxonomy (GTDB): domain Bacteria; phylum Pseudomonadota; class Gammaproteobacteria; order Burkholderiales; family Nitrosomonadaceae; genus Nitrosomonas. The sequence continues at coordinate 5,528 of CASDLT010000032.1, forward strand.
ATTGAAATTTTCATCAAAACTGCCATTTGGCAGAACGGCAGGTTTAGTAAAATCAGGTGCTAGATGGGTGACGAGTGTAGACATTTTTTCTCCTTGATGTCATGTTAAGGAATTTTTATTTATAGGGTACATCCAATTACGAACGATTTAAATGAAGCGCAATATAAAGAAAATTTTTTCATCGCTTTGGCTATGAATTTCCGCAAAGCAGGTGAGCGATGATCAATTAATGTCAAATCAAATGAAAAATCACAACCTATGAATGATCCAATAAGGTTTTAAGTGGATTTCAAGCGTGGTAGTTTCTCAAAGTTTCCGTAGAGAAATTATCTTCACGGCGGGTAGTATAAAAATTCGACATCCTTTTTGTCTAAAAAATCTGATCATGGATAATAAAAATGAATGAAAGTGATATCGCAGCGAATAATTTACAGTTGCGTAACAAATCTGCACTTGAAGTAGTGCAATGGGGAATTTCACAATGCAAGGGCAATTCCCTGGTGACGACTAACTTCCGTCCTTTTGAAGCAGTTGTGCTGCATTTGTGCACGCAGGTGCAACCCGATCTGCCGGTGCTCTGGGTCGATCATGGTTACAATCGGCCGGCTACCTATCGATATGCGCAAAAGCTTCGTGATCGTCTTCATCTCAACCTCAAAATTTTTTCGCCCGAAATAACCGCTGCGCATTACGACGCCATTTATGGCGCCATTCCCACTCTCGAGAACGAAGCTGAATTAAAACGATTCAGCTCGATAATGAAGCTGGAGCCGTTTCAGCGAGGTATGAAAGAATTGGCGCCGGCTGCCTGGTTCACGTCGCTGCGCAAAGTGCAGAATGAATTCCGGGCAGGGTTGGATATCCTATCCGAAGACAAAGTGAATGGTTCGCTCAAGATCAGCCCGGTTTTTTATTGGACTGATGCCGACATGGAAGCGTATTTAACACAACATGACTTGCCCAATGAGTGGGATTATTTTGATCCCGCGAAAGCGGATGAAAAGCGCGAATGTGGCATTCATGTCAACTAATCGACATGTTCTTTCATGAACAATGTAGATGCAGCAAAAACATGGCAAACAATGATGAGAGCGTGAATTGACTGAAAAAGCTTTCGATTGACCTCAACGCAGATAAAAATTTTTAAGAATCATGGCTTTTTCAAAAGCAGTCGCTTAAAATGCCGGCATCAAAAACCACGTGGGGAATTTGAAATGAATACCATAAGCCGGGCTTGGCATTTGACCGAATCTGTTGAGAAACTCAAAGTTCAACTGTGTGATAAGGATATTTCCCGCGCGGAAGCGGCTGCCCATTTTGTTCAGGAAGGTTTGCTGAATGGAGAAGCGGTGATTGTTCTGGCTCGTCGTGCATTGCGTCAAATGGTTATATCAAGGATCGAATCGTTGGGTCTGGATGTTCAGGCCATGAAGGGTACTGGTCAAATCAGGTTCGTTGATGCGCAGCTGTTACTGTCCTGCTTGCAGGTAAACGATGTGCTTGAAGAATACTCTTTTCAAGAGCATATCGTGACGACGTTGCAATCGGCACAATCAAAATTCGGTAAAGTTCGTATTTTCTGTGGAATGATCGATACTGTTTGGAAAGAACCACAATCCACGACAGCGATTCAGCTAGAATCGCTATGGGTAAGACTGGCCCAGATCCATGAATTTTCGTTGCTATGTTCTTATTCATTGGATGGCCTCGACAGCGCTGTTTTTGAAGCGTCCTGGGAACAGTTCTGTGAGCGTCATGCCCATCTCGGTTCTTGCATTCCATCTGAAATAGCGGCAGGCACAGCAGCGCATGAGATCTTGGAATCAACCTGGAACCGTATCACGGAAAAACTTGCAGTATCTTCTCAGTTGCCCGGTGAAACCACTCAGCCGGCGTCCCTTAATTAGGAAAATGCTGATTAATTCGGCGACGAGATGAAATGTTAGACGCACAGAACGCATTAACCGAGGCCTATCAACACGATACTTGAGGGAGCATGTGCCGCGCAACGAAGCGATTCGCTCGTGCAGTCAATCAATCAGCGCTTCCTTAATGATTAGTTCTTATTAGCAGTCCATCGTACATCAATCGCCTGATTTCTGATCGGGATTTCATTTTCTCTATCAAAATCGCAATAGCTTTATTCATTCGATAGCTTCTCCCTGAAATTGATAATCCCGGGTTTCGGGTGTTTAACCGTAAATAAAGAATAACAACTCACTCCGCGCATAGCGAATTTTTCATTAACTATAGTCAATGCAGAAAAGGTTTCACCTCCTGGTGATTCGATTTTTCTATGTACGCTAGCGAACTGTTTCTCCTTGAAATAAAGGATTTAATTGTCGCTGTACGGCAGAATTAGAGTCAAGGTTTTAACGATTTTTAATAGTTTAAAACGGCTACTCAGTTATTGAATAATGCAAGGAGGTAAATTCATGGAAAAAACACTAAAACGTCAGCCTGAATGGGTTTCAGAATATGGATCTATCAGGATTACCTGCTTGATCGCCGTGGTAGCAAGCATTATGACGGGTTGTTCGAGTGTTCCGGCTCCAAAGGAACAGATGGCAGTCACCAAAACTGAAATCCAAAATGCACTGAGTGGCGGGGGCAATGAAGCCGCGCCGTTACAACTCAAATCCGCAATGGATAAGATGAATGCCGCCGAACGTGCGATGGCGGACAAGGAATATATACAGGCACGGCGTTTAGCGGAACAGGCGCAGCTCGATGCCAAGCTGGCCGAAGTAATGGCGCGTTCAGCCAAGGCGCAAAAGGCTGTCGATGCATTGCAGGATGATCGCCGTGTTCTGAGAAATGAATTGCAACGCCAGATTCCGTAATCGTCGATGGAGTGAATGATGAAAAATAATAAATATATTTTGCTGAGTATCGGATGTTTTGTGTTGTTTTCTGCCTGTACTTCAATTCCCAACAATGCAGCGCTGACAGAAGCCCATAATAATTACAACACTGCCCGCACAGATTCACATATCACTGGCATGGCAGCGCTTGAACTGCAACAAGCCAGCAGTTACTTGGAGAAGGCTGATCATGCCTTGAAAGAGCGTAAAGAAGATGAAGTGACTCATCTGGCGTATCTGGCGAATCAACAGGTTGCCATTGCGCGTGAAACCGCCCAAGCAAAGCGTACTGAATCGCAGATTGCCGATGCGCAGGCAAAACGAGATCAAGTGTTGCTTCAAGCTCGAACTGCCGAAATCGAGGAAACCAAACAGCAGGTGATTGTCGATCAAATGTTGATCGATCGGCAACAGAAAGAACTAGCCGAATTGAACGCTAAAAAAACTGCCCGTGGTTTGATGGTTACGCTGGACGATGTATTATTCAGAACTAATATGTCTCAGCTGGAGCCGGGCGGAATTCGTACCGTCCAGAAAGTGGCGGGTTTCTTGCAGCAGTATGTTCAGCAAAGAGTACTGATCGAAGGACACACCGATAGTACCGGCAGTCATCATTACAATCAGGCGCTATCTGAACGCCGTGCCGATACCGTCCGGCAAACGATGATCGATAGCGGTGTTGATCCGGCCCGCATTGAAACAAGGGGATACGGCGAGAATTATCCTGTCGCGAGCAACGACAATGCCGAGGGTCGCCAACTGAATCGGCGCGTCGAAATCATCTTTTCGGATGAAAACGGGCGTATACCAGCCAGGCAATAGTCATACGAATTCCGACAGTTGGCCATCGAACAGACTGAAAGATGCATCATGGGTAGCATGTGGTGGCTGAGTCAAATGTGAACGGCAGATTGATCAATGAAACGACAGTCGAGATTTTCGGTGTGCAAACGTTGACTCAACTGTGACCCACTTGGCTGAAGTTTATGAAAACTGACGGCATTTACGAAAATACAGTATATTCCAGCTATATATCACTGAACCTTTAAAGGAGAAATGACGATGAAAAATGTAAATACAGTTGTAGAAACCGTAGCTGATCTTGCCCAAGAAGCCATGGACAAAACAACCAAAGCTACCCATCAGGCTGCCGACACGATTGTCGAGAAGAGCGATCAGTTGAGAAGCGCCGAACAACGCTTGCTGAAAGAAACTACCAAATACATCCGCGATAATCCGCTGACATCGGTGGGAATTGCCGTTGGTGTGGGTTTCATTTTGAGTAAATGGTTCAATAACGATCGTTAAGCAATTCAAGATAAAATCGGTCACTGAGCCGGTCTTTAAGAGCGGTTCAAGGCTGACAGGTCAATGGAGGAAATTATGGAAAATAGAGACAAAATCTCGACAGTAGATAAAGTGTCCAATTTAGCGCATGATGCTGTCAATAAAGCCACGAGCGCGACCCATCAGGTTGCCGATAAGCTGGCCGAGAAGGGCGATCAGTTCAATGGCGCTGCTCATGAAGCTATTGATAAAGCAACCGAAGCTACTCATCAGGCCAGCGAAAGGCTGGTTGAAAAAAGTGAACAGTGGATCAGTGCTGAAGAGCGCTTGCTCAATCAAGGCTGCGAATATGTCCGCGAGAATCCTTTGACTTCCGTGAGTATCGCAGTAGGGGTCGGGTTTCTGCTCAGCCGCTTATTAAGTAACCGTTAATTCAAAACTTGCTCTGCTATTGAGTAATACCAACATAAAAGCATCTCGATCGACGCCAATAATAAAGAGCCGATGCATCCTTGCTCACCCATATTGGCGAATTGAATGGTTTTGCTGGCAGTTTTTCTCTTCAAATGGACTGCGATATAGTCGCTAAATGATGGATAACAATACTCCCCAACCCGAAGCTACCGCGACTGATCAACCTCCCGAGAAGGAATCCGGACTTCTGGATGATGTCCATTTGTTATGGCGCGAACTGGCTGAATTGCGTCACGTCAGTTTTCGGTTATTTGCATTGGAAGCTCAGCGCGCAGGCATGAGTCTGGTAACGATGGTCATTGCCGGACTCCTGATCGCCATTCTGCTCAGCGTCGTATGGCTGGGGTTGGTGGCGGCTGCGATGTTGACGCTGAAGTATTACGATCTTGTGACTGACGATATCAAACTGATTTTGCTGGCTGTGCTGATCAATGCGTTGATGGTACTGGTATTAACGGTTGTGATACGCAGCAAAAGCTTCTATTTGCGATTTCCTGCCACTATCCGCAGTTTACAACCCAGGCAGGAGCAATTCTCGGATAGGGAGCATTCATGATGTCGCGTGATGACTCATCGGAGAGAGGATTGAAATCACTGTCGGCGCAAATTCATGAAGCGGAGATGCAAGTGCTGGCGTGTCGGCGCAGCGTAAGATTAAGTGCAGGTACGCTTCTGCACAAAACACAGCAGCACATGATTGCACCATCAAATCTGCTGCTGGCCGGCGGAATTGGTTTTATCATCGGAGAGCTGATGAAACTAAGATCCTCGCCTCCAGCTCATGCCAGCGATTCAGGTGGCGCCGAAATGCCCCGTATTTCTGGGATGTTGATGGATGCATTGCATATGTTTAACAAGGTCAGTTCTTTATATGCGGCGGTTCGCGCTTCTTCTAATGCCGATGAAACGCGAGGAGATCATTGAGAAAGCCATTTTAGTAAATCGACTACCTCTAATTCATCGATCCGTGGTGGATCGTCGCTGTTTCATTTCCAGAAAAAGATAAATCATGACTAAGATACTGGATGTCATCATTTTAGGTGCCGGAACTGCTGGGCTTGCGGCCTTACGAGAAGTGAGAAAACGCACCGAGAATTTCCTGATCGTTAATGACGGACCATGGGGTACGGTATGTGCCCGAGTTGGTTGCATGCCTTCCAAGGCACTGATCGAAGCTGCCAATGCCTTTCATCATCGCACAGCTTTTGCGGAATTTGGAATTCACGGATCTGATGCGCTGGAAGTCAATATAGCCGAAGTCCTGCGGCGGGTGCGGCGATTGCGGGACGATTTCGTCGCCGGTACGACCAAGGTCACATTGGATTTGGGCAAGCGAGCCATGTCCGGGCGAGCGCGGCTGGTGGCGCCCAATCGGGTTGAGGTCAATGGACAAGAATGGTGCGCGCGAAACATCATCATTGCCACCGGATCAAGTCCAGTCATACCAAAAACCTGGAATTCCTTTAAACAGCATATCCTGACGACGGATACGCTATTCGAGCAGGACACTTTTCCTGGACGAATAGCAGTCATCGGCATGGGTCCCATAGGCGTCGAGATGGCTCAAGCGTTGTCCAGATTGGGCATTGACGTCGTCGGATTCGGCCGCAGCCCTCAGATTGCCGGCTTGACCGATCCCGTTGTCAATGTTGCCGCAGCAGCGTCATTGACCCAGGAATGGCCGATCCATTTATGTGAAAAGGCGGAGTTGATGGAAAGGAAGGCCGGGTTTGTTGTGCGAGCCGGCGATAAGGAAATCATCGTCGATGGCGTGCTCGCAGCGCTGGGCAGACATCCGAATATCGCCAATCTAGGTCTCGAAACTTTAGGTGTTCCACTCGATGATCATGGTATTCCACCAATTGATCCAACTACCATGCAGATTGCAGATCTACGGGTGTTCATGGTGGGCGATGTGCACGCCCGATCGGCGCTGTTGCACGAAGCTGCTGATGAAGGTCATATGGCTGGCATCAACGCAACACGCTCGATCCCGATATGTTTCTTACGCCGGACACCGCTGGCCATCGTGTTTTCTGATCCGAACATTGCCATTGTGGGCAAGCGCTATGATGCGCTGGATCGGGATACGACCTTGACGGGTGAAGTCTCTTTCAGCAATCAAGGACGCGCACGTCTTGGGCAGCGTAATGAAGGGATGTTGCGGCTGTATGCGCAGGCCGATAGCGGTCGGCTGCTTGGTGCTGAAATGTGTGTGCCGGCAGGGGAACATTTGGCCCATCTGCTGGCGCTGGCAATCGATCGTTCGCTGACGGTGCAAGAATTATTGCGCATGCCGTTCTATCATCCCGTGCTGGAAGAAGGACTGCGAACCGCGCTGCGTCATTTGGCAGCCCAGCTTCCAGCGGGAAGCGGATCCGATCTGACGATGTGTGAGGCCTTTAACCTCGAAGCATTAGATTAGAGCCTCGGATTCTCCCTGAATCGCTGACAGGCCCATGATGGTCAGTACGCCATCGTACATTATTGATCTGGCGGTTCTGTTATTTTATGAATATATCATTCATAAAATATAAATAATGTCACAGAACAAAGGGTTATATATTGTATTGATCAGTATTCACGGGCTGATCCGTGGTACGCGCCCGGAACTCGGACGAGATGCCGATACCGGTGGACAGGTAAAGTATGTCATTGAATTGGCTCAAGCCTTGGGGCGACATCCGGCTGTTGGTCGAGTCGAACTTCTGACACGGTTGGTCGCCGATGCAGCGGTGTCTGAGGACTATGCCCGACCTCATGAGGTGCTGGCGCCGCGGGTCAATTTATTGCGCTTCCCGTGTGGCAAGGAAGGCTATGTGCCCAAGGAGCAGTTGTGGGATGCACTCGATTGTTTTGCAGATACGGTAAGCAGTTATTTCCGGCAGCAAACCCAGAGACCGGACGTAATACACAGCCATTATGCCGATGCCGGTTATGTAGGAAGCCTGTTGTCGCGCCAGCTCTCGATTCCGCTGGTGCATACCGGGCATTCGCTCGGCAGAAGCAAACGTCATCGCCTGCTCGCGAGTGGATTAAAGAGAGATGACATTGAACGGCGATACAATTTGGCGCAGCGTATCGAAGCTGAAGAGACCTGTCTATCCACGGCTACATGCATCATCACGAGTACGCATCAGGAAATTGAGGAGCAATATGGTTTGTATGATTGCTATCGTCCGGAAATGATGCGTGTCATTCCACCGGGAACGGATTTGAACCTGTTTTTTCCTCCTGAAGGCAATGAGCATGAGAGCGTTATGGCACATGAATTGGCGCGGTTTCTCAAAGAACCCGATAAGCCCATGATCCTGGCGATTTCACGACCCGATCAGCGTAAAAATATTGGTAATTTGTTGTGTGCTTATGGCGAGAATGCCAAGTTGCAGGAGCGGGCCAATTTGATCATCGTGGCTGGTAACCGCGATGATTTCCGGGCTATGGATGAAGGCAGTCGCAAAGTACTCGCGGACATTCTTTACTTGATCGATTTATATGATTTATACGGAAAGGTCGCGTATCCCAAGCATCACACAGCAGAAGAGGTGTCGCTGTTGTACCGGCTGGCCGCGCAAAGCGGCGGTGTGTTTGCAAATCCCGCGCTGACAGAACCTTTTGGTTTGACGCTGTTAGAAGCTGCTGCAAGCGGTCTTCCGGTGGTTGCTACCGAAGATGGCGGCCCGCGTGATATCATCGCCAATTGCCAGAATGGTTATTTAGTTGATCCATTGGATTGCGAGGCGATTGCGTACCGCTTGCTGGATGTGCTTGAGAATAAAGATGACTGGCAGCGCATGTCGCGTAATGGCATTAACGGGGTCAGTCAGTATTATTCATGGTCGGCTCATGTCGATCATTATCTTCAGGTAATCAAACCCATCATCCAGCAATCCCCATCAATCCAGCGTATTGAATTGACGCGGCGCAATCGTCTGTACCGGGATCGCACCTTGTTTTCCGATTTGGATCAGTGTTTGATTGGTGATCAGGAAAGTCTGAGCCGGTTGATCAATCTTTTGCGCGTCAACAGTGGATGTTGCAGCTTCGGGATCGCGACCGGCCGACGGCTTGATTCGGCCATGAAATTGGTTCGTCAATACGGCCTTCCCCGCCCGGATGTGTTCATCACCAGCCTGGGGACAGAAATTTACTATACCCAGCAAGCAATCAGAGACAGTGCGTGGCAAGATTACATCGACCACCAATGGCGCCCGGGAAAGATTCGTCAGCTACTCAGCGAAATTGGCGGTTTGCAATTGCAACCAAAAACTGAGCTATCGGATTTCAAGATTTCATATTATTACGACCCTCAAAAAGCCCCGGCCGTGGAAGATATTCATCATTTACTGCTCAAGAATGAGACCGATGCGCAATGTATTCTATCCTATGGCCAGTTTCTTGATGTTTTGCCATTGCGTGCATCCAAGGGGCTGGCATTGCGCTGGTATGCCGAACAATGGGGAGTGGGATTACAGAATATTCTGGTCGCGGGTGTCAGTGGCGCGGATCAGGATATGCTACGTGGAAATACACTTGGGGTCGTGGTTGCAAATGGCCATAGCGATGAGCTTAGCGCACTCGGTGAACAGGAATCTGTCTATTTTGCGCAGCAATCCTACGCCGCCGGCATTATCGAGGCGATCGGCCATTATCGGTTCTTGCCAGATTACCATGAGGTGCGACCATGACTTTACGGTTAATCTGTTCGGATCTCGACGGTACACTGATACCAAGTGGTTATTGTGCGGAATCACACCGAGCGCTGCGAACGTTCGCCCGCCTGATCTCGAAGCATGAAATTCAATTGGCGTACGTATCGGGCCGGGATCACCGATTAGTGCAGCAAGTCATTGATGAGTATCAGTTGCCTGCTCCTGATTATGTCATCTCGGATGTCGGCGCTTCAATCTATGCCTGTCATGAGCATAACTGGACGCTGATACAGGATTGGCATCATCATATTGGCCCCGATTGGGGAGGACGGGGCGCGTTGGACATAGCCGTTTTTTTTGCAGAAACGCCCGGATTGATTTTGCAAGAAGATGCTCATCAAGGGCGTTATAAACTGAGTTTTTATGCGCCGCTCGAGGTTGACCAAAGTGCGTTGCTTTGGCATGTGCAGGAACTGGCCGGGGAACATCAGCTTGCTGTCAGTCTCATCTATAGTGTCGACCATGGTAAACACATCGCCTTGCTGGATATTCTGCCGGCTGCCGCAAACAAACTTGCAGCCATCCGCTATTTGATGAATCTACTGCGGTTGCATGCAGATGAGGTGCTATTTGCCGGGGATAGCGGTAATGATATGGATGTGCTGAGCAGTGAATTACCGGCCGTGCTGGTGGCGAATGCGCATGATTCAGTGCGGCGGCAAGCGTTGCGCATGGCCCGGCAGGCAGGTTATTGCGATCAATTATACGTGGCGCGAGGGGTGAAGGGAGATGGGAGGTATGCAGATGGCGTTATTGAAGGCATCCAGTTCTATTTTCCCGACTTGAGAGAGGCAATTTGATGAAGTCGGTCGTATTCGGCGAGGTGCTGTTCGATTGTTTCGACGACGGAACCCGAGTGCTGGGTGGCGCACCTTTCAATGTGGCCTGGCATCTCAATGCATTGGGTCAACGACCTTTGATGGTGTCGACAGTAGGAAAGGATCGGGCCGGCGATGAAATTCTTCAGCGTATGCGCGCCTGGAATATGGATGAGCTCGGTCTGCAATTTAGCATGCAATATCCGACTGGCTCAGTGGAAGTCGAGTTGCAGCACGGCGAGCCAAGTTACACCATTCTTGAACCGGTGGCGTGGGATGACATTCAGACTGATCTATTACCTCCCATGCCTGCTGAGATGATGCTTTATCACGGCACGTTGGCGTTGCGTAATGCGACTAACCGTTCTGCCTTGCAACAGATCAAGCGGCGTCGTGACATGCGCGTTTTTGTCGATGCTAATCTGCGGGCTCCCTGGTGGGACCGGCAAGATGTTTTGCGCTGGCTAGCAGATGCGGACTGGATCAAGCTCAATCAGCATGAATTGCAGGATTTGTTTCCGGCGATGTCTAGTGAGACAGAAGGAATTGAAGGTTTATTTCATGAAACTCGCGCCAATTCGATCATTCTTACATGCGGTAAAGACGGCGCAAAGCTGTTTCAGCGTGATGGCGAACATTGGCAAATCAGGCCGGAACAGCCTGTCGTGCAGCGCGATGCGGTCGGCGCTGGGGATGCTTTTGCAAGTATCTGCCTGCTCGGAATTTTGCAGCATTGGCCGATGCAACTGATATTGAACAGAGCGCAGGAATTCGCGATCGCGGTGATAGGATTGCGCGGCGCGACCACAGATGATCCAATGTTCTATCAGAATTTCTGTGAAAAGTGGGGGATGTGATGTACGAACAAGTTTCGCATTCATTGCTCAACACCATACTCAATACGTTGCCCGCAGACCTGGTCAGATCTGATCTGCGTCATTTCTATACCCGCTTGGGGGCAAATTTTTACGCCATCTATAGCTTGATGAAACAATTGTATGGCCAGCGTGATGACTTTGATAGTCAGATGCAAACCCTTGTCGAAGTGATGGCCCGGCAGTATCAAAAGCGCAGCAAGACATTGCATGAGCTTGATCTGATGCGTGAAAAAAATCATAACTGGTTTCTCGATCAACGATGGGTAGGCATGGCGCTCTACAGTGACGGGTTTGCGGGAGATCTCCACGGATTGCGCAGCAGACTTGGTTATTTTCAGGAATTGGGAATTAACATGATACATATCATGCCTATTCTCAAATGCCCCGAAGGTGCATCCGATGGCGGCTATGCCGTCAGTGATTTCCGTCAGGTCGATCCTCGGGTCGGAAGTAATGAGGAGCTTGCAGCGCTAGCGGCGGATTTGCGCAAGCGCGAAATTTTGCTGATCCTGGATGTCGTGGTGAACCATACGTCGCGCGAACATGAATGGGCGCGGAAAGCACGAATGGGTGATCCGCTGTATCAGGCGTATTACTACACCTTTGCAGACCGGGAAATTCCTGAAATGTTTGAGCAGACGATGCCGGAAGTGTTTCCTGAGACGGCCCCGGGCAATTTTAGCTGGGATGCCGAGATGCAACGCTGGGTGATGACGGTGTTCCATGATTATCAATGGGATCTTGATTATCATAATCCAGCGGTATTCATCGACATGCTCGACATCATTCTATTCTGGGGCAATCAGGGCGTCGATATCGTTCGTCTCGACGCAGTGGCGTTCTTGTGGAAGAAAATTGGCAGCACATGTCAGAATGAGCGCGAATCCCATCTGATACTGCAATTGTTCAAGGATTGCGTGCAGGTCAGCGCCCCCGCAGTATTATTCATTGCAGAAGCGATTGTGGCACCGGTGGAAGTCATCAAGTATTTTGGAGAGGATGCGATCAATGCCAAGGAATGTGAGATTGCCTATAACGCCACGTTCATGGCGCTACTGTGGGACGCATTGGCTACGAAGAATACCCGTTTGTTGTGGCGCAGCATACAAAATTTACCTGCCAAGCTCGAGCGCGCAACCTGGTTGAATTACATTCGTTGCCATGATGATATCGGCCTGGGCTTCGATGATTCCGATATCGCGGCTGTGGGCTATGAGCCCAAGGCGCACCGGCGTTTCCTTATTGATTATTACACAGGCGGTTTTGCAGGATCTGACGCCCGCGGTATCGCGTTTGGTGAAAACAAACGAAACGGCGATGTCCGCATTGCTGGTTCGCTGTCGTCATTGGCGGGTTTGGAAAACGCTTTGCAAAGCGGAGATGCTGTCCATATCGAGCAGGCTATTTCCAGGATATTGTTGCTGCATGGGCTTATCCTGAGTTTTGGAGGACTTCCGTTGCTGTACTATGGCGATGAACTTGGAACGATGAACGATTACAGCTTTCGCGATAATGTATCCCGAAGCCATGACAGCCGTTGGGTCAATCGGCCCAAGCTGAATTGGAACAGGGCTGAGAAGCGACATGAGTCGGGAACGATTGAATACCGGGTGTTCACCGCGCTCAAAAAACTGATCGCCATCCGCAAGGAAATTCCCGCGTTTGCGGATTTTAACAATCGCTCATTGCTGGACACTGCGGATGAACATATTTTTGCTTTCAGCCGCTTTACATTGCGCGATGCGTCAAATCCGATCGTGGTTGTAGCTAATTTCGATGTTCAGCCGCATGGCATTGGCTCTGCCGAAATGGCCGGAGTAGGCGGTGCGCATCTGAATCAATTCCGGGATCTCATCAGCGGAGAAGTGATCACGTTGCAAGATGACCAATTGATGATTCCAGGGTTGGGGTTTTATTGGTTGAGTGTAGGGCATTGAAGGGGTGTCGGCGTTGGATGTGCGGTGAATCCGGCTGTAGGTGAAAAGCGTTCAGCTAGATCATTTGATGTTATGTCGGTCATTTCGGAGAGGATTTCAACACACCACGAATGTTTGTGATTGCCAGACTGACCTGCAACAGGGCCAATGCCCATGCAGAGTGCGGAATTGCCCATATTAACCAGAGGAAATTGCTCAACAGCAGCAACCAGAATCCCCAGTTACGATTATCCTTTCTTTCTGCTCCAACATACCAGGCCGCCGTTATCGTAACGATCATTGCTGGCCATTGAATGAAGTTTAAAAGTTCATCAGAAATATCCATGAATTTTCGGTTTGAGAATGATTTTCTTCGATCGTACCATCAAGATTGCTGGGTAACTGTGTGCTTCATCACCAAAGCGTGTTGAAAAGTGCAGTATCTGACTATGATGCGTTGAACCCGGGCGATACGTCGATTTTTTCATGCAAGCTGATCTTCATTTGATTTTGCAAGATCTGGCAATCATTGATGCATGTAAATGCCGATTAATTCGGCGAACGAGATGAAGTGCAAGGCGCGCGGAACGCATCAATCGAGCCATATCGATACGATCTGCGCGGGAGTGTGGACCGCGTAACGAAGTGTTTCACTCATGCAGCGAATTAATTGGCGTTTTCCTGATTTCTGAAATTAATCAAACATTATTGCAACACGCTTTAATTCCTTGATGCTACGGTTGAGCAAATGCAAATCCTTCTGTAAGTGCCGGTATTGCTCATGCCTTGAATTTTCGAAGATGGTAGGAGCTAATCAATGGATGGATTGACTTTGGTAAAGGTTGTATCCGATGTAAATGGTTCTTCTCGTGTTCATTCGGATACGTTATTATTTTCGCGAAAGCGTCATTTTCTCGAATAAGCAGCGTTCCCTCAATTTTAAGTGAGAATAGTATGAGTGAGCATCTGGCATGGCAAGAAACGGTGCTAAATCCTTTGGCAGGAAGTCACCTTCTGAAGATTTGCCGGGATGAAGCAATGCAGGCGGAAGCAGTCGCTTATTTTATCAAAGGCGGATTGCTTAATAATGAGCTGGTGATCATCATTGCACGGGCTACTCTGCGCAAAGCCATTATCTTCCATCTGAATGCGATGGGATTGAATGTTCAATTTTTCAAAAATCAAGGTCAACTCAAGTTCCTGGATGCAGATTTTTTATTATCGAGGATATTAATCAATGACATGCTGGAAAATCAGGTCATTCACGAATTGATCGTAAGTCCCATTCAAATTGCTCATCTCAAATATGGCAAAATTCGCGCATTTGGCGAAATGGCGGATATTCTATGGAAAAGAAGACAGTATGATCGAGCGCTGCAACTCGAAAAATTATGGGATGAGTTATCCAAAGAATATCAATTTGCGCTGTTCTGTACTTATTTGACGGATAGCTTTGATGCCAGCGATTATGATGATTCGCTCGAACATGTGTGTAAAATCCATAGCCACCTGTTACCCCTTGAGCGCGAAGAGACGGCCTCCGCAGTCTGTGCAAAAGGCGAGGCAATCGATCTTTTCAGAGCGGCATGGGATCGTGTTGTTGAAAAAGTGGCGATAGCCGAACAAACCCCCGAAATGCCCATTTGATCTCGGCTATTCTCGCAGCTTAGTGAAGGATTTCAAATTTGTTTTAAGGAACGGTCCCAGTACGGAATATCACCCACGTGTTCTGACAAGAAATTAATGAAGGCGCTTATCTTGATCGGTAGATGCCGGCTGGGTAAATAGCAGGCATAAATATGACGCTCGATCGATAGATATTCCGGAAGGATCGCTTGGAGCCGACCTTTTTGTAATTCCATCCCGATCGTATACGTCGGTAGCAGCGCAATTCCTGTTCCATATAACACCGCTTGCGCAAGCGCGTCGTTATCATTAATGCGCAGAGTGCCAGATATCGGTACTTTGATCATGCCCTCTGGCCCGTTGAATCGCCAGTAGCCCTGTTCCGCAGATACTGCGCAATCCAAGCAATTGTGTTGAGTCAGATCTTGAGGTGTTTTCGGCATGCCCCATTGTTGAAAGTATTGCGGTGTGGCGCACAATATGCGGCGCACGGGCGCTAATTTACGCGCCACTAGGTTGAGATCGGGTTCGTTGGTGACGCGAATCTGAACATCATAACCACCTTCGATGAGATCGCCGGGGTGATCGGTGATGGTCAGATCAATCTTGATTTTAGGATAACGTGCCAGAAAACAAGGTAGCGAGGGAGCAATGTGGCGGGTTCCGAATGAACTTGGAACACTCACTTTAAGGGTTCCCTGCGGTTCGGAATGCAGACTGTTGACTACCCGTTCGGCATGTTCAGCTTCTTCCAGTATGCGTGCCGCATGTGCCGAAATGGCAATGCCGGTTTCAGTCAGGCTGATATGACGGGTACTTCTGAGCAGTAGTCGAGTGCTGAGATCTTTCTCAAGCTTGGCCACCGCCTTACTGACGGCTGCTCGTGAAATATCCATACGCCGTGCAGCTTCGGAAAAACTGCCTGCCTCTATCACGCGCGCAAAAATTATGAAAAGGTTCAAATCTTGCATAGTTTTATTGTATCCATTAAAGAAACAAAATGTTTCAAAATTTAGGGCTTCTCTTGAGTATATACTAACGATATGATCTCTTCCAAGGTAAAACAATTAATATTATATATTTTAGTTTAATAATTATTCCCATTGTATTTAAATGGATAATATTAATAATTAGCCTTAGGGAACGTAATCTCTATCAATTAGAAATGATGTGTTGGCGATTGATTATTGACAATTTAATTGTCAACCTGAGAGAGCGTATTGTAGATGGGGTTATTGATACGAGTTCTTGCATTTTTTGCTGGAGAGTATCGATGACCAGTTAGAGTTAATCAGGAGAAAATCATGGAATTTAAAGACTTATTGAAATCACCGCAACTGTTTGTCGTTTATGCCATTACATTGCTTTATAGCATCACTTTTTCATTGGCGGCCATGATTGCGCTATCCAATGACACTGTGCCGGGATACTCTCCAGGAATACATCAGGTGGTCGCGGAAGCTGAGATGTACAGTGGCGAGACTTTGCAGACGGCTCGAGATAACAGTTCGGCTTAAGTTTTGAGTCTGCCCTCGTGTTGAACATTAATATCAACTCAGATACACGAAAACATCACGAGGGCGCATGAACCTGGCAAACGATCAAAGTGAATGGCAAAAGATATGCATCATTTAACGGTCAAGCGAGTCTATGAAAAGGCTGAAGAAAATGAATATCGTATTCTGGTGGATAGATTGTGGCCGCGCGGGGTGTCGAAAAAAAGCGCCGCCATTGATCTGTGGTTGAAGGATATCGCGCCTTCTCCCGAATTACGCAAGTGGTTTGGCCACGATCCGGCAAGATTCAGGGAATTCAGCTCATGCTATGTTGAGGAGCTGGAAAAGACTTCCGCGGTGAGTACCTTCATCAATATCCTGGCAGAGCATGCGCAGGTGACGCTAATCTACGCTGCTAAGGATGAGGCTATCAATCATGCAGTGGTACTGAAGAATTACATTGAATCAAGGTGTAAAGCCCTAAAGCCCACTGCAAAATGAATCCATACATTTTTGCCGAGGGCGGGTAGTTTTACTGATTGTTCACGCAAATCCACATGTTTACAGTCATACCCTCCGTGGGTTGAACGTGATCCGCCAAGATTGACTGTGACCTGCCACTGTTCATAGCCTGCTGCCTAAGAGAATTTCCCTTGTGACCGCTTTGACATCATAGAACGAATCCAAATCACTACCGATTTGATCAATACAGAGATATTGGAGAAAAGATTAATGACCCATTCGAGATTAATGAAGAAATTCGAGATTGTAGTTGGAACGCCACACCTCAACCATTTAATAGAATTATTGGAAAATACTGGTGTACGTGGATATACCATCATCAAAAATATTGGTGACCTTAATGTGGATGATGCCTGTTATACGGATAATGTCAGTCTTGCTGAGGAGAATGTGGTGGTCATTCTTGCGTGCAAAGAAGATCTGGCGCGAAAAGTGATCAATGAACTTCACCCGGCGATGCGTGGTTTTGATGGTTTATGCCTCATTTCAGATTGCTATATTTGAACTGCCACTCGCCGTCAGGCTGGTAGAAAGTATCAGCGCAGTAGTAAGTTGAAGAACATATTGACAGTTTGAGCGACAATCGTTAGGAATGCTCATCCCTATCGATTGTCTTATTGAAGTTGATACCGATGGAAGCAAGGCTGTGTGTGTTAGCGAACACGCTGTCATTTCCTTAACTGTTATTCTTTCGGCATGACATGCCGCTCGCGAATCTCGATACACCCCGACGTCATCATTATTCCATCCTTCCTGCGTGAATCTAATGATGCAAAAACTTGAAGAGCGAACCTTCGTGGTATTGCTTGTAATTACATCTTTATTATTTGTCTGGCTGTTATGGCCATTCTCTGCCGCTATCTTGTGGGGTACGGTACTGGCGATTGTGTTTGCACCTTTGCACCGACGTCTGCATGGTTCGTTGATATCAAATCCAAGTGCTTCTGCCCTTATTACCATTGCAATCGTTATTGTGATGGTGATTTTGCCACTGGCGATGATTGCCACCGCATTGATGCAGGAAGCAGCGGGACTATATGACATGCTTCATGCGGGCAAATTGGATTTTGGAATTTATTTTCATCAAGTATGGGAAGCTTTGCCAGCTTGGGTTCAAAATCTAATGGCGCAATCGGGATTAACTAATTTGAGTGCAGTGCAGCAAAAAGTTGTGATGGGTTTACGCGAGGGAAGTCAGTTTTTCGCTACACAGGTTCTCAGCGTGGGGCAATTTACGTTCCGCTTCATCATTGATTTTTGCATCATGATGTATCTGTTGTTCTTTTTGCTGCGTGATGGCGACTTGCTGTTCAGGAATATTCGCCAAGCCATTCCGTTACATGCGACACAGCAAAGAGCGATTTTCACGAAATTCACGACGGTAGTCCGAGCTACCGTCAAGGGCGGCATTCTTGTGGCTGCACTTCAAGGCATGCTGGGTGGGATCATTTTCTGGTTTCTCGGCATACATGCCCCTTTGCTATGGGGCGTGCTGATGGCTTTTCTTTCGTTATTGCCCGCTATCGGTGCAGCCTTGGTATGGTTACCGGTGGCTATCTACCTGCTGGCGACGGGTGCGATGGGCGACGGTGTGATTTTGATCGCCTTCGGCGCGCTGGTCATGGGGCTGGTGGACAATCTACTGCGTCCTTTCCTGGTCGGAAAGGATACGAAATTGCCGGACTATATCGTGCTGATTTCAACCTTGGGCGGACTTGAGCTATTCGGATTGAACGGCCTTGTTATCGGTCCCGCAATCGCAGCCTTGTTTATGGTCATTTGGACAATCTTTTCCGATATGCGGCAAGGCACTGACCGGAGTGGATCAGGCGATTATAGTGATTAGCAGAAATGGTCGTACATGAATCAGCCAGCAACCTCAGCTACTCTCACAAAAAGAAAAAGGTTACACCGCTGTAACCTTTTTTTATGAATTGTGGATTGAACGACGTGATCATCATTTTGCTGTCGATGCCTGCTTCAGATGCGCTAAAGCTTCCTGTGCAGCTTTTTTGGCCAGTTCTGCAGCACCCAGTTGACTCTCTTTGACGGCTTCATCCAATTTTTTGATGCCTTCATTCAGATGTGAGTCTGCCGCTTGCTCGGATTGGGCAGCTTCGGAATGCGTTTTCGCTTCTTCCATGTGTTGAGCAATCGACTTAACTTCGGTGGACTGTAACGCCAGTTCAGTATGTTTGATGGCTTCGTTCAGGTGGGTTTCAGCGGCAATGGCTACGGTACCGCAAAAGATGAGGGCGATGCCAGCAGTAATGAATATTGGATGTTTAATGTTCATAGATTGACTCCATAGTGATGAAATGAAATGCAGGGCTGGAAGGTGGGAATAAGCCCCGAAAAGAATGGCGTATCGTAGGAATGAATGATTTATAAAAATTCCGACACTTCTTCTTTTTAATTAAAAAACAGTTTGCTTGAATGAGACGTCTATAAAACAAATGCCACTGTGCAAGCAACAATCTGTGCATTGCCGAACTGAATTCGTTAGGAAACAAGAAGAAGCTATCCAATTACGGAATGTTCACTGTCTGAATAGCTTCCAAGCCCGGGGCGGGTTATTTCAGATGCATGCTGTTCTTGACGGATTTGACCCCAGCGACGCCGCGTGCAACTTCTACTGCTTTATCGATGCTGGCAGACGAACTGACGAAACCACTCAGTTGCACGACACCTTTGAAAGTTTCTACATTGATTTCAGCTGACTTGAGCATGGGTTCATTCAATATGGCCGCTTTAACTTTGGTCGTAATAACCGTATCATCTATGTATTCACCCGTTCCTTCCTTTTTCGATGTTGATCCGCAGCCTGTCAGGCTTAGCAATGACAGCGCCAAGAAAGAAACCAAGAATAATGTAGTAATGTATCTCATGATTCAGTCTCCTGTTGGTTGTTATTTTTGTGAGGCCGTGCGCATGTTGAATATTCCAGATCATTCCAGGGACAGCCACTCATCCTGATGATCATTGATGGAAGATTCTAGCTTTTTCTCAGTGTTCCAACTTCATCATTTCCCGGCACGACGCAGCGCAATCCCTGCATACTTTTACACACTCGTTCATATCGCCAATTTTTTCGCAGTCGGCTGCGCATGCTTCACAAATCTCGGCGCAGACTTCACACAACGTGTGCTGATGGGAACCGCTCAATAAAAAATTGGCTGAAGTTTGACAAATATCCGCACAGTTCATCAGTAACCGGAAATGATTGGCTTCAACATGTTTTCCGCCAGTTTCAAGACAATGATTCATTGCTGTTTGCAGACATACCTGATGGCAATGATTACATGCCGTGATACAGGCTTGAATATCATGGCGGGCATTGGGTGACAAGTTCATGAAGAGTTCTCCTCAATAGATGGTGTGGTAGTCATTTACTTCAGTCATTAATAAAACTTGGCAATCTCTGCTAAGCATTTTGTCCATAAAATCGATTGCTTTCTGTTCGTTAGCGTACATTGCAACCGATACTGATCAGTTACAAGGGATGCAGTGTGTACGATATCGAACAGAGCATTGCCGGTTTCGCTGCTAGTCTTTTGTTGACTTGCGTGCTGTTATTCATCAGCCGGCTTGCCTATGTTAATCGTTGATTCGCCACTTTCTCCAGGAATAATCATGAAAACGATATCCCTTCATTTACCGCCTGTTTGTTTTCAGCTCACTGCTATCCTGATCAGTATGTTAATGATCGGATCTTTCGTGGGTTGCCAGAAAGATGGGGATGGGGCAGCCGAGAGAGCAGGGCAGAAACTGGATCGCTCGCTGGACAAAGTCGAGCAGAAATTGGAGCAGGCCACCGAACAGGCCAGTAAAAAAATCGATAAAGCCAAACAGAGTCTTGCTGAGAAAAGCGAAAGCGGCACTCAATATTTGGATGATTCAGTGGTGACGTTGAACGTAAAAACTGCAATCTTGAACGATCCCATCCTCAAAGTATCGGAAATCAGTGTGATTACCGATAATGGCGTCGTGCAATTGAATGGAGCGGTGGACTCTCAGCAGATCATCGACAAAGCGGTAGAGGTTGCACAAGTTCAAAAAGGCGTCAAATCAGTATTGAATAATCTCACCATTCGCATGGCAGATGTGCCGCAATAAGCCTTCTCCGATGAATTACCTGCGTTTCGCGATTTTTTGCGGCATTTCATTGTGTTGTATTTCACCAGTACATGCCACACCGCCAAGTGATGCGTACATAGCCGGTTATGCAACGAGCATGTTGAAATACCGTTTGCAGCTCGAAATTCCGGTTCTCAGGGTGGAAAATGGCGTGATCGTTATACCCGGTGCCCATATCAGCACAGCCGATCAAGCTCGAGTAATGCGTCTATTATCCGAAATTCCCGGTGTCAATCAAGTCAGGATTGCGGATACGATTTCTGAAGGTGTGCCTGGGGCGACCGCACCGTCGCAGCCCATCCATCAATCCGCCCACAAGACAGTGGCGATTACCACGACACAACCGACTCTGATGCCGACCGGTATTTTACCCAGTGGCCATCTGTTCAAGCCGCTGCTGGCCGATCCACGCTGGGCACATTTCTCAGCTTCCTATCGCCACTTTTTCAATGATAACTTTGAAGGAAGGAATATCGGGTCGGTCAGTTTTGGCGAAACCATACCTTTTTATCGAGGAAATGTAGGACGTTCCTTGATGCAATGGGAAACCGGGCTTCAGGCGGCTGTGTTCAGCGATTTCAACCTGGGAGCTCCCTCTTCGGATCTCGTCAATACCGATTTTATTGCCTCGGTATATTCCAGTGTGCGTGCTGAACAGTTTTCAGCATTTGCGCGTATTTTTCACCAGAGTTCGCATCTTGGGGATGAGTTTTTGCTACGCCGCGTAAATTCCGAGTTCGAGCGGATCAATCTGAGTTATGAGGGTGCTGATCTACGATTATCGTATGAATTTCCCTATGGCCTGCGCTTATATGCGGGCGGTGGCGGCTTGTTCCATAAAGAACCATCGTCACTGAAAGTCTGGATGACACAATATGGTGTTGAATTTCGGAGCCCCTGGCGTCTGGATTCAGCGCCTCTGCGTCCCATCGCCGCCGTCGATCTGAAAAATTTTCAAGAAAATAACTGGAACACGGATGTTTCTGCGCGGGCCGGGGTAGAGTTCGATAATTTACAAGTGCTCGGGCGGAAATTGCAAATACTGCTGGAATATTTCAACGGCAACTCCCCCAGTGGGCAGTTTCTACGCAACAATGTCGAATACTTTGGCGTGGGTGCTCATTATCATTTTTAAGAAAATGAAAATTCGGATAATTTAAAAAACCGTTGTTTGCAACGATCAGACGGTTCGGTGGAGAGATCGCCGCTAGTTCTGCCGAGCATGCTTCGGATATATTTGCAGGAAGTTTTCGATGGCTGAATTCAACGGAATGTGCGGTTGAGTTATGTACGCTGTCAGACAGAATGGATGATGATAACGCGATATTCTGGAAACATCCTTTAAAATCCTGAAAAGGAGCTAATAATGAAAACGTTAAAGTTTTTTGTCGTGGCGTTGATTATGTGTGGAATGAGTGGCTGCATTTCATTTGGTTCTGATACCCCGGGACCTCAAGGTCCTCCTGGCCCGTCAGGAGCCAGTGAAAAAGTCATTGTGATACCGGAAGAAAAAATGAATGATAAAAAAGTAATCGTAGTGCCAAAATAATTTTTTCACAAATGCAGGAGCTTCGTCATGAACAAATTTTCATTATCCCTGCTCATCACTGTCCTTATAGGCTTGACGGCGTGCAGTCAGAATCAGACAGCGACAGAAAAAATCATCGAAAAAACCAGTGATGCACTGGATCGGCGTCCCAACGAAAAAATGCGCGATGCCGCTGAAGATGCCAGTGATGGTGTTAATGATGCGGGTAGAAACATCAAGGAAGCCATCAAGAATACGACGAATTAGTCCCTTCGCTATAAATGGTATGAGGCCCGATAATCGATCTGCTGCCTCATACCCCTTTCTTTTCCCTTTAGCCCTAAACTCATTCTGCAGCAAATCGTCTTAAGCGCCCATTTCTGCTAAGCTTGCTCGGTTATTGAAAACCAATGGCAGCAACGGCGGGCCTGATGGTGTGAGCAATGCTATATTGATCATTGATTCCCGTCGCTATCCGAGGTTGATGAAATAACGTCGACGATGCCGTTTTGGAAGAATCACGCTCCCGATCATCATTCTATTATGTGTCTTGAAATTTCATTTTAATAATGACCTATTTGTTTAATGACCCAACAGCCTTTGTAGAAGAATTGATCGATGGATTTACTTCGGCACATCGGCTTCAGGTTCAGAAAGTGACAGGCGGTGTGGTAAGGCGGCATAAACCCAGGCACGGGCAGGTTGTGGTAGTGATCGGCGGCGGCTCTGGACATTATCCGGCATTTGGTGGATTCGTTGGTATGGGCATGGCTCATGGCGCTGCATTGGGTAATGTTTTTGCGTCGCCATCGGCGCAGCAGATTTGTCAGGTGGCACAGGCGATCAATGCAGATGGCGGAATCTTGTTCAGTTTTGGGAATTATGCTGGCGATGTACTCCATTTTACCCAGGCACAGGAACGTTTGCGGGCCTTGGGCTTTGATGTCCGATCAGTCATTGTGACTGATGACATTGCGTCGGCGGTCTCGGCAGAACGGCATCAGCGGCGTGGCATTGCGGGGATGCTGCCGGTTTTCAAAGCTGCGGCTGTTGCGGCAGATGCAGGAAAATCGATGGAAGAGGTGTTCCGGATCGCTAATGAGGCAAACAGCCGGGTCCGGACACTTGGAGTCGCATTTTCGGGTTGCACGTTGCCAGGCGCCAATAAACCACTGTTTGAAGTCGCCGCGGGAACTATGGAAGTCGGGATGGGCATTCATGGTGAGCCAGGACTTTATCGCATGAAGGCTCCGAGTGCGGATGGCCTCGCGCAGATTCTGACAGAAAAACTGCTGAGCGAAATTCCTCCGATGGTGAAACATTCCGCGGGGTTGCGCATTGGATTGATGCTCAATAGCCTCGGAACGGTCAAAAACGAAGAATTATTTGTGCTGTATCGCAAAATCGAACAATTGTTGTCCGAGCATGGATTGATCATCGTTGAACCTGTGGTAGGTGAATTCATTACCAGTTTTGATATGGCGGGTGTTTCGCTGACGTTGTTCTGGCTCAATGATGAGATGGAGGAAACATGGCTGGCACCGGCAGACACCCCGGCATTTCATCGAAATCCTAGGCTTGTTGACGACTATCGTCTCGATGATAACCCATCTCGAAACCCTATCCCGGCAAGCGTTCAGGCTGTTGAAACCGAAGCCATCATTGCAGGTTCAGCAGAATCCCAGGCCACAGCCCGGCTGGTGCTTTTCATGCTCGAGGCTGCTCGGATTGCGATTGGCGAGCAACGTGATTCACTCGGATCGTTGGATGCCGTAGCAGGGGATGGGGATCATGGCATCGGCATGCAGCGCGGGATTGATGCGGCAGTAAAGGCAGCTAAAAGCGCGTTGCTGGCACAAGCGGGGGTTGAATCGTTGCTGGAGGTTGCGGGGAACGCCTGGTCTGATCAGGCGGGAGGAACTTCGGGCGCATTATGGGGCGTGATGCTCCGCAGCGTCGGCAGCGCCCTGGGTAATAAATCGGCGCCGAGTGGGTCATCGGTAGCCGCCGGCATCGCTTTGGCACTACGTAATGTCGTGGTTCTAGGCAAGGCGCAACTCGGTGATAAAACCTTGGTTGATGTTTTGCATCCGTTTTCTGCGTCGTTGGATGCAGCCGTTTCACGAGGACTTTCTCTATCTGAGGCGTGGTCAATAGCGGCAGATATTGCACAAGATGCCGGGCAAGGCACTCGGCATCTTCTGCCCAAGATTGGGAGGGCCCGGCCTCATGCGGAAAAAAGTTTGGGAACGCCTGATCCGGGAGCCATTTCGCTGGTATTGATCCTCCGTGCGGTGGAAAAGATCCTGATAGAGGATTGTTCGTGCTGAGCTGGCATATTTTTAGGTTCGATGTTGCAGGTAGTATGTGCATAGCGTTTCGGAATGGTCGGAATCGGTCAGTTGATGGAAGTGTGCTGATTTGTCAACGTTTTGTATTGATGTTCTCGTTACGGAAAGACTGATTAATTCGACGGGCGATATGAAGTGCCAGACGCAAGGAACGCAGCTACCAAAACCTATGAAAACGATGGCGAGGGAGTGGGTACCGCCAAACGCAGCGATTCGCTCGTGCAGCCAATGAATCAGCGTCTCTCTAACAAGAAAGGTCAGGATTTTTTCGTCGATTGACATACGCGACGTTTTTTTTCAAAATTGCGGCACGCGTTTTTCACCGCCTTCATTTTTTTCGCATGTGGGTGTGCGTGGAGAGTCAATTCAGGCACAGATGAAGTGTGGATCAAATCGGGGAAGGGAACTCAAAAATGAAGCCCCCATGAGAGGGGTAGGTGGGAAATATTGCAGTAATCGTGGAATAACTTTTTTATAACTATAACTTAATAGGTTTGATATAAATGAATAAATTACTTTTTGTGGTTTTGGTTTCAATGATATGTGCAGGTAACGTACACGCGAAAGGCGTCAAGGGGGGATCTTTGAAAGGCTCAACTGGCTCCAAGCCCGCGGCTGCGCAGCAAAAGAAAGCTACCACCAATAATCAATCCAATCAGGCAGCGCCAGCTCCTACATCGGCTAACAATGCGAACCCAGCTTCTGCGCCTTCCGCCAATGCTCAAGCTCAAAGTCCTTCGCTGCTTCAATCGGCGATGCCTGCTCTAGTGGGAGGAGCGGTGGGAAGTTATGTCGGCAGTAAACTGGCTGATGACGGAAAGAATGAGGCAGTCTCTGAAGAAAATAAAGAAGAGCAGATTCTGAAGCCTTAACAGATTTATCGAAGATTGAAAGTGGATCGTGGCTTTCAGTGTGATTATGGTTGATCATAGGTATGGTCAACCATTTGAACACCGTCATCGAAACTTCA
The DNA here is from genome assembly GCA_949281375.1 of uncultured Nitrosomonas sp. Lineage (GTDB taxonomy): Bacteria > Pseudomonadota > Gammaproteobacteria > Burkholderiales > Nitrosomonadaceae > Nitrosomonas. The sequence goes on from CASDLT010000032.1 coordinate 31,107, forward strand.
AAAAATGAACTAACCCAGTATTATTCAGAATTTTTAAATAATTTGCACAGGGTTTCTAACCAGTTCTTGATGGATATAGCTGCGTAAAGCAAACGTCTGTTCCGGCTCCAAATCAATAAATTCAATTCCATACGATAAAGATTCGTCATTAATTTGCGGCGGGCGTAAGGATCGAATGATGGACTGCAGTTGCAAAGAGATATTCTTTTCCTCAAATTCAATTTGGAACGAAAGTCTGATTGTTGTGCCGGGTTCTGCGAGATCACTCGTGGTTCTGATTTCTGCTCCGGTAATACTGAGATTGGTAATCATCACGGATGTGGATGATTCATCGACAATCGCCTGGATTTGAGTTCGAATACGCCTGGATTTTCGGATAGTTTGCCCCAGGATCTTGGTAGGAAAAGACAAGTGCATATAGGCGTATGGCTTTTTAATCGTACTTTCGACAAAGGCCGTAAAACTGAACGCACATTGGCCACTGAATAGTCGCACTAAAAATTGATCACCGGGTATAAGAGGAAGCCCCCCGGATTGTTCGGATTTAGGCATGGTAACGAGTAAAGATTTATTTGGAAAATAACCAATCAATGTCACCATGCACGAATCTCCATTCATTGAGCAGCATGTAATATTGAGGTTCGAGCGTATGTTAATGAGTAGTTTGTCACCTACCTTCAATTGCATATCTTTAAACTCGAATTCGGTTTGACTTGAGCTGCTGGATGGCTTTGGAGATAAGTCACTCATTTTTCATCGGATCGTGGTCGAAGGTACAGTTCTGCGATAGGCCGGTGTGAATTATTAGTCTATTCGGCGCCGTAAGAGATTTCTTAAAAATAGATTCCGTAATTTGAATAAGCTGTAGGGTACTAAGTGGGTGATCGTGGAATGGAAGTGGTCATTTTCTTTCATAAGGTTATCTTACAATCCGTTTAAATGTTTTGAGCCCAGCACGTCAGAATTGAAATTCTTTTCCAATGCCGTTGATGATTTCAACACCATTTATCATTGCGAATGGCAATATTGCATACGAAACATTGGTCAATCTTGAGGAGATGCACTTATATTCTTTTGATTAAGATAGGGGCGAATATCCCGTAGCATAATCATCAAGCGATAATTTTACACTAAATTTTCTTAATTCCTCCAATTTATCAATGATATGAATTTGTGTGGTGATTTTCTCGGTCAAATTAAATTTAAGCTCAAAGTCAGCGATATTTTTTGCATGCAGAATAAAATATTAAATTGATCATAATGATGAGTAAGTTCCAGATGAAGATTGCAGATGAGCGCACGTTTTTTGGCATTGTGGTATCTGCTGTACTTGAAATTACAGCTTACTCAGCGTTTTCAGCACATCATCGTATTCATTTTAAACGTATGGTTTAATTTATGGAATTGCAATAACGTTGCATATTGCGCAAAGTTTTGTAGGATGATTCCGGGAATTGGTGGGATTTTCTCTTATGTTGGCTTGATTGGTAGAGAATCAGCAGATCTTCAGGTTTTATTGAATCTGTATTAGAAAAACACTTTCATGTAACCGACTCAGACCTTTTTCCTTAAAACGCGGATTCTTCTCAATGACATCTGTTTGGATGAGAAGGCGTAAATCAGCACAAGATTTATAAAGTGATTGAACTTCGTCGTGAGATATCGCAAAGGGTGGACCTGACATTTCATTACGCGAATAATCGAGTGTAATCAACAGAATTTGTGCTGGAGCGGGCAAAATGTTTAACAAATGATCTATATAGCGCCTCCGCATCAGGGGGGGTAATGCTACCAATGCAGCTCGATCATATACTGCATTCACTGTTGCGAAATCTTCTTTGTTCAGATTAAAAAAATCGCCGTGCAAAATGCTGATTCGATCGGCTGTGTATCGGTAAAAGTGACCTTGGGCATGGGGATGTGGAGAAAGATTATTTTCTTTAAAGAATGCCTGTACTGCAATCGCGCTGAGCTCGATGCCCAGAACCGAATGATGTTGCTTTTGTAACCAGATCATGTCACGACTCTTGCCGCAGAAGGGTACTGCTACCTTACTCCCATGCGGTAGCCTAAGTTGCGGCCAGAATCGGCACAGATAGGGATTTATATCTTCCTGATGAAAGCCAATTTCACCCTGCTTCCACCGCTCTAACCAATAATCAGGGTTCATGTGGTTTTGTTTCCCGAGAATGAGATTTTCTGGTTATTATCGATGGCCCCTATGTCCTCTGTGGCCACCCCCATGACTATAGCCATGACCATGACGGTGGCCGTGACCATGACCCAAGTGTCTATGATCATGATGCCTGTGTCCACCAATGAAATGACGATGTCCATTACCCAAATGAATTTGCCCGCTCATAATGGGTTGGCGATAGCTGTAACCAAAGTTGCTCGAATAAGATGGATAGGTTGTTCCATATATAGTTCTGCTAATATATCCAGAGCTGCCATAATATCCAGAATTGCCGTAGTACGGTGTCGCAACGCATCCGCCAATCAAAAGACTGATGATTATTGTTGCACACGCTAGAAGTTTTTTCGTAGTCATCATGATTCTCCTGAATTCATTTGTTAACAAACATACGATGTATTTTTTTACCTTACTGTTTACCGGTCACCGCAGTGTATGGGAGGCCGGTTCATGCTTGTTACTATGCAGTTAGCAGGCTGAATGATGACTGAATACAAGAAGAGTCGAAAAAGATGTTCGTATTATTGATATGCGAGTATCGTTGCGATGCGAAGTAACGGCAGAAAGGTCGTTTTTAATATCCAGAATAACTTTTTTGGGTAATTGAATATTGATTCAACAAGATCAATTTAAGGAATTGTCGAGCTATTGTCTTGAATAAGATGATTTGATTAACTTTAATCTCATTAGAATCAATCTAGAGCGATTGTTTTTCAAAAGTTTGTGTGTCATTTCCCTCCGGTTTGTCTATTACTCGGATTTTAGGACAAGATATATTTAATTGTGTTTGTTTTTGTCTGCTGGATGTTTATTAATTGAAGCTCCTTTTTTATCATCGAGAGCTTGTGATTTAATTTTGGCCTCTAACGCATCTAGTCTTTTGTCTGCATTGTCATTACATTTTTTAGATCTTCAAAATCTTTTGAAATTTGTAAACATTTAATCCGCTCTTCGGTTATTTGAATTCGCTCTTTACCTCTTGAAATTTCACGATCGCGTTCTTTGTCCAAATTAACATCTTGATTTGCGGACATAGCAATTGAAGAAAAAAATAATGCAATGACAATACTTATTATATTCAACGATTTAATTTTAATTGCCTCAAATTAAATAGGACCGTCAGTTGTGATCGCTTTTTTATTTTTTATCTGTGCGGAACTTAACCTTATTTCCGTTTTGACTAATGAAAAGAGAAGAATGGATTTAAAGAATAATTTCAGCAGGATCAGTAACATAAAATGACGAGTCGCTGATCGGAAAATTTTTAACCTCACTCGGGGGAATTTCCGATGAGGCAGAAATTTATCTGTCTTATCGCGTGATAGTATTGATAATACGAGCTTTTCGAAACAAAAAAGCACTTAGGATTCAATTCTCTAAGTGCTTGCTTGTTTTTTATGGTTGCGGGGGC
>CASDLT010000033.1 GCA_949281375.1 uncultured Nitrosomonas sp.
CATCATTGCAATCGCGCCCAACGATACCTTATTGGAGAAACTCAAATCGAATTTACAAGAAGTTCGTGCCAGAGGGGGCGAACTGTATGTGATTTCAGACGCCGATTCCAGTATTCAGGAAAGTGATGGGGTGCATGTGATACGGCTTTCAGAACATGCGGGCATTTTCAGTCCGTTGCTTCATTCGATTCCACTTCAGTTACTGGCTTACCATGTGGCTCTTCGGAAAGGAAATGATGTTGATAAACCTCGGAACTTGGCCAAATCCGTAACAGTGGAGTAATGCATAGTCTGCATGACTTGCTCATGAATATCAGGAAGCTCTGAGAAAGATATGATGTGATGACAGACAAAATGAAATTAGATGAAAAAGCGCAATGTATGGATGAAAGACGAGCGTTTTTGAATCTAATTTCAGCGTCGCAACTCGAGTTCAGCAGTTTTAAAGCTTTCCTAAATAAAAAATCAATCATGCCGTTGCAAGCTCTTGTTTGACGAGGCTCGATTGACTTGCGCTATCAAGCTGATGCTTGTCTGCATACATTATGCAATTGGCTGGCTGCATGAGAGTACTTAAAGCACACTTTTCACTATTGAATCCCAGCTCAAAATCAAAAGTAATATGTGAGCAAGATTAGGGTTTGAATAGAAATCGCAAATGACTCTACTTGATCAAAGCCAAATAAAAGGAGTTTTTGATTTGAGTAATTATAGAAAGCTAATTCTATTTGGTGCTGGGTTGATTCTGATCTTTGCTCTAATGTTTCATAAGGAAGATCAATTAAAGGAACTATTTCAACTAGCTAAACCAGATCATATTTCCGTCCTGTATTTGAGACTTCTGCTGAATATTACTCCAGAGGATGAAAATTTAAGGATTGAACTTGCGAACCAATACGTCAATTTAGGTCAATATGATAATGCTCGCGATGAACTGAATTATCTGATTTTACAAAATGGCCATACCGCCATTCACGCCCGCTTGTTATTATTGGAAATAGATTTAAGTGATTATTTCCTTCTATCAAATCATGATATTAATCGAAAAACTGCGCTAGAAAGACTACAGGCTGATATCACTGAAATAAGTAGGATTTCCATTCCAGTTGCACTATTTCCCAAAATTATTAAATTAAGCCTGGAATTGAACCAGCCTTCAATTGCAGCGGATCTTTATTATCAATGGGCAGGTATTGATAATGAGGTCAATGGTAAGTTCGAGAAATTGAAAGAAGCTGCACACTGGTATATTGCCGCTGGTTTACCTGACAAAGCAGCGGGAATTTATCATGAAAGCTATGAATTGACAGAAGATCCTGCCCTTGCAAGGCAATTTGCATTGCTTACTCTCCAAACACTCCAGTCAGCGGGGGATAGCAAGCTTGCTATTGGATATTTTCATACCTATCAGCAAAGATTTCCAGAAGACGCAGAATTATTGGACGAAGCAATTGGTATCTCTCTAAGAAACAATGCGCCAGAACAAGCGTATCAATTGGGATCGATACGTTTGGCGCTGGAGCCTGATAATCCAGATCAGATCAGGAAGCAATATGATCGTGCACTTGCAATTGGAAAAACCCAGCAAGCCTTGGTTTTAACGCAACACCTGATCGAAATTCTTCCTCACGACGAGAGCAGCCATGAAAGATTGGCACAGATTGCTGAATGGTCTCAACAACCGAAGCTGGCGGTAATGGAATGGCTATGGCTGGCTAGAAACAGAAAGGATACGACCGCTATCTTAAATGCCTTGAGACTCGCGATTCAGCTCAACCGGCATAATATTACGGTAGAAATGCTTGAGCAATTATCCGGCGTTCGAGAGTTATCCAAAGAGGAAATGAATAATTTATTATATGCTTATGATAATATGCACAATTTATCATCCAAACGATGAGCTCTATTCAATTCCTAACTTTTGCTCGCTTCGCTACCGCCTTGCAAATCATAGCAGGGCTGGGAATTTCCACTTCAATACATGCCGCCGACAATTCGGTAGATCAAGTTTCTGACAACTATAGTCAGGAGAAAATTAGAACTCGTCAGATTGATTTTCTTCAGTCCTATGTCAAACGTTATCCTGAAAACGTTCAAGCATGGGAAGCCCTGGCAAGAACACAGGAAAATGCCGGGCAGATTTCCCAAGCCATTGCAACATGGCAGTATATTGGGAAACAGTTTAATCGCATGTCCGAAGCCGTCGGCAGTCAAGCTCAGATACTTCGGAAAAATGGTCAATCAGAGAAAGCATTGCTGATATTACAATCTCATCAAGTCAATGCTACAGCCAAAGATGCAGGTTTCTGGGAAATTCTGGGCGATCTCGCGTGGGAGTTGGAGCAGACCGAACCTTCGGTTTCAGCCTATCGAATTCTTTGGAACTCAGGTAGTACCAATGCATTGGTACCCGAGCGCCTGATTCACTTGACGAGAAATATGCCGGGAAAAGCCGAAGAATCCATGACGGTAGGCGAAGAAGCTTATGAGCGTTTGGGAGATGCTCGGTGGTTGTTGCTGGCGATGGACGTGGCCAATCAAGCCGGTAGAGTATCTGATCTGAAACGGCTGGTGAAAAAAGCGCAGATCAACGAGCAGCAATTCCAAAAAGTGGAAATGTATTGGTTGATGCGCGCCCAGCTCGAAATTCAACAAAAGAATTCATCAAAAGCAACAAATCATTATCAACAAGCTTTATTGGTTAATCCGCAGTCGGCGATCGCTAAGGAAGGGATTTTATGGAATCTCATTGGCCAGAATGATAAACCTGGGCTGGAATCCTACCTCAAGATCTGGCATGAGGAAGCGTCGCAGGTTTCTTCGCTGTGGGCTGTATACGCAATTGCGCTGGCTCACTTGGGTAAATATAACGAAGCATTGGTTTGGTTTGAGCGTAAATTACGAAACAATCCTGACGATTATCTTTGGTTGCTTACGTATGCCGATATTCTGAACCGGGCTGGTTATGCGGATAAAGCATTGCAGCAACGAAAATATGCGTTGTTCCAATTAAGATCTCGCTTTAATCAGATAGAAAATACACCCGATAAGAAAGCGAAGGATGTATTGCGACCCGAATACTTAACTCTGATCCGAGAACTAGAAGGGCCAAAGCATGAGGTCTCTACCCTAAAGAATTTCCTTGCCAAGGGGTATGATGACCCCGCTGTGCAGGAATTACTGGTGGCGGCCTACCTATCCCAAAACAATATTTCTTCTGCGCGCTATTGGCTATTAGAAAATCATCTCGAAAGACAAAATACGCCGACATGGCAAAGGCTGAGTCTTGCTCTGATGGGCAATGATCTTGCTACGGTCGATCATATACTCAGTAACGAGAGTGACAAGCTTACCGATCTGAATAAAATGGAAATGCTGAAGCGTCTTAATCGGAATGATGAAGCTTTGGCGCTCACTTATAAATTACTTGATTTACATCGAGAACCCTCAGCATTGCAAGCCTATCTTTTTCAATCAAGAGATGAATTGGCGGTAAAAACCAGTAAGCAGGCATCCGCAGGTTTTGATTATAGAAGTCTTGGGGATGTCACTTTTGCAGAAAGCCGTGCACGGATTAGTTCACCTTATTTTGGCGGTACTCTTGCTGCTGAATTCAAAGACACGGTGTTAGGTTCTACACGATCCGATCTGATCCTTCCGGTGCAGAACGAAGTAGACATCATGACCGAGTATCGGCGTCCATTACGCGATGGAACATTTCAGGCCAATATAGGCGGAAATCTTCGGCAAGATGAATCTCTGCCTTACGGAACATTTAGAATTAATCAGGATATCACCCGGAGAATCAAAGCCAATTTCCGTTTCGGGATGAATGAGATGAGCCACGAAACGGGCGCATTCCGTGCGTTAGGTGCAAAAGACACCATTCTGCTGGGATTATCGACACAATTGACCCAACAAACGATGTTCACTGTAGAGGTGGACGGGCATCGTTATTCAACCAGAGAAGGCAATACGCTCGGGAAAGGTTATAAACTTCAATCCATTCTCGGTGCGTCGTTGCTGACTACGGGCAATTTGAATTGGCAGGTAAGATTGCAGGGAGCATGGGAGAGCAATGATCTGGCGACGTCCCTTCCTTCTGAATTAAGAGGCCGGTTGGGAGCTTCGAGAGAAGAAGTATTAACGCTGGTTCCAAAAAACTTTGGTACGATGGGAACAGGAATGGTTTTTCGTTATGGTCCCTCTGAACAGGGGATACTGAGGAGTCCGTTTTTGTTGGTAGATGCATGGTCTGGTTGGGTATGGCCTGCCGACGCGTTAGGTTATAACGGGCGGGTATCCGTGGGAATTCCCGTGCTTGGTCCCGATATGCTGAGTGTGGGTGGGTTTTATAGCAATATTCAAGGGGGTAGAACAAATCAGCCTTTTACCGGTGTAGGCATTCAATATTCTCTACGTTTCTGAGTTTGTGATTGTGGTCTAGGAGTACTCAGGAAGTTCTGAAAAGCTAAGAGTGGGTAAGGCAAGACGAACATTGACAGGTTGATTCTGATCAGACTAATCCCTTGTCTTTAAAAAGAAGCGCTAGTTGCAAGCGATTAGAAATATGTAATTTGCTATAAATACGATTGAGATAAACACGTGCTGAGCCTTCAGAAATTCTTAGCTCACGGGCCGCTGATTTATTGTTATGTCCGGTCGCAATTAACGTGGCGAGATTAATTTCCCGCGGCGACAATTGCGCGGAAATTTCCTGGAGTTCAGAATCACGTCGCAGAATTTGTTCAAAAGCTGATCGCATGGCGCGGCGCTCCAGCCACTCACCTCCCGCATGTACTTGTCGTAAGCATTGCCGAATGAGAGAGATGGGCATTTCTTTCAGCAAAATGCCTTTTACGCCTGCTCTGATAAGATCGCACGTCTCTGTTTTACTTAAAGTTGCTGTGTATATGACGATTTTCGCAGTATCTCCTCCAGCCATCTGAACATCATGGACGAGCTGCGCACCATCAACATCCGGTAAATGGAAATCCATCAATATAATATCGGGCTGTGTCAGTTTTATTGTTTCTACTATTTGGTGTTCTGAGTTCAAACTGGCAACGATTTCAAATTCATGATTACTGGTAAGTAACGTATTCAAACCCAGTAGGGCGATAGGGTGGGAATCGACCAGTACAATGCGGATCGAGTGAGTTGATGCTGCAGTTTGTAATTCTTCAGTTGGCATATCAATTAGAGGTTCAAAAATTAACACAAACATAAAATGGTAAAGATCAGTAATACACTAACCTTATGTCTCGGTCAGTAACATATACGGTTATGCCATCTAAAGATTTAGCTGAAAGATGCACAGCCTTAGTTGGTAAATAACGCTGATATGGGTCACACCCCTGAGTGAATGGAATTTACGTGTGGCGCAACCGCGAAATCGAAGGTAATGACTGAAGAGATGAGGAGAAATGCAGAAAATTTTCTCGAATTAACATGCTATAGATAAATCACATGATATGGCAATTGAGGCCAATTCGAGTGAAAAAGCGAGATATGATCGAGCAGACACGTTTCTAAGGTTTTTGTCAAGGATACGCAAGTGTATAACTTACGCATCCTCGTTCTGCACTATTTAATGCTAAAGCACAATATCCGTTTCCAGCAAGCTTGGAGCGCCCGCCAATTGAATCTGCAGGTCGGCAGCGGAATTTCCATTCACATTCGCTTCCAGCAGGCCCGTGGTTGCATCGTAACGAACTTGTCCAGGCTTGGTGAGGGCTTCATTGCCGGTGATGAACTGGAATGTGTCATTGGTTCCTGCTGCATTGGTTGTATTGGCATCGATCACGCTGAGATTAATACGATCAGCGCCGCTGACAAATCCGACGATGGTATCTTGATTGATCCCGAAGGAGTGAGCGGTAGCCGCATACACGAACGTATCGCTGCCTGCGCCACCCGTCAACGTATCGGCACCGGCAGCACCGGTCAGGCTGTC
>CASDLT010000034.1 GCA_949281375.1 uncultured Nitrosomonas sp.
CGGAGCGCAGGATTATGTATCGCGCTTTCCGTTTTCAGTAGGTGAAGGACGCCCAACACCCAAAGCCGCGATTATTGCACCCATCGTGCTGATCATTGCCGCCGCTGCTTTCTTCATCATGCGAAAGAAAAATTCCCCTTCTGCAGCGTAATTGTAAAAAATCGTTCAAAGCACAGCGAATAGTTTTCGCTGTGCTTTTTTTTGGACGGAATCAAATTTCTTATAAATATAAAAAGAAATTTCTTCTACCAAAAGGTAAATTTAAGAAAAAAAGGATTAATGATTTTTCACACTACAGCTCCGTCATTTTCGAGCGGTTTTTTCTCTAGTTTGACAAGATCTTCCCGCTTAACTCCTAGCAACATGATGATTGAACTGCCAACCATAATGGACGAATAAATGCCAAACAGAATGCCGATGGTCAATGCGAGCGAGAAATAGTAGAGCACTTCACCACCAAATAACAGCATCGCTACGACGACCATTTGGGTACTACCATGAGTGATAATGGTACGAGACATGGTTTGTGTAATGGCGCTATCAATGACCTCTGTCAGGCTAGCTTTACGATACTTACGAAAATTTTCACGAATACGATCAAAGATAACGACCGATTCATTGACCGAATACCCCAAGATAGCAAGTATGGCGGCCAATACCGTAAGCGAAAATTCCCATTGGAAAAAAGCAAAACAGCCAACGATGATGACAACATCATGCAGATTCGCAATAATACCTGCTACTCCAAATTTCCATTCAAATCGAATAGCCAGATAAGCCACAATGCCCAACGACACGAATAACAATGCTAATGCACCATTTTCTAATAGTTCTTGCCCTACTTGAGGGCCGACAAATTCAACACGCTTCATTTCTACTGAGGAATCTGATTTCTTAAGGGCATCCAGAACAGTTTCTGACAGTTGTGAGGTAGAAATCCCCGGCTTGAGGGGCAAACGAATCAACACATCCCGTGAAGTGCCAAAATTCTGCACGCTGGCATCTGACATGCCAAGATCAGTCAGAACATTCCTGATCTTATCGAGGTCGGCAGTTTGTTGGTAATTGATCTCGAGAACCGTTCCGCCAGTAAAATCAACGCCGAGATTCAGCCCTTTAGTAGTAATGAAAAAAATCGACAATAGGAACGTCACAATCGAAATGACAGCTCCTGGGCGTCTCCAGCTCATAAAAGGGATGTTGCGCTTAAATCTGAAGAATTCCATAGTATTTCCTTATTAACTCATTAACGCTTGGTTTTTTTGACGGCTGTACTGCGCTTGTTTCTTGGCTTCGAAGAAGCTATCTGACTGGGTTCGGAGATGTTTTCCTCTTCTTTGTGGGGCGTAATATCTTGTGCTGATACCATTCTAGACTGTTGCGGTGTAGTTAGGGTTGAGTCTGTGATCGAATTATCGTCTTCGGCTTTATTAACAATGCCTATCTGCTTGCTCTTGGATTCCTGTTGTTGAGGTAGCCAGATTTTTCCAATTGGCACATGATCAAGCCGGCGTCGGCTCCCGTACACCAGATTTACAATTCCTCGAGTGACAAAAGTTGCCGTGAAAACCGAAGTTAAAATTCCTAAACATAGAACTACCGCAAATCCTTTCACTGGGCCGGAGCCGAATGCAAATAATGCAATTCCGGCGATTAGAGTGGTGATGTTCGAGTCTACAATGGTTCCGAAGGCACGTTCAAAGCCACTATGAATGGCCAATTGGGGAGAAGCTCCGGTGCGTAATTCATCGCGAATTCGCTCGTTAATCAGCACATTGGCATCGATTGCCATGCCCACCGTCAAAGCCAGCGCAGCCATTCCTGGCAACGTAAGCGTAGCTTGCATGATGGACAGCAAGCCAACCAAAAGCAGTAAATTCATACCCAATGCTATGACGGAAATGACCCCAAATGCTGTGTAGTACATCATGGCAAAAATCGATACTGCCAAGAATCCGTACAATGTGGAATTGAATCCACGCGCAATGTTGTCGGCGCCCAGACTCGGTCCCACGGTACGTTCCTCGATGATATCCATCGGCGCAGCCAGCGCCCCCGCGCGCAATAATAGTGCGACATCGCGTGCTTCGGTGCTGGTCATTCGTCCACTGATCTGTACTCTTCCTCCACCAATTTCCTCGCGAATTACGGGAGCTGTGATGACTTCCGACTTATTTTTTTCTATCAGAAGAATGGCCATTCGCTTACCGATGTTGTCGCGCGTCAACTGCTTAAATACTCGCGAGCCATTGCCATCTAGATTGATATGTACAGCAGGTTGGTTATCCTTATCAAAGCCGGGTTGGGCATCAGTGATGTGTTCACCTGTTAAAAGCACTTGTTTTTTCACTAATAAGGGATTGCCGCCCCGCTCCTCGTAGAGTTCGGTACCAAAAGGTACTTGACCTCTCAAGGCAGCATCCAGATCACGCTCATCATCAACCATTCGAACTTCAAGCGTGGCGGTTCGTCCCAGAATGTCTTTAGCTTTTGCGGTATCCTGAACACCCGGTAATTGCACGATGACCCGATCGATCCCGGCTTTTTGAATGATTGGCTCAGCGACCCCCAATTCATTGACACGATTGCGTAATGTCGTGATATTTTGTTGCACAGCGGAGTCTTGCATGCGGATCTGAGCTTCTGGCGTAATGGACGCAGTAAGGTGATATCGGTTCTCAACCTGTTCTTCAGTAAGCTTCAGATCGGGGTAATTCGTTTTTAATTCCGTTATCGCTTTGGCGCGAGATTCCATATCGCGAAATTTCACGATCAGTTTTTTTGCTTGTTTTTCCACGCCGGTATAGGGAATTTTATGCTCACGAAGAGTGCTGCGAATGTCTGTGCTGTATCGATCCAATGATTTCTCGAGAGCTCCAGCCATATCAACCGCTAACATAAAATGAACGCCACCTCGCAAATCGAGCCCCAGATACATCGGTAATGCACCCAGATTGGTGAGCCACTGAGGGGAATTGGCAAGTAAATTAAGAGCAATGATATGATCACTGCCCATTGTTGATTCAAGCAGATCCTTTGCCTTGATTTGTGTATCAGTATTTCCAAAGCGTACTTTTATGCTGTTTTCTTCGAGCAAGATACCCTCGGCTGAAATGCCGGCTTGCTTTAGCGTATCTTCAACACGTTGTAGCAAGGAAGTATCAGCACTCGCGGAGGTTCGTGCGGGTGAAATCTGCACTGCAGGGGATTCGCCATAAAAATTAGGCAAGGTATAGATCAGCCCGATCAAGAGCGAAACCGCGATAATTAGGTATTGCCAGAGTGCGTAGCGGTTCATGGATGTGGTTAAATTAAAGAAAAAATAAAAAAATCAGACGACATGCAATGATGAATTGCAAAATGACAAGTTACCTTATCTGTTTACCGTCAGGGATTATTTGTTGTCTGTAGGTTTTTGACTCTCAGATGCGTTGCTTTCGGATGCTTCAGCAGCATCAGCAGTTTTTACCGGCTTGGACTTTTGTGATTTACTGCTCTTGGGGTCAATCGATTTCATAGTCCCTTTAGGAAGCAAGGTTTGTACTGAAGATTTCAGTATCGTCACTTCGATTGCAGGGGCGATCTCAATGATGACATAGTTTTCGCTGACATTGAGGATTTGACCCAAAATACCGCCGTTGGTGATAACCTCATCTCCTCGTTGAAGTGCCTCGACCATCTGCTTTTGCTCACGCGCACGCTTCCATTGTGGGCGAATCAACAAGAAATAAAATAATATTAATATACCGAACATCGGTAATAAGCTTGCTAAATCGGCACCAGTCTGAGCCGGTGCGGCAGCCTGTGCGAATGCTTCGCTAATTAGCATAAAATTCTCCAAAAACGTTTATTAAAAAGACGCATATTAGCATGATGGTGCTTATGCCAGAAATTCTTCTGCATATTGTTCAAATTGCATATTTTCAATTGCAGTGCGAATTTCTTCCATCAATTGCTGATAATAAAATAAGTTATGCACCGTATTTAAATGTGCACCCAAAATCTCATTGATACGCTGTAAATGATGTAAGTAGGCGCGGCTAAAGTGCTGACAAGTATAACAACCACAATGCTCATCAGGAGGAGAAGTATCTAGACGATAGCGGCTATTACGCAATTTGATGATGCCATTGCGCGTATATAACCAGCCATTCCGCGCATTGCGGGTGGGAAGCACGCAATCAAACATGTCTACGCCGTGCGCCACCGCATGAACAATATCGGCTGGAGTGCCTACTCCCATCAAATAACGAGGCTTGTCAGCAGGCAGCAATGGCGTTGTGTGTTTTAAGATACGCTGCATGTCCGCTTTCGGTTCGCCAACGGAGAGTCCGCCAATGGCATAGCCATCAAAGCCAATCTGATGTAATCCTGCAAAGGATCGATCACGCAAGTGTTCATACATGCCACCCTGAACGATCCCAAACAACGCATTGGCATTGCCTTCATGAGCTTGTTTGGATCGTTCTGCCCAACGTAAACTGAGTTTCATCGAATCTTCAGTGGCGGTTTCATCGGCAGGATAGGGCGTGCATTCATCGAAAATCATCACGATATCGGAATTGAGGATTCGCTGAATGCGCATCGATTCCTCGGGTGATAAAAAACAAGAGTCACCATTGACAGGTGATTTGAATTGAACGCCCAGCTCGGTGATTTTGCGTAGTTCTCCTAGGCTGTATACTTGAAATCCGCCTGAGTCGGTCAGAATTGGGCCATGCCAGCTCGTGAACTCATGCAGGCCGCCATGAGCTTGGATTACTTCTAGTCCCGGCCGCAGCCATAAATGAAAAGTATTGCCGAGAATGATTTGTGCATGAGTTGCTTGCAGAGCTGCAGGAGACATGCTTTTTACGGCACCATAAGTACCTACTGGCATAAAGGCCGGCGTTTCGATGATGCCGTGCGTCAAAGTCAGTGTACCTCGACGCGCAGCATGATCAGTAGAATGTAATTCAAATTTCATAGTTTTCTTTCAATAAGCATGGTGTCTCCATAACTAAAAAAACGATAGCGCTCGACGATGGCATGTTGATACGCGTGTCGAATCGTTTCTATACCTGCGAAGGCTGAAACCAGCATCAATAATGTTGAGCGAGGGAGATGAAAGTTAGTGAGCAGACGCTCGACCACTTGAAATCGATATCCCGGAGTAATGAAAATATCAGTATCGCCATATCCTGCGACTAACTGCCCATTATGAATCGAAGCATTGGCTTCCAGGGCTCGCAGTGATGTCGTTCCAACTGCCAGCACGCGTTGCTGGTTTCGTTGGGCTTGTTGAATTGCATCGACAGTAGCTTGAGGTATATGAAAAATTTCCTTGTGCATCAGATGATCAGCAATATTTTCAGTGCGCACGGGCTGGAATGTTCCAGCGCCAACATGGAGCGTAATGTAAGCGATGATAATCCCCATCGCGCTCAATTGCTCCATCATCGGAGCATCAAAATGCAGACCCGCCGTCGGCGCTGCCACGGCGCCGGGATTTCTGGCGTATACCGTCTGGTAACGAGCCTCATCGGCTGTTGTTGCAGATCGGGTGATGTAAGGGGGTAAGGGTAATTGACCGTACTCCTCCATTAATTCGGCCGCTGTTTTTTTATGCTCAAAACGTAGTGTGTAGAACTCCTGATTCCGTGCAACGACAGTTGTGATGATCGAATCGGCCAAGAGTAGCTGAGAATTGGGTTTCGGGGCATGACTGGCACGGATAGCAGCTAAGACGTGGCGGTTATCCACCACTCGCTCAACCATTACTTCAACACTGCCGCCAGTGTCTTTTTTTCCAAATAATCGAGCTTTAATGACATGAGTATCATTGAATACCATGACATCTCCGCTGCGGAGATATTTGGGTAAATGAATAAAGACATCGTCCTGCCATTCGGAGAGATTGCTATCGACATGAAGCAGCCTGCTGGCTGTACGCTGTTTAGTGGGAAATTGCGCAATCAGTTCGGAGGGAAGAAAAAAATCAAAATCCTGAGTTTTCATGGCGACTATTATACGGGTGTGATATGTTTTTTACCCGTTCAGCTTGCTGTAACAGGGGTTTTCAGTGATAATTGCGCCTGCTGTTTTCTCGATAAAACAAGTAATCTTCTCAAGCCTAAGCCGGGATGGCGGAATTGGTAGACGCACGGGACTCAAAATCCCGCGATGGTGACATCATGGGGGTTCGATTCCCCCTCCCGGCACCATATAAGCATGGCAATGAGAGATATGTTTATCATCTTTCTTGCTGCAAGAGCGTCGTTTATTCTGCTAATTCGTGCGTGTCGAACACAGATTTTTTATCGATGATGCCCGACGAAATAAAGATTTCATCTAGTTATACTCTCTTTACTGCGTAAAATTATTTGCTATAGAAGAAGTCATGTTCTATAGTTTAACTGTTAAGTAAAACCAGTTCATGAACTTTCATGAGTATCAGCAGGAAATAATAGGCATTTTATTCACTATTCTGATGAGATGTTTACCATTGATCCCTTAGGTAGGTATGTTCCCCCGAAGAGCTTGTGTTTGATCAATCGTGCTGGTTTTTATTACTCTAAAATGGTATTGAAGTACTTTGGGAGGCTTTGCTCATGGGAGTTCCTTTACGTCAACAGATCGCAGTTGGCACGTATTTAATTAAACAAAAACTCAAAGGTGTAAAAAAATATCCTTTAGTTTTAATGTTGGAGCCTTTGTTTCGATGTAACTTGGCTTGTGCAGGGTGCGGAAAAATCGCTCACCCAGAAGAGGTTCTTGATCAGCGTCTCAGCTTCGAAGAATGTATGCAAGCCGTCGATGAATGTGGTGCGCCCATGGTGTCCATCCCTGGCGGTGAACCGTTATTGCATAAAGAAATGCCCGAGATAGTTGCAGGTATCATCAAGCGCAAGAAATATGTGTATTTGTGCACCAATGCCTTATTACTCAAGAAAAGAATTGATGACTATACTCCGTCGCCTTATTTGACTTTTTCAATTCATCTGGATGGAATGAAAGAGCGGCATGATGCTTCTGTATGTCAAGATGGCGTATTTGATCGCGCTGTGGAAGCAATAAAATTGGCTCTCGAAAGGGGCTTTCGGGTCACTGTGAACTGCACGTTGTTTCAAGGAGAAACTCCCGAAGACGTCGCTGAATTCCTGGATTATGCCATGGAACTGGGCGTGGAGGCGGCAACCATCGCGCCAGGCTTCAGTTATGAAAAAGCGCCTCAACAAGATGTCTTCATCAAAAGTCAGGATACCAAAATCCTTTTTCGCGGAATTTTCGAATTGGGCAAGAAATTGAAGCGAAAATGGAGACTAAACCATTCGTCACTTTACTTGGACTATCTGGCCGGAAATCAGGATTACGAATGTACACCTTGGGGTAATCCGACGAGAAATGTATTCGGATGGCAAAAACCCTGCTATTTATTATCAGATGAGGGGTATGCCAAAACATTCAAGGAATTGCTAGATGATACTCCATGGGAAAAATATGGCACCGCTAATAATCCCAAATGCGCTCAATGCATGGCACATTGTGGATATGAGGCTACCGCAGTCGAGGATACGCTTCGTAATCCATGGAAGGCATTTATCGCCACTCTAAAAGGACCTAAGACGACCGGGCCAATGGTTGCTGAACCGACTCCAAAATGGCAAGCAGCAGATGCTGAAACAGCCAAGAAAATTGCGGATATCAGAGTCTCAGTCATTAACGATTAGGTTCGGATGTGTTTCAATCTATGTTGATTTGAAATCTGACGATTATCTCGATGGAAGTTTTCTTGGGGATAGCGATTCTAGGGGCGCTGAGTTGGTGGTCGATTATTTTTCTTCCATGGCGACCCTGGAGTACTCGTGAAAAGTTGGAAATTCATGAAAAAGTTAAAGATTTTTCAGACCTTCAACGCTCGTTATCTGATATTACGGTTTTGATTCCGGCTCGAAACGAAAGTGCTTATATTGGGCGTACGCTACAAGCAATTCACAACCAGGGAAGCTTTCTACACATTATCGTCATTGATGATCAATCAACGGATGATACGGCGCTTCAAGCCAAAGCGTGGGGGGCTGGAGTATTATCGGGCACCGCGCCGCCCTCGGATTGGAGCGGAAAATTATGGGCTCTCGAGCAGGGACTGAAAAAAGTCAAAACTCACTACACCCTGCTACTAGACGCCGATATCGAGCTGTCGCCTGGAATGGTTCATCACTTACTGCACAAAGCGCAAGCTGAGAAGATTGCGCTGGTGTCGTTGATGGCAACTCCGCCGTTGACGAATTTCATCGAGCGCCTGCTCATGCCCGCTTTTATTTTTTTCTTCAAGCTACTTTATCCCTTTGGATTAGCGAATCAACCATCGTCACGGATAGCAGCTGCCGCCGGCGGATGTATTCTGGTAGAGACAGGAGCATTGCATACCATTGGCGCCTTTGCCAATCTGCATAATGCACTCATTGATGATTGCACACTGGCTGAACACATCAAGCATGCTGGTTTGCGCACTTGGATAGGGTTGAGTCATGGCGCGCAAAGTCACCGCGGTTATGAAGGATTGACGCCAATTTGGGAAATGGTAGCTCGCACTGCCTATACCCAACTGAGGTATTCTTCCTTACTGCTCATCCTTTGCACGGTAATCATGATCTCAATGTTTTGGGTGGCGCCCTTCATATTTTTATGGATGCCTGCTGAAGAAATATATATTGTCAGTTTGTTTGCATGGGGCGGGATGCTATTATCCTATTTGCCTACATTAATCTATTATCAACGTTCTCCATTGTGGGCTGTGGCATTGCCCATCATCGGCACCTTATATCTTGCAATGACCTGGACTTCAGCGATACGATTCTGGCGTGGAGAACGTGCTTCTTGGAAAGATCGTCGATATGAAAGTAAAACAACTCAGTAACTTATTCATTGGATGCCTGATGTGGCTGATGATGTTGCCGATTTCTCTGGTAGGCAGTGCCTCTGCCGCTGAGGCTCCGGAACAAGTCATACAGAAATTGCAATCATCTCTGATCCAGGTGATGCGCGAAGGGCCACAATTGGGTTATGAGGGACGATATAAAGTCCTGACTCCTGTCATTGATCAGTCACATGACATTGAATTAATCATAAAAACAATCCTCGGAGCAACCTACTGGGCGCAACTGGATAATGATCAAAAAAATCTTGTGATCGATACCTTTCGCCAACTCAGTATTGCTACCTATGCAGGAAGATTTACCCAGCACGAAGGGGAGCAATTTGAAGTCATAGAGCAGCGTGAATTACCGCATGAGCAAATGTTGGTACGCAGTCAGTTGACGAAGTCGGATGGCGGGGTCGTAAATTTTGATTATGTGTTACAACAGAAAGAAGGACGCTGGCGCATTGTAAATATTCTTTTTGATGGGGTGAGCGATCTGGCAATCAAACGTGGAGAATATCGGTCGATTATGCAGCGCGACGGTTTTGCGGCGCTGATCGAATTGCTCAAAGAAAAAATCACTCTCGCCAAACAGAATCAATAAATCCATGCATGCTGTTGTTTAGCATGCGGATCGAACAAAATTTTGATATTCATATCTCCCGGTAGACATGGATCATGCCGCTCGAATACTGACGGGAAGCAATCAGGCTTATTCAGCGTGCGCCTTATCATTACGTTTCAATGCAGCGGCAAAAAATCCGTCTGTCTGATGCTGTTCTGGGTATAGTCGAAGAAATTCACCGGTATCCAGCGGTATTTTTTGCTGAGCTAGCAATTCTGAACAATTGAGCAGAGAAAATTCAGGATGCTGTGTTAGAAACTCGGCGATGATGGCCTGATTTTCTTCAGGCAAGAAACTGCAGGTGGCATATACCAACCGACCACCTGGTTTGAGCAGAGTGGCGGCTGACGAAAGAATGGCTGCCTGTTTGGTTTTCAGTTCTTCAATGCTTTGGGAGGATTGGCGCCACTTTAAGTCCGGATTGCGCCGCAGCGTCCCAAGACCACTGCAGGGCGCATCAACCAAGACACGATCAATTTTTCCGGCTAATCGCTTAACTTTGATGTCATTCTCATGCGCGATGCGCTGCGCATGCAAATTCGAAAGACCCGAACGCTTAAAACGCGGTTTCAAATTTTCAAGCCGTTTTTCGGACACGTCGAAGGCGTATAAACGACCTTTCGAATTCATTAACGCTCCCAGCAGTAGCGATTTCCCGCCTGCACCAGCACAGAAATCGACCACCATCTCTCCCCGTTTCGGTGCCAACAAATAACCAAGTATTTGACTACCTTCATCCTGAACTTCGATTTTCCCTGAAAGAAAAAGGTCATGTCGATTGATGGCAGGTTTTCCTTTGATGCGAATGCCGCATGGAGAATATGGCGTCGTTTCGGCATCGAAGCCGTCATTCTTCAATGTCTCTAGAACTTGTTCGCGTTTTGCGAGGAATGTATTGACGCGCAAATCCAGCGGTGCTGATTTTTGCAAAGAAAGCCCAAGATCCAGAATCTGCTCATCTGGCAAGAATTGTTGCAGTTTTTCTACCAGCCACTCGGGAAACTCCGCTTGAACAAAGAGTGGGCATGAGTTGATATGGGTGGCTTTGATTTCCGCCAGCCATTTTTTTTCTGCTTCACTTATCATGGAAGCAAGCTCACGGAGGTTCGTACCCTCAAACTTGACAATGTAAGCCAGTACCAATGCGCGAGGCGTGGCTCGTGGAGCAAGGGTTTCCAGAAAGAAACGGTGTCGTAATATTCCAAAAACAGTTTCAGCGATGAAAGCCCGATCGTGCGCACCGAGCGCAGCATTTTCTTTGAAGAAGCGTCGTAAAATGGCATCTGCCGGATATTCTAATGGTAATACGGTTCGGAGTGCGGTGATGGTTGCTTCAAGCTGGAATGAGGTCAAGTGCATGAGGATCCTTGCGTGGTTAAATTGTTTTTTGGGAAGGATTGAGAAAACATGAGAGTGCTGATCTGGAGATCTGGTGACATGCGCGGTTCACATTGGATAAATGAGCATTTTGAGCTTGATTTCGAATACCATGATCAAGTGCAGCATTTTTTTACAGTCATTCAGGAAATGCTGGTTCATTGACAGTGCGAACAAATCCGCTTCATCGTGGGATGCTCACTGCTCACTGCCGTGTCTATCCTATTGATATACCAGGATTGATGCGCTCGTGCGTCAATCGCTTTATCTCGCTCGCCAACTATAAATGCTTCCTTAATGGTCAGCCTGATAGCTGATATTGATTCTGGTCACTATCTTGTCGATTTCACGACCATTTTCTTCAACTGACACGATGCGAACCGGAAGCATGTGGTTATTCAATGCTAGCCATAACTTTCTCTTCAGCTTGGATCGCTTTTCCTCCTGGCGGGTTAGTACCATTGTTTCCATTTTTCCTATCGGCGTATCCAAGATCTCCTTGGTAATTTTGTAATGAGATAGTCCCAGGCCTTGTCCGTTGATGACATAACGATCAAGGTGATGTTTGGGAAGCGGAGTGAATATGAAGTTATACGATAGACTTAACCGATCGATTCCATCCGCTGGTAATTTTTCATGTACTTCCTGTCCGTTGTGCTGCAACGTGACCATATGTTTTTCCCAATCAAATACGGCGAGATTGGGCTCATTTTTTCCTCTTTTTTCATATGTGCGGGTGGGACGCAGGCCTTTCTTGGTAATGATGCCTTCGCTGCGGCGAATGATAACGTTGGGTTCCAGGAGTTTGAACATGCCTGTCGCCTGAGCCTCGCTGTTAATGATATAGCTAAGACCCTGCTTGGTGTGTGTAATGTCCATTGCTTCCTTGATTTCTCCTTCACCAATATCAGTTTTTACGTCATAACTGATCTCTATGCGTGATGGAATATCGGTAGCAAATGCATGAACACACGACAGCCATGTGAAAAGAACCGCGGCAAGAAATTTCATTCAGATAACCCCGGGGAATAAACTGCTGCATCATGCGTGACACATGCCATGACCTCGACCCGATTTCCATCCAGACGAATGCGATCTTCCATAAACCACTGCACTGCCTGGGGATAAATGCGGTGCTCTTGAAGTAATACCCGTGCGGCGAGTGACGCCTCAGTGTCGTGCGGCAGTACTGGGATTGCGGCCTGAATCACAATGGGTCCATGATCAAGTCGGGGAGTGACGAAATGGACCGTGCAGCCATGGATCTTGATGCCTTCCTGCAAGGCTCTTGCATGCGTTTTCAAACCCGGAAATGCCGGTAATAAGGATGGATGAATATTCATCAATCGGCCCTGATAGCGCTGCACAAAGGAATCGCTCAATATGCGCATGAAGCCAGCCAATGCGATCAGTTTGGGCTGGCAGGCATCAATTTTTTCTGCCAATGCGCGATCGAAAATTTCACGGTCTGGATATGAACGATGGTCGAGGATAATCGTCTCGACGTTACATTTCTTCGCAAATCCAATTCCTTCTGCTTCTGGATTATTGCTGATGACGGTAATTCGATCCTTAGGAATTCCAGCTTCCAATAGCGCTTGCATATTACTGCCGCGGCCAGAAATAAGAATGACCAGAGAATTCATGTTGCGATTATATAAAGCCCGTTTACACCAATAGCGTGGCTGCTTGTCCGGGTAAACGAATCCCGATTTCACCAATTTCCCAGGCTGTTTCGCCCTCGTTGCGCAGGATGTTCAAGGTATTGCCGACATGCTCGGGCGCAATGACCACCACCATGCCAATACCACAATTGAATACTCGTGCCATTTCCTCATCACTGACATTGCCCTGACGCTGAAGCCATTGAAACAATGGTGGGACGGGCCATGCGTCTCTGTGCAGAGTGGCTGTGACGGCATCAGGGAGAATGCGTGGCACATTTCCAGTCATTCCTCCACCGGTAATGTGCGCTAATCCTTTGACAGGCAATTGCTTGATCAGTGCCAAGAGGGATTTCACATAAATATGGGTTGGAGTCATAATCGTGTCGGCAAGGGTTTTGCCATCAAAATCCATCGACAAATCGGCTGAGCAATGGTCAATAATTTTGCGGATCAAGGAATAACCGTTGGAATGAGCGCCGCTTGAGGCCAGACCTAACACTATATCGCCTTCCTGTATCGTAGCACCACTGATGATACGCTCTTTTTCGACAACACCGACAGCAAATCCTGCAAGATCATATTCATCAGCGGGATACATACCCGGCATTTCTGCCGTTTCTCCACCGATCAATGCGCAACCGGCCAGTTCGCAGCCGCGTGCAATACCTCGAATGACTTTCGTTGCCGTGTCGACCTGTAATTTTCCGCAAGCGAAATAATCCAGGAAAAATAAGGGTTCCGCGCCTTGAACCAGGATATCGTTGACGCTCATAGCGACGAGATCGATGCCTATGTTGTCATGCTGATCGAGTTGAAATGCAAGTTTGAGCTTGGTGCCGACGCCATCAGTACCCGAAACGAGCACAGGATGCTGGTAATGCCGGGAGATTTCGAACAATGCACCAAATCCGCCTATTCCGGTAAGTACCTCGGGACGCAGGGTGCGTGCGGCAAAAGGTTTGATGTTCTCAACCAACTGATCGCCTGCATTGATATCGACGCCGGCATCTCGATAGGACAAGGAAGTGGTTTGGGGATGATCTGAACGGGTTATAGTCAAGTTGAAGGCTCTCGCGGTTACGGGCAATTGATTTACAAGTCTGTAATTTTACCGCAAATGGCAGTGACGTAGCTCATTGAGATTTATATTCTAATGGCGGGATATGACGTCAGTTACCGAAAATAAGGCCATTCAGCAATATTCGTCTTTTAGGCAGCAGAAATCATTTCTTACGAAAATGGGTTGATCTCACTGTTTTATATTGATTTATCAGGATGGATCGACTGAATGCGGGTCTTTGTTGATCTGAATGTGAGTTATGTAATAGATGAAAAGTCCCTGAAGGTGTAAAGTTCATGATTACTCGATCTACTGTTGGTTCAAAGGCTATTTGGAATTTGCAGGTTTCTGATCGAATTCCTGCAACATTATGATCTGAAATGGATTCTTCTGTTATGATCGGTTCGAATGTTAAGCGCATAAAAGATCCATTCTGATCGGAATTCAGTGTGCGGACAGCAAATGAAAATTTTCCAGGTGTTGTAATGCAGAAAACTCGATCGCGGCATGGGAGTCCGATGAAAAATTTCATCAAGTTGTGATGAGTCTAATTTTTAACATTGCAAATCAAACAAGTTCATGCGAATGGGGAGATTATCGTGAAACAATATGTTGTGGTGACAAAAAAACGGCTGGTGTTTTTTGGCTTGGCAGGTATTATTTTTGCGGCCATATTGGGTGCTTGCACACTGATTCCGGAAACGGATCCCAATCGCGGTGCCACCACTGTCAAACAGGATTCATTTGGAGACAGTTATACGAGCATTCAGTATTTGAATCAAGGTTGGGATATCACGGACAGCTTGTGGTTCTACACCACGACACAAGGATCGAACCTAATGCCCTATGATTTTTTCATGGTGCTGGAGAAGCCGGGAAAATCTGAACTCTTCCGTTCGGATGAGACTATGAATTTCTATCGGTATTTGCCGCAGAAAGCGACGCCAACGAATCCGGATGCATTGCCGGTGGGCTGGGTCAAGGACACCTATAAAGGAAAGGAATATGTGGGTTTGACATGCGCGGCTTGTCATACCGGACAAATCAATTATAACGGCATAGGAATTCGCATTGATGGCGGCCCTGCTAATGCGGACATGGAAACTATCATGAAAGATATTGCCAAGGCCATGAAGCATGTTGCGAAGGATGAAGAAGCGAGGAACCGCTTTGTCAAGAATGTACTGGCCCGAGGTAAATACACGTCGGAAAGCGATGTGATCGCTGATTTGAATCGCTATACGCAACGCCTGATCAGCTATATTGATATCAATCGCAGCGATGTCGCCTACGGATATGCGCGACTGGACGCTTTTGGCCGCATCTATAACCGGGTGCTGGAGCATTTGGTCAATGAACGGGTGCTGAAAGAATTATTGGTCGAAGGCAAGATCATGGGCGATGAAAAAATGACCGAAGAAGAATTCCTCACCATCGTTCAGAATGTCGACAAGGTCATGACCGGCGATCAACGCGACAGTGTGGTTGAGCGTCTCACCAAGACGCTGGATGGATGGCAATTGGGCAGGTTGCGTGAAAAATTATTCAACAAACCCAATGCGCCGGTCAGTTATCCATTTTTATGGGATATCGCCCAGCATGACTATGTTCAATGGAATGGCCTGGCCGACAATGCCGGTCTAGGGCCGGTGGGACGCAATACCGGCGAAGTGATCGGCGTCCTGGGTACGCTGGATTGGAAAGAACAGAAAAATACGACCTTATCAACATTGATCGGTAAAACTGATATCGATTTCACATCGTCAGTCAATGTTCATAACTTGCGAAAAATTGAAAATCATTTGACCAAACTGCAATCTCCAGAATGGCCTGAAGAAATTCTCGGAAAAATTGACAGGCAGAGCGCTTTGCGCGGTAAAGTTCTGTTCAATGAATATTGCGCGAGTTGTCATACCGGCATTGATAGATCCGATCCAGGGCGTCGCGTCGTGGCCAAAATGTCGCGTGTAAGTGATGTTGGAACGGATCTCGCCATGGCGAGCAACAGTATCAGTTACAAAGGCTATTCGGGAATTCTGCGCAACAGCTATGTCAGCGTGGGTATTGGCGATATCTTGCTGGATCAGGAAGCGCCCGTTGCGGCTTTGCTCACCAAGGCAACGTTGAATGTGGTAGCGACACCTGACGCTGACAAGTGGTTTGTGGAGCGTTGGGGTGACTGGATCTGGGATATTGGTTCTGCATTTTTTCACAATCAGATCAGGCCTTCGCTCAAACATGGGGACTACGACCCCGATACCACGGTAAATCCACTGGCTTCGATCAATTCCTACAAGGCCAGGCCACTCAACGGCATTTGGGCGACGGCGCCGTATCTTCATAATGGGTCCGTACCAACATTATATGATTTGTTACTGCCCAAGAAGCGAGATGGCGATCCAGACGATGGCGAATACCGGCCTGAAGAATTTCAAGTAGGATCGCGGGAATTTGATCCGGTTAAAGTTGGGTTGAAAAGCACTGGATACAAGGGTTTCACGTTCAGGACGACGAATTCGCGGGGCGAAGCCATTCGAGGCAATAGCAATGCTGGGCATGAATATACTACCGGCGGAACCGCGCAGCTCGACGGTAAAATATTGAGGCCACTTAATAAAGATGAGCGGCTGGATCTGCTTGAATATCTAAAGACCCTCTAGTTTGCGCAGATTTCTTCAGCGTTCTTCACTCATGAAAGGGAGTAATGCAATGAATACCAGTACAAATTATCTTGAGCAGTATGATGCGGCCCCTGATGCAGAGAAATTTCCTATGGTGCGCCGCTGGATCGATACCGAGCCACTGCCGTTTTTTAAAGAATTACGCGCTCAACGTCCCATTTTGGTGACGCCGACATGTACGCTGGTGACTCGTTTCGACGATGTCCGGGAAATCCTGAAAATGTACAAGGTTTTTACTGTCAAGCCGTACGTTCCAAAAATGGCTAATTATCTGATGATGCACGACGATGATGCATTGCATACCCGGGAGAAATCCCTTATGCAGTTCATGCTGAACCGTGACGACCTACCCAGAGTGCGCGCGATGGTAGGAGATATTTCGCAGGCAATTCTGGCTAAGGCGGATGGTCAGATCGAGATTGTGAACGAGTTCTGCCGTATGGTGCCTGCGACCCTGGTGCAGGATTATTTCGGGCTAACGGGCGCCAAAAAAGAGGATTTGATTGAGTGGTCCTATTGGAATCAATACGATACTTTTCATAATCATCCCTTTGATCTCTTGCCGGCGGAATTGTCTCAACAGATCATCGATCGTCATGCCGAGACGTCGAAGAAGCTCGGCAGCTATATCACTATGCTGATCGCGAAACGGCTTTTTGCAGTCAAAGCCGAGAAACTGACGTTTTCAACGATTATCAGACTCCGGGATGATATCGTGACTCGCATGCTGCGCACCAGTTTCGCTAAAGAACTGGATTTTGACATCCAGCGCCTGGGAACGAATGCGGGCGGTCTTCTGATTGGAGCAATAGAAACAACTTCTCAGGCGGTGGCTCAGGTATTGAATTATTTATTCCAGCATACTGAATGGTTGATGACTGCTAAAACGGCCGCTCAGAAGGAAGATCCTGCGGAGTTCGACGGTATCGTCTGGGAAGCCCTGCGTTTCGTGCCAATTACTCCCTATCTGTTTCGTATCACCGCCAGCGATTATGCGGCAGCTAAAGGCACGGATCATGAGACGGTATTGCGTGCCGGAACCTATGTGTTGCCAGTGACGCTGTCGGCAATGTTTGATGAGCGGGCGTTTGATTCACCAGATAGCTTCATCCCACAACGCAACTGGTATAACTATTTTCATTTTGGGTTTGGTAACCATGAGTGCCTGGGACGCTATGTAGGCATGGTAATGATCCCGGAAATGGTACGTCAGGTGCTATTGAGAAAAGATATTGATCAGAAAGGCAGTATGGATTATAAGGCGGGGCCTTTTCCTGAATCGTATCAACTATCGTGGACTGTGTAGTAGCGCGGTTGTTTGACAGGAAGTAATGCGTTGAAAATATATAAAAAAAGCCAGTGTTCTATAGCCAGGGTTGTTGCAATTTGGCGGTAGAACACTGGGTGGTTGGCACCTAATAATTTGATTTGTCTTCTGTAGATCTCGCTTTACCGCCGCCTTCCTGGTCCCCTGATGGAATTTGGTGGAAAGGCTGTATGGTTTTGCCATACGCGTCAGGATCGGGGCTTTCGGGCGCGGTCGGTTTGCCTCCGCAGGCAACTAAGGCGATCACAGCGGATGCTACAAATAAATATCTGATTCTCATATAAAACCTTTAATTATTAATTGATGGTTGACTTATTTTTTTTACGACGGTTACAGATTACCGACTATACCTGTCAGAAGTTTTGATCTTGATCAAGCTAGCATAAAAATAGTAAGGTTCATGGAAGGGATAAAGCTGCGCTTTTATCAATCATTGAATGACTTCATTCGACCGGCATTGCGCTATGTCGAAATCAACCATCCTTTGCATCGAAAAACCTCGGTCAAGGACATGATTGAGTCTTTTCATGTGCCTCACACTGAAGTTGAATACATTTTCGTCAATGGCAAGCTGGTGGATTTCAGCCATGCCGTGCAAAAAGGCGATGATATTCAGGTTTATCCTGCCGGTGAGGATTGGATTACCGCAGGATTGCCTCGGCTTCGACCCGAATTACCCACACCGCTCAAATTCATTGTGGATGTCAATCTGGGTAAACTAGCGCGCAATTTGAGATTGCTGGGAATGGATTGCCGTTATCACAACGATTATGGCGATGACACCATCGCTCGAATTTCCAGTGAAGAACAAAGAATCGTCCTTACACGTGATCGCTCGCTGTTACGACGGAAAATCATTCTCTATGGGTACTATGTTCGTGCAGATTTGCCGGTCACTCAAACCAAAGAAGTTCTGCGCAGGTTTGACTTATATTCTCAACTTCAGCCACTGACGCGCTGTACGCATTGCAACGGCGAGTTTGGCGAAGTCGACAAAAAAACAATCGAACATCGACTTCAGCCCTTGACCAAGCAGCATTATGAGCATTTCCTGATGTGTTCGAACTGCCAGCAGATCTATTGGCAAGGTGGCCATCGAGCCAATCTTCTAAATCTGATCAAAGCCCTATCCACCCCTGTATGAGGATGGTATGCCCGGTCGGTGGATTACGTGATGGGTTATGGCGTTAGAGTCGGCTATAAAGCCATTAAGGAGCGCCGATTAATTCACTACACCAGCGAATGGTTTCATTGCGAGGTACGCGCTTCTTCGCCTATCGTACTGAATGGTTTGGGTTGCTGCGTTTCGCGCACCTTACGCTTCATCTCATTCGCCGAATTAATCAGTATTTATCTGAGAACGATGAGCACTTTTAGTGCTTGCTCAACGATAGATCATGGTTTTTTGATACCTTCTGACTCGAACAGGGTTCGTACCGTCGTTTCATCGAATTGACCCGTCACGGCCCGACCCGAAATGCGTTGCCATTCGCATAACGCAGCACGAAGCTCTTTACTGAATCCGGCATTTGTCCGTGATTCGGGGATGCCCAGTATCCGTTGCAATCGTTCGATATCTTTCGTTTTTAATAGGTTGATTTCATAGTCGTTCAGTGCAGTATCATTTGCAGAAAAAGTGCCATCAGCGACGGGCGGAACAATGACCTGAATCGTTGGTGAAGCTGGAATGAGTGCCGTTATTTTTGATTCTTCCGGTTTTTTACCCGTGCCGCGGATCGCAAAAAGATTCGACAGTGCGTCGAACCAGAAGGGCGCACCCAGGGTGCCAGCCAGTGCTGTCAAAAACCATCCAAACCAGCTCAAGAACGGGTTCTGTAAGGGTTGGTAAGCAATGGCGAAGTAGGAGGTGGCCTCGTCAGAGGGTACAACCCAGCCGATCGGCAATCCGAAACTTTTGAATTCCTGGATTTGATGATTCAATTGCTCGAGTTGATTTTTAAGCGCTTGGTTCTGGACAGCGTCATTGTTTTCGGATGCCTGATTCGTACTTTTTTCCGAAACCTTTTCCGCTACCTGCACCAGTCGAGCGGCAAGCTGCGGATCATTTTGCAACCGCTGCACGATATATATGCTGTCGACGTTGAAAAGGACTGCGAGAAAAAATCCCAGAAAAAGCATGATCGCCTGAGTGCGGCGTTTGTACCATCCACCAACCCTATCCATCACTTCATTGAAGTGACTTTCTACCTTGGCCTTGAATTTTTCCATATCGCCATTGGCTTCATCCAGCATGGGGCCGAGCAATTTTCCCAACGACGAATCCCGATGATCGAGCTTCTGGCGTAACGATGACAAAGATCCGTTGGCCAACACCTGGACCAGCGCGGATGAAAAAGAGGCTGGAGAAATATAGGATGGTTTTGAGCCGGGCTGAGAAAGTGTATCGACCAAAGGATGGTCATAAAGTGCTCGTGTTAAGTGCGCTCCAGGCTTCAATGAGGGTTCTACGAATCCGAATTTGCGCAGTAACGAAACAGTGAAACGCTTGACGCCGCAGGCTTTTGGCAATTCCCCCAGCATCATCGCAATGCCTTCGTATAACACCTTGCCGCGCATTTCAGCCATCTGTGCTATTAATTCGTTAATGCCGCTGATCAAGCCTGCGAAGAGCGCATAAATCAAGAAAATTGCAATAATGATGTCAAGCATCGCAGAACTATCCTCTGAGTGAGTTTAGGGGCCTCAAGCTCCTGCATGTAGCATTCATTCGCACCGGTAAGCGTTGCCAATATGAATGATTTCTTTGCTGATGCCGGGAACTTCATATCTGCCGCTGGTGTTGGAATTGATGATATGCACTGTATCGGCGCCCAGCTTCTGAGTTTCCTCTTTTAAATGGTTTCTCGCTTTGATCAAACGGTCGACATAGGGAATATTATCATCCGCAGAACCATCGGGATTGGAAGAACCTTTAACTTTGCCGAGCAGTTCGCAGCCATCGAGGCTTTGATCGCCGACCACGATGATGACAGGTTTCGCAGCCACGGCGTGGGGCGATAGGCCCGAATATCCTAAGGTAATGATTACGGATAATATTTGCTTTGCTGCTGAACGCATTGTTCTTGAACTATTCATGAATGACTCCTAGTTTATTCATATTCATAGAGTCTGATAGCTTAAGAATCACATAATTGCTCGTCAACACTCTTGGTGCGGTTTCCGCATCAGTGACATGATAGCAGCAGGGTGGGCAATGTTAAAAATAAAACCTGTACGGCCTTCTTATTGATTGATTTTAAGATTTATCTTTGAGGTATATTTGACAGAAATTACTTACAGGAGTGGTAAATTGGATATTGTCGTCTATATAGTTCTGGCGCTGATGATGATGGTTGCGATGTATGGCGTCATGATTTATAACCGGTTAGTCGATATCAAGCACAGCGTTTCGCAGGCATGGTCGAATATCGATGTTCTTTTGAAACAGCGGCACGATGAGCTTCCGAAACTGGTTGAAACCTGCAAGCAATATATGGGATTTGAACAGGAAACCCTGAAGCAGGTGATCGCCGCCCGTTCGCAGGTGGCGACTGCGCGTGAGACGGGCAATATGGGTGCGCTGGGTTCGGCGGAAAACATGCTTCGCATGGGGTTGGGAAACTTGTTTGCGGTGGCCGAAGATTATCCCGAACTGACCGCGAGCGATAAATTTCAACATTTGCAAGCTCGCATCACCGGTCTGGAAAACAGCATTGCGGATCGCCGTGAATATTACAATGAAGCGGTCAGGATCAACAATGTACGAATTGAGCAGTTTCCGGACATCATCATTGCCCAGTGGTTCAAGTTCGTGTCGCGAGATTTGCTGGAGTTCAGTGATGTCGAGAAGCAGGATGTGAATATTGGCAAACTCTTCGGCTAAAGTAGGTCATTCAGAATGAACGATTTATTAGCGGGACTTTCAGCAGAAGACCGCCAATTTCTGGTGCTGGCGTCTCTTCTGATTGCAGTGGTCAGTTTTTATCTATTCGTGCGCAGCTGGAAACGGCTGCGAATCATTGAAGATACGCCTACCGCAAAACTTCGGTCTGCGCATCAGGGATATATTGAATTGGAAGGGAAAGGTCAATTTATCGATGACCATCCTCTCTATTCGCCACTCTCCAATCATCCTTGTCTGTGGTATCGAAGCCAGATCGAACAGCAGGAAACGTTTATCAGCAATGGCCGCAGCCAAACGCGCTGGAATGTGGTTTACAAAAACATCAGTCATCATCGATTCAAGCTGATCGATGGAAAAAACAGTTGTTATGTCGATCCCGAGGCGGCTGAAGTCAATAGTCATCAAAAACTGGTGTGGTACGGCAATACCGAATGGCCAACCCGGACACAATTACTGGAAAGCCAATCGATCATTCACGCGGCATCGAACAGTTACCGCTACTGCGAATGGCTGATTTTGCCCAGCCAACCGCTCTACATACTGGGCCAGTTCACCACGTTGTCGGCCACCGCGCAGAAATCCATTCGCGATGTGATGATCAATCTGATCAAAGAATGGAAACAAGATCAAGAGCAACTGAAAAAGCGCTTCGACAGGGATAAGGATGGGCAGATTGATCAGGAAGAATGGGAAGTGGCTCGTCAGGAAGCGCAATCAGAGGCGCAGAGAATTCATGATCATTTGGCGCTCGAGCCTGATATGCACATCATCACCAAGCCGAAGGACTCGATCCAACCATTCATTATTTCAGCCTATTCCCAGACTATGTTAATTCAAAAATATCGTCGCAGCGCCGGTCTGGCGCTGATCGTCAGCTTGGGGTGCATAGCCGCGCTGAGCTGGCTCATGCATGCAGGACCAGTTAGCGCCTGAACAATCATTGCCTTTACTTTGAGCGCCAGAATAATGTCGATTTCGCCAGATGTTTCCAGATATCTCCGGATAGCGAGGAAAATCCGGCTGCCTCAAGTTCGAGAGCACCATAGATACGTCCAAACTCAAAACTGAATAACCGATTTTGTTGCGGAAAGGAACGCAACAACTGCATGCCGATCCTTAAATCACGTTCACGTCCGAGTTGATCTTGCAAAGCCGCCAGCGCAGTAAGAAAGGATTTGGTGTGTTTGTCTTCATAGAGAGCGGCAAATGTTTCCACGTTGTAGCGCATTTTTTTAGCCGCAATTCGTGCCTGATGACGCTGATCAGGATCGAGTTGGCTGAAGTTGTGGCACAGTGAGCACAATGTCAGCCAGCGTCGTTCGAGTATCTTGGACGCCCATGCCTGGACGTCCTGCTTCGCTTGAGGAACCGGCGGTGCTGATAAAGCGCGGCCGATATCGAGCACAAGCTGGGTAAATGACGATGTCAGGAGACGGGCTTGCGCCTGTCGGTGGACTAGATTTGCATGCCTGGACAACGCCGTCAATGCAGTTTCGTCCCATGGGTTCTGCTTTGGAAACTGCGGTAATTTCGCCGCTAACGTGGGTAAGGATTCTCCCAGAAAAACATCCCAGTCTCGCGCCGTGTTGAGCTCATGCATGAGTTCACGCAAAGACCGATCCCAACTGGGGGGTGTTTGCCCCAGAGATTTGGCGAGCAGGGTGCCAGTACGCAATCGCCGCAACCCAACCCTTAGCTGATGCAAATACTCGATATCCGGTTCATGTTCCACGAACCCGGGGACATTGGCCACGGTATGCACTAATGCGTGATGCATGAAGATATGCCAGACTTCACTCGGGTTATGGTGCGGATGGATGTCGGGATGCATTGATTTGAGCGGTTTAGCGCCGATTGCGCCACTCAACAGATAACCGCGCTCCGCTTTGCTGCGTGGCTCGAGGTGTAACGGCACATCGCGCAATAGCTGCGTGGCGATATCAAACAGGCAGTCGGGCGTGCCGGATTTGAGTTCGATTTCAACTTCGCACAAGGATTGCTGAAGCTCTCCGGCGATTATCCTGCCGTTGTCCAGTGCAACTTCAGCATGTCCCGTCGGGGTTTCGATTTGCCAGGTGGTACGCTGAAATTCGGTCGTGAAAAGCGGTGCGATGTGCTTTAGCGTGACGCCGGCCAGTAAGCTCGTCGCAGCGTCTGGAAGTAGCGAAAAATCAGGGCGATCGCCTGTGGTGAGTGGCGCTTCCCATTCTGGGCGGCTCGTCAATGCGCCCACGGATTGCGCCTCGGCCTTTAGTGTCTGGTGCCATTGCTGACCTGCGCGGCGCAGACGAAAAGCCGCACCGCGTTGCATCAATTCAAATTTTGGCGTGTCAAAATAAATGCTCAACAGCCGCCGGCGTTGCGAGGGCAATCCCTTGAGTAGCGGATGATGCCGGAGCTGGGAGACATGACGGGGCAGCAGTGCCAGTTTGAGTTCGATTTCCCTATTCATAGTCGGCGTGCATATTCGGGCAGATCAGGGAAGGACTGGTTGTGGCTCGATCGGTTGGCGAATTATTCAATTTTCAAAGTATCAAAGTCGATCCCTTCGGGAGGCGGGGGTGTTTTCAGTTTCATGCTTTCCACCGCAGCAACGATATGTTCAGCGACGATCAGGTTGCGGTACCACTTATGATTGGCCGGAATGACATACCATGGCGCACAGTCGGTGCTGGTGGACGACAGTACGTCCTCGAATGCTTCGGTATATTTTGCCCATAATTCGCGTTCCTCCAGATCATGGATATCAAATTTCCATCGTTTTTCTGGATCGCAAATGCGTTCTTCAAGCCGTTGCTTTTGCTCATTCTTGGAGATATGCAGAAAAAATTTCCGGATCACCGTGCCGTTCTCGGAGAGTAATTCCTCAAATTCTTTGATCTGATTGAATCGTTGCTTGATCTTTCTTGCTGAAATGCGCTGATGCACGCGGGTAATCAGCACGTCTTCATAATGCGAGCGGTTAAAAATACCGATCTGGCCTTTGGCAGGCGCTTTTTGATGAACGCGCCACAAAAAATCATGTGCCAGTTCTTCAGTGGACGGTGTTTTGAAGGTAACAACCTTGCAGCCTTGTGGATTGATGCCAGACATGACATTTTTGATGGTGCCGTCTTTGCCGCTGGTATCCATGCCCTGCAATACGATCAACAATGAATGGCTACTGTTGGCATATAAACGCTCTTGCAATCCGCTCAATCTGCCGATCAATTTTTCGGTAGCGGTTTTGGCTTTCTCCTTGTCATCATCGTTCTTGTCGTAGTCCCCGGTATCGCTTGGATCGTAATCTGACAATGTTAATGTGCCGGCGGGTTTGACTAAATAATTGGTCATGGCATTGATTGGTTTTGCATAGAGTGGATGGACATGGAGTCGTGATCAGGCAGTAAATATTGCTTATATGGATGCTTCAGTTTCTGGAAAAATTGCAACGTATGCAATGCCATCCTCAGCGATCAGGCCGCGAAACATGGCGCTGGTATTGAACCGCATGGCAAAATGGCCGTGTGCATCCAGTCCGATCAAGCCGCCTTCTCCGCCCATTGCAGCAATGTCGGCCAGTGTCTGATCGATGGCGTGCGGCAGCGGTGTTTTTTTCATGCGCACCTGTTCAGCGATATGGAATGCTGCGCACGTGCGTATGAACATTTCGCCGGTACCGGTTGCAGAAACAGCCACCGAGCGGTTATCGGCATACGTGCCCGCGCCGATGATCGGCGAATCCCCGACACGTCCGAAACGCTTGTTCGTGAGTCCGCCGGTTGAGGTGCCTGCAGCCAGATTGCCATGACGATCTAGCGCCACAGCGCCCACTGTGCCGTGTTTCTCGTCGCTAGCGGTCAACGGGGTTGCAGCATCGGTGTCATGATCGAGCATCAGTTGGTTCCTGGCGATCGCCCTTTGTAATTGATCCCAGCGATGCTGGGTATGAAAATACGATGGGTCGACGGTGTTCAGGCCCTGTTCGGCGGCAAACTGGTCAGCTCCTTCGCCGATCAACAGCACATAATTGCTGCGGGCCATCACAGCATGAGCTGCGAGGATCGGATTGCGGGTGGTAGTGACTCCAGCGACGGCGCCTGCCATACGGTTAGCACCATCCATGATCGATGCATCCAGTTCGATACGGCCGTTGTGGGTGAATACTGCGCCGTGTCCGGCATTGAATAATGGCGAATCTTCCATCACGGTGATCGCTGCGATCACTGCTTGGATGCTGCTTCCGCCGGCTGCGAGAATGGCATGCCCGGCCATTAAGGATTGCGCCATAACCAAGCGATACGCTTGCTCGCGCTCGGCTGAGAGTTTGTCGCGCTGAACTGCGCCAGCGCCGCCATGGATCAATAAACGGATGGGGGCGCTGTTGATGAGTGTTTCGTGAGCATTGGCAGTCATGGATACAATAACGATAATCGAAGTTGACGTTAACGATGACCCAATGTTAGCGAACAATCACCACCGACACCACCGACGAATGGCGCAATCATAGTTGGCGCACTTTCTGAGTAGTGAGATATTCACTCATATGCTGCCGCATTTTCATCGATTCATCTTGCCTGATATCGTTTGCAACCTTCTTCAGAGCGATCATTAGCACGAGATCCGAGCATTTTGCCAGCGGTGTAATGTTGGCAAGTTTATGTTATTCGTATGTCCCCGTTAAATCACGGCGATATCAGCATTTGTCAGCGCCAATTGTATAGATAGTGTAGCGATTTGCTGTGCCGCGGCGGTGCCAGTGCCGTCGGGATCGTATAGTAATGCACCGGTCGTATTGTTATAAACTATGTGATCGTTCGCATCCAGCGCCTTAGCGCCTACCCTGAATTGTGCTGCTGACAGTATGCTTGCCGCTGATCCCAATGCCGGGAACATGGCATTGTCGAGCTGGATCGTATCATTGGCAACGTTAAAGTCGAAGATTGTATCGATATGCCCTTTCGTTGTGAACTTGAAAAAGTCATTGCCCACGCCTCCGGTCAGACGGTTTGAACCCAGTCCGCCATTAAGAGTGTCGTTGCCAGCTCCGCCATTCAACTGATTGGCGGCATTGTTGCCGGTGATTGCGTTATTCAATGTATTACCGGTGCCATTGACTGCTGAGGAATCAGTCAGGATTAGATTCTCGGTATTCGCAGGTAGGGTATAAGTCAATCGGCTGCTCACGGTATCTACGCCTTCGCTGGCTTTCTCAAACACTATGTCACCCGCATTCTCGACTAAATAAATGTCATTGCCCGTGCCGCCGAGCATCGTATCGGCGCCAGACCAGCCGGCTATCGTGTCATTGCCGGCATTTCCCACCAGCACATTATTAGCGGTATTGCCGGTCAGATTGTCGCTGAACGCGCTGCCGATCAGATTTTCAATCTTGCTTAGCGTGTCGAGTCCAGAACCGCCGGTATTTTGCTGCGTGGTCAGATTTAGATTGGCCGTGACCGCGGATGCAGCAGTGGTGTAGGTTACAGTGTCGTTGTTCGACGAAGTGCCGGTCAGTATATTGTTGGCTGCTGTGGCGGTCAGGAATGAGCCGGCGCCCGAGGTAAAGCTTTTCGTTGCTGTCAGCGATGCCGCAGTGCCATCCGAAATGCTCGCATCGACTGTAAAATTGCCGGTGAAATTGGCCGCTGGAATGAAAATAACGTTTGCGAGCAGCGCGTTCACATTCGCCAACGCACCACTGGCGCTCCAGGTTCCGGTTGCGTCGTTGTAGGCTGATGTCACCGCACCCGATGTGCCAATACTCAAGCTGCCTGCAGCAGTATTTGACAACTTCAACGTTGCGGTAATCGCTGCGGTGTCAGGATCGTTAGCGACGATGTTTTGCAAATTCAGCGGGGTTCCTTTGGTATATTTCTCGCCAACCGTCAAGCTGGAGACGTTCGGAGCATTGTTGTTAATGTAAAATTGTGAATGGAAATCTGGAAAGTAAGGACCATAACTATATGAATCAGACATATAGGCATCCAGATCACCATCCCCATCGATATCTGTAAAGGAATTTAAATAATAGGAAGTACGATACCCTTGATCGGGAAGGCCTCCTCCCGATTCAATGGAAAAAGACGGATTACTTGCAGTTCCGGTATTTCTCAAGAACGCTGTATTTATAAAGGCATCCAAATCTCCATCCCGATCGGCATCGATAAAATTTGGTGAACCATTCAAACCGAATGCATCGGCTTGTGGCGCTGCAAATACCGGATTACTTACTGTGCCGGTATTTCTAAAAAATAAATTGTTAACAAAGGCATCTAAATCCTTGTCATTGTCGATATCTACAAAGATTGGTTGTGCGTAATTACCTGCATCCTTTAATCCAAACGGATTGGATTTCGGTGCGTTAAACACTGGATTTGTTGCAGTTCCCATATTCCGATAAAACTGTACGTTACCCGTTGTGTCTCCGATAAATGCATCCAAATCCTTGTCATTATCGATATCTACAAATGTGGGGTTGGCAAAATTCCCTACATCAGTCAAACCAAATGGATTCACAAGGGGAGTGTCACTGAAAATAGCTTGTTTTGCAGTGCCGATATTTTCGAAAAATAGTGTATTACCTTCATTATCATCATAATATGAGTAACCTTTGCCCACAAAAGCATCCAAATCACCATCCCCATCAATATCGGCAAATGTGGGATCTATAAAAGACCTATCGTTAGGCAAGCCTGGGCCAATCGCACTAAAAAAGGGACTTATGCCTGCACCTGAGTTTTTATAATTGCCAATAAGTTGATCCTGATCACCATCAGCATCAATATCGACAAATGTCGTACTTGAAAAATCTATACCAAACGTACGATTACCTACAGAATAATATTTGGGATCATGTGGGGTTCCAATATTTCTAAAAAACCAATTCCCACTTCCATAGAAACCACTCCATCCAATGAACGCATCCAGATCGCCATCGCCGTCGATATCTACGAATGTGGGATTGATAAAAGTGGTGCTGCTAAAATTGACTTGAGCAAATCCAAAAGGATTATTATCTGCAGCGGCAAAAGCAGGATTCTGGGGCGTTCCGGTATTTTTGAAAAATAAAATATCCCCCCCGTAGTTGCCCACAAAAGCATCCATATCGTTATCGCCATCAATATCCACCAAAATAGGATTTGGGGCGCCATTTGTGCCCATATTTAAACCAAAGGGATTGGATTGTGGCGCGGCAAATTGCGGATTAGTGCGAGTCCCTATGTTTCTAAAAAACTGCAAGGTGCCGGCATACTGACAAATGAATGCATCAAAATCGCCATCGCTATCAATATCACTAAAAGTTCCTTCAGCTCCATTGCCCATACCTGTCAAACCAAACGGATTGGTCTGCGGTGAAGCAAACGATGGGTTGGCCGCATTTCCTGCATTTCGCGAAAACAATACATTTCCATTAATATCGATCGAGAAAACATCAAAATCGCCATCATGATCGATATCAATCGCGCTTTCTGGTGTAATGCTCAATCCCATCGAAGGTAAAGCGCCATACTGAAAAATCGGATCTGCCATTTCATGCTCCTTTGAAATTAATTGAATGGTACTTGTTGATCAGTTGGGAATACTACATTACTGTTAAATATCAGCAATAAACCAGTGCGATGCCTTGGCTGTACAATCCTGCTAAGATTTCGAAGCATGGCGTGATTTTGGCATTTAAACTGAAATCCTTTGATGCCTCCCATAACGTTGACCGATAACACCAAGATTTACTCTGTCATGACTTCATTGTCAGACTGAGTAAATATGCAGCTCAGCATACATGAGCAAAAGTCTGCAGCTGGTTAGAAATGTGCCGATTTAGACTTTCAAACCGTACATTGCTGATTGCAAGTACAATTCCTTTTGGACAATGTTATCGAACGTGAGCCTGTTTTTTATCGCCGAGTTTCAGTACCTCAGCTGCGGTGAGCTGCCTGCTCATATCGCCATCCCAGGTTGAATTGAAGGGTAAAGTATTCTGAACGTGGGTTGCGCGTTCAAGATAAGCCTGGAGCGTCAGATGCGGGTGAGTGATCGGAATGGCGATGGCTCTGGGCGTGCGCTGTGCTTCGATTAGAGTGTTTGCGTTGATCGGAACTTGCGCTCGTTTGCCGAGTTTTGATTTAGATGTTGCTCGCAGTGTGCTCAACGATTTCTTCAACAAGCTGTGGTGATTGCGCTTGTCATCTTCCAGGATGGGATAAGTTTGAACATACAGCGTATGGTCGCGCCAGCCCAGCAAGCGAGGCTGATTGACAATGCTGACCGGAGTGCCGATGGGTACTTCTTGGTAGAGGCCTATGATATCTTCAGGATACATCCGCAGACAGCCGTGGCTGCCGCGCAGCCCGATGCTGGGAGGCTTGTCAGTGCCATGAATGGCATAAGTCGGCCAAGCCAGTTTCAATACGTGCGTACCCATCGGATTATCCGGCCCCGGAGGCACTATTGCTGGCAGCGGATCGCCATTTCGGGCATGTTCCT
This sequence comes from uncultured Nitrosomonas sp., assembly GCA_949281375.1. GTDB lineage: Bacteria > Pseudomonadota > Gammaproteobacteria > Burkholderiales > Nitrosomonadaceae > Nitrosomonas. The sequence continues at coordinate 30,010 of CASDLT010000034.1, forward strand.
TACGGATCGATGGCGTCGGAATCCAAGCCGGGTTCTCTTTTTTCGAGGCAACGCGGGTCGTGCCTTCGGGTGTCTTCCATTCAACCCGCCCGATTCCGACCGGGTGTGTGATGACTCTCTGCAATTCGCCGGGTTTTACTTTTGGGTAATAAAATAATCGCATGGCCGCGAGGTTGATGACGATGCCTTCGCGCGGAGCATTGGGCAGCACGAACTGGGTCGGAATGATGATTCTGGTGCCTGCTTGCGGTAACCACGGGTCAATGTCCGGATTGGCGCTGACGATTTCTTCATAACCGAGGTTAAAGCGCCGCGCGATATCGGAAAGCGTATCATCTTTGCTCGAGGTGATGACTTGGATATTTCCCACCACATCGTCGCGGCTGGAATTGATGCTGAATTCATGACTGGCCAATGGCATTGGCAAAGATTGCGTTGCCAGAGGGGGTGGGACCGACTGTTGAAATAAAAAAGTCTGACAGCCACTCAGCAGAAAAAGGCTACCCCATAACCCATGCGTGAGAAAAGGCCGAAAAAAAAGCGACAGCAAAGCGGCGAGTTTGCGCACGCACGCCATGATTGGATTAAAAATTGGATGAATATACCGACAAATGAAGGTAATCAAAGGGTTAGGCGATTCTTTCCGTATCCAGACCATAAGACAACAGATTGATAGTGTGGTTAGCAGTCCGGTAAATGTACAAGGTTTGCCTGATTGGCTCAATCAATTCGTTGGCTGAGCGTGACAGATCGTTGCTAAATTTCCACATGAGCGAACTCGCTCATGTTCATGCTTCCAGCGGATACCCTTTCTGTAGGATGAATTTCACTTGCGGCTTCAATCTGAACCTCATTCGATTTATTCGTGGGGACACTTATATTTTGAAAAAATTATTGTGCGTAAAGTATGTTTTTTAACAGCAAAAAAAAGTAGTTGAGTGGTATGATCATGGCCGATTCGATCGGAGCGCGAAGCGTGTTTTCCGTCGCGCAAATGGTTTTTCCGTGAGCTCATGGATTTTGATCATCGGCTTTGCGGGTGATGTTTTTTCAAATGTTGAGGTCGTTCATGTCTTTTAGTATAGCCAATCTGTTATCCCAACACCGCACAGACAAATTTGACTTGCACGAGCAGCATTTGAATGGGCAAATGGTCAGGGTTCTGAAAACGATTGGATATGATCGAAATTACCAGCGGGCGGTAGGTCAATATCTCTATGATGATCAAGGCAATGAATATCTCGATTTACTGAGTGGATTCGGGGTGTACGCATTTGGCCGTAATCACCCGACCATCATCAATGCATTGAAGGAAGTACTCTCGCTGGACATGCCTGATCTGGTGCAACTGGATGTTTCGGTGCTGAGCGGCTTGCTGGCCAAAGCGCTACTGGATACGACACCGGACAATCTGGAACGGGTGTTCTTTTGCAATTCGGGTACTGAAGCGGTTGAAGCAGCCATTAAATTTGCCCGCTATATGACCCGGCGGAACCGTATCATCTGCTGCGACCATGCCTATCATGGCTTGACGATGGGCGCGCTGTCACTGAACGGTGAGCAGATTTTCCGGGATGGTTTCGGTCCGTTACTGCTTGATTGCGGTTCTGTGCCGTTCAATGATCTGTCCGCTCTGGAAAGCGCGCTGAGCAATCGGGATGTGGCAGCCTTCGTCGTTGAGCCGGTACAGGGCAAGGGCGTGAATATTCCGGACGATGATTATTTGCCGGAAGTCGAGCGACTATGCAAAAAATACGGCACATTATTCGTCGCGGATGAAATTCAGACTGGACTTGGCCGAACCGGGAAATTCTGGGCGATCGAACATTGGAATGTAAAACCGGACATGATTTGCATGGCCAAAGCGCTATCGGGCGGTTTTGTGCCCGTGGGGGCGGTGGCGATGACACAGCAGATCATGGACAGTGTATTCAACCGTATGGATAGAGCGGTCGTTCATGGCTCGACCTTTTCCAAAAATAATATGGCGATGGCGGCCGGGCTGGCGAGCCTGGAAGTGATCAGGGCCGAGCATCTGGTAGAGAAAAGCGCCACGACGGGGGCGGAAATCGTCAGCCGGATCAATGCGCTGACAGGCCAGTATGAATTCCTGAAGGAAGCGCGCGGAAAAGGCTCCATGATTGCGATCGAATTCAAATCACCCAGTAGTCTGAAGCTCAAAGCCGCCTGGATGATGCTGGAAGCGGCCAACAAAGGATTATTCTGCCAGATGATTACCATTCCGTTGTTCAAGGAACACCGGATTCTGACGCAGGTGGCAGGGCATGGCATGAATGTCGTGAAACTGCTGCCGCCGTTGATCTTGAATCAACGTGACGTCGATCACGTCCTCGATGCATTGACCCAAACGATTGCCGATACTCATCAGGTGCCAGGTTCCATTTGGGAATTGGGTAAAAATTTGGCCAGTCATGCGCTCAAAGCAAAAGCCGGTTAAGGTTTGATGACTACCGGACCTTCCAGCGAAATTCATTATTTGTGGTGGCTGATCCTGTTCTGCGTGACAGGAGTACTGATTTATCTGCTGAGTCCGATTTTGACTCCTTTTTTGCTGGCTGCCGTGATTGCGTATATCTGTAATCCGATGGTCACTCATATGGAGAACCACCATATTTCACGCACGACAGGCACCATTCTGGTGATGTTGCTGCTGCTGGGCGTATTCGCGGCGTTGATTTTGATCATGGTGCCCCTGTTCGAGGAAGAAGCGCGGCGAGTGATCGAAAAAACCCCGGTTTATCTCGAGATGTTCAAGACGCACGTGATCCCATGGCTGGAAACGAAATTCAAGATCAGTTTACAGTTGGACATGACCATCCTGAAGGAAGCTCTGGCGAAACATTGGCAAAGCGCCGGGGGTCTGGCGGCGAAAGTATTGCCATCATTGACGATCGGTGGCATGGCGATCGTGGAATTTCTGGTCAATTCGTTGCTGGTGCCGGTGGTGTTGTTCTATCTGCTGCGGGACTGGGATATCTTGCTCAGGCTGGTCGACGAAATGATTCCGCGTTCCTGGCATCAGCAAATTTCCCAGCTGGTGCAAGAGACGGATCGGATTTTGGCGGAGTTTCTGCGCGGCCAGTTATCCGTGATCCTGCTCATGAGCATATGCTATATTACCGGCCTTTGGCTGATCGGCCTCGAGTTTGCGCTGCCCATTGGACTGGTGGCGGGAATTCTAGTGTTCGTGCCCTATCTCGGCATGATTGTCGGCCTGACGCTGGCGACATTTGCCGCACTGATGCAATTCCAGAACTGGAGCGGTGTCATTCCGGTATTTGCGGTCTTCGGTTTTGGTCAATTGCTGGAAGGGATGCTGATTACGCCGTGGTTAGTTGGAGACCGTATCGGATTGCATCCGGTGATGGTCATTTTTGCATTGCTGGCTTTTGGTCAGTTATTCGGTTTTTTTGGTATTTTACTGGCACTGCCTGTCAGCGCCGTCATGCTTGTTTGGTTGCGCCATCTTCATCAACGTTATCTGGAAAGCCATTTTTATAATTGATCGGGTGGCTGTGAATGATCGACTCGCGTACCCATTGATGAATAATTCCGCATGCAACAACTGTTGTTAGACATTCAACCGGCGCCATCTCCGACCTTGACGAATTTTGTGCCAGGTCGGAATGCCGAATTGCTGAGCATGTTGTCTGGTATCGTGTCGCAGCAGGAAAAGGAACACTATGTGTATGTGTGGGGCGATTCAGGCTGCGGAAAAAGCCATTTACTGCGCGCTATGGTCGATGCGTATACACAAAGGAACCTAAAAGCGGTATATTGCTGCGCCAAAAACCTGCATGAGTTGATAGTGGATGATGCGCTCGATTGTATTGCCATTGATGGTATCGATATCTTGTCCCGATCTGACCAGATCAGATTATTCAATCTCTATAACCAGTTGCGTGACGAAGGTCATGCAGTGCTGCTGATGAGCGGAATGGCCGCGCCGATGTATCTGGACATGCGCCAGGATCTTGTGACGCGCCTGGGATGGGGACTGGTCTATCAGGTGCTTGAATTGACCGAGAATGAACGAATTCAGGCAATGCGACAGCACGCGACCGATCGCGGTTTCAATTTATCCGAGGAAATTTGCCATTATCTATTGCGGCATGGCCGGCGTGATTTGCGGTCATTGTTGATGACGCTAGAGGCGCTGGATCAGTATTCCCTGATCCACCAGCGGCAAATTACCATTCCTTTATTACGAGAATTATTACAGGTGGTTTGATGAATTTAGCATTATTCGATCTCGATAACACATTGATTGCAGGAGATAGCGATTTCCAATGGGCGCAGTTCTTAATTCAAAAGAATGCGCTGGATCGTGAATTGCACGAAGCCAAGAATATTGAATTTTATGAACAGTATAAAGCTGGAACACTGGATATTCATGAGTTCCTGGATTTTCAGCTCAAACCTCTGGCGCGGCATCCGCGTGACCAGTTGGAAGCCTGGCGCAGTGAATTCGTTCAGCAAAAAATTCTGCCATTGATTGCACCCGGTACGCGTAAATTGATCGAGCGCCATCAAGTGGATGAAGATTTATGCATCATCATCACTGCGACAAATAGTTTCGTGACGGCGCCCATTGCAAGAGTATTGGGGATCGATCATCTGATTGCTACCGAGCCAGAAGAGGAGGAAGGGCAATTCACCGGCCGGGTATATGGAACACCGTCTTTTCGCGAAGGTAAAGTCGAGCGTCTGGAGAAATGGTTGGACGCACACAATTTGACGTGGTTGTCATTCTTGCGGAGCTGGTTCTACAGCGATTCGCTCAACGACCTGCCGTTGCTGAGCAAAGTGACACACCCAGTGGCGGTCGACCCTGATCCGACATTGAAAAGCCACGCTTTGAGAAATAACTGGCCGATTATCAGCTTGCGCTAGAAAAGTTTCATACGACCATTGCGCTCCCGGCAACCGCTGCCGGTCGGGCGATGGAAGAATCGATTCCAAGAGGCGTCTTTATTGACCTTAATCACCATTGATGCGTTGATTGAGCCAGGAAAAGTCCAACGCCTGATACTTTCCGGATTTTGCTAATCCTCTCTTCGCAATTGCGGAAACAAAATCACGTCGCGGATGCTAGGGCTGTCAGTCAGCAGCATGATGAGCCGATCGATGCCGATGCCTTCCCCGGCCGTGGGCGGCAGTCCATATTCCAATGCACGGATATAATCGGCATCGTAGTGCATGGCTTCGGCGTCACCGGCATCCTTGGCTTTGACTTGTTCCTGAAACCGCGCTGCCTGATCTTCCGGGTCATTCAATTCCGAGAATCCGTTCGCGATTTCCCGTCCAGCGATATACAGTTCAAACCGGTCAGTAATGTCGGCATTATGATCATTGCGCCGTGCCAGGGGAGAAACTTCTGCCGGATAATCGATGATGAACGTCGGTTCGAACAGCAAATGCTCAGTCGTTTCGTCAAATAAGGATAGTTGCAGTCCGCCGATTCCATCGCGCGGGTTATACGAAATCTTCAATGACCGTAGTTGATCGATCAGAAAATCACGATCGTGAAGTTGCGATTCTGAATACTGTGGATGAAATTTTTGTATTGCTTGAGTGATGGTCAGCCGCATGAAAGGTTTTGCCAGATCAAGCGTTTTTCCCTGATAACTGATGTGCGTGGTGCCGAGGACTTTTACGGCGATTTCCGCTAACATTTTTTCGGTGAAATCCATCAGGTATCTGTAGTCTTGATACGCTTCATAAAATTCCACCATCGTGAATTCGGGATTATGGCGTGTTGAAATTCCTTCGTTGCGGAAGTTACGGTTGATTTCGAAGACTTTTTCCAATCCACCAACCACCAGTCGTTTCAAGTAGAGCTCAGGCGCGATGCGCAAATAGAGAGACATGTCCAAGGCATTGTGATGCGTTGAGAAAGGCCGCGCCGATGCACCGCCGGGAATGGGGTGCATCATGGGTGTTTCTACTTCAAGATAACCGCGCATAACAAAGAATTCACGCATGGCCTGGATGACTTTCGAGCGAACCGTGAAAACGCGGCGGGTATCTTCATTGGTGATCAAATCAAGATAGCGCTGGCGGTATTTCTGTTCCTGATCAGTCAGTCCATGGAATTTTTCTGGCAGCGGCCGCAGGGATTTCGTCAGCAACTGCAATTCTGTGACGCGAACCGATAGTTCGCCGGTCTTGGTTTTGAACAGAGTGCCCTGCGCTCCCACAATGTCGCCCAGATCATAATGCTTGAATGCGGCATGCACTGCCGCACCGGTATGATCGTCAGACACATACAGTTGAATCCGTCCGCTCATATCCTGAATCGTCGCAAAACTTGCCTTGCCCATGATACGCTTCAATACCATGCGTCCTGCAACCGCTATCCGATTGGGCTGGGCTTCCAGTTGTTCCTTAGAATGTTCACTGTACTGCTGATGTAATTCGGCTGCGAGATGCTCACGACGGAAGGTATTCGGAAAGGCATTTCCGTTTTTGCGCAATTCGATCAATTTGGCGCGGCGCTCAGCCATGATTTGATTCTCGTCCAGAGGGGGGGGAGTTTGGTTTTCCTGGGTCATATGAAATTAGTCTCTAAAAATAGGGAGATTTGTGACAGTACGGGTTATTGCGCGAGAATCAAGGATTGCTTGCGATGAAATACGCAATTATACGCCGGAAAAACCTGAATTCTGCAATGAGACAGAAGGGGGGGGCATCGGGCATGACCGGCGGGTTTGATGGGAATGTGATATTCAGAAAAACAAAAACAAATGAATCAAACAGGGCAACTTCGACTCGTTCTGAGTCGGCGTCAAAATGATTCAGATGAAATCATCCAGGGTAATGCTGATTAATTCGACGAACTAGATGACGCGTTCGGGGCGCGGAAGGCAGCAACCGAGGCATATGAACAGCACGGCAGACGAGGGAACAAGAGTCATGCAACGAAAGCAATTTGATCGTGCCGTGAATGAGTGGGCGTTTCCCTAATGAGAAGGAGAAGACGCATGACTGGATTCAGGTTGAGGTTGTACCAAAGCATCCATGGTATGAGTCCACGCCGTTCCAAATAATTCGAGCAGCGTGCTGCCGCTTTCAGGATTCACCGTCGGCGAATGCGTATTGCCATGACAGGAAGGTCCTGAAGCAAAGGGAGATGGGGTGCACAAAACGGTAAACTCGTGTTTCTTGCATAGTTCGTTCCGAATGTTTCCCAGTTGCACTGCGGTCTCGGGCAATCCGCTCTGAAGCAGAATTTCCGTCATTTCTCCAAAAGCCCGCACTTTGCCATATGCGGCGTGCGCTGCTTCAATTTGACTACCTACAAAAGTCTGAAAACAATGCTCATCAATGACGTTATCGATGAGTATCGCCGATAACAACAATTCGGCATCGAACCATTTGAACTGCCCTCGGGCTTTGTAAGCCGCCATATCAAGGTCCAGAGCTAACAATTTCGCCCATATGGCCTTTCTCAGCGGTGGTCTGGCAATGACAATGACTGCCTCATTATTCAGCAACCCTTCACTCATATAATTCGTCAGTAATCTGGCTTGAGCCGTTTTACTTTGAAAAATCTGAACAACACGACCTTTCGAGGCCATAGGCTTTGTTCGATAAGTACTCATATAAGTTTCCAACCTATGTTCAAACTACTTACTTCTCATACCAAAGAACGAAATGCGTTATGTCACGACTACTCAAACGATCACCATCTCAGGAGGTGCTTCTCCCACAAATTCAATGTTGTAATCCGATCTTTTATCGGGATCCACAACGCCATCATAAATAGCAAACATCCACGCTTCATCAAAATATTCTTCATCGAAATAATCAGGAAATTCCATGCGAACAGGGTAGAGCGCTAACAAATTTCCAGATGATTTTTCGATAATTTTGATTTTTCTTAACATGCTGATCTCCCTATGAGTGTTTTGATGGCTTACAAATCTGTACCACGCGACGAAACACAATCTCATCATGATTTTTCTTAACAAATCATTTTCTCAAATAAAAATTGCTTCAACTGTGCGTTACCCCACATTCGCGCTGGTAAATGTGACTGTGTTTTGCATAATCAGATCACGTGTGCAACATTCAGGTTTCACAGGGATTTGCGGTTATCCTAAGCGTCTCAGTGTGCATAGGAATCTGATTGCCAGTTCTGGATTTTGTCTCCTGAACTCCTGTACATCCTTCTGAACCAATCGGCGGATAACAAAAATAATGTTTTTGCATCCTCATTTGACGGAATGTACCGCCGCCGATTTTGACGATACTTTTTGCGCTGAGCCTTTCCGGGAAGTAGAGGCCAGTTTCTGATGTTTTTCCTTGAACTGAATCACTTCCTGGGCGATTTCTTCACCATCGATTCCGGATTTTTCCAGTTCTGGAAACATGGTGCCTTCTTCTTCCTTGACATGGTGCTGGATATACTCGGACAACACCGTGACTTTGGCGTCGTAATGGCTATCTTGCGGATCCATTTTTTCAAGTTCTTTGATCAGATGTTTTGCGCCCGCATGCTCAACGTCCGCTTCGTCCATCACATCGGTGTCATCGATCGATTCGCGGGCCAGCGGATAGACAATTTTTTCTTCCACCAAGGTATGCAGGGTCAGTTCCTGACAAATCAGTTTGACCAGTTCCGCTTTTTTGGCATTGCTGTTCTTTTCATCATGCAATTCTTCAAATTCCTCAAAAAGAGCGGTTACTTTGTCATGATCTTCTTTCAATAATTTGATTAATGGCTTGGCGGTTGAACGGGTTGATGTTGTCATGTCGATTACTCCTAATAGATGAACGTATGAGTCAGCATGATCCCAATTTATAATCCGGTCAGTGCGGTAGCAGACGAACAGGATGTTCGCGGGAAAGATGGATCGATATATGAAAAGGCATGCTATAAAAAGCCAATTGGTCAGCCGGGCCTGTATCAAGCTGAAATGCTGGTTTTTTTATGAACAGTGTTGTTTGAGTTTGCCTTCCTCAGGGTCGTCCGTCATCTTTTTAAAAGCTTCATGAGGATTTCTTCAGTTGTGAGCACGTGGATCTGACGGCTAAAACGGTTATGGTAAATATTCATGATCGAGTCATGCGTTGCGTCGTTCGAGCTACACAGCGCATCTCGTGCGAGAATGACGCGATAGCCCAGATCGACCGCTCCGAGCAAGGTTGCCAGAACGCAAATGTCAGTTTCTCCGCCAGAAACGATCAGCGTATGGATGCGGCGTTGTTGCAGATACCGATGCAAAGTCGTTTCCATCCAAGGGCCATAGACATGCTTATCAAAGAGGGTTGCCGGCGGAATGAACGCTTTTAATGCTGGAATCAACTGAAGCAATGCAGGATCGATTTTTTCCAGGGTCATATTTTCCCAGCGTTCATAGTATTTCTGCCACATGCCAGGGGCTTTGCATGCGTTAGCCGCTGGGATAAACCGCGTAAATATCGTGTTGGACGGATTGATTTCGGTCAGCGCTATGATTTGAGGTAATATTTTAACCGCCCAAGGTGTGCTCCATTCAGTTTGTTCAGCAAACATGCGCTGCATATCGACGCATAAATGAACGGAGTGATCGCACAAAAGGTTTGTCATGGTATCGCCGGGCTGCCCATGCAGTGAGAGCCAATCGGTCATTAATGTGTCATTGCATTGTTAGGGAGACGCTGATTAATTCGCTGCACGAACAAATTGCTTTGATGCGTGAGACTCGTTCTCTTGACTATCGTATCGATAGGTCTCGATTGCGGTTCTGTGTTCCTTATACTTCATCTAGTGCGCCGAATTAATCAGTATTTCCCTAGAAATCATAGACCAAGCGGGACGTGACCAGCCATTCGGTCTTTTTGTCCTCATTCAATTGCGAGGGCCCGCCGCCCAATTGAATAGAGGCATTCTTATTGAAGGCATACTGAATCTGCGGAGTCAACCGGTAACGGTATTTATTACTGACTTCGCCATTTAACTCGATGCCGATGGCGAAAAGACGATAGCGGTAAAACAGGCTGTTATTCACTAAAGCCACGAATTCTCCGTCTTCGTTGAATAGAGTGCGGCGCACGCCGAACATGTTCAGCGTACTCCACGATTCGGAAAATTTGTAATCATTCAGATAAAGCGCTTCGGCACCGAATTCTTTTTCATCATTTTTTCGCCGGCCGATGATTTGCCAGCCGTGAATCATCCTCCGCTGAAACAACTCACCGATCGTGCCTTGCAATGACACTTTATATTCACGCAACGTGGTATTTTCAACCGGAAGCTCCAGTTCGATCGCGTGGCCTTTCGCGAAGGAGTACTCGATCTCGGGAGACCATTGAAATTGGCCCGCTCGGGTAGAATAATCAAGCAATGTATTGATTTCGAGCTGGCCTTTTTTCGTGCCGAGCGGATCCACCAGGTCAAATATCATAGGTTCAGGTCTGCCATTCGGCAAGCCGGTTTGGTCAGCACATGCAATCGAGGTGATAGTCAGGGCGAGAATAGTAACGCAGCGCATCACCGGACATCTGCCGGGGCGATGAGCCGTCCCATGGTTACCGGACATATGCATCATGCGTTGTTCCAGGGTCATGAATGGGATTTATGCAATTTCACTGCGGAAATATGGCCGTCGCCTTCCAGTACCATGGCAGCGAAATCCTGATAGGACGTCGAACCTTGCTCACGCGCAACTTCATTCAGATCTTCAACATCCACCATGTATTTTCGCATCATGACATGATCGAGTAGGCCATCCCGATAGAGCACGACGGGATCGGGATTCAGAAAATGGCGGATAGCGACGATTCTTTCAGAAAAATAGCCCAGGATCAGAAGCGTAACGATACTGCATATCGATCCCCAATATCCTGCCTCGTCAGGGGTAAGACCCAGATCGCTGGCTTCGGCTACCAGCACGATGATCACTAAATCCTGTGGCCCGCGTTGTGCGAATACGCGGCGTCCGACAATTTTCAATCCGATCAATATGAAGCAATAGACCGTCGCTGTTTGCGCCACGGAAAGCATGAGTAACTCGGCGGCAGGAAAGGAAAGCATGGTGGCGTTTATGGTGGTGAGTCTGTCAGGCGACTGTTCAAGGCATCAAAATGACTTTGCGGCAATGGTCTTGTTTTTTGTCGAACATCTGATATCCCTGCGCCGCCTGTGCAAGCGGCAGGCGATGGCTGATAATCTCGTTGGGATGAAGTTTGCCCGCTTCTATCGCAGCAAGAAGCTTCGGCAGGAATCGCTGTACGTGTGTTTGGCCCATTTTGAAAATCAGGCCTTTTTCAAACGCATCTCCAAACAAAAAGCCGTGAATGAATCCCGCATAAACGCCGGGCACACTGATAACGCCGCCTCGGCGCACTGCGGCGATGCACTGCCGCAAGGCTTGTCCGCTGCTGCCTTCCAGCTTCAGATTGGTCAGCACCGTTTCCACCACGCTGCCTTTGGCTTCGAACCCCACCGCATCGATGACCGCGTCCACGCCCCGGTAGGCCGTGTTCTCAATGATCGCTTCCGCCGGATCCACTTCATCAAAATTGAGCGGAATTACGTTATAAGTGGTTCGGGCGAATTCAAGACGGTAAGGATGATGGTCGACCATGAAGATCTTTTCCACACCGAGCATGCGTGCACAAGCCGCTGACATCAAGCCAACCGGCCCGGCGCCAAAAATGGCAAGGCTCGAACCCGAGCACACTTCTGCGTTGAGAACAGCCTGATATCCGGTAGGCAAAATATCGCTCAGAAACAGGACTTTTTCGTCTGCCAATCCATCGGGTATTTTGATTGGCCCGACATTGGCTCTGGGGACTCGGGCATATTCAGCCTGACCGCCGGAGATTCCTCCATATAAGTGACTGTAGCCAAAAATTGCCGCACCGGAGCGGATATCTTTCTTATTCAGGATGGCGCCGCGATCCGGATTGGTCGTTTCGCAGGCGGCAAACATTTTTTTCTCGCAGAAAAAACAGTCGCCACAGGCAATGACGAACGGAACGACGACCCGATCGCCTTTTTTCAGAACGGTCACATCACGTCCAGTTTCGACCACGGTGCCCATGAATTCATGACCGAGTATGTCACCAGCCTTCACCTCAGGGATTTTGCCGCGATATAAATGCAGATCGGAGCCGCAGATGGCGGTGGCCGTAACTTTTAAAATGACGTCATCGGGTTGCTGCAGAACGGGGTCGGGCACGGTGTCGACACGAACATCGTTACTGTCGTGATAAGTCAGGGCTAACATGATGAGTACTCCGGAGACAGAGGAAGCAAGAGATCTCTACATTGCCGAGATGCCGTCATGATCATGAATGACTGATCAGTCAACCCAGGTTTGCAGTGATTTCGATCGTATATTTACCGAGGAATTATTTTTCAGTGGCTTTCCTGATTCTGTCGGCGTCATCTTCCAATTTGTCGGCTTTATTCTCGGACGATTTCCGTACCTGATCGGCCTGATCTTCCTTGCGGTCAGCCGCGGCTTCTCCGCGTTTTTCGAGGGCATCGCGTGCTTTTTCATCGTTTTTTCTGACTTGATCCGCTCTGTCTTCCAGCTGGTCGGCTTTTCTTTCGGCAGGATCACTTGCCGAGAAACCGACAGGCGCGACAATGAGTAAAAGCGTCAAGGTCATTAGCATGACAGTATTTTTTAGCAGGTTCATTTTGAGTTCCTCATGGTTATAAATAGTTAGTTTAGAAATACATTACCTGATTGTCTGACTCGACAATCAACATCGGCACTTTCTTATTTTTGAGATTCCACTGTCTGTTCGACAACGTACAGAGGCTCATTGAACAAACCACTGGCAGAGTTTTAGCGATAGCTGTCTGGCGGTCTTACCCGCTTTTCTAAAATCGGTGAGCGAAAAAGCCGGTTGGTTTTCTTCTTAATTCCAGTCTGAATTTCATGTCATTGAGAAATCGTCTTTGTGTGGGATCCCGTACAGATTCGGTCAAATCAGGAAGACTATATTGACCACTGATGACGAAGTTGGATAATTTTTTTAATGAATGAATGGAGATCAGAATGAGTTACTTAGAACGAGATACCTATGGAATGTACAGAAATGAGAATGAAAGCGGTCCCGGCCCTCGGCTAATGGGTGCAGAAACACTGATTGGTAATGATGTCTATAATCTTCAGGACGAAGATCTGGGTGATATCAAGGAAATCATGCTGGATATGGAAAGCGGTGAAGTCTGTTACGCCGTGTTGTCATTCGGCGGATTCCTGGGTATTGCCGATAAATTGTTCGCGGTGCCCTGGAGCGCGCTGAAATTGGATACCGAGAATAAACGTTTTACTCTCGATGTTGATAAAGAAAAGCTGGAGTCGGCGCCAGGGTTTGATAAGGATGATTGGCCCGATATGGCTGATCCGACATGGCAAGATTCGATTCATTCCTATTACGGAACGAATGACGATAGCCGCCATTGATCGCTAATATCTTTGGACCCCCCAAAAGAGCCGCAGCCGCGGCTCTTTTTAGTTGATTATTTCACCTTGATGGCACAGTGAGCTGCTGCGCCTTCTGATTATTTTTTTCTTGTTTTTCATTTTTTGCAATGTTGGATTCCGAACAGATTGGCGGATTGCAGATGCGTAGGATGAAGAATAAATTTTATAAATCTATTTCTGTAAAGGAAAAAATAATGAAAAAAGCCTCTGTCACACTGTTGATCATTCTTGGTTTGAGCAGCTTTGGATTAGGAATTACGAACGCACTCAGTAAAAACGATAACGTTTCACCTCCTCATAAGCCCGACAAACCCGAAAAGCACGATGCAGTTCAAAACGCCCAGTCCGTGCAGGCTCCGTCAAATTCGGCCAGGGAACATAAAAAGAATGAGCATGACCGCTCGGAGGTATTTTTACCTTCCAATACCGTACCCATTACCCAGGATCTCAATCAGCAAATTGATAAGGGAAAAGTAACGGGGTTTGATTTCTCGCGCGATCCGTTCAATGCCCAGAAACCCAAGCAAACTTTCGATGAGGTGATGAAGAAGGATGTTGCGGAACGTGATGACGTGATGAAAATGCAGCAGAAACTGCTGGAAAGCCGCTACAACCTGAAACCCAAACTGGATTCCAGTGTGACCATGTCGCGCGGAAAGCCGCTGGCGGTCGGGCCGACAGCGCGTTTGCACGGCGATGTGAACTGGCAGAAACTGGCACAGATGTCGTCAGATGAAATTCGCGCCAATGATCTTTTCCCATATCCGGCGCTGCCACATCCCAAACACGCTAGTGGCGGGCAAGTATTCCCTGCGCATCAGATTGCGATGTTCCCGAGACTGGAACGGTTTGATGTCGATTTCGACTTGCCGGAAGCCTTCTTGCCTGAATTTCCCCCAGCGATTTTTCTGCAAAACCGTCCCGAACTGGGAGATGTTTCTCGCGGCGAAGTGGTTTCGATCAATAACTTCTATGAATTATTCAAGGATATTCTGACGCCGGTGCAATTGAACGGTCTGCAAATGCTGCTGACTCCATTGCCGCAGGAAGAATTCAATCCTACCGATGACCGTAAAACTGCCCATCCTAGCCTCGGCGTCGCGTGCCTGGATTGCCATGTCAATGGGCATACAACGGGGCAATTTCATTTAAGTCCGGACATCCGCCCTGAAGAACGGCGCTTCCGGCTCGATACCGTGAGTCTGCGCGGCATGTACAGTCAGCAGATTCATGGCTCTAAACGGAGCCTGCGCTCTGTCGAGGATTTCACTGAATTTGAATTTCGCACCGCCTATTTCAATGGCGACCCGATTCGCGCAATGAAGAAAGGCTTCCCGGTCATTGACCGCATTCACGTCGCGCATATGGCGCAGTTTCAGAATATGCTCGATTTCCCGCCTGCGCCGAAATTGAATCTGCACGGCAAGCTCGATCATTCCAAAGCCACCGAGAACGAGATTCGCGGCGAGGCCGTGTTTTTCGGCAAAGGACAATGTTCAAGCTGTCATCAGCCGCCAGCATATCTTGATCATCAAATGCACGATCTGAAACTGGAACGTTTCCTGAAGGGAGGAGGAGATGGCCCGATCAAAACCTTCACATTGCGCGGTATCAAGGATAGTCCCCCGTATTTGCATGATGGTCGGCTGCTGACGCTGGAAGACACGGTTGAATTCTTCAATCTGGTACTGGGATTGAAATTGACGGATGAAGAAAAAGCCAATCTGGTGGCTTACCTAAGAGTGCTGTAATGATCCTGGCCATAACCGCTGCAGAATAAGCCGAGCAGCAGGGAATGTGCATCATGTCTTCAGCGAAAAATTCAAACAAAAAGGAGTATTCCCATGGTGACGAAAAAAAATCTGACTCAACTGAAGAATTTACCCATGACGCTCAAAAAACAGCAGGAAGGCAAAATGGGATACATTTTGTTATGGCTGCTGGGTATCCCCATTCCGATCCTGTTTCTGATTTTCTTATTGCGCGGATGTGATTGAGATAATCGATCGGATTAACCAACTGATGAGCCGGAAAAAGACGGTAAGCCGTCCATTCCGGCTTGGTTTTTTAACGGGGCTGTCAAGTTGTGTGATTTCTATACGGTCAGATCGTCGATATGGCCACTCAGAAAAACGATTCTGATCATCCTTTCCGATGCCATCTCCATCCCCTTCGTTTCATGGCACTCGCTCCCTCGCCTATCGCGTTGATATGTCTTGGTTGCATTCCGTATGCCTTGCGCTTTATATTGTTCGCCGAATTTATCAGCCTTTCCCTAAGAAAAAACCGTGGCGCCCGCCCGTTGGCGAGATTGGAAGCAGTGTTATACTTTGGCGCTGGATACCGCGGCCTAGGGTCGGGTTGGCACTCATGATGGAATGGCCGATGAATCAACGCTTGCGTTCATCAGCAGGAAATTCTGGATTATTGCCAGTGTTTTGATTTTTTTCATGGATCGACAGTCGATGAAGTTATTTGCTTTGATGTTACTTACGATGATGACCGGATGGGCGAACGCTGACGAACCGGCTATGTCTGAAATTCCCGATACTCTGGAAGAGCGGGTGAAACCCTGCATCATCTGCCACAGGGATGCTGACCGGATAGACCGGGACGCGTATTTCCCGCGTATTGCCGGTAAACCGGCGGGTTATCTATTCAATCAGTTACGTAATTTTCGTGACGGCCGGCGTTTTTACCAGCCTATGGCCATTTTGCTGGAAAATATGACTGATGAGTACATGGATGAAATTGCGCACTATTTTGCTGCATTGCCAACCACTTATCCCGCGCCGGTGGCGCATGCGCTGTCACCTGCCGAAAGCCATGCCGTGGAAACATTGATGTATTCCGGCGACGCCGAACGCGATCTTCCGGCCTGCAGCGCTTGTCATGGCGAAGCACTGATGGGCGTTCAACCCTATATTCCAGGTCTGCTGGGCTTGCCGCACGCCTACGTGGCCGCACAGTTCGGCGGCTGGCGCAATGGCGGGATCATGCGTGGACAGATTCCTGACTGCATGTCGGAAATAGCAAAAAAACTGACCCAGGAAGAAGTCAATGCGCTGGCGATATGGCTACCTAGCCGGCCAGTATCAGGAGAATCAGCCACAGCGGATGCGCTTGCGCCGGAATTGGCGCGGCGTTGCCGGACGATTGTGGCGGGGGAGGGTGCTGCACGATGAAACGTTCATTTAAAGTCTGGGGTGCACAGGGAAATCGCCTTATCAATCGAGTTGCCGCAGGTGTATTGTCGATGGGGCTGGTTGCAGCAGCTCAGGCGATGCCGGACGCCAGCGGCCAGCAAGTTCAGCAGGGAGAATATCTGGCGCGGGCGGGTAATTGCATGGGCTGCCATACCACACGCGGCGGTAAACCCTATGCCGGCGGCCGCACGTTGAATACGCCATTCGGTCAATTCATCACGCCGAATCTGACGCCGGATAATGGCACAGGGATCGGCAACTGGAGTGGCGATGATTTCTGGCAGGCATTGCATCATGGAAAGTCTCGGGATGGCCGCAATTTATATCCCGCTTTTCCATATACCGAATACACCAAGGTTACCCGGCAGGATGCCGATGCCATTTTTGCCTATCTGCGTACGTTGCCGGCAGTGGTACAGACGAATCCGCCGCACACGATTTATTCACCGTACGATAATCAATGGCTCCTGTCGCTTTGGAGGACATGGTATTTCAAAGAAGGAGTCTATCAGCCCGACAAATCCAAAAGCGAGGAATGGAACCGGGGCAATTATCTGGTACAGGGACTTGGACATTGTAACGCCTGTCATACTTCGCGTAATGTGTGGGGAGCAAGTGGGGACGATAAGTTGAACGGCGGCGAGATCATGGGCACACACTGGTATGCGCCGTCTCTGATATCCCCCGCGGAAGCGGGTGTTGGCGAATGGCCTATCAACGATATCGTCGCGCTATTGTCAACCGGCATCAACGATCATGCGGTGACTTCTGGCCCAATGGCGACGATCGTGCGGCAAAGCCTGCAATTTCTGTCGGACGGCGACATCCACTCCATGGCAGTTTATCTTCAATCGCTTGGAGAAAAGAAGGATCCGTCCAAAGCGCTGCGTAAACCGCCCAAAATGCCGGAACGCGTGCGTCAGTATTTGGAGCAGGGAGAAGCGGTTTATCAGAAGCATTGTCAGGATTGCCATGGCAAATCAGGTGAAGGCGTACCCAGAATTTATCCGCCGCTCGCGGGCAATCGCAGCGTGACCATGATATCTCCCCTGAACACCATCCGTAGCGTACTTTATGGCGGATATCCTCCGGCAACGGCTGGCAATCCCCGGCCTTATGGCATGCCGCCTTTTCAGCATCTCATTCACGATAATGAAATCGCCAGAGTGGTTTCCTATATTCGCAATGCATGGGGAAATCTCGGCAGTCTAGTGAAACCGGAAGATGTCGATAAAAGTCGGGGCAGTGAATTCTGAGGAAACTGAAAAAGGCAGCGTGGGAAGGCCCGGGAAGGTACAGTATCGATGAGGTAACAGGAGCATACTGTTACCTCAATAAAATTACTCAAGAGGAATCCCCATTTTTTGCCGAGCGCCCCGGCGATTTTTTTGCGTTGTTTCGACATCAGCGTATGATTCGGGTCTTCCCGCCATCTGGTGGCCGGTCATGACATCTCCCATGCGCGCAATCTCTGCCAGCGTTACTTTGAGCAGTCTTTATTACTGACGCAATGGCAAGAAGAGGTTTGAAAGAACCATTCACGGCTGCGTCAGGCAGCTGGATTAATGTGTTAGAGAATGCCGGTGTGGAGGCAGTGCATTGGTCTGCAATCGGTGTCAAAGATGCTTCGGATATTGAAATTATGATTGACGCTAAAGCGTAAGATTATATCCTTCTACCGCATGATCTGGACTTCAGCTCTATTCTTGCCATCACGCAAGTCGAAAAACCCAGCGTAGTTTAAATCAAAGCACAGGATGTCAATCCGGATGTGATTGGATTGCGCGTCATCGCTGCTTTAAGACAAATGACCTCGGAATTAGAAGAAGGTGCATTGTTGACCATTGATGCTACTCGTGCCCGGATACGGTTGCTGCCCTTAAAACTCACATGACCGAATTAAACGTAAAGCCGTTCAATTGATGCGGCATCTATTTAGGTTTATTCGATTCTGCAAAAGAAATTTTTTGAAATTGCTTCGAAATATTTCTTTTGTCCTTCACAAAAAAGTAAAAATATTACCGATTTCGGGATAAATGACTAAGTCATTTGAGGTGTGTGGTGGCGCTGCTCGCGTTTGTTCGTCGACGGACACGTCCTGTTAACGCCATCCTCGACGATTTTTTAAGATTTCCTGATTAAAATTAATATTTGGGATAAATACCATCTGGACAGCAGGGGTTTGGCGGGCTTAGCATGAAAGGGTCGTGGTTGCCGGGCTTACGCCATTATTTTGCGCCTGCGGCGGGGTTTGAACGGTCATCCGTAGAGCCGTTCCTACGATGTGCCATCTGGATTCAGCGTTTGCGGAAAAGGGGAGCGTTCAAATTATCGTTTGCAAAATTGCCAGATAAATGTGCTTGTAGCGTTGCGGAACTTATGTGTTGCACAGGCAAAACTCCTTAGTTGCGCGCCGCCCCCAGGCGGTGCCGATTCATCGGCAAATATCGGTGCGAAATAAGCGCGACTATGCCCTCTAGAAGCTCTGGAAAAGGTAGTGAGCGGTTAATGAATGAGGCAAAGCGGGATCATCTGAGATAGTGCATTTTTTCAGTGTCAGCGTGATTGCGTATTCTGTGCCGAATTCTCGCGCCGCTGACTGGATGCCACCGTTTTCACAACTTCCCATAATCGGCAGCCACGACTCATGCAGGTCATTATTGTTATTTCTTGATGGGGAGTAATCACATGGCAACGAATATTACCAATTTATCGAGTCTCGACGGTACAAACGGGTTTCGGATGGATGGGGCGGCGGCTGGGGATTTTTTTGGTGGATCTGTCAGCAATGCAGGAGATATCAACGGAGATGGTTTTGATGATGCGGTAGTCGGTGGTAATCTCCTTGCTGATCCAAACGGTATTTCCAATGCTGGTTCTAGCTACGTAGTATTCGGCCGCAGCGACTTTGGCGGTGGAGGATTACCTGAAATTGCAGGCACGCCCAATGATAATATTCTCAAAGGCACCTTGGCGGCAGAGCATTTCAAAGCGGGCGATGGAAATGACATGATGATCGGCCGTGGCGGCGCTGGCCACGGTGTTCTTCACCTCGACGACAAAGATCTGAATTTGGATTTGACCAACTATCTCGATCACATTCAAAGTATCGAAAGTATCTGTCTGTATGGCCGGGGCGACAATACACTATCGTTGACCGGTGCAGAACTGAAGGAATTGTCGGATACCACCGATACGCTTAAACTGCATGGTAACGCTGGCGATCAGGTTATTCTGGAGGGTGAATGGGTGAATGGGTGAATGGGTGAATGGGTGAATGGCGGAAGCCACGGTTTTTACCATATATATACACAGGATGATGCAGTAGTGCTGGTGGGTATGAATATGACGGCAGATCTCGCTTGAAAGATTTATGGAGGAGCAGATTATTCCCTCTGATCAATAATCTGTCAGAAATTTCTTGGGTCAGTCAAGCGAGATCTGCCGTTCTGACTCCTTATGACAAGCAGGAGGATGTATGAATGCGAATTCCCGCGATGTTAATCAATGTCAATGCGAACGGCTTGCTCCTGCGTTAAATCGATTGTTGGAAAGCTGCATTGAAATCAAGACGACCAATACCAAGATTCTGGCCGAATATCTCTGCCGTTCTCCCGCGACCATACGCACTCAATTTCAGCGGATTCTTATCCTGATGGATGTGCATTGTCGGTACGAAGCATTGCGTAAAGCGGAAGAAAAGGGATGGGTTCGGTGCGGATGCCGACCATCCTCTGGTGCTGGGTTTGCCGATACGAAACAGTACGGTCAAATACAGTGAGTCGAACGCAAGGTGACGATGTGATGACTGCAAGCAGTGCTGGTTGAGCCAGCGCTGCTTGCTGTTCTTTAAGATTTACACTTTCGAATTTCCAATGTCAGTGGCGTCGGTGACCTATGCGTTCCAGCAGGAAAAATTCAGATCGGCTGAAGAAATTGGGGCCGGCGTAACCCAGTATGTTTCCGCGATTATTGATGGCTTGAGGAAATATTCCAAGATCGGCAGGCTCACCCGTCACCAGATCGGCTAGATTGAGCCGCACGCCTGGCTTGGGTACAAGATAGCTGTTTCGAAATTCGGTCAGCGGCCTTGTTATGAAGGTGATCAGGATTTCGTTGTGGTCATTGAATAAAAGCACGTTACTGACCGTGGGGATTTCAGGAGTTCCTTCGACGAAATAAGTGTGAAATTTCCCTTTTTCATCCCATATGCCGATTCGCTCGGTGCCTCCTCCTACAAACGAGTAACCCAGCACGTAGCCGCGATTATTAATGCCCATCGCCCAGGCATCGGGTTCGGTTGGCAGCGGTTCAAGCATGATAGTCTGTTTTTTGCGAGGATCATGGCGGAAGCCCCTATAACCAACTCCGTCAATAAAGGTAGTGCCGGAAATTATTTCCTTGTTGTTCATGCTCACTCTGGATGGCGGTGGAATATCCGGCCCGAAATCCAGTGGTGTCATCTGGCCTTTTTTGTAAAGCATCAGTTTCGAATTAAAATTCTCATCCAGAGAAGAAATGATTGCTACATCGGAATCATTGAGGGTTATTAGCTCGCTGGAGATTTCTCCCGGCAAACGGGGAATCAAGTGAATTTCATCATCATAAAACAAGGCAGCCTGAGTAAAGAAATTCTCGAAATCGGTAACGATGAAGCCACCAAGAGTACCGCGGGCATTGGCTCTACTCACGTTAAATCCTTTTGAGTTTGGTAGCATGATTACGGTTTCCTCCTTGAATACCGCAGCGAAGGCTGTAAAAAAAGGGGGGCCATCAAAGAATTCGGTAAAAGCTGTGCCATACACCTTGTCATTATTTTTTAACGAAACAGGATCGAAGAGCACTATTTCGGGTGTGGCTATCGGAATACTATTGAGGTGATATTGGGGGGCCTGGGGCTTATCAGAGGTACCTGAGCTTTTACCGGAAAATGCAGTAGCAGTATTGGCCGGATTTTCCAAGGGTTGAAATTTATCAGGATATTTTTCAGCCATTCTGGCATAGACCGAAGCGGGAAGATGCTTCACTTGCCCGATCAGGCACGGATTGATGGTGTTCGCTCCCTGCAGCCGATGAGTCTTCGCAGTGGCTAGGATGGTTTCCCTGTTGAGCTGCTCGCTTCTGACAAATTTCATCGAGCCTTGTTGTCTCGAAATACACCCCATTTCATTGCCGGGGTCTGCTAGCACCATTCCGAAAGGGAAAAGGAATGCAGCCATTATTCCCATGAGAGTTGAGATAAATTGCTTACTGGTATTATTCATGATGATTTCCTTTTTTAATGATCAGTCAATCGCAGTCGCTGTTTCCAACCGCTGTACCAACGCTGAAATGGAATCGAACGATCCATTGTTCATTACTTGAACGTCGCATGGATCATGCTAAGAAAATCACCACGCATGGACAATACTGCAAATGCATACATTTTCGAGTAAGTGCCGGAATTCCGGCATATTTGATGCGAGTACCCGAAATTTTAAAAGAAGGAAAATCGTCCAGGATGAGCTTAAATCGGCAAGTAAGCTGTAAATCGCTACGATCGAAGGAGTGTCCTTTTCAGAACTTGGCAGGGACCATGAAATTAGGGAAACAGTCAAGCTCAGAAGTTTTTAATTCTGCAGCATTTTTCGATGTGCTACAAAAAGAGATACGGGCTTCTGAGGTTCTGCGCTCCGCATGAAGTTTTTCTGCTCAGCTACCCATTGATGACTTCACCTCCGTTCGGATGCAGTACCTGACCTGACATGTAGCTGGCATCTTCGGACGCCAAGAACAGAAAGCAGGGAGCGACCTCATTTGGCATGCCCGCGCGTTTCATCGGCGAATCGCTGCCGAATTCCGATACTTTTTCGGGATCGAACGATGAGGCAATCAGCGGCGTCCAGATCGGGCCGGGAGCGACGGCGTTGACGCGTATGCCTTTATCGACGAGGTTGAGCGCGAGACTCCTTGTGAACGTGACAATCGCGCCTTTGGTGGATGAATAATCGAGCAGATGAGGACTGCCGCGATAGGCGGTGACAGACGTGGTATTAATGATGCAACTGCCTTTTTTTAGGTGGGGCAGGGCGTACTTCGTCAGCCAGAAGTAAGAAAAAAAATTCGCGTTGAAGGTGTAGATCAATTGTTCGGTCGAGATATCCATGAGCGATTTGGTTTCCCAATGAAGGGCGGCATTGTTGATCAGAATATCCAGTTTGCCGAATTGCTTGATGGTTTTTTCGACGGTGGTTTTACAGTTGGTTTCTTCTCCGAGATCGCCTTTGATCAACAAACAGGATGTTCCAAAAGCGCCGATTTCTTGTTGGGTTTGCGCGGCATCGTCCGTTTCGCTCAAATACGCAATGGCAATGTCAGCGCCTTCTTTGGCAAACAGAAGCGATACTGCCTTGCCAATGCCACTGTCGCCGCCGGTGATCAGGCATACTTTGCCGGTGAGTTTCCCGGTTGGGGGATAGTGTCTTGGCTGGGTGTCGGCGGGAGGATTGAGTTCATCTTCCGAGCCAGGCCGATCTTGTTGTTGGGGCGGGCGAACGGGTTTCTTTTCATTCTTTTCCATGACAGCTATCCTTTGTAAAAATAAAGAGCGCAGAACAAGCGCAGGGTTCCGGCTTGCTGGCTTCTAATGAGCCATTCCCGTCACTTGACCACGATTTTGTTGTCGATGCGCTTGACCTCGGGGTTCTGCTGCGCAATGGTGGACGCGAGTTTGCGCTGCTGGTCGTTATCGACGAAGCCGCTTAGCACGATCAACCCATCGCTGGCCTTGACTTGTATGGCTGCGGCATTCAAGTTGTCATTCTCGATGAGCTTGGCCCGTATATTCATAGCTAGAATTGAATCCGGATCGGGTTGCTCCTGCTGTCGAAAAGACAGCGATGAGCATCCCACAATGAAAAAGACCGGAATCAGAATGGCAACAATCAATTGATGAGTTTTCATTTTTTATGTTCCTTTTTGTCTTTACCTTTATCTTTAAGGGATTCGTCCTTGACATGCTTTTCCAGTGTCGCGCAGTGCGCATTGATGGGGTGTTTATCGTTCTTTTCTTTTTGCATCAGTGCATATAGGCTGACAACCGGTGCGGTAGGAAGTAAGGCCAATGACACCGCGCCCCGAACAATGGCGGTGGCGCCGGGCGTAAAAGTAGGTTCTTTGAAGGTGCCTTCGATATGCAACGGTGCGCGCGCAGAAAATATACTTAAATCCTTGGGATGAGGATCGATGACCATGTCGAGCTGTTCCTGCCTGAGATTAATCGAACCTGATCCGATGAAGATCGTATCTTCGGTATCGATGAGCAATTTACCGATCGTGATGAGACCATTTTTGGTCGGAAGGTCGACGAACGCGCAATTGATTTCGGTGTTACTTTCCTTGTCGAACAGGGCGACAAGCGCTTCTCCCAGATCCAGACCGGAAAGTTCTACCAGCAGGTCATCCAGTTTCCCTCCGGTCATCAGCATCAGCATGCCACCATCAGCCGACGAGAACATGGTGGCGAGTGAATTACCTTTGAGCCAGTAAATGGCTTTGCCTCCAATGATGCCTGCGCTCTGGGATGAAATATCCCAGCGCTTCAGAATCTCTTTCAAACGAAGGTGATGTATTTCAGTTTCGATTTTAGTCTGAACTGGCTGTGCGCTCGCATCGATATCGACATGGGAAAGAATTCTGCCGTGCGCAACGCCAAAATCGAGGGGTGAAAGTTTGAGATGGCCATTCTGGATGACCAGATGCATCTTGAGGTTATCAATTGGCAAATCGGTTTGAATGGCGGAACTGGTGAACTTGATATCGACGTGAAGGTTTTCGAGCTTTTTGAAATCGATGGGCTTGTCCGGTATCGCATTCTTGCTGGCGGCCTGTTTCCTGGCCTCGCGCTTTTGAGCAGGGGAAGCCGTTTCTCCAGGGCGTGTATCGGGCGCTAAGCCAAGCATGGGGCCGAAATCATCCAGATCAATCTTTTTTGACAAAAGATCGGCTTTTACAAACGGTTGTTTTCCCGCTAGATCAATACTGATTTTTCCCTTCAGATCACTATCGCCTATGGTGCCGCTAAAGTTTGTGATTTCCCAGCCCTTGTCGCGATCATTCAAATTGCCTCTGACACGGTACGGTGGCAGGTCAGGCAACGGAATTCCGCTGATATTGGATAAATGAGCAGGGCTGGATCCACTGACTGCAAATTCCAGATTCATGTCCTTTAATTTCAAGGGTTGCAGAGCAGTACCGGCTACTTTGATAATAGTGCTGCCTGCCTGTAAGGCAGCAGAAAGGGGAAATTCCTGCTTGGCTGCTCTCAGTGCCACTAAAGGCCCTGAATTGAGAGTTAAATTGAATTGATCGCCCTTGATGACGCCGGTTGCTTTGACATGCAGATTGTCTGCGCCATGTTGTAATGTTTCCCGGGTTTCGATATGAGCTTCTATCGCGGTATCTTTTCTATCGCGGAATAATACCGTGCCTGTTTCGATTCTTAATCGCTCGACATTCACCGGCATCGGATCTTTTTTGGATTGTTGATCAAGGAAAGGAAAATCCCAGTTATTTTCGGTGGTGGAATATTTTTCCAGCACCAGCTTAGGCTGGATGAGGATAACATCGGGAATGACGATATGGCCCTTGAGAATCTCCAGAACATCGAGATTCACGCCGAGTTCATCCACTGTCGCCATATAGGGAAACTGACTGGAAGGTACGTTAGCCAATCTGATATGCCGGATGCGAAGGCGCGGAACCATCGACCACTCAATCGTCAAATCTCCGTTTATCGTCAGGGTACGATCAATGCGTGCGCTGATATGATGCGCCAGTAGATCGCGGCTCCACTTTGACGTGAGCGCAAAATGGCCGACGATCAGCAGTATTGCGACGATCAACAGGGCAATAACGATAAATTTCAGAATTTTCATAATTCAGGAGCTATTTATGGTCAGCCATGGCTTTGAACATGGCGCATTTATTGACGTCGCATGCTGATAAATGCCGCTGGCCGAGCTTTGCTGCGATCGAGATGCTTTGCTTTCAATGACCGCGTGGGTCATGGTTCATCCGGTGGGGAGTGCCGGGCGACGAAAAAGAAAAGAATGCCCATGATCAATCCCAGCCAGAAAGTGATCCACGCAATTTCAGTTGCGATTCCTGCTACCCCGGTCAAGCCTAATGCGCCTGCCACAAGCCCTATGATCAAAAATGTGAATGCCCAGAAAAACATTCCATTCTCCTTGAAAAAATCTTTACCGGGAGGGTTTGCAGCTCACGCTATGATGTCGTCCTGCTTTCATGGGGTTGCTCGCGTGAAATGATTCAGGGCATCCTTTGATGCGGTACGCGCAGCCTCGACATTGCCGGCCCTGGCTTCCTTGAGAGCATTGTCCAGACATTGCAGGCCTTGTTCCCTATGACTGCTACGTACTTTTTCACCACTTGCCAATGATGCTTGCTGTTTTGCTTCCTCGGCTTTTTCTATCAGTGTTTTTGCATCCCGCGCATACAATGCCGCTTCAGAATATTGCATGGCTTGTTCGAGATGACTGCGCGTGCCGGCTACTGCATTGGTGGTCAGAAGTGTTAACGCGGCTAGGCTCCATAACAGAATGTTCATTTTCTTTCTCCTTTGGAAATCATGACAAAGATGCCGGCGTTGTTGCTTGCCGGCATCGAGAGTCAAGCAGGCATGATGCGGTGTGTGTATTTATTGTTTTTTATCAGCACCCGAATAAGCATTCGGGATCTTTTCGTTCGGGGTTGTTGCGCTTTGCGAGGTATTACCTGCTTCCTCATTGTTGGCCCGGTCAGCCAGGGTTTTAATTTCGCCCGGATCCCGATCACGGGGGCCGGAAGGATCGGTTCCGCCTTCTTCATTCCCGTGACGCGATTCGCCGGATGTCTGGTCTGCTTTGCCAATGCCCACGCCGTCATCCTGCATTGATTTATCGTGTGGTTGAGCAGCAAGTAGCGGCGTGCTGGATAGTAAAAAAATTCCAACAATGCCCAAGGATGTCAACAGATTTTGCCAAGAGTTTTTTTTCGTTGTGTTCATTTTAATTTCTCCTATTGATGATTGATAACATGCTACAAATTCAATTTTCATTAATCTTTATCCATTGAAATCAATGTGCCGTTTTCATCGACTTTGAATTCGAATTCCTTACCATCTGCCTGCTTGACTTCGACTTCATAGACGAGCTTGCCGTCCGATTTTTCTTGTTCGATACTGTCAATTTTGCCCCCTTGGGCATGCTGGTTGATGGCTTCCTGAACTTTTGGCGGTAGAGAAGTTAATTCGACATCTTTATCGAATATTCCTGCCCAGCTCAGTGAACTTACAGAAAGCAGCAGGATTGATCCTGCGAATAGTGATCGAATTTTCATGGTATCTATCTCCTTGTGTTGATATGGGTGGGTTTATTGCTGGTCTATCCAGGCATGTGCCGCTTCTTCGGCATCGGCGAGGGCTTCTTCTTCACTGCCTGCGGGATCCGAAAAACTTTCATACACGACGACGCCTTCTTCATCCATGATGCGGTAACGTCCGTTCCAGTCACCGCTTACGCTATCGAGTTCACCACTGATAATGATGGTGTAGTCTTTGTACTGTATGGCCATGTTAATTTCCTTACACGTTACCGCCAATGGCGATTTAATATTTTTTGTCTGAAGAGTTTTTTGCGCCTGCGGTGTCAAGCAGATTGGGCGATTTCATGGCCAATTGAGCACCGCTGATGCAAGCGAGCAAGCCGATCAAATAGCTCAGGAAGATGACCCATAACAAGCCTGCGGCGTAATCCTTGGCATCATTCATCTTCTTCTCCAATTCCTTTGCTGCTTGTTCCGATTTTTGTTTGGCCGCGTTGATCAGCTTGTCGATATCTGCCTCGTCGATATCAAAATGATTGGTAATGATGCCTTTGGCGCGTTTTTCATCACCTTGAATCAGCGCGATCGCCACTGCCATCAGAACCTGAGGATCGATTTTTTCGATTGCACGATCAACTGAACGCGCGTTTGTGGAATGATGAGCAGAATGGGAATAGGATTTGGAAACGGATTGTGAATCCGATTTTTCCTTTGAAATTTCCTTGTCTTCTCGAGAATGGCTTTCGGCTCGTGTAGAGGGTTGTCCTTCACGACCTTCTTTAGATTCGTCATCGCTGGCGTCATCGGTTCTGGCAGCGTTTTCATCGTCGTTATCACGACCATCCCGATGGTTTGAAGCGTCATCCGATCGGGCAGTCGTCGATGGCGCATCATCGTTACTTGCCTGATAGGTAGCTGAAGATTGTGAAGAATCCTGGTCTTTGGATTGATTCTGGCCTGATCCATTTGATCCATTGTGAGTGGAGTTTTTCGCGCCGGATTCTTCTGTGGCATCTTTTGCGGCTTGTCGCGCCTTGTCGAGCGCCTTATTGAGGTCCTGCTTCAATGAACCAGTCAATGGATGCAAGAAAGCGGCTAATTGAGAAGAGCCTATGTCCTTATGCCCTGCCGTCATATGGTCGCCAGCCATCATCGAAACTGCCTGCGCGCCGGTGGAAGTCACTGATTTGGCAGCACCGGCAGCGGCATTCATGATTCCCGATACACCTATCGCGCTGAATATGATGCCGATAATGATAGTGCACGACCATAACACCACGCCATGCAACAATCCCGTTGATTTGTCGGTTCTTCCCGACACTTTGCCAGCAAGAAATCCGCCCAGGAAATAAGTCGCTACGACAGTTGCCAGAATCCAGACTGTTGCAGCCGTTCCCAATGCAGCCGTTTTTGATGAAACATCGCTCTCATGCAGATTATGAACATCTGCAATACTCATACCGATCGCTGAACCGAGGGTGAACAATAACCACCCTAGCGCCAGAATAAAAACGAGGCCGGATAAAATCGAACCCCAATTAATTGTCAGTCCCGGTTGAGCATAACTGACGGGTAATGCATCTTTGCTGATGGCCATGCCATTCTCCTTCGATAGTGTCTTCTTCCGTTTTCATGACGTGGAATGCGTACGATGAAATTTTGAAGCGGTTATTCTTTGTTAATAGGCTGAGAAATTTTGAAAGGGAGTGGGGGTGTGTAACTCCCGATGTGCAGAATGCGAGTTCAGCGTTCGCAGCGTTTGGAAAAATCGTCCACCTGCTGTTGAGCTTCTTCTTTAGTGATGCCATAACGCGTCTGCACTTTGCCTACAAGCTCTTCCCGTTTTCCTTCGATGACGTCAAGATCATCATTGGTTAATTTGCCCCATTGCTGTTGAACTTTACCGGTCATTTGTTTCCAGTTGCCTGCGATTTCGTCCCAGTTCATGTGATTCTCCTAGTTATAATTTAATTGATTGAATTAGTGATTGACGGTCTCCGCCGCACTATGCCGGTTGAGGATCCGTAAGATCAGACTGAAGAAAGATTCTGTGAAAAAAGAAAAACAACTTTTTTCTAATCTTGCTGAAGAGTATGTAGCCCTATAAACGCAGCGTCTGTACGGCAGCGAACTATGATCAGGAGGTTCGGAGGAGAATATTCTTTGGATAATCAGACTATTAGGTACGGTGATTTTTGCGGCCGTTAACGATTTGAACCGCATGTGCGTAATATTCATCGGTTTCTAAAATGAAACTGCCATCAAATAGAATGCCTTTTTTCATTTTTAAATCATTGAATGAGAGGGAAAGACATTCTTTGATTGGCGAATGGGTGTTTCTGCTTAGAATCGTCAGGTACATGCAGATGTAGCCAATGTTCAGTTTGAAATTTTTGTTGTGCAGGATGTCTGAAGATAACTGGCCAAGATATTTGGATAGACCGATGAGTGTGAAAATTGGATCCTTGGCACGTTCATCATTGAGCGGGGTAACGAGTTCTATGCATTCATAGAGCGTAAGGCATTCTTTATGGCACAGTATGATCAGTTCCACTAACGTATTGCCAATGTATTTTCTGCAATCCTCTCCTGTGATGAGCGCATCGGACAATTGACCGAATTCCGCCGTTAAATGCAACGCGAGCGTTTGAGTCGAACTTCCCCGTATAAGATTTCTTTCTTCCGCCCAAGCAATGATGGTAGGTATTAATACTTCCATAAAATTAAACTAAAATAAAAAATGTTACCTATGAACTGAATTTGAATCGGTGCGGTCTCCCACACAACTTCTACATTTTTTGGGGTTGTCGTCGCATGTTCCATAGCGCACAGAGCAATTTCGAAGGAATGTGTCATATTGAAATAAGATAAAAATTCTGGGCATAGCACAAATCTCCTATGAACATACCATCCCTTTTTTTTCTTAAAATTTTTATTTTGTTTAGTCTTGCAGTCATTTCTTTCAATGGTCACGCTTATCAGGGCGTTCAATCACTGAGAACGAGTCCTCATCAGGCGGACACAGATCCGACAACGATTAAATTAAATGACATTCTTGAAAGCATTCAGAGGCATAAGATCGAAGTCGAAGAAAAATTGCGGGTATTGAAGGACGCACAGACTGAGCAAGAAAAAGAAAAGATTCAGTCGGCTATCGACACGATTCAGGAATCCATAGCAGATCAGGAAAATTCGTTTGAAATGATTCTGACCGCCGGAATCGAATTGAGTGAAGATGAAACTTCGACATCCAATGAATTCGATTGGCAAAAGGATTTGACAGAGATTCTGCAACCCTTTCTGCGCGAGCTTCATAAGCTGACGGAAAATAAACGCAAGTTAGATCATTTAAATTATCGGATCGATTTTCATCAATTACAAATCCAGAAAATTAATGAAGCGCTGAAACATCTCGCCCTTATCAATACTGATCACTTGAGTGGAGATGCGTTGCAGAGTTTCGAGCAGGTGCGGCAGAAATGGCGCGATCAATTGCAGGAAAGCACGCATCTTTTTGAGGTGGCTCAACTGCAACGCAATGAAATGATTGAGTTTCAGACGAATCAGGAAAATTCTTTGATCGATTTCTTTGAAGAATTCTCTTCAGGGCGAGGTGCTACGTTGTTCCTGGCGCTTCTGGCTTTCGGCGGTGTTTACTTCATCATGATGCTTTTTCTGAAGTTTTGTAGCTGGATTATCAATCGTCGTATGAAAACGAGAAGTTACTATCAGCGTGTTGTGACAGTGCTTTACCATTTGCTGATGGGAATCGTCGCAATCGCAGCTTTCTTTTATGTTTTGGAAGTCCGGGATGATGCGGTGCTAACCGGCATTACCGTGTTATTTTTGATCACGGTGGTCTGGGTGCTCAAGAATTCAATCTCGACTTTCATCAATGAACTGAAGTTGTTGCTGAATACAGGCTCGGCAAGAGAAGGAGAATGCATCATCTATAACGGTATTCCGATGCAGATAGAATCCCTGCACTACTATACCAAGCTGAGCAATCCGTACTTGCCGGACCTGAAACTGAGATTGACGTTGTCGGAATTGACCAAGTATGTTTCCCGCCCCGTGCTGCCTGATGAACCGTGGTTTCCATGCAGAAAAGGAGATTATGTGATGATGTATGGCGATATTTATGGAAAGGTGAAGCATATTACGCTTGAGAATATTGTCTTGTCGCTTCCTGATGGCACGATGCCGATTACTTATAATATCGAAGATTTCTTTTACGCCAATCCTAGAAATTTTTCTTATGGGTTCAATGTGACGACCGAATTCAGCATTGATATCCAACAATTAGAAATGAGCCGCACCGAAATTCCCGGCATGATGTCCTCGGCTATTCGAGAGGGGCTGGCGAATGAGATTTATGGTCATGCATTGAAGGATGTTGCGGTTCACTTGATAAAAATCGAATCCTCGTTTTTAGAATACCAAATCATTGCTACTTTTGAAGGTGATGCGGCTGGCGAATTGTATTCCATTCAGAGAGATATACAGCGTTATGCAATCGAAATTTCAGAAAGGAAAAATAGCTAGGCTGTTAGGTCAATGCTGATTAATTCGCCGAAGGGGCAAATCGCTTCCTTCCCTGTCGTGTTGATATGCCTTGGTTACAGCGTCAGTGCTCCTTATGATTTATCTCATGCGCCAAAATAGTCAGCATTTTTTTGCTTGCAGAAAAAATCGGGTATTGTGCCATTCCTTTACTAGAAGAATTGCTCTGTGAGAGGTAGCCATTCGGTTTAAATCGTGGTTGATGGATGTGAAGTTTTATTTGTATGGTAGCGTACTGAAACAGTCTATTAAAAAAGGAATAATGTTGATTTTTTGAGGAGTTTTGCGATGACGGTGCTAAATTCTAATTCCATGCGATTCGATAACATCTGTTCTGCTCCGGTGCCCATACCCCCCGAAAGAATACCTCCGCAAGAAAAACCACCAGAAATTATTTCTCCTGAGCAAGTTCCTCCTGTAACTCTACCTCCTCAGGTCATTCCTCCTGATCGGATTCCGCCCGATAATGATGTGCCTGACTCGCTTCCGCAAAGGTAAACTTTATGTTTATGCAACGCGTACCAATCCATGCCTTAATTCGTTATCATTCTGCATCATCAGAAGTTCAGCATAAAAGGAAAATCAGATGTTCGAATGGATAGTGGACCCTCAAGCGTGGATTGCATTGGTTACCTTAACAGCGTTGGAAATCGTTCTTGGGATCGATAATATTATTTTTATCAGCATCCTGGTAGAACGGCTTCCGAGCAGTCAACGCGCATTTGCGAGAAATATGGGGCTCAGTCTTGCAATGTTTACTCGACTGGCGCTGTTATTTTCAATCTCGTGGATTATGGGATTGACTAAGCCGTGGTTTACCGTGCTGACCTATGAGATTTCCGGTCGCGATATCATTTTGATTGGGGGTGGGTTGTTTCTAATCGCCAAAGCGACGCGGGAAGTTCACAGCAGCCTTGAAGGAGTTGATGAGCAGGGTACCGCTACGTCAACTGCGACAATAAGCATGAGTATGATACTGATCCAGATTGCCGTGCTGGATATTATTTTTTCGCTTGATTCTGTAATTACTGCGGTGGGTCTGGTTGATCAGATTTCTTTGATGGCGATCGCGATCATACTTGCCGTGAGTGTGATGTTGATTTCGGCAAAAGCCATTGGTGATTTTGTCAGTGATCATCCTACGATCAAGATCTTAGCCTTATCGTTTCTTATTCTCGTAGGGGTTACCCTCATGCTGGAAGGGTTCGATGTGCATGTACCCAAAGGTTACATTTATTTTGCAATGGCTTTTTCGGTGGCGGTTGAGATGCTGAATCTTCGCATGCGGAAAAGACGAACTGAACCGGTCAAGCTTTATAAGCGGATTTCAGAATAGAAAGTGCGATTGCAACCAAGATCCGTTCGTTTGAACGTGTTGGGATATTCACGAGGTAAGGTAGTGTCGTTTTTGTTTCCTTGTGCTGCTTTCTGACCATGCATTGTCCTGCCTTCGGCTGCAGGGCTGAGCTCATTCCTGATGCGCGGGCGATGTATAAAATTTTACTTTCGGTCGCGCGCTAATCGAATCCCTGAAAATTGCCAGCGGCTTTGGGCCGGAAGGAAATTACGCAAGCTGACACGAGCGCGCTTTGCGGGAGTAATACAAGAGCTGCCGCGCAAAACATACTGATTAATCATCGATTCACTATTGTATTCTCCTACCGCGATGTCCCATATAGTAGATGTAGGCTTATTCTTGCCCGGCTTTCTAGGGTTGTAGCCTGGATAGGGTGAATAACTAGATTGAGTCCATTGCCAGGCGCTACCAAAAAGCTCGCGAAGTTTATCTGTTTCTTCCGTGGACTTTGCTTGGGGATGGAAAAAATCATTTTCTGCTGGGTAGCTGAGTATGTTTTGCTGTAACACTGCGTTTTCCCATTCTACTTCGGTGGGCAAGCGAGCATTATTCCATTGGGCGAAAGCACTCGCTTCATATAAAGAGATATGCATTACTGGCAAGTCTGGATCAAGGGGAATAAGTCCATGTAGTGTGTATTCCTTCCATCCATCTTCCTCATGACGCCAATACAGCGGATGGCGAGTATTCGTAGATTTTATCCATTCCCAACCTTCTGAGAACCAGTAACAGGGATTTTCATAACCGTTATCTTCCATGAATTCCATATACTCTTTGTTAGTCGTTAAGCGCGAAGCCAATTGATAGGGATAAAGATAATACTTGTGGCGCGGCGATTCATTGTCATAACTGAAACCTTCGCCTTCAAAGCCAATGTCAACGATTCCACCAGTGAAGTCTTTCCATTCCAACGCTAGGGCTCTGTCAGCAGTTGTAGAAAGTGCAGTTAGGGGAGATTGATAGACTGGGTTCATCGGATTTTGTGCTAATAAATACTTGAGATCTGCGAGCATGAGCTCTTGGTGTTGGAGTTCATGTTGGATACCGAGAATGACCATCTGTAATAATTCATTGTCTTCATTCCAATTATTTAGAAGTTGCGCCATGCGTTCATCAATATTGCGGCAGTATTCCCGCGTGACCTTCAGGGATGGACGGGTGTATAACCCACGCTTTGGATCCGGATGGGGTACATTCGATGCATTATACGAACTGAACATGCTGAGAAATTCAGCTTGAAAGGGTTTGAATGGCTTTTCATGATATTGAAGAACAAACATTTCAAAAAACCATGTCATATGGCCTAAATGCCATTTGATGGGGCTGGATTCCGGTAGGGTCTGCACACTGCAATCTTCATCGAGCAAGGGATTAATCAGCGCAGCGGTATGCTGGCGAGCTGCTTGGTATTCATTTAATAAATGCTGTAGTTTCATGATCTAAAGTTAAATAAAAAGTGACATTATTCAGGATCAAGATGAATTATTTTTGTTAATGGAAGGTTCTTTGGAACACATTAATTCTGGTGATCGAGTCCAATCTTGCAAAAAATTCTTTCAGCCAGTCAATATTCTTTTTGTTAATGACAGCCCATGGTCGAGATTGGTTTAATCCCCAATTGGATTTGTTGTGCGGCTTCGCAGAGTATCTTATATTTCCTGACTTAATTTCGTATCAAATTAAGTTGCCGTATAGGGAATCTCCACGCACTTTTGACATGGGAACTATTGAATTTTTATACGCTGCACACATATAACCTCCAGTCCTAATCCACAGTAAAAAATTTGTCTGGAAGAGATACGAAATTGAAAAAATACAACGGGAACTATTCTTGAGTAAAAAAGTCGGATATTTTATTGGAATAAAATTTTGTTTGTGATAGACTACGCCACAGGTCAAGAAAAGTCTTATTTTTCTTGACCTTATGTTCAAAATGGTTAATGAATACCATTAGGCTAGTTTGATGGTTTTCATTAGTGAATAACAATGTTTCTTCCAATTTACATTAAATATATAGGGAATTACGATGAAGAAATCTGTTGTTTTTTTTAACATGCTTAACATGCGAACGAGGAGGTTGCGATGAAGTTAATTGTGAAAAATTTATCTGCCTGTATTAAAGCTTTTCCAACTTACACTGAACCATGGAGGAACTAAAATGACTTTATTTATCTATGACTGGAGAGTACCCATCAAACAAGCACTGAAATTGACATCTATTTTTTTAGCTCTTGCCACGCTAATCTCCTGCGCTCAGATGAGTCCATCTGTATCTGCGCCTGCAGGGATTGCAGGAAATGACCATAAAGCCTTAGTAAAATATTACGAAGGTGTCGCCAAAGATGCAAATTTAAGGTTGCAAGAAAATAAAAAGGTACTTCAGGAATATGAAGCACATCCTTATTACTTTGGCAGACAAGGTCTGGAAGTTCGATCGCATGCAGCTGCAAATATTCGAGCATACGAGAAAACTTTGAAAGAAAGCTTAGTTTTTGCTGATTATCATAGAAAATTGGCAAATGAACAAATTGGGCTAAAAAGTAGTGAGACTAAGACAGTAGAAGTAAATCAAGATCGTGACTTTGCATCAGATTCCTCAGAATACTCAGAGTATTCTGGAAGTAAAGGTCTTTGAGTAAGTGACGAACAACCACCGATTTCTTTCGGTGGTTGGTCTTTAAAACCATCATTATCTCCCTAGCAACATAATTAATTTACTCTCAGAAAGGGAGTAAAAAGTCCAGCGAAAATAATATCTGATCTTTATTGCCTGCGAATGGGCGGTAAGCGGCAGTCCTGTAAGCGTCTACTCTGTCATATCGAATGTTAGGACGAATACTTAGTTTTTTGATTGAATCCCACCGGAGTTTGAAGGTTTTAGCTATTTTCCAATTAATCCCAATCGTTGCTGAATAATAATCCGCGGGTGCAATGGTAACCGTTTTAATATCGCCGGCGTAGCTTGTAGGCACACCTTGAACAATATTGGTTGCTGCCGCAACTCTGAAAGGTGATGGATTGCGAAAACCATCCCGATCGCGGAACCACTCTGCGCGAGCACCTATCGAAATATTCTCAGTAAGGTCATGGTAAACATGCGTTACAACACCCATCCATTCAGCATCTTTGATTACATTAGTGTATTTTAAGTTGTTCAATAAAACACCTTCCGCGAAACCATGCACATGATGCAGAACCAGTAGTGTTTTGGGATTGATTCTATGCTGGAGAACAATGTTGTACATTCCCCAGGAAGTGCTGCTGCGGGTAGAAGTTTCTGCATAGGTTCCTGTTATATTCAGTGAAGTAGCATTGTTATCGCTAGTCCAGGTTATGCCCGTAACTCCGCCCCAATTTCCTAATTGTTTATCCCAGCCGCCATCCCATCCGCCAGTAGCGCTACCTGTGACTGCGCTGCCCATGATTGCCCAATTTTTATTTATTACATAATTAGCTTGTATACCGGTATGGGTGAAAGGTTCTCCAGCATTAAACGAATAAGAGCGTGTGTAAAAAAAGTTGTCAGGTGCAGGAATGGTTTCATAGCCAGTGGGTGAAAAGAATCGGCCGATTTTAAGATTCAATCCATTTCTTCCAATAGGTACATGAGCTTCTAGGTAAGTTTGTGGAATCGCAATTCCATAGGTTTTGGTTGACGCGCAGCATAAATCTAGATCCCAGTTGCTTCTTTTGAAGGGTTCGCCTGAGTTGACATCATACGTAGGCACACCGAATGCCTGAGTGTAAATCGCATCGGTTCCGAACAAAAAACCGATTCTTCCGCCAAAATCCCAGCGATTTGTTTCTGAAATGACCGGACGTTGAAGAAAGAAGTTCAGTTGATTCAACTGGAAGCGATTGGCCTGATCAGCGAAAGCTACCGGGCCGTTGAATCCATTGTTTTGACTAGGATTGAAAGTGGCGCCGCCATTGATCCAGCCACCCAACTCAATCCGATTGTCCTGAGCAAACTTTTTTAAGCTATTAGCGTGAAGATGGGTTGACTGAATCGTGATAAACGTTGCGCTGCTGATTAAAGCCAGTAAGAACCGTCTTGAGTATTTCATCGTTGAGCGTCGTGAGATATTAAATTCATTATCAGAAATTAGTTTGTAATGAACAAATTTTAAAGAATAAGATTTATAGAAATAGCATGATAGCCGCCGCTGTTCTAAAAACCGCATAGTATTCAGGATTTGGCAGTAATTCACAATATTAAATTGCTGGGGGCATATACATCAAACGAAGCACTTAGTGAGTTTGATCAAGTCAGCCTATCGTTATGAGCGATGAAAATTCATCCGGCGCGTCAGACTGATCGGCAATGATGCATGTTAATTAAATAAATACTTTGCCTGAGTAGCTATATGTTATTAGTTTGTTTCGGTTGAGTTGAGAAGCGTACATATCTGAAGCCATTTTTTCTTAATAATAAGATATTTATGATTTTTAGAAAAGAGGAAATAACATGGCTTATTCAGAAATATCCTTAAAAAAACTCCAGGAGAAATGGGATAAAAAACGCCGGGATCCAGATAAACGTGATGCTGCTGAGAAATCTCCGATTGGAGAGGCATTGCAGGAAATGCCTTCATTCGTCAGTTGGAATGAGAACCCTGGTGATATGGGCGCTGATAATAGTCTTTGCACGGCGCAGAATTCAAATAAGCCGTGAATTTGAAGCGCGGAGGATCCGCTTAATGATCAATTTCTCTGGCAGTCCATCTGCCATCGACTTTTATATATTTTTTCTTGACTGCAGCCCAAGCAACTTTATGGGCCGTTTCTTCTCGGGAAGAAGATTCTCGGCGTTTACGGATACTCTCATAGTTTTCCCAGGCGTTATTAAATGCTTCACGATAAATATCCTGAGCATGGTGAGGAAGTACGTTCGTTATGTTTTCCGGCAAATCGTTGTTAATTTTATAGGGCAAGCAAGATTCAACTCCTGGAAAAATCAGTTATTTATTCCTTTCTCTGGATTTCAATCGATTGATATGACATTTATTTCACGGGTATAGGCTTGCCGGATGGATTGCGAATGGTTGGTGTATCAGGGAGATTTTTTCTGGGAGGAGAATCTTCCGGAATGACTTCTTCAAAAGCGATATCCTCAACGACCATCTCGGCGGAAGAAGATGAGTCTGCATTGTTTTCGTCATCTGTGACCTTAGTATCGTTTTTCTTCATCATAGTACCACCTTCAAGTTATGTAACATAACGGTATTATTTTCGTTATAGCAATTCAGTACGACATCGAACATACGCAAGAAATACCTGCTTGTAAGTAAATGTTCAAACTTTGGTGCTATCACTCCGCTTCGAGTTCGATTCTGTGTGTCGCCGTACAGAGACTGCGATTTAACAAACTTATAATTTTTCAAAATATTTTTTCTATGGAGATGGATATGATAACCAATGAAAAATTTGAATTGCCAATCAGTTGGGGATGGTTTCTGGCATTAGGAATCAGCATGATAATCTTGGGTACATTAGGGATTGTCTTTGCTTTTTATCTGACATTTGCCAGTGTCATTATGTTTGGGATCCTGGCCGTTGTGTCCGGCATTTTACAATTTTCGCATGGTATCGTCGGCAAAGAAGACAATTGGTCAGGAAAAGCGCTGCACCTTATGGTGGCATTGACATATATCGTATTTGGAGGCTTGGTAGTATGGGATCCAGTGAGTGGATCATATAGTCTTACGTTGGTATTAGCCGCATTTCTTGTTTTTATTGGGATTCCCCGTGTTGCCTATGCCTGGAAGTGCTGGAATAAAGGATGGAAATGGAAACTAATGCTACTGGCAGGAGCAGTTGACTTGCTATTGGCGGGATTGATCATGTACGGATGGCCGGGAACTGTCTTTTGGGTCATTGGTTTGTTTGTGGCGATAGAGATGCTAACAAACGGCTGGTTGCTGGTTGCGATAGCGCTTGCGAAGCGCAAACTCACTCAAGAAGACAAGAATTTTTTCCAAACCCCAGCGATTGAGAAAGACCCGGTGTAATCAACAGCGCGATCGGATTTTCACCGGGCGGATCTCATCATTGAGATTTCTTCTTGCTCGCCATTGATAAAAGATTGATTCGATAAGAGGCTGGATTTTATGGGTGATTCTTTCGGATATTAATGTTGAGGCTATGAGTCCTTATTTTTTGTCTTGTCTTGAGTAACAGTTCGGTAGATAGGAATCATCATCGACCTATACGTTTTCGGTGGTCCTGATTCACAAAAATGAAATTAAAATACTAGATTCCTTGCTTTACGTTCGCCACCGAACAGATCCTGAGTCTATTTAACATGCATGATACAAAAACATCATACATAAGGAGAGAAATATGTATATTGCCGACAATACTGCTGTTGCGACCGACCTGGTTGATCTGAGCATGGATTTTTCCCCTGAAGAGATTCCGTTGATTGAAGCCTATGATGAGGAAAGCTTCGTATCCACTGATGGTATCTATCGTATAGATGATCTCTAGAAAATTTTTCCCCAACAAATTTCCGCGCGAATTTCAAATAAAATTGAAATATTCCTTTTAAGAGACTCAAGAAATCAATTCAAGGAGATTGATCATGCATAAACAGCAAAACATTTCATTTGTGCTATCTATTTGCGTGGGCTTGTTGAGCGCCTCTGCCTTTGCGGAATCCCCTCAACCGGAAGACTATCCAAAGCAGAAAGTACAGAAATTGGAAGGTGATGAGAATCGGTATCAACAGTTAAAAAAAGATGCTGATCTACGAGGCAGGACTGAAACGAATAAGGGAAATTTCGATACTGAGGTTCCACGCGGTGAAGGTGAGCAATATCCTCCAGCCCAAACCCCAGATCAAAGTAAGTGAGTCTCTTTGCTTTTTCTTAATCTGGATATCGAAACCCGCTGTTGCGGGTTTTATATTTCATGCCTGCGTGAAAGCTCGGGATCGGTAATCAACTTCGTACTTTCTGAAAGTGCGAGTCTTTTTTCAGCGTAAGCGCTCTGTCACTTCAGTTACTGCCCTCTTGGCGACAGAGTCAAATTGGGCCGCTTGGGGAAAAGGAGCTGCCTGCCTTTCTTATTTCCAGATGCTTCACATCCCAAGATTACTTCCGTTATTTCTGAATGAAATTCGACAGATGGTGAAGCAGATCGTCTTCTTTATAGGGTTTGCCTAAAAAGATATCAACACCGAGATCTTTGGCTATTTTCCGGTGTTTGTCTGCGGTACGTGATGAAATGATGATAATGGCGATATGAGCGGTCTTTGGGTTGCTGCGTATATTCTTGATCAGATCGAAGCCATTCATCTTGGGCATTTCCAGGTCGACGAGCATGACATTCGGTATTCCATCCTTCAGCAGGGCGAGGGCCTCAACGCCATTCTTGGCGATGAGCACATCACAGCCTTCCCGTTCCAATAATCGGCAAGTCACTTTGCGCACCGTCAAGGAATCATCGACGACCATCACTGTGGGTGTCTTCGGCGATTTTCTTTTCCCTGCATTCCTGAGGCTGTTCAAAGGAGCACGCAACGTTTTCTGCACGTCGATACGTTGCAGCAGTTTGACGGGATTCAAAATCAGGATGATTTCGCCATCCCCAGTTAACGTCGCACCTTCTATGCCAGGAGCCTGGGCCATTTGAGCGCCGATATTTTTGATCACGACTTCGGTATTACTAATCAGCTCATCCACATGAACTGCCAAATATTGCGTACCGCTATGCAGGAACAGGACATGATCGTGTTGCGAAAATTCCGGGTTATGATCGGATTCGCCGAGTAAATGCGCCAAATGAGAGAATTGATATTTTTTCCCATTAAAGTCGATGTGGTGATCATGGTAAATTTTCTTCAGCGTGTCAGCGTCGAATTCCCTATGATGCTCGACGATGAAAGCCGGAATTGCATAGACCTGTTTGCCGGCGCGAACCATCAATGTCTGCGCGACGGATAACATCAGCGGGAGATTGATCGTGAAGGTCGTGCCTTGATTGGGAGCAAAATTGACGCTGATGCGGCCGCCCAGCATCGAAATCTCGTTCTTGACGATGTCCAGACCGATGCCGCGACCTGCGATACCTGTGACCGAGTCAGTCGTGGATAAGCCTTGGCTAAAA
This sequence comes from uncultured Nitrosomonas sp., assembly GCA_949281375.1. GTDB lineage: Bacteria > Pseudomonadota > Gammaproteobacteria > Burkholderiales > Nitrosomonadaceae > Nitrosomonas. Next base: position 71,061 of record CASDLT010000034.1, read on the forward strand.
ATCGACGCCATGATCTTGTCGTCATCGACGGCCTCATTTTTTTTGATCAATCCCAATCGCTGAGCTTCTTTGCGGATGCGTGCCAAGTTCAATCCACGACCATCATCGCTCAAGGTGATGATGACTTCGTTGCTTTCCTGACGCAGATGCATCATGATGCGCCCGGTTTCAGACTTGTTGGTGCTTAAGCGCTGAGCTGGTTCTTCGATACCATGCGCGATGGCGTTGCGTAGCAAATGTTCCAATGATGGATTGATTTTTTCGAGTACATTGCGGTCGATTTCTACATCAGTGCCAATGATCTCCAGTTGAGCCTTTTTCCCCAGGTCTTCGGCGACTTGGCGGGCAATGCGGTAATAACGCTCAGAAAAATTGCTGAACGGCACGGTGCGGATCTGCATCAATGACTGCTGTAGCTGACGATTGATGACGGACTGTTGTACGACAGCTTCTTCTGCGATGGTATGGGTGGAGCGCAGGCTTTTTTGCACCGTGATGATGTCATCGACGCTTTCCGCCATCAATCGCGTTAATTCCTGCAACCTTGAGAAACGGTCGAATTCGAGCGGGTCGAATGCGTGCTCCTGGTCGTGTTGCTGCGCAAGATGCGATTGCATATGCGTTTCTGCCTGAATCTCCACTTCACGCAGTTGATCGTGCAAACGATGTGCGCTTTCTGAAAGATCCTGCAATGATTGCTTGAAGTTAACGAGTTGTGCTTCGATTTTGGACCGCAGAATGCTGGCTTCACCAGAATCATTGACCAATCGATCAATGAGCTCAGAATTGATCCGCAGAATGGTTCTGGATTGCAATGATTCACTTCTGTCGTGAGCAGACACTGGTTCGCCGTCGGTTGCTCGATTTGTCTCGCCGGATGGTGCGGCGGCGGCCACATCAGCCGTTTGCAACTGTTCGATTAGTCCACTGATGGCATCGAATTCGGTTTCAAGCTGATCCAATTGCCCTTCGGAGACGATGCGGTTGCTGAAAACTGATTCGATATGGCTTTCCATGGCATGAATCAACTCGCCGAGCTGCATTGCACCCGCCATCCGAGCACTTCCTTTGAGCGTATGCAGTAACCTCAGCAGTGCGCGTTGAATGTCTTCATCCTGTGGCAATATGCGCCAGGCGCGTAATTTGCTGCCAATCTGAGGAACGATGTCGTGCGTTTCTTCCAGAAAGACGGGTAATAATTCGAGGTTGATGGAGTCGTGCGCTGATTCAGCCTGCGGTACTGGTTGCTTGATCGCAAAAGATTCAGCTGCTTTATCAGCGGCAGTGGTCTCAGCAGAGGCTGTAATATTGCCGGATTGCGCTTCCGATAAGGATTCTTGAGCAGGGGTTTCTAAGGATCTTTCTTCGGTCGCTGCATCATTCAGCAATTTCTGCGCCAGGAGCTGCAATTCGGTCGCTGTGGCACCGGAAGCACCCTGTTCGCGTAGATTTTTACACCATTGGCTGTAGGATTGCTGGGCACAATCAATGAGTCCCAGAAGTTCTGGAGAAGCTGCTTTTTTCTCGCTCAGCCAATGATTGAGCACCTGCTCGACATTCCATGCAGCTTCGCTCATATCATCCAGTTTGACCATGCGGCCGCTGCCCTTTAGGGTATGAAAGGCTCGGCGCAGATCGGCGAGAATTTCCTGATTGGCAGGATCGGTTCGATAATGGTCCAGATCGCTGGAGATTCCTGCCACCACGTCCTCTGCTTCTTCAAGAAAAGTATCCAGCAATTCAGGATCGATTCCGCTAGCTTCGGTCTCAGGCGTCCCGGCAGTATGAGTTGCTTGGGTAGAGGTGACAGCGGGAACGACAGTAGGCATGGTGATTTCGAAGAGATTAATCGCTTCGTCGACGATCTGATGACTATCAGGCTGGCCGCTCTTGAATGCTTCAATGAAGAAACCCAAACTGCTCAGGCCATCCACCAATAAAATCTGCTCCGCTTCGACGATCGCATATTCAGGATCGAACAACTTCTCAATTAATTGCCAGCAGAATTCCAAGAGTGTGTTGGCACGCTCGAGATCAAGCATGGTCAGTGCGCCCGTCATCTGTTCAAATAATGGCATCAGAGTGGGCAGTTCGGAACGCAGCGAAGGCTCAAAGAAGAATTTGTCGAGTACCGTTTCTACTTGTGCGAGATTGGAATGAATTTGCTGGGCGACATTGGCCAACAATTCGTTCTCCTGCGACCTGCTATCGATGCCGCTGAATGCAGGCAAATTCGTTAATTCGTCTGCATCCGGAGGATTCGTTGTGATCTGCTGCAACCGTACTGCGAGCGTATCGATCTGTTCCGGCAAGTCCGGGGACAAATGATTGAAATCATCGATGATACTCTCGACCAGCAGCAATGCAGTCGCCATTTCCATCGCCAGCTCTTCACTGGTATCCTGCGGTTGCTGATGCAAGTACGTGACGGTATCGCTTATGACATCGATCAATTTCACCAGTGGAGAGCATTCCGTTTGCAGCACCAGATGCTTCAGCCAGTCGGTATATTCCTGCAGGGATACCAGACTTTCCTGCTGTCCCGCGCAAAATTCGCGCCAGATGTCATTGGTCTGCATCAAGGCGGTGCGAACCTGATCCAGAACCGGTTGCAGGGTTTCCGATTGCTGGCGGCTCATCAAATCTGCTTCCGTCACTTGGCCAGGCCAGGCGTAGCTACTCTTGATGGACACGATATGCAGGCTGTCCGATTCGCTATGAGCGATGTGATAGAGCAACTCACGCATCAATGGCGCCGTGTTTCCGGGCGTACCGGCAACGAGATAGCGGATTGCCTGTTCAATTTTTCCACATAACCGGCGAATGGATACATCGACCGAATCCGAAGCTCGTTGTAACAAGTCTTGCAGGAATCCGGATGCGACCCACCAGAAAGCGCGTTCTTCAGTAGTTCCCGGAAATTCTTCCAGGCGGCTTACCACCTGTGTCATGTGTTGCAGGCCGGTCGTATCGGAAGGATTACGCAGCCATTTGAGTAAACCGGCCTGAAACTCTCCGCCGAGTTGCTTGGCCATGATTCGTGCGGTCGTTGCGTCGATCTGCGCTAATTCTGTTTTGAAGGTCGGATTTGCCGTCAGGCGGGGGAAAAATAGATCGCTTTCAGGCGCATTTTCAAAGCCGTAGACTTGCATCAAACTGCGGTATGGAGGAAATAATCGCAGCGGATTTTCTTCCTTACCGTCGATCAGTTCGTTGATGTAATAACGCAACGCCTTGCTGGATTCCTTCAATGCATCGCTAATCGCCGGGGTAGGTTGAATTTTCTTGATCAGAAGCGCATCAATGATTTGCTCCATCTTTTCACTGACGACAGTGATGCTGCTCAATCCAAGCATTTCGAGCAGACCATCCAGCTGGTGGATATAATTCTTGCAGTCTTTGATGGAATTGATTTTATCCGGATGCTCGGTGAAGGTATCCAGATTCTGGTCAATCAAAGAGAAGACTTGGTAAATTCCTTCCTTGATGCCAATAATTGAAGAAATATTTAGTTTGCGTTGTGCGCTCATAGGTCAATATTATCAATCAATCGTCAAATTGGAAATAGAATCAAACATTAAAATTGGATACTGAAGCTTTCAGTTCCGAAGCAAATCCAGTAATTTGTTTGATGGACGTCGTGGTCTGGCGGGTTCCTTCGGTATTTTGTCGGGTAATATGCAGAATTTCTTCCATGTTTGCCACAACTTCATGTGCAGACCGCGTTTGCACATGCGTCGTGTCGAAGATGTTGGTCACCAATATGGCAAGTTGTTTTGAAACCGTTTCAATTTCTTCCAACGCCCGGCTGACTGCGTCTGAACGGCTGGTACCCTGAGTCACCCCGACCGTGCTGCGCTCCATTGCTGCCATGGCGTCTTGTGTATCGCCTTGAATGGTGAGAACCAGTTCACTGATCTGTTTGCTGGCTTCAGCGGATCGCTCGGCCAGACGCTGCACTTCTTGTGCGATCACCATGAATCCCCGGCCCGCTTCGCCGGCGGCAGTCGCCTGCAATGCAGTGTTCACTGCCAGAACATTGGTTTGTTCGGTGATATCTGTGATCAGTGCGACGATTTCTCCAATCTCCTGCGAACTTTCTCCCAGGCGTTTGATGCGTTTCGAGGTATCTTGAATATGGGTGCGAATATCATTCATTCCTGCAATCGATTCACGTACCGCCAATGTCCCTTTCTCGGCAGTCGCCAATGATTGTTTGGCAACGCTGGCGGATTCCGTCGCCATATCTGCAATTTCAGTAATCGAGTCAGTCATGCCGAGCACTGCCAGCGTGGTTTCCTCGATTTTTGCAGTTTGATGCTGCGCTGCAATTAACAATTCAGAGGAAACCTGTTGCGCCTGATCAGATGCGGTGACGACCAGTGTGCTGGATTGATTCACTTGCTCCACCAGCGTGTGCAATTCTTCGATCGTGCAATTGATTGCATCGGCAATGGCGCCTGTCATTGGGTGAGTGATGTCGGTGCGTACCGTCAGATCACCATCAGCGATTCTCTTCATGTCGCTCAACAGTGTCCGGATGGCTACCTGCGTAATCTGCATGACATCCTGGTTGATGATTTCCGGTTTGTGCGAATTGAGCCGGTATGTCCGCAATGATTTTGCAAAGAACAGCGCGTTAACGACCATGCCTGTGATCAGCAAATAGCTGAGTATGTCCAGTGCGAATGCAACTAGCGTACCACGCTCCTGAGTTTCATGATCCATCTGCTTGATGTGGTCGATCATGGTTTCGCTATGGTCGATCACTTCATGAACGACTGTCTGAACAGCCATTGCAGCTGCGATTTCCTTTTCGATATCATTCACGTGTTCATCGAGTTTCCTCATCAATGCATAAATGTGGGATAACAGATCCTGAATGACTTCATCTTTGTCTGACGCATGTCCCAGACCATTGCTACCCTGGCTTAGAATCTGCAAAATTCCCGAAATATGCGTCCGTTCACGGGCGATCTGCGCAATGATATCGCTCGGCGCCAGATCATTGGGGAAAGTGCCCTGAATATTCTTCGCGACAATTTCGATTTGTTGTTTGATTGCCTCGATCGTTTTGATCTGATTAGCAAAATTGCCTCTTTCCATCATTCGGCTGATGAGCGCTTCACTGCGCCGGATCAATTGATGGTGAATGGTTGCGGCGCTGCGCATGTGATTGGACAGGCTGCTCAGCGTGTCTTTATGGCTCTGAATCAGGCCAAGATTCTGGGTTTCGGTGCGCCATTGCTGAAAATAGCTGTCCAGAGCGGATTGATCGACAATGGGAAGGATATTGTCCTGAGCAGATGATTCACTCTGATTTAGCGCTAACTGCAGAGCATACTGATTCAACTGATAATGCTGTTCTTGCAGCCGGGCAAACGCCGCAGTGTTGCCACTAAGTGCCTGCTCTACGGTGTAAGGGAGCTGCGCATGATGAATATGCAATTGCGCCAGAATGTTCGCTTCAATCAATTGATCTTTTGCATGCCGACCGCTCAACAGTAACGTCAGCAACAGCAATAGAGCCAGTACAGCTAGAATACCGCCAGGAATCCAGGGGTTGGCGTTCATCGAAACCGGCCGAGAAATCGTTGTTTTCTGTGGCAACGTAATGACCGGCAGGTTTGTCCGCGCATTAGCGATTCCTGTGTTGAGTTCTAATTCAGAAAAATGTTCTTCCATTGCTTTCTCCAGGCTCAATGTTGGCTGTTCAAAATGTCCTTTATCGTGTGAGGACACTGATTTGATCGTAGTCAGGCGGTAGCATAGCTGCTCGCATACGCAATCAAAAACACGATAAAACCTGGAAAATGGTGCCTTTTATCTGTAGGAATATCGGATTATTCGCATGGAATGGCTCAGGGACTTGAATGGCTGGATGCGGGGAGAGATTAGATAGATGGACTTCAGAGAAATCGAGATGAACAGACAACGAATTCTGAGGCGTGCATGAAATTTTCAAAAATAAGCGAGTGAAGGAGCTTGAAGTTGGAGTAAGGTCAAACGGACATTACAGGAGTATTAGAAGCATGCCTGGATGGGCGCAATAGTTTTTGGAAGCTGTCTAGGCCAGAAATAATTTATAAGCGGGATTTTTGGTTTCATCCCAATAGTGATAACCCAGTTGATCAAGAAAAGCCTTGAAAGCGGATTTTTCGTCGGGAGGCACCTGAATGCCGATGAGTACCCGGCCATAATCGGCACCATGATTGCGATAATGAAACAAGCTGATGTTCCAGTTTTGGCTCATATTGTTGAGAAAATTCATCAGTGCGCCCGGACGGTCAGGAAATTCGAAGCGGTAAAGAATTTCATTGTTGACCCCGTGACCGCGCCCGCCCACCAAATGACGGATATGCAATTTCGCCATTTCATTGTCGCTCATGTCTTCAGTGGCCAAGCCGTTCTGGCGCAATTCCTGGATCAACGCCTGAGCTTCCTGCTGATTGCGTATCGAGATGCCGACGAACACATGAGCCACCTGGGGATCTGAATAGCGGTAGTTGAATTCGGTAATGCTGCGCGCTCCCAATAAATTGCAGAATTTCTTGAAGCTGCCGGGTTGCTCTGGAATGGTGACGGACATCACTGCTTCGCGTTGCTCGCCGATTTCCGCACGTTCGGAAATATGCCGCAGCCGGTCGAAATTCATGTTGGCGCCCGATGCGATGGCAATCAGCGTTTGATGCAGAATTTTTTCGCGTGCGACATACGTTTTGATGCCTGCGACCGACAAAGCACCGGAGGGTTCCAGAATCGTGCGCGTGTCTTCGAAAACGTCCTTGATTGCAGCGCAAATGGCATCAGTATCGACCAGGATCACTTCATCGACAAATTCCCGACACAACCGGAACGTCTCCTCGCCAACATGCCGAACTGCAACGCCATCCGCAAATAATCCAACCTGTGCCAATTTGACGCGGCGACCGCTTTGCAGGGAGCGGTACATGGCATCCGAATCGACCGGTTCGACGCCAATGATCTTGATGTTCGGATAGAGCCGCTTCACATACGCCGCAATCCCGGAAATCAAACCGCCACCGCCAATCGGCACGAAAATGGCGTGAATATTGCCAGTGTGCTGGCGCAGAATTTCCATGCCGACCGTCCCTTGTCCGGCAATCACATCTGGGTCGTCGTATGGGTGAACAAACGTGGCTTGTTCTTCTTTGGCCAGTTGAATGGCGTGTTCGTATGCATCGTTATACGAATCTCCGTGCAATGCAACCGTGGCGCCATGCCCTATTACTGCATTGACTTTGATTTGCGGCGTCGTTACCGGCATCACGATCGTGGCGCTGCAACTCAGTTTTTTGGCGGCGAGCGCGACACCTTGCGCATGATTGCCGGCGGAAGCAGCAATCACGCCGCGATTACGCACTTCCGGCGGCAGTTTGATCATTTTGTTATATGCGCCGCGTAATTTGAAGGAAAACACTTGCTGCAGATCTTCGCGCTTCAGCAGCACCTGGTTATGGATGCGCACAGAAAGATTGGCTACATGCTCCAGCGGACTTTCGATGGCCACATCGTATACCTGAGCGGTCAATATTCTTTCAAGGTAATTGTTTTTCATCATGCGTACGGCCGAGCAAATCCTGAGTTAATCATGAATCGGAACGGCGATTTTAACATGATGACAGACAGCGTTTTGTTCCTGTTTCGCTATATCATCAAATGGATTTAAAGGGGGGCATGCATTGGAAATGAATTGTCCCGAATGCTGGTTGTAGTTTTTAAGTTTTTAATCGATCAAGCGCTCTCAACCTGATCTTGACAGGCAGTAATTACGCCGTGTGATATGGTGAGGATCTTCAGGTTATGTTCGTGCCATCATCTGCTGCAGTTGTTTCATATAGGGATAATAGTGCACTTCGAGTGAATGGCGAGGGCGAGGAATGAATTGCTGTGACCATTCGTGTCCTTCCGCAACTGCTCGTTCCCGCCAATCGGAAGGAAGCTGGATATGATGAGTCAACAGTTGGCCGATCAGTTTTGACTGCATTTCGGTCAATGTCCAAAGACAGCCTTGCGGCTGAATCAGGCCGACGAAGAACAAGCTCGGATGGCTGGGGTGGAAAATGCGCAAGTAGAGTGGAATATGTGCTGCATCCCGCCAATGAACAAAATCATCGCTGAAGAATGGAAAGTGGATGATATATCCTGTTGCAGCGATGATGACGTCATAGGTTGCCGACGAGCCATCGAGAAAATGAACTGTTTGATCAATGATGTGTTGGATACCGGGCCGCGGGTGGATTTTTCCATGCCGGATCTTATCGAAGATTTCCGAATTGAGGGTTGGATGGGCGCGGGTTGGGGAAAATTCAGGTTCGGGCAATCCATAGTCCTGGTAACGGCCGATTTGCAGTCGCAGGGTTAACTTCTGCAGCCAGTTTTGTATTGCTTGCGGAAGTCGCCGCATCGTCGTCGCAAAGGAATCTGTTGGTTTTCCCATGATGAATTTGGGAATGATGTATTGCGGGCTGCGCATGCTGATATCGACCTGACTTGCCGAATGGCAGGCTTCGACGGCACTATCACAACCTGAATTACCTGCGCCGACGATCAACACGCGCTGGGTTTGCAGACCTTCGCTGGTTTTGAAGTCGTGCGTGTGGATATAGCGCCCGCTGAAGCTGTGCCGCCATTCAGGATGACGTGGAACGGAAAGATGTCCATTGGCCACGATCAGAAAGTCGAATTCTGAGTGCGACCCATCACTCAAGGACAAGCGCCATCGCTCGTCAGCGATTTTTTGGGCATGCAGGACGGTGACATTGAAGCGGATGAATTTTTCCAATCCGAAATGTAGTGCATACGTTTGAAAATAAGCAAGAACCTGCTTGTGATTCGGATAATCCGGATAGTCCTCGGGCATGGGGAAGTCGTTGAATTGCGATAAGCGTTTGCTTGAAATCGTATGCGTCATGTGATTGACGCTGCTATGCCCCGGCGTGGCAGTGTATGCCCAATTGCCGCCGATATGATCACTTTGTTCGTAACAAACGATATTCTCCAATCCGACTTCCAGCAAATTCTTGATGGCGGTCAAGCCTGAGCAGCCTGCACCGATGATAGCAATGCGCATGGGTTATTTCCTGGTGTCAATTTCTTAAACAACAGCCAAACAGCAATTCATTATTGAGATAGCGTGAAAGCATGATGCTTTTATTGGTACATCGCGATGACGTCATATTTCGATGTCGTCGTTACTGATTCAGCAACTCATTGCCCCAATGTTCCAGTTCATGCAGTATGTGCTGGGCGCTTTCATCGGTCTTGTAAGTTTCCCGCAATGCCATAATGTGTGCAAAGAATTCTTCAGAAATGATGCTTCCTCCGCCATTCCGTTGCGTCAACCGTCGCAGGCGAATGTCTTGCCAGTGTTCTTTTTCCGACGGTGTCAAGGTTTCGGGCCAGTTGCGGGCACGATAACGGAATAACAATTCAGGCAACCGCTGGTCTTGAAACTCGAAGCGTGCGCTCGCCAATTGTTGCGGCGAAGCGCGCTGTATCTGAGGCAGTAATGCCGCATCGGCATTGCCCAGAAAACCTTCATATAGTGCTACATCGACATCATGATTTGACTGAAAATCATGATTGATGTAGGCGGTGGCGACGCGCCTGAAAAAATCCGGATAACGACATAATGTCTGCCAGTGCCGATAGCATGCGTCCATATCCAGCATGATTCGCTCGGCGGCTTCGTGGTCGAGCGTGTTGCGAGGGGCAAGCGCCGGACATTTGTTTATCTTGATGGATTTGACCGGCAGCCGTTGCTTGCCTTCCGGTAATTCATCGTTGCGGGTGAACAACAGTTGGCCCAACTCATCGGAGCTCAAAGACAGGAACATTTCAGGGTCATGGCGCAAATCGTACACGAGTACGCTGTTGTTATTGCCCGGTTCGGCGATCAAGGGCATGACCAAAGATGTGCAGCCGGTTTTGGCTGGATACATTCGAGTCGTGTGGACAACTGGATCGTGAGTGGCGAGATCAAGCTGAGCAGCGGCCTTGCGCTTGTCGCGCAACTCCAGCAGCCAATGGAAAAGACGCGGTTGCCGATTGCGTAGCAGTCGCGCCAGCGCGATCGTAGCCCGTACATCGGACAGCGCATCGTGGGCGGATTCATGCATGATGTCATTGCTTGCCACCAGAGCTTCCAGTTTGAAACTAGGCTGTCCTTCCTCATGCTGAGGCCAGATGATGCCTGCAGGACGTAATGCATAGGTCATGCGTACAAGATCGATGATGTCCCAGCGGGAATTTCCTTGCTGCCATTCGCGCGCATAAGGATCATAGAAATTGCGGTACAGCGTGAACCGAGTCACTTCGTCGTCAAAACGCAATGAATTGTAACCCACGCCGCAGGTATTGGGTTTTGCAAACTCAGCATGAATCTGCGCGATGAATTGCGGCTCGGGTAATCCGCGGGCATCGGCGATCTGCGGTGTGATTCCAGTCAGCAGACAGGCTTCCGGGTGCGGTAAATAATCGCGCCCCGGCTTGCAATAAAGCATCATCGGCTCGCCGATTTCGTTCAACGCCTCATCGGTGCGTATGCCCGCAAACTGCGCCGGCCGATCGCGCCTCGGATCCGCGCCGAATGTTTCATAGTCATGCCAGTAGAAGGTGAGAGGCATTGAAATTTGAATAGGTAAAAGTATTGAGTAACTGACTCACTGCGCCATTATAGTGTTATCTTACGCAAAATTTTTAACCCAACTACAAGGAAAATACGATGACACGTAAACTCATCAGTTCAGGTTCGACGTTTGAGCACGAAATCGGTTACTCGCGCGCGGTGGTCGAAGGCAATTGGATTCTGGTGTCGGGCACGACCGGTTTTGATTATGGCACTATGACCATTTCGGATGATTTGCTGGAACAGGCGGAGCAGTGTTTCAAAAATATCGAATTTGCACTGAACCAGGCGGGCTCGAGCATGAAGGATGTGGTGCGTGTCACGTATGTGTTTCCCCAAGCTGAGGATTTTGAAAAATGCTGGCCGGTCATGCGGAAATACTTGGGTGAGGTCAGGCCGTCAGCGATGATGCTGGCTGCGGGTTTATCTGATCCGCGCATGAAAATTGAAATTCAAGTCACCGCGTATCGGATCGAGGATTGATGAGGAAAATGGACACCATATTATTTGGGGGATGATGGGATGCAGACCAAACATTTCCGTAATGAGCGTCACGAGTGTTCCGTCGATTGTTTCCTCTGCAGATGCCTGATGAAGTAAATGCCGACGAAACCACCGGCCGCGTCGATGAAAACATCACTGACCAGCGGCGTTCGGCCATCAATGAAAAGTTGCATGATTTCAGTGCCGGCAGCCATCATCAAGACGGTCGTCATCACCTGAGGAACCGGTGCTTTTTTAATCATCAAAGCGAGCGCCGAGCCGAGCAGCAAAAAAGCGCATGCGTGCCAGAGCTTGCTTAACTCCCATGGCATCACCTTGTTGATGACCGGACTGATGTCATCGATCTGTGCTTCGACTGCATAGATGACGCTGGTTTTAAGATAACCGGGCAAACTGGTTCCGATCACGATGGAAATGAACGCTGCGGTCACTACGGCTCGGAACATCATTGATCTTTTTTCTGCAACCAAGCATGAACCAACGATCAACAGGAAGAATCCCGCCCACGAAAACAGCAGAATGTTCTTTGCCCACCAGTAAATTTCTGTCTCGTGAACCGGGTAAAGCTGCATATTCCGAACTTGAAGAGATCCGGTCGATTGATGTAATTCAGCCATGACTCGAGCCGTGCGGGTCTGCGGGGTCATATAGAAAAAATTCTGATACGGCGTCCACTTCTGAGTGCCGGTGAGTGCTGCCAGTATCAATGGCAAATTCCAGAGGTCTTTCTGACCATCATTCTGAACCAGGACAACTCTGGCCAGATTCCATGGTTTCTTGCCGCGCACCACATGATCGCTTTTCACTTCTGCAGAAAACAACAGCACCGTGCCCGGTTCCATTGCGGGGAGCGCTTGGTGCGCGCTCACACCCGTGGCAGGATTGACTGAAAACAACGCCAGCTCATTCTCTGAAACATCTACGCGATTCTTGCCCGGCGCCCAGATATCCCACTGACCAGTCAATATATCCGGTCCGATTTGCTGATACCGATCTATTCCCATCAATGATGCAAACGTGACGATTGTCAGCACAACGAATACCACGATATGAGTTTTTAGCAGAGGCATACATTTGAGAATGAATTGGATGAATTGTTTACGACCGTGTGGTGCTGTGATTGAGTAAATACCGAGATTCAGTGAAACAGGCTCAGCAGAATCGGTGGCAAAGCACAGTATATTCGGAATGAATGGGCATTCTGAAGCTGATCCCGATGCGATGGCCCATCACGTTCGTTGTATGGAATCCCTCAGAAATATTGCACCATTAAAGTGACATATCCGGCAATGAAAATGGCGACAACAATAATCACAAGCTTTTTCATCATATTAATTCCTTTCAATAAATGGTTGACGAGGTCATATGAATTCACATGGCCTGAGCTAGTAAAACGCATACTCTGCTTGGCCGTCAAGTAGCACGGTGCGTTTTTGCCGTAGAGTCGTATTGCCAACCTGCCCATTACGTCCTGCTTATCATTATAAGACTCTGGTTTATTAAAAATTGATGGCGTATTCACTCACTATATGCACCGGTAACAATGTTGAAAAACTGCTTGCGTTTCTAACCTTGTAGAACGAATGCATGGATGACAGGAAACTAACCGGGCACGGAAAGTACGGCATCATCAAATTGCTGAAAGCAGGCAAGCCGTTGCGGAACAGGAATCCTTCGGAAAATACGCCCTTCAGTTTTTGGCTGAGTTGACGACGAGTATCATCGCTAATCAAGAAATGGACGATCCTGCATCAAATTAGTGCTGCCTGAATCTTTTCATGCCAAATAACGCGTTTTTGGTCAAATGATAAGCTGGCGTTGGCGGGGCTGGTCGAGGGCAAGCGAAGCCGTTGTAGGTGCTTAAAATCGCTGGTGACCAGGACATGGCGGGTAAAATACCGCTCGGCTGTACCGCCATTGAAAAACACGTATCTGATTTGCTTGTGATGCGAAAAGAGCGATGCGAAATCATTGATGATGTAATTATCCGGACGGATCATGGCGTCCAGGCTGCCGTTGCGTTCACATGATTGGAATACATCCCAGAGGGCGATCGGGGATGAAATAAGGGCGGTAATTTTTTCCGAGTAAGGCGCGTCTGCGCCAATGTCCAGCAACGGCGATATGATCGGCCAGAAGGCATTTCGGGGATGGGCATAATATTGGTGGGCTGCCAATGAAGCTTCGCCGGGCATGCTGCCGAGGATCAGAATGTTTGCGTGAGGGCCGACAACAGGTTCGAAGCTATGAATAGTTGCCATGCTATATCAATTTGTCGACGTAATAGCGGCGGGTGACATTGAGGTTCTGATCAAGTTCGTACACCAGGGGTCTTCCTGTGGCCAATTTGGATTTCATGGCCTGGCGCGAATGGAAATGTTCCACGAGCACTCTGAGCGTGCGTAGCGTGTTGCGGTGAGAAACGATCAGTATGCGCTTGCCTCGCCTGATTTCTGGTTGAATGGTTTCTTCCCAGTAGGGTTTTACGCGTGCTAATGTGTGTTGCAGGCTTTCGGCGCGCGGAAGTTCATTTGGATCGATATGTGCGTATGCCGGCTGATTGCCGGGAAAACGTGGGTCTGTTGCTTCCAGATACGGAGGCGTGGCGTCGAATTTGATTTGACAACCCAGAATGGGCCAGATACCGAATATCTTGATAGCTTCCCAGCGATGCATGCCTTCCAATGCACCATAATGCCGTTCATTCAGTCGCCAGCTTTCAATGATGGGGATGTTCAGTTGCATCGTGGAAAGTACGATGTTCGCTGTGGTTTTGGCGCGCTGCAATGGCGATGAAAAACACAGATCGAACGTAAAGCCGGCTTGTTTCAATAGGTAGGCGGCTTGTTCGGCTTCTTTTTCGCCGTTTGGACTCAAGGGTACATCGCTCCAGCCAGTGAATTTTTTATCACGATTCCAGATGCTTTGGCCATGTCGCAGGAGAACCAGTGGCGTTATCTGCGAAGACAGGTTTTTTGCTGTTGGGATGACTCTCAGCATCGTTTGCTGGGAGGTTGAGTGGTTTCGGCGGTGGCCTGTGCGGATTCTCGCCAGATTTGCTTAAGCGCTGGCCACAGGCCGCTGCGAAGCGTTTTGATGTACTGCGAATTGTCGGTGAGGTTGTTGACCAGCCGGCGTTGTGCTTTGCCGAGGTTGTGATAGGGCAGGCTCATGAACAGGTGATGCGTAGCATGGTAGCGCAATCCGACCGGCGCCCATAATGGTGTAACCAGGAAATTGCCGGGAATGTTAACGGAATCAAGGTATTGTTCGGCCAGCGTCATTTTTTGATCGCCCGGATTACGGTAGGCATGCGCAGCCAGCGTACGCAATGAATTGAGAATGAAAACGGTGACCGCCGTTAGATACCACAAAATCAGCACCGAATAGGGAAAAATTTCCAAAACGACCAGTGCAATGATGCTCGCGCCGAATATACACGCCCCCAATTCTTGCTGACGCCAGTTGTGATCGTTCTTGATGGCATGTTCGCCGCGCCGGTAGGCAGGGTCGATCGTCAATGAAGAAGCGCGTTCCCAAACGATTTTGCGTAGCGGTGTAATCAGGTACGACAATGGCGTCAATACTACGAAACGCAATGCCAGCAAGGGTGGGATCAGAAATGAAAGCAGCACATACACCACCATTTCGGCAGGTCTGCGGGTGGCAAATGGTAAATATTCTCCGTCGGCGCGCGTACCATAAACATCCGGTTTGTGGTGGTCATTATGGACGCCATCGTAAGTAAACGAGGGGATCATGAAGGGAATGCCACAAATGATGTTCCAAACCCAACGGAAATTCCGGAATGTTCCTTTTTTGAGATGCGCCAATTCATGCACGAAGATCGCTGATCGATACAGAGACAGTACTGCTATGACAAAACCACCCAATTGCCATGGCGAGAACAGCGGTGAAAATAGCGTCGTGATAAAAGCTGCCCAGCCCAGTGTGATATGAAATAAAAAATCGATCCAGTAAATCCACGGATTGGGGGTCATCAAGTCGCGGACGAGGTGATGAGCTTCGCGCAACGGAAATTCTTTGATGTAAGGCGTATTCTGTTCGGTCACGTACGGTCTCGCACTATCAAGGTTTAGGCCAACAGGATTGGATATGATCCACGATGAGCTGGTTCACGGCGTCATCCGTTGCATTGCTGTGTCCCAGGTTAGGTACAGCTGGCCAGCCAGGGTCGATAAATTCCCTGCCTGCAAATTGATGCTGCTGAGCGTAGCGGGGAAGCACATGAAAATGCACATCCGGATCAACCATCATCAGCATCAGAAAATTGATTTTGTCGTAATGAAATGCGGTGGTGAGCGCAAATTCAATATGTCCGGTGACGGTATGCAGTTCCGTAAAACTTTCTTTACTCAGCTGGGAAAACACCTGGACTGGTTCGTGAGCCGCGAGAATCAGTGCGCCGAGTGTTGCCTGCGCCGGTCGCAGCATAACCGTCCAATGGCGATACTGACTGATAATGGTCTGCGGTGCGCCAAATTTGCGCATCGTGGCATTGAAATCGACAAAGGATAAATGCTCAATCATCATGACATGAGCTAAAAATGATGCCGGCGCGCGCCAGATCTTCGATAAAATCGATTTCGCACCAGCGAAAACCGCTAACTGAACACGCATGAACCAGATGCTGCTTGGCCAGCCGATCGATGATTGACAAATACCAAGACTTCAATTCAGCCGGATGACGCAGCGCTTCCTCAACAGCCTGGCGGAACAGATGAGCGCCTTGCTCACGAAAATACAGCAAACCGATGGATTCCGCATCCACTTGATGAGGCGGCACGATCTTGCTGACTTGTTGAACCCAGTCATTTGCATCCAACTGTACTTTCATATCATCGGCATCGTAGCTAGATTTGTAATCGACACTCAGTGTAATGGCCGCTGAAGTCGAATTCAAGACTTTCTGCAGCAGTGCGGATTCAATGACGGTATCGCCGTTCAATAATAGAAAACTACCGTTCATCTCGCCGCGTGCGATCCAGCAACTGGCCAGATTGTCGGCCACTTCATAAAAGGGATTAAAGAGCGTCTTGATGTCAGGATAGCTGGCATAACGCTGCTGCAGCAAATCTTCAATCAAGGCCATCTGAAAACCGGTGATGATGGTGATGTGATCGATGCCTACCGCAAGCAGCGCATCGATCTGCCGTGCCAATACCGGCTTGTCGGCGACTGTCAATAAGCATTTGGGTGTGTTTTCCGTCAACGGTAGAAGTCGTCGCCCCTGTCCGGCGCTGAGGATGATAGCTTTGATATGAGTCGATGGTGAAGAAAGGTGATGGGTCATAAGGGTTTGATACCGGGTGAGCACGTTGCACTCCCGGTGGCTGGTATGCGTTGAACGGAAACTTCATAGTCCGGCATTGTAACGAAGTTTGGAGCCGGAGCGCAGGTTAATGAAAGGTAAGGCTGCTCATCTGCTTTAATTCAGCAGCGATTCGTTGCGTGGCCCGCAGAAAGTCATCGATCTGCTGCATCGTGTTATCGCGGCCCAGGCTGACGCGTACCGCGCATCGCGCCAGCATTGGATCGACTTGCATGGCGCTGAGGACATGGCTCTGCCCTGGATTGACGCTGGAGCATGCGGCGCCGGCGGCCACGGCGAATCCCGCTTTGTCCAGTTTCACGACCAGGGTGTCTCCTTCGATCTCAGGCAAGGCAAAATAACAGGTGTTTGGAATACGCGCCGCTTCGCGTCCAAAAATAATTGCACCCAAGCCGATCAGACCCTGTTCCAGGTAATCACGCAGCTCAGCGGTATGATGTGCCGTTTCCGCAGCGCGCCTCTTCGCCAGTTCGCATGCCAAGCCGAAGCCGACAATCGCGGGAACGTTCTCAGTGCCGGAGCGCAGACCGTTCTCATGCCCGCCTCCGTAAATCAGCGGTTTCAGCAGCAGCCGTTTGTCTACGATCAGGGCTGCTGCGCCTTTCGGGCCATTGATCTTGTGCGCCGATAAGGTCAGAGCGTGCACGTTCAAAGCTGAAAAATCAACGGGAATCTTTCCCAGAGCCTGAATGGCATCGGTATGAACGGATGCGCCATGCGCCCGCGCCATTTCCGCGATGGCGGTGACATCCTGAATCACGCCGGTCTCATTGTTCGCGAGCATCACTGAAACGATTTTGGGCGGATATTGCTGCAGGGCAAGCTTGGCTGCCTCCAAATCCACGCGGCCGGAGGAATCGACGCTGAATTGATGCAAATTCCATGGATCGCTGCTGCGTCGTGACAGTGCTTGCGCCGGCTTGAGAACGCATGGATGCTCGATTGCACTGATGAACAGATGATTGGGTTTCACGCTATCGGCTGCACCGCGTATGAACAGATTGTTGGCTTCGGAGCCGCCACTGGTAAAAATGACCTGCACCGGCTGTACGCCCACAGCCTCCGCGACTTGCTGACGCGCTTTGTCAATGGCACGGCGGGCCTGAATGCCGAGGCCATGCCGGCTGGAAGGGTTGCCATAATCATGCTGGAAAAAGGGCAGCATGGCTTCCAGAACCGCGTCGTCGACACGGGTAGTGGCGTTGTGATCGAGATAGACTAAGGTCATGGGAGTGAGGTTGATTAATTGTATAAGCGAAATTTATTGCAAAGATCGAATTTTACCCAGTTATTTAACCATAGAGAATAAACTTTCCTGGTGAGCATTTCATGGTTGCTGATACATTGCAACAAAACCGAATTCGGATCGGAGGACAAGAAGTTAACTTCCGTCAGGGTTAATGGATTATCGATCGACCACTCCACGAGAAGGCATTCGTGATCGATGGATTGATTACGAAATCAGGAGATCGAGCAATCCATCCTTCAGGAGAAACAAGATACACATAGGCCAGTGTTTCTCTATTGGCTGGTCCGGTGACGTCGATTCCAAATGCCATTTTTCCCGATGCTGGGAGCGTTAGCCTGCCATAATTCTGGATATGAAGCAGAAACTGACCTGATGGACCCGAGAATTCCCATTGCAGCAGCTTGCGCTTGCCCTGGTCTTCAACGGCAACGTGAATGCCGATTGATTGATTGTGACCAGTGGTGAGTTGTTGTTGTATTTTATTTGTAATTTCAGATACTTGTGATTCTGTCAGAGACTCAACACAACGGCAGGCGTCATTGTAGGTATGGAGGTTTTTTTTGTTTTTTTCATCTAATGCAATCAATTCCTTATCACTGCGTATCAATGCTGGGGATTGCATTCTCGTCAGTATCCACCGAGTTTTTTGCATTTGTGCTAAGTAATTGAGATCTTTGAATTGGAACGGTAGTAGGAGTCCGTTCTGTTCATTCTCGATCAGAAATTGATTTTGTTTTTCCATGATGCTGCTAATGCCTGCAATCGTGGCAATGGTTTGTTGCTGAGAGATAGTGAGTGCGCTGGCGACAATAATCAGTGTAATAGCATGCACTCGGCTCAAATGCGTCAGCCAAGCCAGCGTCATCGCAAATATCCAGCCAATGAAAAGTAATACTCTTGAAGAAAGGGCATCTCCAAAGCCATTTTGTAATATTGGAAAGATGGGAAAAGCAATTGTGATCACTATACTCAATACAAACAGAATATCGATTTTTTGCGGATATAGAGTTCGTGCTACTAACAGCGAGATGATGCAATAAAGCCCGATGAACCCGGCAATCCATTGATTTCCTAACAACGTTGTAAAGAGGTCTGCCAGAATTTCGTTCCAGCTCAATTGGCCCAATATCGGCGGCTGACCGTATCCTCCTATTCCCTGCAAAACAACCAATCGGACAACGACATAGATAATGGCAATCGACAGAAGAGCCCAAAGATGGTGCAGACGATCTTTCAATGATTTTTCGGGATAAAAGAAAAGTATTGCGATGATGGGAACATACAGTTCCTTGCTCAGACAGGCCAACGCATAAAATCCAGCCGCGATTACCGACAGGAGAAGATTGTTTTCTCGCAAGCCACGCACAAAACAATAAAACGCCAGAATCGTGAACAATAATCCATAGGCGTAATGCCCAGTCATCAGCAACTGAGCTATGGTGCCGGTTGCTGGCATGGAAAGAAAAAGCGCTGAGCCCATGAATGCTGTCAATGAATTGAACCAGAGCCGCAGCAACAAAAAGCTCGCTACAGCGGACAAGTATAAGATTGCAATGAGATGGGCATAATGTCCCGCAGGCCGAAGGCCGAAAAAAGGCAATCCTAATTCATAAAAAAATGCATTCCACGGCGTAATATGCGCCCAGGATTGTTGACGCATGATGTCCGGAACAAAGAAATATTGCCACGGCGAATAATTCGCAGTAAAAAACAGGTGGGGTCCATCGTCAAAGCGCCACCCTCCCGACAGGGCGCTGTAATGTAAACCCAGGCAGATCATTGCCAGCATCAAGGTAATCGCGAGCGGGTGACCTGCAATTCGATACCATTGCAATGCATGGCGATTTATTCCGGATTTTTCCATGTCCAGTAACGATGTGCCAAAAAGGTAATAAGCGGAAGAAATACGAACGACAGCAACACGCCGGTCAGATAATGCCATTGCAAAGCTTCACTCATGGCAATAGAGATAATTGATACGGCCAAACCGATCAGAGATACGATTAAAAATCGTAAATATCGTTGACCTGTGACGGCGGTTCGAAACGACCAGCGGCTATTTGCCCAGAAAGAGAAAAGGTTGGCGCTGAGGAATGCACATCCGTTGGCTGGAATAGGGTGCACTTCCAGAAGCTCTACCATGCCGGTGACGATACTCAGGTGTATGGCGGTATTAATCACGCCTATGAGCGAAAATCCCGTCAATTGACGTCCTATTTCACGGTCAGGCATTCTGGTCAGTACCGCCGTAACGTTGCCGGATGATGTAGAGCGGGCGTTGTTTGCTTTCGCTATAGATGCGCCCGATGTATTCACCTAATATGCCGATGCCCAGAAGTTGAATGCCGCCGAGAAAAAGGATTGCGGTCAACAATGAAGCATAGCCAGGTACATCAATGCCGAAAGCGAGCGTTTTGATGATGATCCAGCAGCCATAAATTAGCGCCGCAGTCGCCACGGTAAAACCAATATAGACCCATACCACCAGAGGAACAGTGCTGAAACTGGTAATGCCTTCGAGCCCGAGTATCCATAAGCGGCGAGCATTGAAGGATGATTTTCCGAATCTCCGCGGCTTTGCTGTGAATGTTACTTCGCTGTGTTTGAAACCTACCCAGGCAAATAAGCCTTTCATGAATCGCCGGCGCTCGGGCAATTGTTTTAGCGCGTCGACGACGCGTTTGTCCATCAAACGGAAATCACCGACATCTTTAGGGATTTGGCACTCTGAGATGGCGTTGTGCATGCGGTAGAACCATTGTGTGATGCAACGTTGTATGAAATGATCGGTATCGCGGGAGGCGCGCCTGGCCAGCACGATATCGCTGCCATTCTCCCAACACCGGACCATGTCGATGATCAGCTCGGGAGGGTGTTGCAGATCGGCATCGATCGGGATGACGGCGTCGCCGCGCGCCGTGTCGATACCTGCGGTCAAGGCCGCTTCCTTGCCAAAGTTACGCGACAGTTCCAATATCAGGATGCGGGGATTTCGCGCTGCATGGCGGCGCAGCACGTCGAGCGTATTATCGCTGCTGCCGTCGTCGATACAGATGATTTCGTACTCATAGGTTTGAAGTGTCT
Organism: uncultured Nitrosomonas sp.; assembly: GCA_949281375.1. GTDB lineage: Bacteria > Pseudomonadota > Gammaproteobacteria > Burkholderiales > Nitrosomonadaceae > Nitrosomonas. The sequence goes on from CASDLT010000034.1 coordinate 91,902, forward strand.
GCAGAATCAATTCCAGTCTGGCAAAAAAAGTGTCTAATCCTTCTCCTTCATTAAAGCACGGAACCACGATGGATAAGCAGCGGGGAGAGACTGCGGTCAACGGAGAAGGTTGGATTGTAGGCATCTGTGATGGGTGCGAACTTTAAAGAATACACATATGTTTCAATAGTGAGCGTTATCAGGCCTGTCGGAAGTTTATGATAATGCAAGAGACTTCAATGGCGGGATCAGCGAGCCGTGATTTCACAACCAAGGGCTAAATATCAATATTCTACCGGTATCGGATCCAGGCTGCGCCATAAATACCAGGTTGCGACTGAGCGCCACGGTTGCCATGGTTTTGATAACTCGAGCATTGTTTTTTTTGAGACAGGTAGGTTGCCATTATAGTGCTGGCTGATCGCCCGCTGTAAACCGATATCGTCCAGCGGCAGCACATCCGGACGCTGCATATAGAAAATCAGAAACATTTCTGCTGTCCACCGGCCTATTCCTTTGACTTGAGTAAGTTCATCGATCAGTGCTTGGTCATCCATTCGTATCCATGTGTTTTCATCAAATGATTTTTGCAAAAAATGGCGAGATAAATCGTGCAAGTAGTCGATTTTTCGCGCCGATAATCCGCATGCACGTAATGTATGAGGCTCTGCTGCGGTAATGCTGTTTGGAGTGAGTGCCGGCATGGCAGCGGATATTTTCTGCCACACACTTTCGGCAGCTTTGACCGATATCTGCTGACCTACGATCGACCGCGCGAGCGTTGTGAAAGCGCATCCGCGGGAAGTAAGTGCTGCTCCTTCATAACGCTCAATCAGATTTTGCAGGGTGGAATCGCATCTTGCCAGTTCTTGGGCTGCTTGGTTCCAATAAATGGGCGTCATTGCTCAGGGCGTGTGAAGAGTTCTAAGAATTCGAAAGTGTGCAATTTTTCTGACAAGTAGACAAGTTTATTCATGTCCCTAACTGACTATAGTTAATACTCTACCTTTAATATTTATTCTATCTACATTATTTCTTCAGGAATTTCCTGCTTCCTGCATCCTTACAAGTACATGGTTTAAGTCGTTGTCATGTAACTATAAACTCCCAAACTCTTGCTTGACGAGCCAACATTTTTTCTTTAAAGTGGGAAGTGGTGGGAAAATGTGGGAAATAAAATTGATTGCAAAATTTCCCTAATATGAGGAGACAGAATGTTTCGTGGCGTCACGCAACTTAGTCTAGATGCGAAAAGTAGGCTTGCAATACCTGCAAGATACCGTGGCGAACTCATGTCTTCTTGCGCAGGGCATCTGATAGTGACTGTTGATCCTTCAAAATGTTTATTAATTTATCCTCAGCCAGCCTGGGACCCGATAGAACAAAAACTCAATAATCTTTCCAGCTTCGATCTTCCCACTCGACAATTGCAGAGACTACTCGTAGGTAATGCTTGCGATGTCGACATGGATGCTGCTGGACGTATTTTGATATCTCCGCCTCTCCGTCAATTTGCTGGTTTGTCCAAAGATGTTGTGTTGGTAGGCCAAGGAAATAAATTTGAATTGTGGGATGAAGCTCAATGGAATAAACAGTTGGAAGAAGCGCTGGTGTTCCAGGATGGCAAGATGCCGTCTGAGCTGCAAGGCTTCTCCTTATAACTAGGCGTGTAAGCGCGGCAAATGCACACCTCGGTACTGTTGTGCGAAGCAATTGAAGCGTTGGCGATAAAGCCAGGTGGTGTGTATGTGGATGCCACTTTTGGACGGGGCGGACATAGCCGTGAAATCCTGTTGCAATTGGGTGAAAGTGGTCGATTGATCGCATTTGACCGGGATCCGGCAGCTATTGAAGCGAGTCAGGCCATTTTGGATAAACGATTTTGTATCATTCATGGCAGTTTTTCGAGCATACGCAAACGATTGCAAGATATGGGCATTGCACGGATTGATGGGGTGCTGCTTGATTTGGGAGTGTCATCGCCACAATTGGAAGAAATATCGCGTGGATTTAGCTTTCGATTGGCTGGGCCGCTCGATATGCGGATGGATACAACTCAGGGTGAAACTGCTGCGGCGTGGCTGGCCACGGTTTCGGAAGATCAACTGGAAAAGGTGATAAGAGAATATGGCGAAGAACGGCATGCTCGGCAGATTGCAAGAGCGATTATTGTGGCAAGAACGCGGCGACCTGTTGTTACCACATTACAACTTGCCGAGATTGTCGCAGCGGTCGTGCGTCCGCGCCAGCGGGAAAGTTTTCGGCATCCGGCGACGCGCACTTTTCAGGCGATTCGGATTTATCTCAATCAGGAACTTGAGGAGTTGTCGTTAGTGCTGCCGCAATGCGTTGAGATGCTTAATCCACGAGGACGATTGGTGGTGATCAGTTTTCATTCACTGGAAGATCGAATGGTGAAGCAATTCATGCGCAATGCCGCGAGAGTGGACAGCTTGCCTAGGAATGTGCCTATGACTGACGTAGAAGTGCAGCGCTACAGCAGGAATACACTCAAGCTGATCGGCAAAGCCGTTCGCCCCAGTGAAGATGAAGTGGGGGTAAATCTCAGGGCAAGGAGTGCAGTCATGCGCGTGGCTGAAAGAATGGCGATGAATGGGTAAGCTTGATGTTCAAATTGAACATTTTCCTAGTAATGATCGGAATTGCCTGTGCACTCGGAATCGTAACGTCGCAACACATGGCTCGGAAACTTTTTATGGCGCTTGAGAATGAAAAGGAAACGGAGCGGAGACTCGATGTGGAATGGGGTCGACTTCAACTGGAGCAAAGCACATTGATCATGCATGGGCGGATCGAACGTATCGCGAAAGAGCATCTGAAGATGGTCGTACCTGCAGCCACCGAGATTCAGATCATCTCGGTGGGCACAAAAGATAACCGGCGCAGCAATGGGAATTGATCGATGATAACGAACCAACCACCGCAAATTAAATTGTCGTCGTGGCGCTCGTTTTTATTATTTAGCTTATTGATCTTAGGTTTGATCAGTCTGGCCGGGCGTGCTGCGTATTTGCAAGGGATGCATCATGATTTTTTGCAGGAGAAAGGCGAATCTCGGTATAGCCGGGTGGTTGAAATGAATGCGGATCGCGGCATGATCACGGATAGAAATGGTCAGATACTTGCGATCAGTTCACCCATTGCTTCGGTTCATGCGGATCCGAAATTGATCAAAGTTACACCCGAGCAATTAAAGCAATTGTCCAAATTGCTGGAGGCCCCCAGTGCGGTGATAGAACAGCGTCTGAACCGGGAAAATACCCGCTTTGTGTATCTGAAGCGGCAGGTGATTCCAGAAACTGCCGAAAAAATCATGAAGATGAAAATTCCTGGCATTGATTTAACTTATGAATCCAAGCGCTATTATCCAGAAGGCGAGCATGCGGCCCATGTATTGGGTTTTACCGATATCAATGATAAGGGTCAGGAAGGGGTTGAACGAGGGTGGCAGGAGATACTGGCGGGTGAACTGGGAAGCCGGCGCGTCATCAAGGACAACAAAGGCCGAATTGTGGAGGATATCGAAAATATCCGGTTGCCTAAACAGGGACAGGACCTCATTTTATCAATCGACCGTCGTATTCAATATCGTGCTCATGAGGAACTGAAAGAAGCGGTCAAGCTCAATAAAGCCAAGGCGGGCAGCATCGTAGTACTGGATGCGCAAACCGGTGAAATACTGGCATTGACCAATTTGCCCGTCTATAACCCTAATAATCGCGCCACCATCAGCAATGACAAAATCCGTAATCGAGCCCTGATCGATACTTTCGAGCCCGGTTCGACATTGAAGCCCTTTACCGTAGCTGTTGCGCTGGAAGTGGGAAAGGTCAATTCGAACACCGTCATGCAAACTTCTCCGGGATTGATGCATGTTGGCAGAAAAACGATACGCGATGTCAATAACAAAGGTGAGTTGACCGTGGCTGAGATCATTCAGCAATCCAGCAATGTGGGCACCGCCAAAATAGCCTTGTCGCTGGCGCCGCAATCCATGTGGGAAATGTTGAACCGTTCGGGCTTCGGAGCGATCACTCATTCTGGCTTTCCAGGAGAAGCCAGCGGAATATTGCGCTCCTACAATACCTGGCGGCCCATTGAACAAGCGACGATGTCCTATGGTCATGGAATTTCTACCAGCTTGATGCAATTGGCGCGTGCTTATACCATTTTTACCAGCGGCGGCGAACTGAAGCCCGTGTCGCTACTGAAAAGGGATATGCCGGTGATGGGGCAACGGGTCATTTCTCGGGATACCGCCATGGCAATGAATTATATGCTCGAGTTGGCGACCAAGCCCGGCGGAACTGCGCCACTGGCGCAAATCAATGGCTACCGCGTCGCCGGTAAGACCGGCACGGCGCATAAATTGATCGATGGTCAATATGCCAAGAAACAATATATTTCGACATTTGTTGGATATGCTCCGGCGTCGAACCCACGATTGATTGTCGCAGTGATGATCGATGAGCCTTCGGCTGGAAAGTATTTTGGCGGCGCAGTTGCTGCGCCCGTGTTCAGCAATGTGATGAGCAGTGCATTGCATATCTTGAATATTCCACCGGATGCATCGGCAAATAATGTGATCACCTTTACTGCCATGCCGGAAATGGACGATGAAGGATGACTGTGATGGCCGTCAAAAAGAAGATATCGCGATTGTTTGACATTCATCAGCTAGATGAGATGGGCGTGCCCATCGCTCATTTAGTGACGGATAGCCGCCAAGTCAGGCCGGGCGATACATTTCTTGCTTATCCAGGAGAAAGGGCAGACGGACGCGAATTCATTGCGCAAGCGATCGCGGCGGGAGCCAATGCGATTGTGTGGGATTCTCAGGATTTTTCTTGGAATTCGGAATGGATAATTCCCAATTTACCTGTCGGTGAACTGAAGAGCAAGGCAGGTTTGATCGCCGATCATGTGTATGGCCATCCTTCACAGAACTTATGGATGGTGGGAATCACCGGCACGAATGGTAAAACTTCGTGTTGTCACTGGTATGCGCAAGCCATGGCCAATCTGAGCAGGAAAACAGCGATTATCGGTACGTTAGGGAATGGGTTTGTTGCAGAGCTTGAAGGCTCGGAAAATACCACCCCGGATGCCACTGTGCTGCAACGCATGTTGAATCAATTCAAGCAGCGCGGTGCGGAAAGTGTCGCGATGGAAGTGTCATCGCATGGCATAGCGCAAGGGCGGCTTAATGGCACTGTGTTTTCGGTTGCGGTATTGACCAATTTGTCGCGTGATCATCTGGACTATCATCAGGATATGGATGCTTACGCTGCCACGAAAGCACGGTTGTTTTTCTGGCCTGGCTTGAAATATGCTGTTGTCAATATGGACGACGTGCTGGGTGTGGAGTTGTCGCGGCAGCTTGCCAACACATCCACTCAGGTCATCGGCTATGGATTCAATTATCCAGAATTTGCACATGCAAAACATTTCAGCATGGTCTATGGCTCGAATCTGCAGGCTGATATCGATGGAATCGAATTTGATATCGAATACGAGCATGTTCGTGAACACATTGCCTTGAATGTGCTGGGTAAATTCAATGCATCCAACGTGCTGGCAGTGGTGGCGTCCTTGATGGCCAGTGGCATTGGTTTGCCGGATGCCATCAAAGCGCTGTCGGATGCGCGCACGCTTCCTGGCCGTATGGAAAAACATGTCGCGGCTGATCAGCCCATCGTCATTGTAGATTATGCACATACTCCGGATGCGCTGGAGAAAGTGCTGTGCACATTACGGGAGATTCTTCGTAAAAGCTACACGACAGCCATGTCTACCCGCCGGCCGCGTTTAACCTGCGTTGTGGGTTGCGGTGGGGATCGAGATAAAGGCAAACGTCCTCTGATTGGGGAAGTTGCAACGCGGCTGGCAGATTCGGTTATTTTCACCAGTGATAACCCACGTACAGAAGATCCGCAGCAAATCATTCGCGATATTGTCGCAGGCGCAACGGGCAGACACCATCAAATTGAAGTTGATCGCGCTTCAGCGATTTATCAGGCTATCGATAATGCTCGTTTTGGGGATGTCGTCTTGATCGCGGGAAAAGGTCATGAAAAATTTCAGGACGTCACCGGGCGCAAGATTCCCTTTGATGACGCCGAAATCGTGCAGCAAGTACTGAACGAATTATCTCGAAAGGTACGGATAAAGAAATGATGATGATCAGCGAAGCTGCACATGTATTGCACGCCGGCTGGAGCGGTGAGGATGCCCTATTTACCGGCGTGAGCACCGATAGCCGTACGATCAGGAGAGGACATCTGTTCGTTGCGCTCGTGGGTGAGAAATATGATGGCAGTCAATTCGTTGCCAACGCGGTCGAGAACGGCGCTATCGCAGCAATGATCAATCAGGCAACTGATAGCCAAGCCTTCCCTGCAAATATCCCGGTGATACGCGTCAACGATACGCGCATGGGTTTGGGGCAACTGGCTGCTTATTGGCGGAATCGTTTTACAGGAGCTGTCATCGGTGTGACTGGAAGCAACGGAAAAACGACAGTCAAAGAAATGATTGCAGCCATCTTTCGTCATGCCGCAACCTGCCAGAGGACGACCGCAACTGAACCAGCAGATCCTGTTCTCGCGACCAAAGGCAATCTCAATAACGATATTGGCGTGCCGCTGATGCTGCTGCGCTTGCGACCCTATCATCAGTATGCTGTGATCGAGATGGGCATGAATCATCTCGGAGAGATCGCTTACCTGACGCAATTGGCTAAGCCGGCAGTTGCAGTGATTACCAATGCGGGAGCTGCGCACATTGAAGGATTGGGATCCGTTGAGTCAGTGGCGCGGGCCAAAGCTGAAATTGTGGACGGTCTCGGCCCACACGGCACTGCGGTCATCAATGCGGATGATCCATTTGCCCCTCTTTGGCGTCGATGCTCGGCTTCCCGGTCAGTGATCGATTTCGGATTGCGTGAGGCTGCTCAGGTGACAGCTGAATATCAGATGGATAATGCCACGAATCGGATGAAACTGAAGTTGCCATATGGCGATGCCGAGGTGCACTTGCAGGTGCCTGGCATACATAATATTTACAATGCGCTGGCGGCCGCAGCCGCAGCTTGCGCCATGCATATCGATCCGGTATCGATTGCGGCCGGCTTGAACAACTTCCGAGGGGTGCGAGGACGCTTGCAAAGGAAAATGGGGCGGCATCATTCCGTGCTAATCGACGATACTTACAATGCTAATCCAGAATCCGTGCGGGCTGCTCTGGGCGTGTTGGCCGCTACCGAGGGAAAAAAAATTCTGGTGTTGGGAGACATGGGTGAGCTAGGTCAAGCTGCCGTGGATTTGCATCGCACCATCGGACAAGATGCACGCAAAGTGGGACTGGATCAGTTATTGACGCTCGGTGATCTCAGCGCGTATGCAACCCGCGAATTTGGCAACGGAGGGCAGCATTTCAGCTCGCTCGAGGCATTATTGGAAGTAGCCGAGCATTTGCTGGGCGATGATGTGACTGTATTGGTAAAAGGATCGCGCTTTATGAAAATGGAACGTGTTATTCAGCAGCTCGAAGCTGAGCATTGATGGAAATGATCATGCGAAGCGATGAGTCTATGCCGAACGAACGATTACAAGAACAGGAATTATCATGCTGTTAGCACTTTCTCAATGGTTGGCGCAGGATATCCGTGCTTTCAATGTGTTTAGCTATATCACGCTACGTACCATGCTTGCAGTGATAACGGCCCTGATCATTTCGTTCATCATCGGTCCCATGATGATCCGGAAATTGACCACGTACAAGATCGGTCAGTCCGTGCGGGATGACGGCCCGCAGTCGCATCTCGTCAAGTCGGGCACCCCTACGATGGGAGGCGCGTTGATATTGATGTCCATGGTACTGACGACAATATTGTGGGCTGATTTGAGCAATCACTATATTTGGGTGGTGTTGCTGACGACGGTTGGCTTTGGCGTGATTGGCTGGATCGATGATTACCGCAAGGTGGTCTATCGCAATCCGAAGGGATTGTCGGCGCGGGCAAAATTTTTCTGGCAGTCAGTAATCGCAATGGTAGTCGCAGGCTATCTGGTGTCGACCGCCGAGATTCCCGCCCAGACCAATATGATCGTGCCTTTTTTCAAGGAAATCGCCATTCCGTTAGGGATTTCTGGTTTTGTGATACTCACTTATTTTGTCATCGTCGGTACGAGCAATGCTGTTAATTTGACGGATGGACTGGATGGTCTGGCCATCATGCCGACCGTGATGATCAGCAGCGCACTGGCTGTGTTTGCGTATGTGACAGGGCATGTGGTATTCGCGAAATATCTTGGCATACCTTATATCCCGAACACCGGCGAACTGGCTGTATTTTGCGGAGCGCTGGCCGGAGCGGGGCTGGCTTTCTTGTGGTTCAACGCCTATCCAGCAGAAGTATTCATGGGCGATGTGGGCGCGCTTGCGCTGGGAGCGGCGCTGGGCGTCGTTACCGTGATTGTGCGGCAGGAAATCGTGCTCGTGGTCATGGGCGGTGTATTTGTGGTTGAAACGCTATCCGTGATGTTGCAGGTGGCTTCGTTCAAATTGCGCGGCAAGCGTATTTTCCGCATGGCGCCGCTGCATCATCATTATGAATTGAAGGGCTGGAAGGAGAATCAAGTCGTGGTGAGATTCTGGATCATTACGCTGATTCTGGTGTTGCTGGGACTATCGACTTTGAAATTACGATGAATTTACAAGGAAAAACAGTATTGGTGCTGGGTATGGGCGAAACAGGTCTTTCCATGGTGAAATGGCTGTCACGTCAAGGCGCGCATATTCGGGTGGCTGATAGTCGAATGGAGCCACCAGGTTGGAAAGAAATCATGGAAACTTTTCCAAGCGCGCAGGTTCATCGAGGTCATTTTGAGCCAGAGATTTTTGAAGATGTCGATCTGATCGCTACCAGCCCGGGCGTGCCGGTTGCACAACCAGTTGTGCAGCAAGCCATTCAACGTGGCATTCCATTGGTAGGAGACATGGTGCTTTTCATCTGGGCTCTCCAACAAAGTGATTTGCCGCCGCCTAAAGTATTGGCGATAACCGGTTCAAACGGCAAAACCACCGTCACTGCGATGGTAGGGGCGATGCTCAAAAGCGCAGGTTGGGATGTCGAAGTGGCGGGCAATATCGGTCCGGCGGTATTGAATGCGCTGATGCAGCGTATCGATGCCGGTACCTGGCCTCATGCCTGGGTGCTCGAGGTATCCAGCTTTCAATTGGAAACCACTCCTCACCTGAATGCAGATGTTGCTACCGTTCTGAATGTCAGCGAGGATCATCTCGATCGCTATACCGGCATGCAGGACTATACCTCTGCAAAGGCCAAGATTTTTACGCATGAGCACAATACCGGCATACAAGTGCTCAATCGTGATGATGCGATTGTGCGTTCAATGGCGTTGCCTGGAAGGCAGAAGATCACGTTTGGTATCGATGAGCCGCGTACACAGACGGATTTTGGCATCGTAAATGATGGCGAAGACCTATGGCTGGTTGAAGGGGATCTGCAGTTGATGAAAACCACCGAGTTGATCGTAAACGGTTTGCATAATGCCGCGAATGGCTTGGCGGCACTGGCAATGTGCCGGGGGTTGGGAATATCGGTAGAGCCTTTGCTGACGGCATTGCGTGAATTTCGCGGACTGCCGCACCGAATGGAAAAAGTGGCGGCTTTTAATGGCGTTACGTTCTACGATGATTCCAAAAGCACCAATGTAGGCGCAACCGTGGCAGCGCTCAATGGCATGAAGCAAAACGTCGTCCTGATTGCAGGCGGAGATGGTAAAGGACAGGATTTCTCGCACCTTCGTCCCGCAGTAACTGACAATACCCGGGCAGTTGTGCTGATCGGGCGTGATGCCAGCCTCATCGCCGAAGAATTGCAGGATTGCGGCGTGCCTGTGCATTTTGCCAAGACCATGGAAGAAGCCATGCAAAAGAGTTTTTTATTGGCGCAGAGTGGGGATGTAGTGCTGTTGTCCCCGGCGTGCGCCAGTTTCGATATGTTCAGAAATTATATCCATCGTGCAGAAGTATTCGTTGCTGCAGTGAAGGATATCGAAAATCGATTTTTTAATTTTGGTTACAAAAAGCACTAAGATGATTTATCAGGCCAATAATCCTAAACCGCGAGTAATGACGCATTTTGACCAGGCACTGGTATGGTCAGCGATGTTGTTGCTCAGCATTGGACTGGTAATGATTTATTCTGCTTCGATAGCGATCGCCGAGGCTCAGTTCGGAACTGATCGGGCCATGCATTATCTGTTGCGGCATGGCATTTATCTGGTGGTAGGTTTGCTGATGGGGCTGCTAGCATTTCAGGTGCCCATGCAATTATGGCAGAAATTCGTCAGTTACCTTTTCATGATGAGCGCTTTGATGCTGGTTCTCGTGCTTGTGCCGGGCATTGGCCATGAAGTCAATGGCAGTCAACGCTGGATCTCTCTCTATGTGGTGAATTTTCAGCCCTCGGAATTCATGAAATTCGTGATGATTTTGTATACCGCAGACTATGTTACCCGCAAGACGGCCGATCTGGGGTGTTTGCTGAAAGGCTTTTTGCCCATTACCATCGTGATGGCATTGATAGGATTTCTGTTATTGCTGGAACCGGATTTCGGAGCATTCTTTGTGGTGACGACCCTCGCCATGTCCATCCTCTTTCTGGGTGGGGTGAGTTTGAGAATATTCATAGGATTGATCGTGATCCTGGCAGCCGGTCTCTACATGTTGATTCTGACTTCTCCTTATCGGGTGGATCGGGTGATCGCATTCATGAATCCATGGGAAGATCCCTATGGGAAGGGCTATCAATTGAGTCATGCCCTGATTGCATTCGGCCGGGGTGAATGGTTTGGCGTGGGGCTGGGCGGCAGTGTCGAGAAGTTGTTCTATCTTCCTGAGGCGCACACCGATTTCATTTTGTCAGTATTGGCCGAAGAATTGGGTTTTGTTGGGGTTATGGCAGTCATCGGATTATTTATTGCGTTGATCATGCGCGCCTTCATCATTGGTCGTCTGGCTGCCAAGCTCGGCGCTTCATTTGCAGCGCTGGTGGCGCAAGGCATCGGAATATGGATCGGTATACAGGCGCTGATCAATATGGGTGTCAATATGGGGGTTCTGCCGACCAAGGGACTGACTTTGCCGCTGTTGAGTTTTGGAGGTAGCAGTATTACCGCCAATTGTGTCGCCTTGGCGGTGCTTTTGCGCATCGACTGGGAAAACCGGCAGCGCTTGCGAGGATTGACCGTATGAAATCCCCCACGATACTGATCATGGCGGGTGGAACCGGTGGGCATGTGTTCCCGGGACTGGCGGTGGCTGATTATTTGCATCGCGCTGGCTGGCATATCGTCTGGCTGGGAACTGAGAATGGCATGGAGATGAAGCTGGTGCCGCGCTATGGTTACCAAATCGAAGCCATCAGCTTTTCAGGCCTGCGGGGCAAGCGGCTGATGACCTGGTTGTTGTTACCGCTGCGCTTGATCAGAGCGTTTGCGCAAAGCCTCGCCGTTATTCGTCGAGTCAAGCCGGATGTTGTGTTGGGCATGGGTGGATATCCTGCTTTTCCAGGCGGAATGATGGCTTCTTTGTTGAACAAGCCATTGATAATTCATGAACAGAATTCATTGCCTGGACTAACGAACCGGATACTGGCGAAATTGGCGGATAAGATCATGCTGGGGTTTCCGAACGCCATCCATGCCGATCCAGCAAAAACGATATTCTCAGGAAATCCAGTGCGATCAGAAATTGCACAGATCGACCTGCCGCAGCAACGCTTTTACGGCCGCGAAGGAAGGCTCAATATATTAGTGATAGGTGGCAGCTTGGGTGCGCAAGTATTAAACACCGTCGTGCCTGAAGCCCTTAAATCGATGGCTGAGCAGCACCGGCCATTTATTGTTCATCAAGTGGGTGATCGGCATCTCGATACCGCTCGACAACGGTATGCCGATCTGCAGGTACGCGGTGAAGTATTGGCTTTCATCGAAAATATGGCGGAACGTTACGCCGCTTGCGATTTAGTACTCTGCCGCGCAGGCGCATTGACGATTGCTGAATTGAGTGCTGCGGGTGTCGCCAGCATTCTCGTGCCTTATCCTCACGCAGTGGATGATCATCAAACCTGCAATGCGCTGTTCCTAGCCAGAGCAGGCGGGGCCATATTGGTTCCACAACAGGAATTCACGGCTCAGAAACTGACAGAATTGTTGACTCATCTGACGCGGGAAAAATTGCTGAACATGGCAATGATGGCGCGCAGCTTGGCAAAACCGGATGCGGCTGCAGTTGTAGCCGAAGTGTGTGTTGAACTTTCTGGAGCAGCGGCATGAAACATAAGGTCAAGCATATTCACTTTGTCGGGATTGGCGGTGCGGGAATGAGCGGAATTGCTGAAGTTTTCGTCAATCTTGGCTATCAAGTCAGCGGTTCCGACCTGATGGAAAATTCGGTGACTCAACGATTGGCCAAACTCGGCATCAAAATTTATCACGGCCATGCGGGACAGCAGATTGCAGGAGCGGATGCCGTGGTGATATCGACCGCGGTGAAGCTGGATAATCCGGAAGTGGTCGCCGCCAAGCATAAGAATATTCCTGTCGTTCCACGTGCGATGATGCTCGCTGAACTGCTACGATTGAGGCGAGGAATTGCGGTTGCCGGTACCCATGGAAAAACCACCACAACAAGTTTGATAGCCAGTATACTTGCGGCGGCAGAAATGGATCCGACATTCGTGATCGGAGGAAAGCTAGAGGCAGCCGGTTGCCATGCAAAATTGGGAAGTGGTGAATTTATTGTGGTTGAGGCTGATGAATCCGATGCTTCGTTTTTATATTTGCAGCCGGTGCTGGCTGTGGTAACCAATATCGACGCCGACCATATGGAAACCTATGGTTATGACTTCAACCGTCTAAAACAAACATTTGTTGATTTTATACAGCATCTGCCCTTCTATGGCATGGCGGTACTGTGCCTGGACGATGTCAACGTCCGCGATGTGATACCGGCCATTTCCAAACCTATTACTACCTATGGCTTGTCCGAACAGGCGCAAGTCAGAGCCATCGATATACATCATCAGAACTGTCAGATGAAATTCACCGCCGTGATTGGTGTCAACGGTTCGGCGCGCCAGTTGGGAATCACATTGAATCTACCGGGTGTGCACAATATTCAGAATGCATTGGCTGCCATTGCCGTGGCCAATGAAATCGGAGTGCCTGATACCGCGATCATAAAAGCCTTGTCTGAATTCAAAGGGGTCGAAAGACGCTTTCAGCATCATGGCGAAATCAAGGTAGCGACTCAGACGAGTTTTACGCTGATCGACGACTATGGCCATCACCCCGTTGAAATGGAAGCCACCATGAAGGCAGCGCGTGGCGCTTTTCCGGATCGTCGATTGGTGCTGGCGTTTCAACCGCATCGTTATACCCGGACGCGGGATGTATTCGAGGATTTCATCAAAGTATTGTCGCAGGCGGATGTGCTGGTATTGACCGAAGTATATTCAGCCGGTGAGGACCCTATCGTGGCGGCAGACAGCAAGTCGCTCGCACGTGCAATTCGCGTCCAGGGAAAAATTGAACCTATTTATGTTGATGAAGTCGAGCAAGTCGCGGATGTGGTATTGAATGTTGTTCGCGATGGGGATGTCGTGCTGGTCATGGGAGCGGGCTCCATTGTCAAGGCGGTAGCAACGATAGCTGATATGGACAATAAGCTCAGTGTAGTCAATGGCCATGAATATTAAGCATTCACAACCGATGATGAATTCGTTCGATAGCGTGAGGTTCGGTATGCCATTCACGAATTGCGAAATTGAAGGAGAATCGCTGCTAGGCGTCCGTGGAGAATTGCGGATCCGTGAACCCATGAGCAAACATACCACGTGGCGGGTGGGCGGAAATGCCGAGTATTTCTACATTCCTGCGGACAAGCAGGATCTGGCGCAATTTCTAAAGCAAGCACGGCTTGAGTCTGTCCATATGATAGGGTTGGGCAGCAATCTGCTGGTTCGAGATGGCGGTGTTCGGGGCATCGTGATCGCACTGCATGCACGACTGAATGACCTGCAACTGATTGACCAGGGCATGAGACTGATATATGCAGGCGCAGGTGTGGCGTGCGCAAAAATCGCCCGATTCGCGGCCAATCATGACCTGGCCGGAGCGGAATTCCTGGCCGGAATACCCGGCACGGTAGGAGGTGCGTTGACGATGAATGCCGGTTGCTTTGGATCAGAAATGTGGAAAATCGTTGAGCGTGTCGAAATCATCCACCGCAATGGCGTGATATGTGATCGTCAGGCGTGTGATTATGAGATCGGCTACCGTAGTGTCCGTTTGCGGCATCCGCGTATCGATGCGGTTCAATCAGAGTGGTTTGCCGGGTGTTATTTTCGCTTGCAGCATGGGAGTCAAGCCGAGTCAAGAAAGATGATCAAAACGTTGTTGGCGCAACGCATTGCGGCTCAACCGCTTGACCAACCGAATGCCGGATCGGTGTTTCGTAATCCGCATGGAGATCATGCCGCCCGCTTGATCGAAAGCTGTGGTTTTAAGAAACATTGCATCGGTGGAGCCATGGTTTCACCCAAGCATGCAAACTTCATTGTCAATACCGGAAATGCGCGCGCATCCGATATCGAGGCACTGATACTGTTCATACAGAGCAGGGTAAAAGAGCAAACGGGCGTGGAGTTGATACCTGAGGTGCGAATGATCGGCGATGCTGGGAGACATGCATAGTGACGACAGGTGACTTTGGTAAAGTGGCGGTGTTGCTGGGAGGCCGATCTGCGGAGCGTGAGGTTTCTCTTCAGAGTGGGCAGGCTGTGCTCGAAGCTTTGCGCCGCAGCGGAATTGATGCGCATCCATTCGATCCCGCCAAACGGGCTTTGGAAGATTTGCAGCAGAAAGGTTTCCAGAAGGCATTTATCGCATTGCATGGGCGTTTTGGTGAAGATGGTACGATCCAAGGCATTCTTGAATGGATGCGGTTGCCTTATACCGGCAGTGGGGTCATGGCCAGCGCGCTGGCCATGGATAAATGGCGCACCAAACTGATTTGGCAAGCGGTCGGCATCCCTTCGCCGCGCTATGCCGTATTGCAGGCGGACAGCAATTTCGACGAAATAGCGGAAACTTTGGGATTACCGCTGATTGTTAAACCGGCGCGCGAGGGTTCCACCATCGGCTTGAGCAAGGTGCATGCCAAGCAGGACTTGGCGGAAGCGTATCGGCTAGCTGCCCAGCATGACGCGCTAGTGCTGGCGGAAGAATTCATTGCCGGAAAAGAACTGACAGTCGCCATTGTGGGGGAAACGACCTTGCCGGTAGTTAGGATTGAAATTTCCGGTGAACTTTATGATTATGAAGCTAAATATGTGTCAGATAAGACGCGCTATTTCTGTCCCAGTGGTCTTGCGGATGAGTTAGAAACGGCAATTAAGGCGCAAGCGCTGCAGGCTTATAAAATATTGGGTTGTGCAGGTTGGGGAAGAGTAGATTTGATATTGACTGCGAGCGGGAAATGTTATTTTCTCGAGGCCAACACCTCGCCGGGAATGACCAGTCATAGTCTGGTCCCTATGGCTGCAAAAGCGGTCGGTATTTCATTCGAAGATTTGGTAATGAATATTTTGGCTTTAGCTCATGTGGAATAATCATCACGCACTCAATTTGCTGTCCAGGTTATTGATTACGTCAGTGGTGATCGCCACGCTTTACGTGATCAGTATTCGGTTGACGAAGCCGCCCTTCTTTCCGCTGCAAAGAATTAACATTCATGCCGCAAAAGATACAAAAGCCGGACATGACGAGTTGTTGAACGTGACGCGCGAACAAATCGCGAATATTACCCAAAGCGAGATCAAGGGAAATTTTCTTTCCGTGAATTTAACCGAAGTGCGTGAGGCTTTTGTAAAATTACCTTGGGTACGTGAAGCAAGAGTTACCCGGCAATGGCCCGATGGCCTGGATGTCGTGCTTGAAGAACACCGCGCCATGGCTTATTGGGGCAGCCATGCGCTGGTGAATACCTACGGTGAGGTATTCCGCGTCACGGTGAACAGGGAGTTGCCCGTTTTCACTGGGCCCACGGAAGCGAGTGCGAAAGAAGTCACGCGGAATTTCCGACGGTTTAATCAAATTTTATTACCGTTGCGTCAGACGATTACCGACATAACTCTGACCCCCCGTTATGCATGGCGAATTCGACTGAATACTGGAACCTTACTCGAACTGGGGCGTGATGAGATCGAAGACAGACTGGCTCGCTATGTCACAGTTTATAACCATAGCATCGCCCGATTTAATCAGGAAGGGCCATTGGCATATGTAGATTTGCGTCATCCCAATGGTTTTGCTATTCGTACACCCGAGATGTTGCAGCATGCACCCCGTAAAGCCGGTTCGAAAAGAGAAACGTGAAACCAGGGAGAGATGATTCGATGAATAAAGCTAGAGAAAACAGGAACTTGATCGTTGGTCTCGATATAGGCACATCAAAGATCGTTGCTGTGGTTGCGGAAATCATCCCGGAAGGTGGTTTCGAAGTGATCGGCCTCGGTAGTCATCCTTCACGCGGACTGAAAAAGGGCGTGGTGGCCAATATCGAAACTACCGTGAATGCGATTCAGCGCGCACTGGAAGAAGCCGAGCTGATGGCGGACTGTAAAATTCATGAGGTATACACCGGGATTGCCGGCAGTCATATCAAAGGTTTTAATTCCGACGGCATGGTACCCATCAAAGATAGAGAAGTGACCGAAAAGGATGTTGAGCGGGTGATGGAGGCTGCAAAAGCGGTAAATATCCCTGCTGATCAGCAGATTCTGCATATCCTTAATCAAGAATTTATCATCGACGGTCAGGAAGATGTGCGCGAGCCAGTCGGAATGAGCGGCATACGGCTGGAAGTCAAGGTGCACATCGTTACTGGCGCCGTATCGGCAGCGCAAAACATCATGAAATGCGTACATCGATGCGGACTTGAGGTACGTGATCTGATTTTGCAGCCGCTTGCGTCGGCAATGGCCGTGTTATCGGAGGATGAAAAAGACCTAGGCGTGTGTCTGGTGGATATCGGCGGGGGGACAACGGATATCGCGGTCTTTACCAATGGTGCGATCCGTCATACCGCGGTCATTCCGATCGCGGGTGATCAAATCACAAACGACATCGCGATGGCATTGCGTACACCAACCAAAAGCGCCGAGGATATCAAATGCCACTATGGCTGTGCGCTCCGAAGCCTCGCGGATACTAAGGAGATGGTGGAAGTTCCTGATGTCGGTAACCGCGGCTCGCGACAGCTCTCGAGACAGACGCTGGCAGAAGTGATCGAACCGAGGGTTGAAGAATTGTACTGCATGGTACAAGCCGAACTGCGTCGCAGCGGATTCGAAGAACTGCTGTCATCGGGCATCGTGATTACCGGAGGTTCCGCCTCATTGCAGGGAATGGTGGAGTTAGGCGAAGAAATTTTTCATATGCCAGTGCGGTTGGGTTTGCCCAATTATCATGGCAATTTAAAAGAAGTGATTCATACACCGCGATATTCAACGGGTATCGGTCTTATTCTGGCCGGAATTCAACAAATGCAGCATCACCATGGTTCAAAATTACAAGGAGGTTCTGCCAAACAGATTCTTTCGCGTATGAAAGGATGGTTTCAGAGAAATTTTTAGTAATTTTCAGAGGGTTGTTTTAGAGTTGGAAGTTGTCTAGTAGCTTTATTTTCATTGTACTAAAGGAGAGACATTATGTTCGAAATCATCAATAACGAAACTCAGGAAGCGGTCATTAAAGTAGTTGGCGTCGGTGGCTGCGGAAGCAATGCCGTGGATCACATGATTCAAAACGGGATGCACGGTGTTGAGTTCATCAGTATGAATACTGATGCGCAGGCATTGAAAGGGAATAAAGCGCCAACAATATTACAATTAGGCACAGGCGTTACAAAAGGGTTGGGCGCCGGCGCAAATCCAGAGATCGGCCGCGAAGCAGCGTTAGAAGATCGCGATCGTATCGCGGAATTAATTCAGGGCGCAGATATGTTGTTCATTACCGCAGGCATGGGCGGAGGAACCGGTACTGGCGCAGCGCCGGTTGTCGCTCAGGTAGCCAAGGAAATGGGTATCCTGACCGTGGCAGTGGTCAGCAAACCTTTTGCGTTCGAAGGAAGACGCCTAGTGGCGGCCAAAGCCGGCATGGAAGCGCTCTCGCAACATGTCGATTCTTTGATTGTCATTCCGAACGACAAGTTAATGATGGTGCTGGGTAACGACATCTCCATGCTTGATGCGTTCAAAGCAGCCAATGATGTGCTGTACGGCGCGGTAGCCGGTATCGCGGAAGTGATCAATTGTCCTGGTCTCGTCAATGTGGACTTTGCTGACGTGAAAACGGTAATGTCAGAAATGGGTATGGCGATGATGGGTTCAGCCGTTGCAGCAGGCGTCGATCGTGCGCGTGTCGCTGCTGAACGTGCCGTGTCCAGTCCATTGCTGGAAGATATTTCTTTGTCCGGTGCGCGTGGCATTCTGGTAAACATTACCGCAAGCTCATCGCTGAAAATGCGTGAAGTTCATGAAGTTATGAGTGCTATTAAAAACCTGACGGCTGAAGATGCCACCATTATCGTTGGTACTGTGATTGATGAGAATATGACCGAAGATCTTCGTGTCACGCTGGTTGCAACAGGTTTAGGTTCCATCGCCAGTCAAAGCCAGAATTCTCCGTTGACGGTCATTCACAGTCGTACTGGAACGGATGATCGTGAGTCGATGTATTCATCGGAAGAGCCCGCTGTAATGCGTACCGGAAGGAGAAGTAATGCAACAGTGGCAGCAATGCGTCAGTCAGGGGTGGATCCAATGGATATTCCCGCTTTTCTGAGAAGACAAGCTGACTAATCAAGAAATTGCTTTAAAAGCAGGCTTTGCTGCCCCTGTTGGCTTGCCAGCGGGGTGGTTCTGCAGGCATGAATGTTTCGAACAAATACTCTCTGTTAATGATGAGTGCGAGATAAAAAAAGAGCTATTAAGCTCACGCAAAACATTTGCTAAGCGTTGACAACCCTTTGATGTTCATCAAATGATCTCGCACTCTTCAGATTTCTCATGTTAGATCTCTGTGGCTCGTCCTTGGCTTTAATTACTCTGATTGGATCGCTTACAAGCGCGAATTCTTGGGTGGTTTTATGGTTGTGAAGAATTCAGCTGGATGAGGTTGGGCTGCAAAGATTCATCGCTAGATTGAAACCAGGCCAGGTTGTGGTGCAGTTTTACGACTTCTCCAACGATGATCAACGTTGGGGCCGATAAGTGTGCAGCTTGCGCGAGTGCTGGTAGTGTTTGCAACGTTCCGGTAACGATCTTTTGATTATGGGTCGTGCCTTGCTGGATGATGGCTGCTGACGTGGTGTCGGGCAGACCATGCGTGATGAGTTTCTGGCATAGCATTGGCAATCCTAACAATCCCATATAAATCACAATGGTTTGATGAGGGCGTGCGAGAACTGTCCAATCGAGATCAATGCTATCGTTCTTCAAATGACCGGTAACGAAAATACATGACTGTGCATAATCACGGTGGGTGAGTGGGATGCCGGCATAAGCAGCGACCCCGGATGCAGCCGTGATGCCAGGTACAACTTGAAATGGGATGCGGTGTATTGCCAAAGTTTCTATTTCTTCGCCACCTCGGCCAAAGATAAAAGGATCGCCACCTTTGAGCCGCAGCACTCGTTTGCCTTCTTGTGCTAACCGCACCAGCAGTTGATTGATTGATTCCTGCTGCAAGGTATGACGGCTGCGTTCTTTACCTGCATAAATGCGATGGGCGTCTCGTCGCACCATTTCCAGAATTGCAGGTGAAACCAGGCGATCATATACTACAACATCCGCTTGCTGCATGAGGCGCATCGCCCGGAACGTGAGCAAGTCCGGATTGCCTGGCCCCGCACCGACTAAATAGACCTCTCCTTGGGGTGATTCATCGCATTCTTGTTGTAATGATTTTGACAAATAAGCTTGTGCCGCTTCTTCCTTTCCCGCGAGCACCATTTCGGTGAATTGTCCTTGAAGCGTTTTTTCCCAGAACATGCGTCGTTTTTCGGGGTGAGAAAAATGCTGCTTGACGAGTTGGCGAAACTTTCCTGCAATTGACGCTAAGCGGGCATAGGCTACCGGAATCATCGTTTCAAGTTGTGCTCTCAGCAGCCGTGCTAAAACCGGAGATTGCCCGCCGCTGGAGATGGCGATCAATAGCGGTGAGCGATCAACGATAGAGGGCATGATAAAGCTGCAGAGTTCAGGATCATCGACTACATTCACCGGAATCTGCCGTTGTTGGGCAGCTTCGGAAACCTGCCGATTAATGGTTCGATCGCTGGTTGCTGCGATGACCAGCGCTATGTTCTGAAGATGTTCGGATTCAAAATGATCAGCCTGATAAAGAATTCTTCCATCGACGGCAAATTCATTGAGCGAAGGATCTCGTTCAGTCGATATCGCGATCACGCGTGCACCAGCTTGAAGTAGAAACAAGCTCTTGCGGGTAGCCACTTCACCGCTGCCAACGACCAGGCAGCGTTTGTTTTTGATATTCAAGAAAATGGGCAAGAAATCCATTCAGTGGGAAGGTATGAGGTAATATCAATAAAATATTGATGATTCTGAATCAGAATAAGGGTAGAAAAGAGATTTTCATGAACTGAGCTGCTTTTAATCGATGAAAAGTGAACAAAGTCAAAAACAAGCTCAGCGTTGCCACAATTTACTGGCTGGATTCCAATTTAAGAATATCTTCTAATTTTATGTTAACTCCAGATCCCTTGAATACGGTACCAAACTTTTTCTTATTGAAATGTTCGATATTCAAATCATACACTTCCTTGGATAGCGGAAAATATTTAACTTCCGTTACCAGGGCAGGTGCATTTTTCATATAATAGTTTACGAACTCACTAATTTCAGGCTTGTCAGTGGATTTTGCATTGACATAAATGAACACTGGGCGCGACAGTGGTTTATAGCTGTTATTTTCTACCGTAGCGGCAGAAGGCAGGACTCCCCCATTGCCATTGTCAATCGCCACTGCATTGATCTTTTTCATGTTTTCGATGAAATACGCAAATCCAAAAAATCCTAACGCATAAATGTCACTGGCGACACCCTGAACCAGAACGTTGTCATCTTCGGAAGCAGTAAAATCACCCCGGCTTGATTTGGGTTTGCCAACGATCGCTTCGGTGAAATACTCAAACGTACCCGAATCGGCACCCGGTCCATACAGTTTAATTTTCTTGTCTGGCCATGCGGGATTGATCTGATTCCAGTGCGTAATCTTACCTTGTGCATCAGGTTCCCATACTTTCTTCAATTCTTCGACCGTAATGGTTTTGCTCCAGGTATTTTTGGGGTTGATTACGACCGTCAGTGCATCAAATGCGATCGGCATTTCAATATACTGCACGCCTTGTTGTTTGCAAGCATCCATTTCTGCCTGAGTGATAGGTCGGGAAGCATTGACAATGTCGATTTCATTGCGACAGAACTTTTTGAAACCTCCGCCTGTGCCGGAAATTCCCACGGTGACACGAATGGCTCCGCGTTTGGCAATCTGGAAATCCTCAGCAACTGCTTCGGTTATAGGGAAAACTGTACTCGAGCCATCGATTTTGACGATCGGACTGGCAAGAATGCTTTGTGAAATCATCATTGCGCCGACTAGAACGGTCACAGCAATTGATTTCAGAGTGAGTGAATTTAGCATGTATATACTCCAATGATGAATGATGCGAATAGAGCAACCATTAGATGACTCTGAAACACGATTGCGTTTGCACGGAACCAGACTGCGTGAAGAATCAGCACATCCTGGATGATTCATCATTTGTGCTCAATTTCACGTTGCTGACTGGCGTTTATTGTCATTTCAGGGTGTCTTTGATTGCCAGAGCAATAATATTTCAGGATTGTTACAGAATGATGACAACTGTTTTTTTATGCATGAACTGTATGGTTCGTTATAAAACATTGGAGTAAGCAATACGTCACGCGGTCGAGGCAGCCTGGATCGTTTGAGCGATACGTTCCGCCCAGTGATTGATTTTATGCTTTGATTCTCCTTCTACCATGACCCGGATGACCGGCTCCGTGCCCGAGGCCCGTATGAGTACCCTGCCTTTGCCATTCAGATCCGTTTCAGCGGCTTTCTGGATCGACTTGACGGTTTCATTGGTCGCGAAATTGAAAGATTTAGGTGTTTTTACATTAATCAATCGTTGTGGATAGAGTGCAACGCCGTGCAAGAATTGAGCCAAGGTTTTCTGTGTGTCCCGTAATGCATATAGAACCTGAAGTGCGGAGATAATGCCGTCTCCCGTCGTGTGCTTATCCTTGCAGACAATGTGACCGGAGTTTTCGCCACCGAGATACCATTTCTTTTCTTGCAACATTTCCAAAATATAGCGATCACCCACTTGTGCGCGAAGAAAAGGAATATTCATTTTCTTAAAACGGTTTTCTATGGCTAGATTGGTCATAATCGTACCCACCACGCCACCTTTAAGAAGTTTCTTCATTTTCCTGTGTTTGGCGATAATGTAAAGCAGCTGATCGCCTTCATACAATCTGCCTTGCTTATCGACCATCATGATGCGGTCACCATCTCCGTCCAAGGCAATGCCTAGATCCGCATGATGCTGAAGTACGGCTTTTTGCAGTGTTGCACAATGTGTAGCGCCACAGTCAAGATTAATGTTCAGCCCGTTGGGCTGAACTCCTATCGTAACCACATCTGCTCCCAATTCATGCATGACATGACCGGCAATATTGTAGGCGGCACCATTGGCACAATCGACGACGATCTTTAATCCGCGCAGGTCGAGATGATACGGGAAGGAGCTTTTACAAAATTCAATATAACGGCCCGACGCGTCTCTGATACGCTGTACTTTGCCGAGTTTTTCGGAAGGCATGGTCTCGATTGGCACGTCTATAAAAGATTCAATCTGATGTTCGACCTCGTCGGGGAGCTTACGTCCATCTGCCGAAAAGAATTTAACGCCATTGTCTTCGAACAAGTTATGCGAGGCTGAGATCACAATACCTGCTTGCAGGCGTAGCGCGCGGATCAGATAAGCGATGGCAGGCGTGGGCATCGGGCCGGACAAAAAAACATCGATACCTGCTGCGGACAAACCAGCTTCTAGCGCAGATTCGAGTATATAACCCGATACTCGAGTATCTTTGCCGATTAGTACCGTCGGTCGATTTCCTTCTGCTAAATGCCAATCCATCGTTGAAAGGACTTTACCAGCCGCGTATCCCAGGTGCATGATAAATTCCGGGGTGATTGGGAAAGTTCCTACTCGTCCTCGTATACCATCAGTTCCAAAATATTTTCGTGTCAATTGGTTATCCTATTGAAGAATTCATAGATATGATTGGAAACGACAATTTTAGTGAATGTATTTAGCTTTTGCAGTTTTTCACTGCGGTATACACTGCAAGTGCATCTTTTGTTGCTTTGACATCATGCACTCTTACAATTTTGGCACCTTTGACTACTGCAAGCAAGGCTGCGGCAATACTTTCATGCAGCCGATTTTCTACATCATTACCCGTGATCGTTCCCAGCATGGATTTGCGCGAGAAGCCCACCAGGATAGGAGTATCCCAAAATTGCAATTGGTTGAGTTGATCCAATAAAACCAGATTGTGCTGAAAGGTTTTACCGAAACCAAAACCTGGATCGATGATCAGCCGCTCTTTCGAAATGCCTGCGGCGATGGCGGCGTTGATGCGTTGTTGCAGGAAATTGCTGACTTCATCGACCACCTGGCTATAATGCGGATGCTGTTGCATGTTTTGTGGCGTACCTTGCATGTGCATCAGGCAGACTTTAATGTGATGATATTGAGCGATTATCTCCAGTGCGCCGGGATTGCGCAATGCATTAACGTCATTAATCATGAAAGCGCCAGCTTCAATTGCTTCCTTCATCACCTCTGGTTTTGAAGTATCAATGGAAATCGGGATTTGAGTTCCGCTTAACGCTTCCAATACCGGAATAACTCGCTGTAATTCTTCGTCGATACTTACGGGTTGACTTCCGGGGCGCGTGGATTCTCCACCAATATCAACAATGTCAGCGCCTTCATCAATGAGTTTCCTGGCATGTAAGATGGCATCCCGAGCGGATAGATAACGCCCGCCATCTGAAAAAGAGTCGGGCGTGATATTGACGATCCCCATGATGAGTGGACGATTCGTGGGTAGGGTGTGATACCGTTGCTCCATTGAAGGCACGATTGAATGAATAAATTGAGGTAGTTACAAATAAATAAGGGATACGAGTATAACTCGTATCCCTTATTGGGATATCAAAGAACTAGTCGACTTCTTTGGCTATTTCTTGAGGTGCAACAGGTTCACCTTTTACATCGCGGGTGGTCGGAGACTCCCCAGTAGTTGATGAAGTCATGGATTGAGGCGGTTTAGGCGGACGTGGAGGACGACCTTCCATGATGTCCTTGATTTGATCGCTATCAATGGTTTCCCATTCCAACAATGCCTGAGTCATAGCTTCGATCTTATCTTTATTGGCTTCAATGAGTTTGCGTGCCAATGTGTACTGTTCATCGACGATACGACGAACTTCTGCATCAACTTTCTGCATCGTTGCTTCACTCACATTTTTATGAGTGGTCACTGAGCGACCTAGAAAAACTTCTCCTTCATTTTCACCATATACCATGGGACCAAGGGTGTCCGACATACCCCATTGAGTCACCATTTGTTTTGCTAACTCAGTGGCACGTTCAAAATCATTGGAAGCGCCCGTCGTCATTTGATTCATGAATACTTCTTCTGCAATCCTTCCACCAAACATAACGGAGATTCGCTGCAGGATTTCTTCGCGTTCCATGCTGAACCGGTCTTCAGTGGGTAATTGCATCGTGACTCCCAATGCCCGGCCGCGAGGGATGATGGTTACTTTATGCACAGGATCGGTTTTAGGTAACAATTGCGCCACGACGGCGTGTCCTGATTCGTGGTAAGCCGTATTTCTGCGTTCGTGCTCGGGCATGACGACGGAGCGACGTTCTGCTCCCATGAAGATTTTATCTTTTGCACGCTCGAAATCGTCCATGTCTACTAACCGTTTATTGCTTCTGGCAGCAAACAACGCGGCTTCATTGACCAGATTGGCCAAATCAGCGCCTGACATTCCTGGTGTGCCTCGTGCAAGAATTTCAGCTTTTACATCAGGTGCCAGCGGTACTTTACGCATATGCACATGAAGAATTTGTTCGCGACCACGAATGTCCGGCAAGGGTACCGTTACCTGACGGTCGAAACGGCCAGGTCGCAATAATGCGGGATCCAATACATCAGGCCGGTTGGTGGCTGCAATCACGATTACACCCATTGCGCCTTCAAAACCATCCATCTCTACCAATAACTGATTCAGAGTCTGCTCGCGTTCATCATTTCCACCACCCAATCCGGCACCGCGTTGACGGCCTACCGCATCAATCTCGTCGATGAAAATGATGCAGGGCGCATGTTTTTTAGCTTGTTCGAACATGTCCCGTACTCGGGATGCTCCCACGCCAACAAACATTTCGACAAAATCTGAACCGGAAATACTGAAGAATGGAACTTGTGCTTCTCCTGCAATAGCTCGCGCCAATAATGTTTTACCGGTCCCTGGACTGCCAACCATCAATACACCGCGAGGGATGCGACCGCCCAGTTTCTGGAATTTGGTGGGGTCGCGTAAAAATTCAACAAGCTCTGCAACTTCTTCTTTCGCTTCCTCACACCCTGCCACATCATTGAAGGTAACCGTATTAGTAGATTTGTCGAGCATGCGAGCCTTGCTTTTGCCAAACGAAAAGGCGCCACCGTTGCGTCCGCCACCCTGCATCTGACGCATGAAAAATATCCATACACCGATAAGCAGCAGCATCGGGAACCATGAAATGAAGATACTCATCAACATAGATGGTTCTTCGTCCGGTTTAGCCTCGATAATCACCCCTGCTTTGAGCAGATCGCTGACCATCCATGGATCGGATGGAGCGTAGGTAGTGAAACGACGACCGTCAGATTTCGTGCCTTTGAGGGTACGACCTTCGATGACAACCTTTGCAATTCTGCCTTGATTCAATTCGGTGATGAATTGAGAGTATTCCATCGGAACCTGCGTCGGTTGACGTACGCTGAATTGATTGAATACGGTCATCAACACAAGTGCAATTACTAGCCATATGGCCATGTTTTTAATTAGATTATTCAAGATAGCTCCTTGGTTTGCACCTTAAAATCATTGATTAGTCATTCTAACCATAATGTGTAGAATATAACAGAAGATATAAAATTGCTATTGAATGACATCTTACTACTTTCATTTTCCTACATCTCTGAGGGGATTCATTCATTTTTTAGTAATTTCAATTATTTTTTTCCACTTCCTAATAAATATAATTCATTACTGCGATCCCGCGATGCTTTCGGTTTCCGTATGACCACCTGTTTAAAACTCGAGCGCATAGCACGTAAAAATTGATCGAAATCCCGCCCTTGGAAAATTTTGACCAAAAAATTTCCACCATAGTTCAGATGATCTATCGAGAAAGCGAGCGCTAATTCGGCTAAATACATGCTGTTGGCCTGATCGCTTATTACGACACCACTCATATTAGGTGCCATATCTGACATTACAAGGTCTGGTCGTCGATTATTGAAGTGTTTTTGTATTTCAGAGGCAATTGTTTCTTCTCTAAAATCACCGTGAATAAACTTTACGGCAGGTAGAGGCGCCATCTCAAGGATATCCAGCGCGATCACATTACCTGTATTTTTCAATTTTTGCCGTGCAACTTGCGACCAGCTCCCTGGGGCTGCTCCTAAATCAATGACCAGCATGTCAGGTTTTAGAATGCGGTCCCGTTCATCGATTTCAAGCAATTTATAGGCCGCACGAGACCGATAACCATCTTTCTGAGCTTGCTTAACGAAGAAATCATTGACATGCTCTTTCATCCAGGCTTTGCTGGTTTTAGAAGGTTTCATCAAGTAAAATAATCAGTTTGAAGGAAAATTATGTTAGCACTATCTGTTGCTCAGCGGCGTGAACTAAAGGCTCGAGCGCATGCCCTTCAGCCCGTTGTAATGATCGGTAAAACGGGGCTATCTGACAATGTGATTGACGAGGTCGATCGTGGACTGACAAGTCATGAATTGATCAAAATTAAAGTTCATGTTGATGACCGAGCGGCGAGAAATACATTGTTTGAAGAGATCTGCCAGCGTCTCAACGCGGCCGCTGTGCAGCACATCGGTAAAATATTTGTGATTTATCGGCCCAATCCGGAACAATTACCTCAGAAGTCTGATGGTGCTGTCAAAAAGAAGCGTGAGCCATTTCGAACCAAACGCAGCTTTCAAAATTGAAGTGTTGACTTAGATATACTTGACATCCAGTATTTCATACTCACGAATTCCACCCGGTGCTTGGACTTCAGCAATATCCCCCGGATATTTGCCAATCAAAGCTCGGGAAATGGGAGAGCTGATCGAAATCTTTCCATATTTGATATTAGCTTCATCGTCACCTACTATCTGATAAGTGACTGTTTCGCCGTTCTGCATATCCTCTAATTCAACAGTCGCGCCAAAAACACAAGCACCGTCAGCGTTTATTAGCGCCGGATTGATGATTTGAGCGATTGAAAGCTTGCTTTCAAGCTCAGCAATCCGACCTTCAATAAAACCTTGCTTTTCCTTTGCTGCATCATATTCAGCATTTTCTGAAAGATCACCATGAGAACGGGCTTCGGCGATAGCCGCAATCACTGCAGGTCGGTGTATTGTTTTCATTTCATGAAGTTCTTTCCGCAACGCTTCCGCACCTACGACGGTTAATGGAATTGTACTCATCGTAAATCCTTACCTTTCCTCTTCATCTAATTTTTATCATAAAACAAGATTATTGCTTATCCTTGCTCATCCTTTGAGTTGCGAATGTAACTTCTGCAAATTATAGGCTTGTAATTCGCGTCTGTTGATGATACCAACACAAGCTGCGCGCGCACCGGCGAGCGTCGTATAGTACGTTACTCTTGCCTGTAGTGCAGCATGTCTAATCGAATAAGA
Organism: uncultured Nitrosomonas sp.; assembly: GCA_949281375.1. GTDB lineage: Bacteria > Pseudomonadota > Gammaproteobacteria > Burkholderiales > Nitrosomonadaceae > Nitrosomonas. Next base: position 120,115 of record CASDLT010000034.1, read on the forward strand.
ATCACGTATGGCGCTCCGCTGATTTTTTACCGTATTGATGATCAAATTGATCTCGCCATTCTTGATCATATCCACGATATGAGGTCGACCTTCGGCAACTTTATTGATGGTAATGACATTTACCCCCGCCTCGGTAATTGCTGCCGCCGTGCCACGGGTTGCATAAAGAGTAAATCCGAGTTCCGCGAGATTGCGAGCTATGTCGACGGCGTGAAGCTTGTCGGATTGGCGCACGCTTATAAAAATTTTGCCGGAACTGGGTAAACGGACATCCGTTGCCAGTTGTGATTTGATAAATGCTTCAGCAAACGTGGCGCCCATTCCCATCACTTCACCGGTGGATTTCATTTCGGGGCCCAGTATCGTATCTACGCCGGAGAGTTTTATAAATGGGAAAACGGCTTCTTTGACTGAAAAATAGGCAGGAATAATTTCTTCGGTGACGCCTTGTGTCAGAAGCGTTTTTCCTGCCATGCACCGCGCTGAAATTTTGGCTAACTGAAGGCCGGTGGCTTTGGAAATGAATGGAACTGTGCGTGATGCCCGCGGATTGACTTCGAGAACATAGACGACTTGATCCTGGATGGCAAATTGCACATTCATTAAGCCGACGACGTTAAGTGCGCGAGCCATCTCCGCCGTTTGGCGACGAAGTTCATCCAGGATTTCGGGTGGTAGATTGAAGGTCGGCAATGAACATGCGGAATCTCCTGAATGAACGCCTGCCTGTTCGATATGCTCCATGATGCCGCCGATCAGAACTGTTTCTCCATCATAGATGGCATCGACATCAACTTCTGTGGCATTGGTCAAGAAGTGATCCAGTAATACGGGCGAATCATTTGAAACTTTCACGGCTTCGCGCATATATCGCTCAAGATCGGCTTTTTCATGGACGATTTCCATCGCGCGTCCACCCAATACGTAGCTGGGACGTACGACCAACGGATAGCCAATTTCTTCTGCAGCCGCTAAAGCTGCTTCCGGGGTGCGCGCTGTGCGATTTGGCGGTTGCCGTAAACCCAATTGGTGCAGCATCATCTGAAAGCGCTCACGATCTTCTGCACAATCGATCATATCCGGGCTCGTGCCGATGATCGGTACGCCATTGGCTTCTAAATCCCGAGCAAGTTTCAGGGGCGTCTGACCACCATATTGAACGATGACGCCATGAGGTTTCTCTACAGCGACGATTTCAAGTACGTCTTCTAAGGTCAATGGTTCAAAATATAACCGGTCGGATGTGTCGTAGTCTGTCGAGACGGTTTCTGGATTACAATTGACCATGATGGTCTCGAAACCGTCTTCACGTAATGCCAGCGCGGCATGAACGCAGCAGTAGTCAAATTCGATTCCCTGTCCGATGCGATTTGGACCGCCACCCAGCACCATGATTTTCTTTTTATGAGTCGGCTGCGCTTCACATTCATCTTCATAGGTGGAATAGAGATAAGCCGTGCTGGTGGCGAACTCGGCCGCGCAAGTATCGACGCGTTTATACACAGGGCGCAGCCCATGTTGATGTCGGCAGTCCCGGATGATCTTTTGCTCGGTTTTAAGGAGTGTTGCAAGGCGCCGGTCAGAAAAGCCACTACGTTTAAGTTTGCGCAAGGTCGCCTTGTCGAGCGCATCAAGCGCCGTGCCCATTAACGCTTGTTCTTGTTTCACCAGATCCTCAATCTGCGTCAAGAACCAGATATCAATGTGAGTTAATTGATGAATTTCTTCAATCGATAGTTTGCATCGGAAAGCGTCTGCAATATACCAGATCCGCTCTGGACCGGGATTGGCCAGCTCGGTTCGAATGGTTTCGAGATTATCGGTTTTTTCATCCAGCCCATCCACTCCGGTTTCCAGTCCCCGTAATGCTTTTTGTAGGGACTCCTGAAAGGTGCGTCCGATCGCCATGACTTCACCCACTGATTTCATTTGAGTTGTAAGGCGGTCATTGGTTTGAGGAAATTTCTCGAAAGCGAAGCGCGGCACCTTGGTCACAATGTAATCAATGGTCGGTTCAAATGAGGCTGGAGTAATGCCGCCCGTTATGTCATTGCCAAGTTCATTGAGCGTGTACCCAACTGCAAGCTTGGCGGCAATCTTGGCAATGGGAAAACCAGTTGCCTTGGAAGCCAGAGCAGAGGAGCGCGAAACGCGAGGATTCATTTCGATCACCAGCATACGGCCATTGTCAGGATTAATGGCAAATTGAACGTTAGAACCTCCGGTTTCGACGCCAATTTCGCGCAGTACTGCGATTGATGCATTCCGCATCAATTGATATTCCTTGTCGGTCAGTGTCTGCGCAGGTGCCACGGTAATGGAGTCACCGGTATGCACACCCATCGGGTCGACGTTTTCGATGGCGCAGACGATGATGCAGTTATCATTTTTATCGCGCACTACTTCCATCTCGAATTCTTTCCAGCCAATGACTGATTCTTCGATCAGCAATTCTTTCGTTGGGGAAGTTTCCAGGCCGCGTTCGCATATATTCAGAAATTCTTCACGATTGTAGGCAATGCCGCCGCCACTTCCGCCCATGGTGAAAGAAGGTCGGATGATAACGGGGTAGCCAACCATCGCTTGCACCTGCAATGCTTCTTCCATACTGTGAGCTACTGCTGAGCGTGCTGACTGTAGCCCGATGCGAGTCATGGCTTGCTTGAACTTTTCCCGGTCTTCTGCCATATCGATCGCTTCACGGGATGCACCGATCAGTTCGACATTATATTTTTCAAGCACACCGTGCTTTACCAGGTCGAGCGCACAATTAAGAGCGGTTTGTCCGCCCATTGTCGGCAATAGCGCTTCAGGTCGCTCGATTTCTATGATTTTTTCCAGCATCGTCCAGGTAATTGGCTCAATATAAGTCGCATCGGCCATTTCCGGATCTGTCATGATGGTAGCCGGGTTGGAATTGACCAAAACAATACGATACCCCTCTTCGCGTAAGGCTTTGCATGCCTGCACGCCCGAATAATCAAATTCACATGCTTGACCGATGATGATCGGTCCGGCGCCGATGATGAGTATGGATTTGATGTCGGTTCGTTTAGGCATAGTGAGGATGAGTGAGCGTTGCGTAATGGATGATCAGGTTGCTGTTAAATCCGATTTTTTTGTTTTTTCATCAAGTTAATAAAGTGATCGAACAAATAACCTGCTTCATGTGGGCCAGGACTGGCTTCTGGATGACCTTGAAAACAGAACGCAGGTTTGTCATTTAATTCAAACCCTTGCAGACTGCTATCAAACAGAGAGACATGTGTGATGCGTGCGTTAGCCGGCAAGGTGTCAATATCAACCGTGAAGCCATGGTTCTGGCTGGTGATGATGACTTTCCCGCTGCGGAGATCGTGCACAGGATGATTGGCGCCATGGTGGCCGAATTTCATTTTGGTGGTGCGGGCACCCGTGGCTAATCCCAATAATTGATGGCCTAAACAAATGCCAAATAGCGGAATATTTTTTTGTAATATAGCTTGGGTCGCGGAAATAGCATAATCGCAAGGTTCAGGATCACCTGGACCATTGGAAAGAAATACTCCATCAGGCTGAGTTTCCAGAATTTCATTGACAGGAGTCTGCGCAGGAAATACGGTAACTTTACAACCGCGCTGGGCCAGTTTACGCAAAATGGTGCGTTTGATGCCAAAATCATAGGCCGCAACATTGTACTGATGGTCTGTTGGAGTTTGAAATCCTGATTCTAATGACCACTCTCCTTCTGTCCAGACATAAGGTTGGGGGCAAGTCACCACTTTGGCAAGATCCATTCCGGTCAATCCAGGGAATGTCTTGGCGGCCTGCAATGCAATTACTTCATCGACATTTCCAGCCATGATACATCCAGCCTGCGCGCCTTTTTCCCGCAAAATCCGCGTTAGCTTGCGAGTATCGATCTCGGCGATTGCCACAACATTTTGCTGGTTGAGGAATTCGGATATCGTTGCTGTTTGGCGATAATTACTTGCCACTAACGGGAGATCACGTATGACTAAGCCTGCCGCATGTACTTTGTTAACATTTCCTGACTCGAAATCTTCGAGGTTGACACCGGTATTGCCAATATGGGGATAAGTCAGGGTGATGATTTGCCGGCAATAAGATGGGTCAGTCAAAATCTCCTGATAACCTGTCATCGCCGTATTAAACGCCACTTCTCCTGTACTGATGCCTTCAATACCAATGGAAACGCCATGAAAAATCGTTCCATCGGCAAGAGCAAGGATGGCATTCTGGCGCTGTGACACAAAAAACTCCTTGGATACTGACAAGAGGTGGAAAAAAGAACCAAGTGATGAGTTTCTCTTAGCTTGGTTATTGGAGCAGAGATTATACGTGAAAAAGGCTTACGTTTCTATGCCGCATCTATTGTCGATGCCTGGGGTTGATCAAGGGAGGTTCAGCGATATGAACGGATTTTCATTCCAATCGGTATTGAAGCGGTGTAGAGGGGGTAAGTATCTTGGGTCTATCCCGGGCGGCATCATTGAATGATGGCAATATCGTTTCAAAAAATGGAAATATCAGATTAGTGGATTCACTTGTGTGTGTAAGTCCTTGGTTACGTATTAATTTTTTTAAATGAAATACTGATGCCTGGGAATCGAAATCGAAAATTAAAGTATGAGTAATTGCAAAGACCTGACTGGTACTAAAAGGTAAAAAAGGGACATTTTTAGCACTTAGATCAGTTACCATGGAACTGACTACGATCAGCAATTCTCGTCCATTGAAATATCCCGTTGCGTCAATGGAGGTTAATCTTCGAGGTAATCCCTCTACTGCTGGAATCCCAGAATAACCAATTGCAGTGACGCTATCAATGCACACATTGTTGCTGGTATCGAGAATGCGTGGGATGCCGCCTGTCAGTGTTAAGCGATAGATGCCTTCTTGTGAATTTTCAATAACCTCAAATTTGCTTTGAACTAAGCTGTTGGTGTTAAGAGTGACATCATTTGCGTTCGTCGCATTTAGACACTCGAATCCATCGTACGTGATGGCAATCCCAAATGCATTGTTTTGCAAGAATAAGAACAGCGGTAAAAAAGCAAGGATCTGGCTTAATTTCATGACTTGTCCAATGATTAGAAATCAAATTGATGAAAGCGATGAAGAAAAATGAAACATGAGTATCCGATGAATTCCTGATAGCCTCGCGTACTTTCTACATTCTCCATCAGTGACGAAGCTGCGTTAAAGTCAACTCCAAGCCTTTTATTGATCTTTGATGCATTGAATTTATTTCTTGATTTGAGCCGGTTGCTCAACGCTCAGCCATTTTTTCTAGAACTCTCTTATGTAAGAGTTGAATCGATGAGTGCCTGAAAAGCGTTTAAATGATTATATTATTATTCAATCAATTACTTTTATATATTCCTTAATTCACTAATGAATAGAGTTTTGAGAAGGTTTCTCCAACATAATTAATCTGCTCGGTTGTATGAGCAGCATTCACGCTACATCTTACGAGTGACTTTCCTTCTGGTGCAGCGGGTGGCAGTATCAAATTCACATAAATATTATGTTCAAGCAATTTTTGCCACAGCAATAAAGCTTGCTGGGGCGTATCTACAATCGCTGCAATGACAGGCCCCGCATCAGGGCCTAAATGATAGCCCGCTCCGCTAAGCTGAGCATATAGTTGGGTGCAATTGTTCCATAATTGCTTGCGTAAATGAGTGCCAGTCCGCAACAATTCCAGCGCCGCGCGAGTTGAAGCAATCGTTGCGGGGGAGGGAGATGCAGTAAAAATATAAGGATGGCTCACATAACGTAATTGTTCTAACTGTGGATGGTTACTGACGCAAAATCCGCCAATACTGCAGAGGCTTTTACTGAAAGTCCCAGTAATGAAATCAACTTCTTCAAGTAAGCCGGTGTGTTCTACTAGACCTTGTCCAGTTTCACCCAAAACCCCCAGGGAATGAGCTTCATCAAGGAGTAAGATGCAATTGTATGCTTTTTTTAATCTGACAATTTCCGCCAAAGGTGCTTGATCACCTAACATGCTGTATATTCCTTCAGCGATTACCAAGGTTGTTTCCGTGCGATCACCGAGCCGGCGAAGCCGCTTTTCCATATCGCCCATATCGTTGTGCTTGAATCGAATGATATCGGCGCCGCTCAGAATACAGCCGTCATAAATGCTGGCATGTGAGTCGCCATCGATCAGTACAGTATCTCCAGGTCCCACCAATCCAGAGATAGTGCCTAAATTAGCTTGATAGCCGGTGGTAAACACGATGCCTGAACTGCATTTATAAAATTCGGCAAATTCTTTTTCAAGAGCACGGTGACCATAATAACTGCCATTTGCCATGCGAGATCCCGTTGTACCCGTTCCTTCTTTGTCGATGGCTTCATGTGCTGCGCGAATGCATTCGGGCGCAAATGTTAATCCAAGATAGTTATTAGTGCCTAATAACAGTACGCGGCGATTCCCAATTCGAGCTTCAGTTGCGGAGTAAACTTCTTCTATGGGAATGCCAAATGCTCCGACACCATTAGGTAAGAGTGCCTTTCTTGCGGCTGCAGCGGCATCTAATTTTTCAAGTAATTTCATTATGATGTTGACTTAACTTTATATACCAAATCGGCAAGCTGGCGGACGGTTTGGACATCTGTGAGCCCATTAATCGGAATTGAAACATCGAAAGTATCCTCGATTTCCATAATTAAGTTAAGAAGCTTAATTGAATCGATAGAAAGCTGGCTAATTAGATTTGTGTCGGGTGTAATCAATAATTCAGAATCGGTAAGAGCGCTGAGACGATCACAAAGCAATCGCATGATTTCATCATAGTTGCTATCAGTCATAAATTGGATCAGTTGATAGTTTAGAATTAGATTAATTCAGGCAGAATATCACGTAAATGAACTTTGGGTTGCCAATCAGGAATGACATTCCTCAAAGGTGTATTATCACACACCCAATTATTATGTTGTAACTCATTAACCTTGCCCGGTGTTAGCATAGGCGAATAATGCAACACTTGAGATAACCGCAAGTTTAATGCAGCGATGCTCCTGATCATAAGATCGGGAATCTGAATACAGCGAACGGGTCTTTTCCACACATTTTGCGCCAAAATGGACAATTCTTCATAGCTGTACCCATTGGGTGTGCCATCATCCAATTCAAAAATTTGGTTTGCTGTTACCGGCGTATTCAACCAGGTCAAGATGGCGCTGACTAAATCATGAACATGAATTAAACCAAAGCGATTATAGATGCTTCCGAAAGCAGGCATGATGCCGCGGTGCATTGCTTGAAATAGCGGTTTCAGTTCTTTATCACCAGGACCATAAACTGCCGTTGGCCTTAATATTGTCCATTGCAATTTATCAGAATATTGAGGAAATTGTCGTTCAGATAAGGATTTGCTTTGAGCATACCATGATAGTTCCGGCTGTCTGGCGGCTAAGGATGATAAATACAAGAAGCGTGGGCGGTGTTTTTGATTTAGGGTGGCTGCTAGAAGATTCTTCGTGCCTTCAACATTGATGTGCTCAAATTCCAGAAAAGAGCTTCCTTTTACAGTCGCGGCACAATGAATAACAAACGCTGCATCATTTACTAGATGATGCAGCGCAGTTAAATTATCTAAATCCCCTTGGATCCATTCAAGTGATTCTGAGCCAGAATGCGAGCCATGACGCGTAAGAGCACGAATGTTCCATCCATCGTGAATGAGCTCTTGAATTACTATACTTCCAATAAAACCAGTAGCTCCGGTTACCGCTACTAGCTTAGACATGGGTAATTATCGATCACCCGATTCCATGAAAGATAATTGATGCTCTAGATTCGTTCTTTGAATGTAACCTTGTTTCGCGGCGAATCGAGAGAGTTTCCCCGATGAAGTCCTAGGTAGAGTGTGCGGAGCCACTAATTCGACAACACAATTAACTCCAAATGCCATATACACTAACTGCTGCAATCGTGTTATTAGAGATTGCCGTTCCGTTACGGATGTGAGTCTGCATTCGATCACTAAGACTATTGTGGTCGTTCCATCTGAATCATTCACACCAAAAGCAGAAGCTTCCCGTGATCTTACTTCGGGCTGCAACTCAGCTAATTCTTCTATATCTTGAGCACGGATATTGCGACCATTAACGATGATTACATCAGTTCGCCGTCCAGTGATAAAGAGGTCTCCTTCAAACAAAAAACCGATATCTCCAGTATCCAGCCAATTACCAGATTTAAGCGCTTTGGTTGTTTCTTCAGGATTATTAAAATACCCCGTCATGACGCTATCACCTTGAACTAGCACACTTCCTACCATCATTTCAGATAATTGACGACCCTCATCGTCAACTATTTTAATAGTATGGCCTGGTATTGGGCGTCCACAATTTACAAACTCATTATGTTTCCGGCCAGCAGCTTGCAATCTTGCAGCCATTCTTTTTTCAATCAATGTCTTGTGATCTATTTGTATGCTTTTGCAGCCTTGACCGATTTTTGAGAAAGTAACGGCTAGAGTTGATTCAGCAAGACCATAACAAGGTAGAAAAGCTTTCTCGTTAAATCCTGCTGAAGCAAATCTTTCAGCAAAATTTCTCAATATCTCAGGACGAATCATTTCTGCTCCGATACCGGCAGCTCGCCACGATGTTAGATCTAATTCTTTAAGATCTGACTCTCTTGCACGCATAGTACATAGCTTCAATCCAAAAGGCTGGCTAAATGCAATAGTACATCGATTGCGACTGATCAGGCGCAGCCACTGTAGTGGGCGAATTGCAAAATCTCTAGTGGCGAGATAATCCACAGAGATTTGTGTAACCATGGGCGCTAAAACTAGCCCAACTAATCCCATATCGTGATAGAAAGGCAACCAAGAGGCTGAACGATCTCCGGGTTTTACTTCCAAACCATACCGCACAATGCCTTGTAAATTGCACATGAGTGCGCGCTCAGTAATCACTACTCCTCTAGGAGTGCGTGTGCTGCCCGAGGTAAACTGCAGGTATGCGGTTTCATTAGGATTGTTTGCTTGAAACTCGACATCATGTGCGGGTAATTCGTATAATTTTTCTGGTGTACCAGTCCATTCTACAAATTTGGCACCTTCTACGGCTTCTTCAAGGAAAGGGAAATAATCGGTATTGGCCAATGCGATACTTGCTCGACCACTTTCTAACATCCCTCTTAATTGCTGAACATATATCGCATGACTTCCAAGATTGACTGGGATAGGCATTGCAAAAGGAACTAAACCAGCATAGCGACATGCAAAAAACAACTCGACAAATTCGGGAGAGGTATCAGCTATAATGGCAACCCGGCTGCCCCGGGGCAAATTAAAGTTATATAAGCGCTGAGCTAATATGCGAGCATTCTGTCTTAAAGAATTATAAGGAAGAACAGAGCGCAGATTACCTCTCGCGTCATAAAAATTATATCCGGTAACTCCATTCGCGGCGTACTCTAAAGCGTCGGTTAGTGTATCAAAATTCGCTAACCGTTGAGCAACCGTATTAGAGGTCTGTGTCGGTGTTAATTGTATTTCGCTTGAAGGTTGAGAATCAAACGCTTGCGCTTTCGTTAGCGGAGCGTTCAACTTGGTTATTGTCGAACTCAAGATCTTCCCCTCGAAGTAATAGTACTTGTCATGCTTTCAATAGCAAGAAATTCTGGTTGAGCGTGCCAACTCTGATTATCAATAATCAATAATGCACTTTTTGCTGGCTGGAAAATTTTCATTCAAACGCTTACCGCTGACATTGCTTAATAAATATAAGTGTGTCATATTTGACCACAACGCAGCTTATATAAGGCGCTTTTTCCTGTCAAGGCAATAATACTAGGATGTTGCATAATAGCAACAATTCTGCAATAAACCTTTTTGTTCTCCGAAGAATGTAACAGATATTAAGACTGATCAATTTTGTAATTTTTATCTCAATTCCTTCAAGCTGATCATATTGTTGATATCTAAATATTTAAATGCCGAATGCTGACAATTCAAGCTTTAACTTATCTTCAATGTGGAAATGTCTTATTAGAAAACTGTGACTTGCAAGTATTTATCAACCAACGCATTGGTTTGGTTGGTCAAAACGGAAGCGGTAAGTCTACGTTTTTTCAGTTGATTCGCGGAGTGATCAAGCAGGATGGCGGAAACATCCATTTGCAAGAAGGAAAAACAATTGCATTTGTTGAGCAAGAAATTGCCAATTCTAATCAAGCAATAATCGAGTTTGTTCTTGATGGTGATGTTGAGTTACGAAAACTCGAAAACATTATTGCCCAGGGAGATCATACAAATTCTTGGTTTGAGGCACAGCAGCGGTATGAAGTGATTGAAGGATATACGGCTCGAGCAAGAGCTGCACAATTTTTAAATGGTTTGGGTTTTGCTCAAGCAATGCTTGATCATCCGGTCAATTGCTTTTCTGGAGGGTGGCGCATGCGCCTAAATCTGGCGCGCGCTTTAATGCACCGAGCCGATTTGCTGCTATTGGATGAACCTACCAACCATCTCGACCTTGAGGCTATTATATGGCTTGAAAAGTATCTGTCTCGCTATCCTGGTAGTTTGATTGTCATATCGCATGATCGGGAGTTTCTTAACGCGTGTGTCAATCGAATCGCTCATCTTAGTAATCGCCAAATAGATGTTTATGCAGGGAACTATGATGATTTTGAGTGCGGGCGAACCGAGCGACTCATGCAGCAAACTCAGGCATGGCAGCAACAGCAAAAGAAAATTAAACATATGGAAGATTTTGTACGCCGCTTCCATGCCAAGGCGAGCAAGGCTAAACAGGCACAGAGCCGAATCAAGGCGCTGGAACGTTTGACGCGGATTGCTCCCATCCATGTAGAAGATGGTTACTACGAATTATTGATTGAAGCGCCAGAGCGTAGTCCGAACGTCTTGCTGTATATAAAAGGCATGAGCTTTGGCTATGGCCAAGGTTTACTCTTGGAAAACATTCATCAGGTACTTCAGGCAGGTACTCGAGTTGCATTGCTGGGACCGAACGGAGCGGGGAAATCTACATTAATGAAACTGCTGGTAGGTGAACTCGAACCCGCAGCAGGGACGTTGGAGTGGGCCTCGAACATACGTATCGGGTACTTTGCACAACATCAATTGGAAAATTTGGATGGCGATGCTACGCCTATGCAGCATATGCAGAAGCTAGCTCCTGAGCATGCTGACCTGGATTTGAGAAAATTTTTGGGGCGGTTTGGATTAGGTGGCGATCGTGAGAATCGACCAGTGATAAGTTTTTCTGGAGGAGAAAAAAGTCGTCTGGCGCTCGCTTTATTGGCGTGGCAAAAGCCGCATGTACTTTTATTGGATGAGCCAACTAATCATTTGGATTTGGATATGAGAAACGCGCTGGTAATGGCATTGGAAGCCTATGCCGGCGCTGTGGTGCTGGTATCGCATGATCGTAGCTTGATACGTGCGGTAGCTGATGAATTATGGTTAGTGGCTGATGGAACAATTCAATCGTTCGATGGAGATCTGGAAGACTATAAAAATTGGGTGGAAGCTCGTGCTGTCGACAATTTTGTGAAACCGAAAGCTATCACGCAAAAAAAACCACTACCCAATCCATCTTCTAGACTTAACAAAAAAACGCTGCTTTCAAAACAGTCGAAAATTGAAGCGGCATTGTCCATAGCACAAAAAGAATTGGCCGAGATCAATCGTCAGTTGGCGGATCCTGTTACATACGTAACCCGTTCTCGTAACGAGATTGATCAACTGGGAGTTCTCAACACGGCACTCATCCAGAAAGTGGCTGAACTCGAAGACAACTGGCTCGAATTAGAAATGAGCATGGAAGAATGAAAATTGATGAGAAATTCAATCAATTGTTTCATCAGACTTGCATATTCATGATTTCCTGATATGCAGTCACGAGCTTATTGCGAACCTGTATCATCGATTGAAAGGATACATTGGCCTTTTGCAAGGAAATCATGACTTCATGTAAATCGACATTGGATTCACTGCCGACAAATTGCGCGCTAAGATGATCAGCAGTTTGCTGCAAATGATTGGTTTGATCAATTGCCGCCTTCAGTTTATCACTAAAGTCGACGGCTGCGATTTCATCAGGCCTGGATTGTTTTTTTGCGCCAGAAGCTAATGCGGATGCTGCTTGAAGCTGCTGAAGAATATTTTCAACGCCGGATTTATCCATAATCTACTCCAAATAATCAATCGAATGTGTATCTCGCAAGAAGGCAGTATTAATAAACATAGGGAACTACTTAGCCCATTAAACGGTATTGTTGCAATTTATAACGTAAGGTTCGTTCTGAAATTCCTAATTTTTTAACGGCCAGTTTCCGGGAGCCATTAACTGCGGCAAGAGTTTCAAGAATATGCTTGCGTTCGAGTGTTTTGATATCTTCTGTTTGTGGTTCTGGTGTATTTTCTTTGCTTCCATTGCTGAAAATATCGATCACATTGGCTGAAGGTAAATTGATATGCTCGATTTCAATGACGTCGGTTGCTAAGATGGCAGCACGCTGCAAGACATTTTCCAATTCTCTGATGTTCCCTGGCCAGGAATAGCGGCAAAGCTTGGTGATTGCTTCACGGGTAATTTTATACGGTAAGCCTCTTGAATTAGTCACGGCTGCTTGCAATATTTTTTGTGTCAGCGGCTCAATATCGAGAGGACGTTCACGTAACGGCGGTATTTCGATAGGGAATACGTTGAGACGGTAGAACAAGTCTTCTCTGAATTGACCATTCTTAACCATTACCTTCATATCGCGATTGGAAGTAGCCAGCAATCGAATATCCAGCTTGATGGTTTTATGCCCGCCTACACGTTCAACTTCTCTCTCCTGCAATACCCGTAATAGTTTAACTTGCAGTTCTAGAGGCATTTCCGAGATCTCATCAAGCAATAAGGTTCCGCCTTCTGCTTGTTCAAATTTTCCTGGTTGAGCATGGACAGCACCTGTGAAAGCTCCTTTTTCATAACCGAACAGTGTGGCTTCGAGCAGATTTTCCGGAATGGCGGCGCAGTTAATAGCGATGAAGGGTTTGGCAGATCGCAACGAATGCCGGTGGATATAACGAGCAATCACTTCCTTGCCGCAGCCACTTTCTCCTGTCAGCATAACAGTTGCAGGTGATTCAGCGACTCGTCTGGCAAGGGATAATAACGCCCGGGTTCTGGTGTCGTTGGCAATGACTTGATCATCCTGCGCAACTTCAGCCAAGGAAAATTGCTTGACATGAGCCAGTAGACTATCGGGATCAAAAGGTTTTAATAAATAATCACAAGCTCCCATACGCATTGCAGTGACGGCTTTATCGATTTCCCGATAAGCTGTCATCAATAGCACGGGTAATTCTGGATGGATTGCTTTGATATTCTTTAGCAAGAGCAATCCATCAGTGGGTTTCATTTGCACATCGCTGATCACGATTCCGACCTGACGCTCTTGGAGTATGGCCATCGCATCATCGCCATTCGAAGCTGCAATTGCTTGATAGCCAGATAATCGCATGGTGGCGCAGATTGCTTCCAGTAAATCCTGATCGTCCTCGACGATCAATACCGGCAATGGGTTCATGCTAATAATCTCCTTTGACTCTTGGTAAACGTATTACAAATTCGCTTCCGCGGTTCGGCAATGAATGTATGTGCACAGTACCTCCCATTGATTGGATGACTCCACGAACAATAGCCAGCCCTAAACCAGTTCCTTCGGAGCGTGTCGTAAAGAACGGCTCAAACAGTCTTTCTTGTAAAGCAATATCTATTCCAAGTCCATTGTCACAGACGCTTAGAACGATGCCGTTCTCTTCGCGAGTTCCAGTCAAAATGATTCTGCCGCCTGGATTGGAAGCCTGCATAGCATTTTCGAGCAGATTGATCATCGCGCCACAGATGGCTTGGTGATTGATCATCAGGCTCGCTTTTTGACTTTGATCGCGAACGATCAATTGCAACTGCCGTGCAGCCAATTGCGGTTCGATCACTTGCTGAAGCTCAGTTAATAAATCGCTGATGACGACCTTTTCGAGTTCTGTGGTCTCACCTTTGACAAAACGCAGCATGTCTTTGGTCAATTGCTCGAGATGATGCAAGCGTTCGATGGTTTTTGTGGCAAATTTTTGCCGCTCTTCGGATGCCAAGGCATCGCTACCTAAATGATTGGCATACAGCAATGCCGTTGCTAGCGGTGTACGCAACTGATGGGCAAGATTTGCCGCCATTTCACCCATAGAGGTCAGCCGTTGGTTGCGCCTTATTTTTTCCTGTATTTCATAATCTTCTGTGATGTCATTGATGAGCAGGATTTGTTTGCCGGTTGAATCGGTGGCGCTGCTTTGAATGCGAATACGCCGCTGCTTGAGAGCATGCCGACAATTTACATGCCATTCATTAGACATTGAAGTTGATGATAAGCGTTCTTTAAGAATTTGACTCCATGACAAACCAATCAGGGGTTTTCCTAAAAGAGACACTGCAGCAGGGTTGACCTGTTCGATGCATTCGTTGGTGTCAAGTGCCAGAACTCCGCCAGGTAAGGCATTCAGTAAGAAGCTTAATTGCTGGGATAAATCTTCTTTTGCAATCAATTGCCTTTGTAATTCGCCGTTGGCTAGCGCTAATTCCCGTGTTAATTGTGCCACCTGATGTTGTAGTTTTTGATACTCCCCGGAAAGCTGTGCAGAGGCTTCATTAAAAGCCACAAAAGCAAGCTGGAGCTGTTCTTGATCGACGGATAAGGATCTGGTTTCAATAGTTTTCACAAAATAAACGCCGGTATTTGAAATTACCAGTAGCTTAAATTAATAGCGATTTTCTTGATGATCCGAATAAGGCAGGCAAATCTATTCTTTTTTAAGCATTCGTATTTTTTAAATTTATCGATAATCATCACATCAACAAAAATGTGTTTTTTGCAAATGTGGGAGGTGCGATGGTATACGGCATCAAAAGGAAGAATCTGAGAAATGAGCAGTTATTTTCACTAAATCGGAAATGTTTGCAGACCGCATGCTTTTGAAAATTAGATTCAGATGCTTATTAATACAGAATTGATTGATTAATACAAAATCAGTATTTTGGCAGGAGAAAAGGCGTGGCTACAGTACCCAGCGAAGAAAAAATATCGGCGCCGACCACAGGCTTTCGTTTAGCACAACTGAATCAGCTTTCCAATCAAAAAAAGCTGGGTTTGATCATGGCGTCAGCGGCTGTCATTGCAGTATTGGTGGGCGCTTTGATGTGGAGTCAAACACCCGAATACCGTGTGTTGTATAACAATGTCGCAGATCAGGATGGCGCAGCCATTATCGGTGCGTTGCAACAAATGAATGTGCCTTATAAATTTTCTAGTAATGGTGGTGCCATTCTCGTTCCGGAAAAACAAGTGCACGAAGTACGGTTGCGGCTGGCCGGACAGGGATTGCCGAAAGGTAATCTGCCAGGATTCGAATTGATGGAAAATCAAAAGTTCGGCTCCAGTCAATTTCTTGAGCAAGTCAATTATCAGCGTGCACTCGAAGGTGAACTGGCCCGATCGATTCAATCTCTATCAGCCGTGCAAAGCGCGCGAGTTCATCTGGCTATTGCCAAGCCTTCGGTTTTTTCACGCGATAAACAGCAGCCCAGCGTTTCGGTATTGCTCAATTTATATCCTGGCCGAGTATTAAGCGTAGAGCAGATTAGTGCAATCGTTCATCTGATGGCAAGTAGTGTCCCGAATTTGCCAATTAAAAATGTAACAGTGGTTGACCAGAATGGCAATTTACTCAGCACTCAGCATGAGAATAAACAAGACAAGTCATTTGATGCCAAGCAATTGGAATACATTCAGGAGCTTGAAGAGAATTATATTCGTCGTATCGAAGCCATACTGACGCCCATTACCGGTGCTGCCAATGTACGTGCCCAAGTGACCGCAGACCTGGATTTCTCCCGAATCGAACGGGCTGAAGAAATCTACCGGCCCAATAACAGCGAAACGGATGTGGCTTCCGTACGTAGTCAAAAGACATTTGAATCAACCACGACAGGTTCGAAAACCGATGGCGGCATTCCGGGTGCCCTGACCAATCGTCCGCCTGATCCTGCGTCGGCGCCGATCGATGCCAAGGCAGGAAATAACGAGGCCAATGACAAAGCGCCGCCCTTGCCAACCGATAAAAAGAAAGAGTCCACGATCAATTATGAGGTAGACAAAACCGTACAGCATACCCAGCAATCAACTGGAAGTATCAAACGGTTGACGGCAGCGGTCGTGGTGAACTATCGCAAGAAAATCGATGAAAATGGTGAAGTTGCGAATGAGCCATTGAGTGAAGACGAAATAAAAGAAATCAATAGCTTGGTCAAGGAGGCCATGGGTTACAACGAGAAACGGGGTGATTCTTTGACAGTTACCAACAGCGTGTTTACGACGGAGCCCGTGACCATTCTTGATGCCGAGTTCTGGAAGGATCCTGAAGTCATCATGTTGGCCAAGGATGTCGGTAAACAACTGCTCATTGCCGCCGTGGTTCTGTTTTTCCTGCTCAAGATCGTGCGCCCGTCACTGAAAAGCTTCGCGCAGTCCTTGCCTACGCCGCCCCCAGCGTTGGCGAACAAAGCATCTGCTGAAGCTTTGCCTGGTCAATTGTCAGAGCAAGTGGATGGCATCGCGGCACAGGCGGTACAGAAAGCCATCTTTGATGAGAATCTCAAAAGAGCAAAACAATTGGCTTTGGATCAACCCACTATTGTTGCCAACGTAGTAAAAGATTGGGTATCGAAAAATGGATGATGAAGGAATCAAAAAGAGTGCGATTTTGTTGATGACGCTCGGGGAAAAGGAAGCGGCGTCAGTGATCAAGTTGCTTGGCCCTAAGGAAGTTCAAAGGCTTAGTGAAACAATGTCCAGTTTGCAAAATGTCCCGCGAAGTGAAGTCGAGGGCGTTCTGGAAGAATTTTGCAATGAAGCAGAGGGCAGAACTACCCTGGGGCAGGATTCGGCGGATTATATCCGCAATGTCTTAACGAATGCGCTGGGTGACGAGAAAGCTGCCAATCTCATCGATCGGATTTTAGTCGGAAATGATACCAGCGGTATCGAAGGCTTGAAGTGGATGGATTCGTCGTCGGTAGCTGAAATGATCAAGGATGAACATCCGCAGATCATTGCCACTATTCTGGTTCATCTGGAACGAGAGCAGGCCAGTCAAATTTTGAGCTTTTTCACCGAACGATTGCGCAATGACACCCTGCTGCGAATAGCCACGTTGGATAGCATTCAACCGAATGCGATCCGGGAGCTGAATGATGTCCTCACGACGTTGCTCTCAGGTAGCAGTAATATTCGTAAGACGGCAATGGGTGGCGTACGTGCAGCGGCTGAGATTCTTAATTTCGTTCCGACCGCGCTGGAAACCAGCGTCATCGATAATATCAAGCAATTTGACGAAGATTTGGCGCAAAAAATCATGGATGAAATGTTCGTGTTCGATAACTTGATTGACGTCGACGATCACGGTATCCAGTTGCTGCTCCGAGAAGTGCAGTCTGAATCTTTGATTATCGCGTTGAAAGGCGCTCAGGAAGATCTACGCAAGAAAATCTTCAAGAATATGTCGCAACGGGCTGCCGAAGCGCTTAGAGAAGATCTGGAAAGCAAAGGTCCGGTTCGCGTATCCGAAGTTGAGGCCGAACAGAAAGAGATCTTGAAAATCCTTCGGCAATTGGCTGATGATGGTCAAATTGCGCTTGGAGGTAAAGGCGATGATAGCTTTGTTTAGAGAAGGGTTGAAAATGAGAGCGGCGGTTTTTCATTCCTTATCGTCATATTACCGATCAATTCTGCACGCCCACATGACCAGCACACCAATTAAGTGCGAAAGAAGTCGCGCAATTGCTGCAGCGAAGGTGCAATCATGGTGAAAGACGAGACTGCATTCAGCGGAAAGGAAAATGCTTACCGGCGCTGGGAAATGGATCCGCTGGACGCGCTGGGCCCATTATTCAATGAACAGCATAGCAAGCAGGAAGACAATGTTCAGAGTGATCAGGTCAAGAAGACCGATTTACCCCCTGAAGCAGACATAACGGCGATTTACGAGCAAGCGAAAAAGGAAGGTTTTACGGCAGGGCATCAAGAAGGGCATGCGTCGGGATATGCGGAAGGCCGCAAGGCTGCTGAAGTTGCCGTGAAAGCCGAAGTGGCTCGAATGCAAACAATGTTGGCCAATCTGGATCACGATTTGCAGCAACTGGATCAACTCATGGCCGATGACGTGCTGGCGTTGGGGGTAGCTCTTGCCAAGAAGATGATTTCCCAGACACTGAAGGTGCAACCGGAATTCATCATTTCTATCGTAAAAGAAGCAATTCGGCTTTTGCCAAATGCCATGCAGCATCCACGGCTATATTTGCATCCGGAAGACGCTGCCATCGTACATGCTCATATTGAAAAGCATCTGGGACAAGAAGAATGGTCCATTCGCGAGGATGAACAACTAACCCGCGGAGGGTGCCGTATTGAAGCCAATGGCAGTGAAGTTGACGCTACATTGGAAGTCCGGTGGCAAAGGGTGTTGGCAGCGATCGGTCAGAATGCTGAGTGGCTGGAGAAAAATGATTAAGCAGGAACGTCAGGAGCAATGGTGCAGTTTCTTGAAGAACTGTAGTCAATTGGTTTCCTTATCAACACCGCCATTATTGAGCGGTACGATTACCCGGGTTTCGGGATTGGTCATGGAAGCCGTCGGGCTCAGGTTGTCGGTAGGAAGCAGTTGTATTGTTTTTCTCTCTAATCATCATAGCGTTTCGGCCGAGGTTGTTGGTTTTTCAGGCGACCGGCTTTTCTTGATGCCCTCCAATGACGTGTATGGGCTATCGCCGGGGGCTAAAGTCGTTCCATTAGAACTTGTAGTCGAATCTCCCAAAATGGGTAATTCACAGCACCCGCGCAGACGCGCTTCGGATCGCGCCAAACATATACAGGTTGGCCCTGAATTGCTGGGGCGGGTGCTCAACGGCCTGGGCGAACCCCTTGACCGTCTGGGCCCTACGCGCGCAGATCATAGCGTGCCTTTGTATAGCCGTCCTTTTAATCCATTGGAACGTATTCCCGTGACGCAGCCACTCGATGTCGGCGTTAGGGCGATCAATACGTTGCTGACGGTCGGGCGAGGACAGCGCATGGGACTTTTTGCGGGCAGCGGTGTTGGGAAAAGCGTATTGCTGGGCATGATGGCGCGTTATACCACGGCCGATGTCATCGTCGTCGGACTGATCGGGGAACGGGGACGTGAGGTCAAGGAATTCATTGAACACATACTTGGTGAGGAAGGGCTCGCCCGTTCGGTCGTCGTGGCTGCGCCGGCGGATACATCGCCTTTGCTAAGGTTGCAGGGAGCGGCGTATGCGACTGCGATTGCGGAATATTTCCGCGATAGCGGCAAGCACGTCTTGCTCATTATGGATTCGTTAACGCGCTATGCCATGGCGCAGCGGGAAATATCTCTTGCTATTGGTGAGCCTCCGGCGACCAAGGGCTATCCACCGTCCGTGTTTGCCAAATTACCGCAATTGGTAGAGCGGGCGGGTAATGGAAACCAGAATTGTGGTTCCATCACAGCTTTTTATACCGTGCTCACTGAAGGAGATGATCAGAATGATCCGATCGCGGATAGCGCCCGGGCAATTCTGGATGGTCATATTGTGTTATCACGCCGATTGGCTGAGGCGGGGCATTATCCGGCGATTGACATCGAAGCGTCCATCAGTCGTATCATGACCAGTGTGGTGTCGCAGCAACAAATTGATCTGGCCAGACAGTTTAAGAGTTTATTTTCCCGCTATCAGCGCAGCCACGATCTGATCAGTGTGGGCGCCTATGTGGCCGGTACAGATTATGAGCTGGATCGAGCAATCAGACTGTATCCATTGCTTGAGAGATTCTTGCACCAGAATATGACGCAACAGGAAAACTTTGCAGACGGTCTTGAGAAATTGACCCGAATACTCAATGCTGAAACGAGTTGATAATCAAGGGCTCAAGCATTAGTCATGGCACCTTCATCACTTCCCTTTCTGTTAGAACTCGCGCAACAGCAGACCGATTCGTCAGCGAAAAAATTAGGCCAATTGAATGCAATTCAAATGGAGACGGAGAAGAAATTGCAATTGCTGGTGCAATATCGGCAAAGCTATCAGGCTCATCTTCAAAACGCCAGAGCAAGAGGTGTCGATCAGGCCGAATTGCTTAATTTCATGGCTTTCATGACCAAGCTCGATAAAGCCATCGCTGAGCAGAAGCAGGTGGTCGTTCATGCACAAAACAATCGGGCGGCAGCCAACAATGACTATTTGGCTCATCAGCGCAAGCTCAAGTCATTCGAGACGCTGGTGCAGCGTCAGCGTGCGGCTGAAAATAAAAAACAACTGAAATCCGAACAAAAATTACAGGATGAATTCGCTTCCAATGCGTATCATCGCAAATCCTCGGCTTCGAATGAGAGCTAGGGGGTTGAGAAATCGTAATATTGAACTGGCACAGAGATTGCTTAACTGGGTGTGGCGATAACAAGACAGGAATCAATTATTATGCTCAGTATGAATGTGCCAGTCGCACCGCAGATCAACGCTTCCCCGGAAAACCCGGTAGCCAGCGCTACCTCTAAACCCAAGCCGATGGCTTGTGAAAAGCAAAAGCCTGCAGCAGAGAAATTTGCTCAGGTTCTGGAACGGGAGATCACTGAAACTTCTCCCAAACAAGAGATCAACAGCTCCTCTGAAAAACCCGAAGAATCTAAGGAAAGCGTTGGTCAAATCACTGAGGGCAATGGCAACCCATCGTTGATCCATCCCGACACTGCACCGGTAATAATGCCATTGCTACTCGATAGGGCAGCAGATGTTGCTGATGCAAATAAAGCGAATACCGCATTTTTATCACTGACGATAATCCCTGTTCCAGTAATGGCAGCCCCTGGGATTGAAACGGTAAAACCAGTTACCGAAACGCTCAATCCAATGCTTGCGGCGCCGATCTCATCTTCTTTACCCGCTAGTCCATTGTCACCAGTCATTGCGCCATTGCCCACTGCTGACAGTAAACCAGTCGCAACCATATCATCTCTTGCGAATCCGATATTGTTGCAGAAGCCCATGCAAACGATGCCTGTCACCAGCGATGGAGTTTATTTTCTGGATAACTTTGAGCAGTCCGGCTTTGGACAATTCTTGGATCAGGCAGAATCTGCCGCCGGCGGCAAACTGTTGCCGTTTTCTCCAGAACTGAATGAAGCGATTCTGGCAAATAACGGAGGTAGCGGCGAGTCGTTTTTTTCCATTACTGCCGAGTCAGTGCCGAACTTATCTTTAGGAGGTACGCATGCCGCTTCATCGATTTCTCAGCATTTGCCTGCGCACACTATTCAGGTGGATCAGCCGCTAGGCCAACCCAGATGGAATGGAGAATTTACCCAAAAGATTGTCTGGTTGACGTCGCAACAGCATCAAGTAGCAGAGATTCATTTAAATCCGGCTCATCTAGGCCCCGTTGACGTCATGCTGAGCATTACGCAGGATCAAGCGACTGCCCAATTCGTGTCTCCGCATCTGGCTGTGCGTGAAGCCATTGAACAAGCTTTGCCAAGACTACGTGAGATGATGGCCGAAAACGGGATTCAACTGGGAAATGTCATGGTGGGCGCGGAGTCATTTCAGCAAGACAATAAGCAGCAGCGCTTTTTCTCAGAACAGGCTTCCCATGACGCCAAGTCAGGTAGCACAACGGCCAGTACGATGCGTTCGGCCGAGTCGGCTGTTGTAACTAACCGACATAACGGCATCGTGAACACCTATGCCTGATGTTTTAATCAGGAAATTTCGATTGTGATTCGGTTTTTCAGCTCAAGTGACTGATTATGTAAAACTTCGTCAATGGCAGGTGGAACCGTGCGGTTATTGTTCAGCCATGATTCCAACTGATTCTGAATCCGTGTCCTGCATGGCGGGATTTGCCACAACATTTTCAGATTGTAGAGCCGGCAAGCGGTATTGAAATTTAAATTCATCATGGTTCTTTGAAGTATCTGCGCTGCGCCTCTTCACTTCATTTCGTGTTTTCTATTACACGCTCGCTTTCTTTTTTAGCTTCTCCTTGGAAATAGCGGCACTATTTGCTTGTTATTTGTTACATCAGTTTTTCATCTTCTCTTAGATAATGGGCTCATCCAATAAGGAGTCATGCATATGTCTAAAACAATGGAAGCACCAGTTGCAGCAGAGGGGAAAAAAGGAAAGAAAGGCCTGATCATTACAATACTGGTGGCACTGATCGCCATCGGAGCAGGAGCGGGCGGAGCGTGGTATTACTTGAAAACAACGGGTGGTGAGGAAGAATCGGCAAAGCCGAAACCAAAACCGATTGCCTTTGCCGATTTGGACGTTTTTACTGTCAATCTTGATGAAGATGGCCATTATCTTCAAGTCGGGTTGACGGTAAAGATTCGAGAAACGCCAGTTGCTGCAGAGATAAAGAAACAAATGCCGGAGATTCGCAATCGTGTTTTGATGGTGCTTTCCAGCAAAAAACCTGCGCAAATTTCGAATATTGCAGGCAAACAACAATTGAGTCAGGAAATCCTCCATGAAATTAAACAGTCATTGAGCACTGAAGAGTTTCAAGAGGATGTGCTGGACGTATTATTCACATCATTCGTGATCCAATAGACCGATATGGCTGAAGACTTTCTCTCACAGGATGAAGTTGATGCCCTTCTCAAGGGCGCTACCAGCGAAAGCGAGGAAGCGCCTCAGGAAGAAGAGAAAGGCGGTGCCCGTCCCTATAATCTTGGCACTCAAGAACGTATTGTGCGGGGACGGATGCCTACCTATGAAATCATCAATGAACGATTTGCCCGGCACCTGCGCCTCGGTTTATTTAATTTCATGCGCCGCTCAGTAGATATTTCCGTGGAGCCGGTAAAAATAATTAAATTCAGCGAGTTCGTGCGCAACCTGGTGGTTCCGACCAACCTGAATATGGTGCATATCAAGCCGTTGCGAGGGACTGCATTATTCGTTTTTGATCCCAGTCTGATTTTTTTGATCGTGGATAATATGTTCGGCGGTGACGGCCGCTACCACACGCGGGTAGAAGGACGGGATTTCACTCAGACTGAACAGCGCATCATCCAACGGCTATTAAGCGTGGTTTTTGAAAGTTATGAGAAAGCCTGGCAGCCCGTTCATCCGGTCAAATTTGAATATGTAAGATCTGAAATGAATCCCCAGTTTGCCTCGATTGCAACGCCTAATGAAGTGATCGTCACCGCCGCATTTGATTTTGATTTGGGTAATAAGGGTGGCAAATTACATGTATGTATTCCTTATTCAATGATCGAACCAATTCGCGATTCGCTTAACAGTACCTTGCAAGGTGATCACCTGGAGGTTGACAAGCGTTGGATCAAATCGTTATCTCAACAGGTGCAAGGTGCTGAAGTCGAGCTGGTGGCCAATCTTGGGCATACGAAAGTCACGTTTGATCAGATTCTCAGCATGCAGGCAGGCGATATCATTCCAATCGATATCCCCAAAAATGTCACTGTGCACGTCGATGGCGTTCCAGTGATGGATTGTCATTATGGCACGATGAATGGTCGCTATGCCTTGCGAGTCAATGAAGTAATTTCCCTGTCCGAAACCGAATAATTTAGTGGAGAACGCCATGTCAGAGCCGACAACAAATGAGCATACCGAGATGGATGATTGGGCTGCCGCCATGGCAGAGCAATCAGCTGCAACACAACATGATACAGCCGATGGGGAGCATGACAGCAGCGACATCCGAGGCGCGCAACCGGCAGCCGCATCTGTTTTTCATGAACTTTCAAGAGAACACGTCACGCATAGTGCGCGTCAGGATGTTGATTTGATTCTGGATATTCCGGTGCAGATGACGGTTGAACTGGGGCGAACCAAGATTGCCATCAAGAATTTGCTGCAATTGGCGCAAGGTTCCGTGGTCGAGCTTGATGGCATGGCCGGTGAACCGATGGATGTGTTGATCAATGGGTGCTTGATTGCTCAAGGAGAAGTGGTGGTTGTCAACGATAAATTCGGTATTCGTTTGACCGACATCATTACGCCCAGTGAACGTATACGCAAACTCAATCGCTGATTGCTATGTTTAGGTACGCCTCGACATTGCTGATGTTAACGCTTCCATCCCGTTTGCTGGCAGAAACGGGAAAATCGGGTTATGTGCCTCCGGCGCCAATCATATCATCGGATAATACGGTGCAGATGCTGGGTGGATTGATATTCGTACTCGCGCTGATTGGCGGCATTGCGTGGCTGCTCAAGCGTTTTGCGCTGATTCCCGCTAGTTCTGCCGGCACTGTCAAGATCGTCGCGGCGACCGCAGTGGGGCAGAGAGAACGGATCGTGGTGGTGGAAATAGCCAATACCTTGTTGGTTTTAGGTGTGGCGCCCGGTCGTATCAATACACTGCATACCTTGGACAAAACGCTCGCCAGCACGGTTGATGGAGTTGACAATGGCAAAGCGATTTCATCCGCAGCAGAATTTGCTGAGCAACTTAACCAGAGTATTCATAAAAACCATGAATAGTTTCCTAATCGTTATGGATCTAGCTGGAAAACAAGCGGGTCGATCATGGCTTTGCCGTTATTTTGAGAGGGCTGGTATCAAAAAAATCTGCGGATTTATCCTGATGGGGTTTTCTCTGGGGTTCATGGCGCTACCGGTTTTTGCGCAACAATCCGGATTTCCTGCATTCATCAGTTCGCCGAATACGAATGGCAGCACAACTTATTCGTTAGGCTTGCAGACGCTTCTGTTATTGACTTCACTTACTTTTTTGCCGGCAGTGGTTTTGATGATGTCGAGTTTCACACGCATCATCATTGTTCTGTCGCTGCTCAGGCTGGCGCTGGGCACGCAATCATCGCCTCCGAATCAGGTATTGCTCGGGTTGGCGTTGTTCTTGACGTTTTTTATCATGGCCCCGGTGATTGATAAGGTTTATACCGAAGCATATGTGCCTTTTTCAGAGGATAAGATCACCATTTTAGAAGCCGCTGATAAAGCCAGCATTCCGCTGAAGTCCTTCATGTTGCAACACACCCGCGAGACAGATCTGGCGCTGTTTGTTCAGATATCCGGTCATGAAGAAATTGAAAGCCGGGATAAAGTCCCTTTGAAAATATTGGTTCCGGCATATATCACGAGTGAGCTTAAAACCGCTTTCCAGATTGGTTTCGTGATATTCATTCCGTTCCTGATCATAGATCTGGTGGTGTCCAGTGTTTTGATGGCCATGGGTATGATGATGCTGTCGCCGATGATCATTTCATTGCCCTTTAAATTGATGCTTTTTGTTTTGGTCGATGGCTGGCATCTGATCATCGGTTCGTTGACACAAAGTTTTTATACTTGAAGGGAATTTAGCGATGACTCCAGAAAGCGCAATGATGATAGGTAAACAGGCACTGGAAATTACCTTCATGATATCCGCGCCACTGCTGCTTTCAGCGTTGGCTACGGGTTTAATGGTTAGCATTTTCCAGGCGGCGACACAAATCAATGAGATGACGCTGTCATTCATACCTAAATTACTGATCATGTTTCTTGTCATCGTAGTGGCGGGCCCCTGGATGATTAATGTCATGACTGACTATATGCAACGGCTCTTTTCCAGTATTCCTTGGTTGGCGGTTGGCTAGCTGAATTACGGACTTGACTCAAGCGCTGAGTGCTTAGCGTACGTACCAGTGCCTCATAGACTACTCCACGCGTTCGGTGACCCAGTACTATGCTAAATATATCCACATCGGAACTCTATGCGCTGTTGGCAACTTATCTCTGGCCGCTCAGCAGGATTCTTGCTCTGGTGGCTACTGCCCCGATCCTGGGAAATCCCAGTATTCCGGTACGGGTGAAACTAGGGCTGGCTGTTATGCTTACGATATTGGTAGCGCCCACAGTAGAACAATCATTGCCGCAGATTGATCCGTCCTCAGGAATGGGCCTGATCGTTTTGATGCAGCAATTGTTGATCGGTGTAGCCATTGGATTTGTCATGCGGATTGTGTTTGTGGCGGTAGAAATGGCTGGCGAATTGATTGGTTTGCAGATGGGGCTCGGCTTCGCGATTTTCTTCGATCCACAGAACTCCGGTCAGATTGATATTGTCGGTCGTTTTCTCGGTGTGATAGCCAGCTTAGCTTTTTTGGCCATTGATGGTCATTTGATGACGATTGCACTGATTTCTCAGAGTTTTAGCACGTTACCCGTGAGTACGGAAGGTGTCAACCAGGCAACATTCACCAGCCTCGCTAACTGGGGTCAGGAAATATTTCGAGCGGGTCTGCAATTGTCATTGCCGGTATTGACTGCACTGCTGATCACCAACCTTGCTCTTGGGGTCTTGACTCGCGCTGCGCCGCAACTGAATATTTTTGCAGTGGGTTTCCCCATCACGCTTTCGATCGGGCTTATTGTTCTGGCGCTCAGCATGCCTTTTTATGCTCCCATTTTTGAGCATCTTGTTTACGATGGATTGAGCCTAATGATGGGGATTCTCGACATCAGCAAAATAAATATGCCTTAACGGCATTTTTTGCTTGGTAAGAAAATATGTTCATGATAACTAAAGAATTAGTAAAAAATTTGAAGACCGGAAATCATTATTAAATAAACGGGCGCTATTTCCGTGCTTTTTCAACAAAACCGTCTCATCCAAAAGTTGATAAAGTAGTGTTCCGATCAATGAAATTTCCAATGAACTATTTTTGTTTGATTAATAATTATGACATTTAAGTCACGTTTACTCAGTTCACTCAATAAAATTTCAGTATCGGAGTCACCTGAAGATATGGAGCCTATCGTGCACACTAGTGAACCGCTTTCCGAGACAGTAGTAGATACTGATCAACAAGCATCCGTTATTCATGGCATCAGGCATCAGCTTGAAGCGGCGTGCCGCGAGCGGCTGACTGCAGAAGATCGGGCCATTAGAGAAGCACAGAAACGGATCGAGGCGGAAAATATTGCTCGGGTAGCTGCTGAAGCCAGAGCTCGCGCTGAAGCAAATTCTCGGCTTGCAGCAGAGGCGCGGATTGAAGCTGAAACGATCGCTACTGAGCAAGCGAGAATCAGAGCGAAGACTGAAGCGATGGCTATCAAAGAAGCTCAACTCCGTCAAGAACATGAAATTCGAGCTAAGCAACTGGCTGATGAAAAGCTCAAAGCCGAAAAATCGCTGAATGCTTTAATGGAAGCCACGATCAAAGCTGAAGCCTCTATCGTGGAAAAAAGGCAAAAGCGCGTCGAGGAAGAAGCAGCTGCGTTGGATCAGGCGCACGCGACAGCATTAAAAGAGCACGAAGCGGCTGAAGCTGCGCAGCATCGCGCCAAAATGGCTGAAGAGGCTCACTTGATTGCATTGGCTTCGATTGAAGCAGAAACTGGTGCTGTATTGATTGCACAGGCAGAAATCGAACAATCCCAGAAAACCATTGCGCTAGCCAAAGCTCGCGAAGAAATGGAAAGGCGGACGCTTGAAGAAACGCAGTTGCGCGTTCGACTCGAGGCGCAAGCGCTAGAGCAGGCATCGCGACGCCAGGCGCTTGAGGAAAAAGCGAGACTCGCTGAAGAAGAGAGAATGCAAGCAGAAATTGCTGCGGTACAAGTTGCGATAGAGAAAGCCGAGGCGGAAGAAGCTGCAACTGAGCAAATAAGAAAAAGGGCGGAAATGGATGCGCTCGCGACGATTGCTGCGCAGGAGAAAGTTGATGCGGAAAAAGCCGCAATGGAAATGGCAGAATTGACCCTTGCACAAGAGAACGCCGCGGCTGATTCAATCAAGGCCAGGCTAATTGTTGAATCGAGACTGCTGGAAGAGGCCAACCGGCGCATGCAAGTGGAAGCAGAGGCTTTGGCAATGGCAGAAGCTGCCTTGCAGGCCGAGAGTGAGGCAGCGGCGGTCGCTCAAGAAAGAAAAAGAGCTGAAGAGATCGTAACAAAAGAATATCAAAAGCGCATCAAGGCTGATCAGAGCGCCATTAAAGAAGCAGAAGCTCGGGCAGAAGCTGAGAAAAAAGCCCAAGATGCAGCCAAAAGCAGAGCAGAATCAGAGATACGGCTAAGAACTACTGCAGAAGCGAAAATCCAAATGGAATTGTTGTCTGTGCAGGAAGCAGAAACTAAACTCCGGCTGGAGCAGGGTTTATTGGAGGATGCAGAGATTCGCGCCAAAGCGATGATCGATGCTAAACAAGCTGCTGCTGAGCGTCTTGAGGTAGAACAAAAAATTACTGGCTTGGCCATTACCAGAGCGCAAGCAAAACTCATTGCCACCAATAAAGCAAGAGCGCAACTGGAAGCTGAAAAAGCTGCAACGATGTTAGCGCTGGAGAAAGCCAGAACCGAATCAGCGGCGTTGATGGCGATGCAAGAGCGTATCGCATTAGAATCGGAAGCACTCGAGGCAGCATCCGAGCGCGAAGCCGTTGAAACCATGGCACGGGAAGCCTTGTTTGCGCGCTCTCAGGTCGACAAGGAAGCGACGGTTGCTGCTACTGCCAGAATACGTGCGGAAATCGCTGCTGCGGAAGAGTCGAGAAATCTGGCGGTGTCAAATAGCAAGTATTAATGAAAATGCAATAGATAGAAATGCTGATCTGCTTGCTTGAATCCATTTGATTTGCTCGGGCAGTACGAGGGTAGCAATGTATGGTGATCATGCAAGACGGATCAGGTTCAATAGTGTCAACTTGGGTATGCAAAAATGGTCTGGACTGCACCGGGTGATCAATAGCATTCCAAGCCAGACTATAAATTCTCTGAAAGAATACAAGCTGAGTAGTTTCTGAACTCCCTCAAGGCCATGAATATTTCATTGGCTATTTGATTCAAATAGACTCTACTGTTATTCCTGCTTTCCCTCTTGACATTCAAAATAATCCACAGCTTGTCTCTATTGCTTCCTCTGCGCGAGACGATCAATCAATTCGGCAGATGGAATAACGTAACCCTATGAAATGAATGTTTTAGATTAAGTGTTGAATTATTGATCAACTTAAGAAAAACCTTTACATAGTGTTTAGTTAGCCCTTCAATTGCACATTTATTCACAAAGTTATCCACAGAAATTGTGGATAATGAGTAAAATCGTATGCCAAATAAGATGATAGGCTGAGAAATGCTGAACTTTAAGAAAGTGTTCAGAAATTTATTGCGTGCAACAGTGATTCGCTTCTTTTTCAGAAGTTGTGGAGTATGACGCTCTGGATGAGTATCAACTCGAGAAATTTATCTCCTGAAAAGCAATGAATGTGGTGTAATTGAAGTCTTTGGCATTGTTCTCAGAAATATATTCATATGGTAAATATTGGTTTCATTGGTCTCGGCATTATGGGCAAACCCATGGCTGGTCATCTGATAGAAGAAGGGCATGCGTTATTTTTGCACTCGCGCAGTGGCGTGCCTGATGATCTCGTGGCACGGGGTGGCAGAGCTTGTGCTACTGCCAAGGAAGTAGCTCAGCAAGCCGACGTCATTATTACGATGTTGCCGGACACAGCCGATGTGGAATGTGTGCTTTTTGGAGACAATGGCATCATGGAAGGTCTTGCGTGTCATCCGGGTATATCCAAGATCGTCATTGACATGAGCTCCATTTCACCTTTGAAGACCCGGGATTTTGCAGCGCGATTGAAAGCACAGGCGCATGACTATGTGGACGCGCCAGTATCCGGCGGTGACGTGGGAGCACAGAACGCCTCGTTGACCATTATGGTTGGTGCAGAAGCGGAAGTATTTGAAAAAGTAAAGCCGATTCTGGAATTGATGGGTAACAGTGTCACGCGGATTGGCCTGAATGGCGCCGGTCAGATCTGCAAAATTGCCAATCAGATCATTGTGTCATTGACAATTGAGGCGGTGGCGGAAGCGTTATTGTTCGTTTCCAAAGCCGGCGTCGATCCAGAAAAGGTGCGCCAGGCTCTGATGGGCGGTTTTGCAGCTTCTCGCGTCCTTGAAGTGCATGGCAAACGAATGATTGACCGGCAATTTAATCCCGGTTTTCGTGTCGAATTGCAGCAGAAGGATCTGAATATTGCCTTGGCGAGTGCGGGAGCACTCGGGGTGAGTTTGCCCAATACAGCCACGGTTCACGAATTGTATACCGCATGTCTCGCGCATGATGGGGCGGCATGGGATAATTCAGCAATTGTAAAAATACTGGAAGTTTTGGCTCGTCACGAAATTCAGAAGTATCCGGATTAACAGCATGTCACCCCAAGAACTCATCACTGAACTGCGGTCTTTTTTACCTCCAGAAGCTGTGTTGCACGAAATTGAAGACTTGAAGCCGTATGAATGCGATGGACTGTCGGCATACCGGCAATTGCCGATGATCGTTGCGCTGCCTCATACCGAAGAACAGATCGTCAGAATCCTGCAACTCTGTCATGTCTCGAATACACCCGTGGTGGCCAGGGGGGCGGGTACTGGCTTATCCGGCGGAGCCTTGCCGCATGCTCAGGGCGTACTTCTGTCGCTGGCCAAATTGAATCGCATCATCGCTGTCGATCCATTTGCACGAATTGCGCGCGTACAGCCAGGTGTCAGGAATCTAGCGATATCGGAAGCGGCGGCTTCGTATGGCTTGTACTATGCGCCCGATCCATCGTCGCAAATTGCCTGTTCAATCGGCGGCAATGTGGCGGAAAATTCGGGCGGTGTGCATTGTTTGAAATACGGGCTGACCGTGCATAATATTCTCAAGTTACGCGTGCTGATGATCGAAGGCGAATCGCTGGAAATCGGCGGTGAGAGCTTGGATAGTGCGGGGTATGATCTGTTGGCTTTGATGACGGGGAGTGAAGGAATGCTCGGCATCGTGACCGAAATCACCGTAAAACTGATTCCTATTCCAGAAAAAGCGCAGCTTGTCATGGCGACGTTTGATGATGTGCAGAAAGCGGGAAATGCCGTGGCCAATGTCATTGGTTCAGGTGTTATTCCTGCAGGCATGGAAATGATGGATAAGATCACGATTCATGCAGTGGAAAAATTCTTGCAGGCCGGTTATGACCTCGATGCAGAAGCTGTACTGTTGTGTGAATCTGATGGGGGAATTGACGAAGTGGCTGACGAGATTGGGCGCATTGTTGCCATCATGCAACAAAGCGGAGCCACCCGGATTCGTACCTCGCAGAATGAGGCAGAGCGATTAAGTTTCTGGGCTGGCCGGAAAGCGGCATTTCCAGCGGCAGGCAGGGTTTCTCCCGATTATTACTGCATGGATGGAACCATTCCGCGCAAACGGCTGGCGCAGGTTCTGCAAGGAATAGAGCAGCTTTCTCGCGAATATGGGTTGCGCTGCATGAATGTTTTTCATGCTGGCGACGGAAATTTGCATCCGTTGATTCTTTACGACGCCAATCAGCCCGGTGAATTGGAAAAGACAGAAGAGTTTGGGGGGAAAATTTTGGAAATGTGCATTCATGCTGGCGGCACTATCACCGGTGAACATGGCGTCGGAATGGAAAAGATCAATCAGATGTGTGTGCAATTCGGCGTGGATGAACTGGAAATGTTTCATGCGATCAAATCGACATTTGATGCGCGGGAATTGCTAAACCCGGGCAAGGCGGTGCCGACATTGCATCGCTGCGCCGAGCTGGGAGGCATGCATGTGCATCACGGGCAACAGACATTTGCCGACTTGCCGCGCTTCTAAAACTATGCAAGCAATGATTGATGGCTATGTCGCGGCGATTCATGCCGCCGCTGAAACGGGAATCCCTCTTCATATTCGCGGAGGCGGAACCAAACACTTTTATGGCAATGCAATGCATGCAGGCAGTACGGTGCTCGACATGACAGGTTATCACGGTATCGTTGATTACGAGCCCACCGAATTGGTCATAACGGCGCGTGCCGGAACCCCTTTGGCTGAACTGGAAGCCGTGCTTGAACGGCATAATCAGATGCTGGCGTTTGAGCCTCCCTATTTTGGCGTAGCTGCAACCTTGGGTGGTTGTGTGGCTGCTGGTTTGTCAGGTCCTCGTCGCGCGACCGCAGGCGCCGTGCGTGATTTTGTGCTGGGCGTTCGAATGCTGGATGGTAAGGGCCGGAATCTAAATTTTGGTGGTCAGGTAATGAAGAATGTCGCAGGTTATGATGTTTCCAGGTTAATGGTGGGTGCACAGGGTACGCTGGGGGTATTGCTCGAAATTTCTCTGAAAGTCTTGCCTAAGCCTGTTCATGAGATGACATTGCGCATGTCTATGAATGAGGTGACGGCTATCAAGACGATGAACGAGTGGGCGGGCAAACCGCTTCCGATCTCGGCAACCTGTTACGTTAGAGATGAACTGTTCGTGAGGTTGTCTGGGACTGAGTCAGCCATCCGTGCGACACGGCAAAAATTGGGTGGGGATGAAGAGCAAAATGGCGAAGCGTTTTGGCATTCGATACGAAATCATAGTCATGATTTTTTTCAAATGGCTTCTCCGCTATGGCGCTTATCCATCCAGTCGACCGCGCCGCCTGTCCGTTTGGCAGGAAAGCAGATGATGGAGTGGAATGGGAGCTTGCGCTGGCTGACCAGTGATCAAACGGATGATCTCGATATGATCCGGGTCGCAGCAGAACTTGCGCATGGACATGCTACGCTGTTTCGCAGGGGGGGCATATCAGCCCACGCATTTCATCCATTGACTTCCAATATGATGAAAATACATCGTTTATTAAAACAAAAATTTGATCCGGCGGGAATCTTTAATCGCGGCCGGCTTTATTCAGAATTATAAATGCAAACAAAACTTGCTGATTTCATTAAGAACTCTCCTCAGGGAAAAGAAGCTGACGCCATTCTGCGCAGTTGTGTGCATTGCGGTTTCTGCTTGGCAACATGCCCGACTTATCAGATTCTCGGAGATGAACTGGACAGTCCGCGCGGACGTATTTACCTGATGAAACAGATGCTGGAAGGACAACCGGTCACCAGCAAGACGCAACTACATTTGGATCGCTGCCTGACTTGCCGGGCTTGTGAAACTACGTGTCCATCAGGTGTGCGTTATGGCGCACTGGTTGATATCAGTCGCGGCATTGTCGAAAAACAAGTAAATCGTACGACGCCAGTCAGTGTTTTACGGTATTTCCTGCGTAAGATCTTGCCTAATAAACTCATGTTTAATGGCTTGCTCAAAATAGCACGTATGGTCCGATGGCTGGTTCCTGGCAGTATGAAAAAAGCCATACCTGCTCATCCCGTCAGCGCTGGCGAATGGCCATTGACGCAGCATGGTCGCACGATGCTCGTACTTGATGGATGTGTGCAGCCTGCTCTGGCGCCCAATATCAATGCTGCTACGGCGCGAGTCTTGGATAAATTGGGAATTACACTCATCAAAGCTCAGGAAGCGGGATGTTGCGGAGCTGTCACGTATCATCTGAATGCCCAACAAGAAGGGCTTGATTATATGCGCCGCAATATTGATGCGTGGTGGCCTTTCATTGAGCACGATAAGGCAGAGGCAATCGTGATTACAGCGAGTGGCTGTGGTGCCACCGTCAAGGATTATGGCCACTTGTTGCAGCATGATGAGAAATATGCCGGGAAGGCAGCGCGTATTTCTGCGCTTGCAAAGGATGTGAGTGAAGTGCTGAATGCTGAGCTTGAACATATTCAGCATCGTATGGATCAGCAAAATATTGGTAGTGATAGAATGAAGCTGTCGTTCCATTCCCCTTGCACGTTGCAGCATGGCATGCAGATTCGCGGACTGGTTGAGAAAATTCTCACAACGGTTGGTTTTGATCTGACTCACGTTCCTAATGCACATCTGTGCTGCGGTTCGGCGGGTACTTATTCCATCTTGCAGCCAAAGCTTTCGCAACAATTGCTGAAAAATAAGGTGCAGGCGTTGGAATCCGGGCAACCTGATCAGGTGGCAACTGCAAACATTGGGTGCCTCATGCATCTGCAAGGTGGTACGTCGCTTTCCGTCAAGCACTGGATTGAGTTGATGGATGAACGTTTACCCTGAAGCTGAACAGCAAAAATTGTCATTTCGATTAATATTCTGAATTTTTTGTTATACAATCCCCGAGCTAAATACTCAGGAAAAATTTTCGAGTGTATATGATTAATTAAGTCAATCTGCATACAGATCATCAATTGGAGAATATATGAAGGTCGTTTCTAAAAGTGGTTGGGTAACAAAGTTAGGTGGTGCTGCTCTGATATCAATGCTGGCATTGCCATCATATGCACAGCTCATGCTCGCGCATGAAGGGCATCATGATGCAGGAGGATGTACCATTAAAACCGGCGAATTCCCTGTGACATTCAGCGCTTATGAGGTACCTGAAGGCGGTATTCCTCCAATGCATTCATTCTGTGAAAATTTACCCAATACCGGTAAAGTGAATCTGACTATCGAATTGCCGCACGAAGCTCGTGAAATCCCCTTAGCCGTCCGTCTTGTAAAAGATGGTCATGAGGGCCATGGCGCTAAACCGGACGCAGCGACAAGCCAAAAGAGCGCCGCTTCAGAGACGAGTCATGAAGGGATGAATCACGATGAACATGCTGCACACGGTGCTGCAGAAGAGCATGGCATAGTTTATATGCCTGCCGAAGAATATGGCTCTGGGATTATCGTGGTCGCAGCTAATATTCAAGAAAAAGGTCAATATTCCATTCAACTGGAAAGAAAGGATAATGCAGGGAATGTCAAAACTGTCGTCAAAATTCCATTGAATGTTGGTAAAGGTGGGGGGCATGGTAGTCACGGCGGTGGTTTTGGGTTCATGGAAATCGCCTTGGTCGTTCTTGCGGGCGGTGGTGCTGCAGCGTTTTATGTCATGCGTCGCAAGAAAGCATCAGGAACATCAGCTTAATTTGTTGATGCAGTTGTCAGGTTTGTGGGAGGCTGCGCAACATATTAAAATAATATTCAGCAATTAAGCTGAGGTTGTTTAAATGTGATTGAAATGTCGTATCTAGCCTCTTTAAACGAGTCAAATGCCTTGACAGTCTTAACCTGACTAAGTAGTCTTGTTTGGTTCTGAGAGAATCAAGGACGGAAGAAGGGATTTACAAGAAGAGAATGGGAAGAGAAGAAATGGAAAACCAAAGGAGAGAGAGATGAGTGCCAAGAGATGGCTA
>CASDLT010000035.1 GCA_949281375.1 uncultured Nitrosomonas sp.
CAATCCCGTCGAAAACACGATTCGACCCATCGCACTCGGCAGGAAAAACTGGTTGTTCGCCGGTTCCGAACGCGCCGGAAAACGCGCATCTGCCATTCAAACCCTGCTCGGCACTGCAAAACTCAACGGAATTAACCCCGCTAAATGGCTAGCCGACACACTCGAAAAATTCCCTACTTATCCTAATAATAGAATCGATGAACTGCTAACGTTTCCAACCGAAACTATTGAAGCATTGTTGAAAGAATGTGGATAGGTGGTGCGGTTGGAGGGATACGATGGACTGCGCGAGATGATCCCTTCATCAAGCGATGCTGACTCGCTCGCCTATGGTGATCGGTTTGTCACGATTGCAGTGTTCGTGCAGTTATCGCTTTATCTCGCTGAGCTGATTAATCATCTTTCTAAGTAATCATTTAGTGATTTCTCCTGAATGCCTTTACAGCCTAATCAGATTAATCTTACTTACTTAACCATGTTTCTGGCCTTACTATTAAATCGGGGTCATCAGTATGGAAATAATGACCCCCGAGTAAAACTGTAAACAAATATCAAAAGTAGTTTGCTGCCCCATCAATAAAAAGAATTGTGGCGCTGGATCCAAGCGGCCCAGTCAAACAATCTCCTGAATTTATAATGAAAAAAATTAAGGAGTTAAATAAAATGGCTAATTTTAGTAGAACCGATCTGGATTTCATCATCCAGCAAACAAGGATTTCCGAACGTGATTCGATCGCACAGGAAAGCGGTAATTTCAATGCACTTCCAGGCATTATTGGCAGTCCATTATTACCCGATGGACTGCGCAATGTTGATGGCACTTTCAATAATCTGCGTCCGGGAAGATCAACGTACGGCTCAGCCGACCAGGTATTTCCGCGTCTGTTGCCGATAGATTTGAATGTGGCTGAAACGGTAGCATTCGATGTGGATGGGCCCGGCGGTCAGGCAATAGGTGATCCAACTTCCTACACGCAGAACAGCGGTGCGGTATTTGATTCGCATCCGCGCACCATCAGCAATCTGATCGTCGACCAGACCGACGGCAATCCCGCTGCTGTAGCCGCCGCGGATGGATCTGCGCCGATCGATAACAAGGGAACGTTTTTCATTCCCAATGTGACCCCGGATGTCGGTTTATCAGCGCCCTACAATTCCTGGTTCACGTTTTTTGGGCAGTTTTTTGATCACGGCCTGGATCTTGTGAACAAGGGGGGCAGCGGCACGGTGTTCGTGCCGTTGAAACCAGACGATCCGTTGATCACCGAAGGCCCGGACGGGACTCCCGGCACTGGCGATGAAGTGCAGCCGCAAAACGCCTTCATGCCATTGTCGCGGGCGAGCAATTTACCCGGCGCCAATGGCATCCGTGGTGATACCGATGATGTGCATAATCACATAAATCAGACTACGCCGTTTGTCGACCAGAACCAAACGTATACTTCGCATCCATCGCATCAGGTTTTTCTGCGTGAATATGCGCTCAATGGTGCAAGCGACCCGGTTTCGACTGGTCGGCTGCTTGATGGCGCCGGCGCACTGGGCGGGTTGGCTACTTGGGCCGATATCAAATTGCAGGCGCGCAATTTGTTGGGTATCAATCTGACCGATGTCGATTTGACCAATTTGCCGAAAATCAAAACCGATACCTATGGCAAGTTCATACCTGGCTCGAATGGTTTTCCGCAACTGATGCTGAATGGCGGGGGCTTGCTAGAAGGAAATCCTGCCGCGCCTGTGACGATTCCGGCCAATGTGATCCGTACCGGTCATGCTTTTCTGGATGACATCGCTCATACTGCAGCGCCGAGAGATTTGAATGGTGCGATGAAACCAGCTGATTCTGATACCTCGGGCAGCCCAAACAACGGCATCGGGCTTTCCGAAACAAATGCCTATGACAATGAATTGCTTGATCGGCACTTCATCACCGGTGACGGCCGCGGTAATGAAAACATCGGGTTGACTACCGTACATACGGTATTTCACGCCGAGCACAACCGCAAAGTCGATGAAATCAAGGATTTGATTACCGATAGTAATGATCCTGCTTTCATCGCGCAATGGCAGCTTTCTCCTGGTGTGTGGAATGGCGAACGGTTGTTTCAGGCGGCCCGTTTCGCGACCGAAATGCAATATCAGCATCTGGTATTCGAGGAATTTGCGCGTAAGGTGCAGCCTAACGTGGATGTTTTTGTTGGCTACAACAGTACGATCGATCCGGCCATCATGGCCGAGTTTGCGCATGTGGTTTATCGGTTTGGCCATTCGATGCTAAACGAAACAGTGGCTCGGACGGATATCGGGCCTGCTGGGCTGCTCGATCCAAATAATATTAACCTGACCGATGCATTCCTGAACCCCGTGTCCTATGGCGCTGGATATGCGAATAACCTGGAGGCGGCAGCTTCTGTGGTGCGCGGCACGACCAAGCAGGTTGGCAATGAGATCGATGAATTCGTGACTGAAGCCTTGCGCAATAATTTGCTGGGATTGCCGCTCGATTTGCCAGTCATCAACATGACACGCGCCCGCGATACCGGCATTCCGTCATTGAATGAAGCGCGCCGCATGTTCTGGGAAGATACGGGCCAGAATCCCACCTTGCAACCCTATGAGAGCTGGGCGGACTTTGGGCTGAATATCCGCCATCCCGAATCACTGACCAATTTTATAGCGGCGTATGGCACACATCCCAGCATCCTCAGTGAGACGACGTTGGCTGGCAAGCGGACTGCGGCCCAGGCGCTTGTAGATCAGGAACGGGTTGGCAATAACGGCAATGGGGCCGTCGATTTCATCAACGGTACAGGTGGCGTGACCGCTGAATCGTCGGGTTTGAACGCTGTCGATTTCTGGGTTGGCGGACTGGCTGAGAAAGTTTCGCCATTTGGCGGACTACTTGGCCCCACGTTCAATTTCGTGTTCGAGACGCAGCTGGAAAATCTGCAAGACGGCGATCGTTTTTATTATCTGGCACGCACGGCTGGACTGGATTTCCTGACCCAACTGGAAGAAAACACGTTTGCCGAGATGATCATGACCAATTTGCCGGGGGTAAAACATTTGCCCGCAGATGTTTTCTCTACTCCGGCATTTACCTTCGAAGTGGGGAACCTCGGAATTAGCGGAGCCATTCTGGATGATCCCGATACGCTGGATGTGAATGAAGCCACATTGCTCAATCATTTGGGTCAGCGTGCTTTGGTTCGGGATACCACGCTCGGCCCCAATACCATTCGCTATACCGGTGACCAGCATGTCGTGATGGGCGGTACCGATGGGGATAATAACTTCCGCGCCAGCGAAGGGGACGATACGCTATGGGGCGATGGCGGCAACGACCGGCTCGAGGGAGGCGCCGGCAATGATTCGATTAATGGCGGCCCAGGCAATGATCGGATTACCGATTCGTTCGGAGACGACAATATCAAGGCGGGGCCAGGCCATGATGTCGTCAACGGCGGTCCGGGCATCAATCTGATTCTTGGGGGCGAAGGCAATGATTTCATCGTGACCGGGCAGGATATTTCAGAAGTATTTGCCGGCCCAGGCAACGATTTCATCTTCGGCAATACGCCAAATGAAGCCATGATGGGTAATGAGGGGGATGACTGGATTCAGACCGGTACCGCTGATGGCGCGCCGGGTGATAATTTTGATCCATTCAACCGAGATCCGATTCGCGGCAATGACGTTTTTCTTGGTGGCGGTGGCCTGGATGAATTTATCGGCGAAGGGGGCGACGATGTGATGAATGGCATGGCTGGTGCTGATAAAAATGATGGCAACAGCGGTTTTGACTGGGTGTTTAGCAAGGGCAGCGGCATTCCCGCCGACATCGATTTGACCCGGCCAATCATACCCGGCGTACCGGTAGATGTGCTTGACCGCTATGATTTCGTCGAGGCGGCTTCGGGATGGAATGAAGACGATATCATCCGCGGCGATGAGGACACAGTTGCTGAATTGACGCTGATTGATCCGAATACCGGACAGAACAACGCGCTGGACGATGTCAACAATCCGGCCGGGGGTGGACATAGCGCTGCCCAGAGGATTGCGCAGATCAATGGATTGAGTGATCTCCTCGGAGGCGCCACGTCATTTGGCGCCGGTAATATCCTGCTGGGGGGGGCTGGAAATGATCTGCTGGAAGGACGCGGTGGCGATGACATCATCGATGGCGATTCCTGGCTCAATGTGCGGATCAGCATCGATACCAACAAC
This sequence comes from uncultured Nitrosomonas sp., assembly GCA_949281375.1. Taxonomy (GTDB): domain Bacteria; phylum Pseudomonadota; class Gammaproteobacteria; order Burkholderiales; family Nitrosomonadaceae; genus Nitrosomonas. The sequence goes on from CASDLT010000035.1 coordinate 4,231, forward strand.
GATGGCATCGAAAACGTATCCTTCGATAATATGACCAGCGCCTTGCGAACCGCAATGCAGAATGGTACTTACCGGCCCGATCAACTCAAGATCGTGCGGGAAATTCAAACACCGCTTCCTGGTACGGATGTTGATAGAGTGGTGTTCCGCGATGTGTTCGCCAATTATCAAATTACCTTTGGCCCGGATGGCTCGGTTACGGTTGCCCATACCAACCCTGCCGTGGCCAATATAGACGATGGCACCGATACCTTGCGCAATGTCGAGGAATTACAATTTTCAGACCGGGTGGTCGTGCTCAATGGCGGAGGCAACACTGTCGGAACACCGGGTCCCGATAATCTGGTGGGCACACCCGGCAATGATGTGATCGATGGGCTGGCTGGCAACGATACCATCAATGGTCTGGGTGGCGTGGATACATTGATTGGCGGGCCAGGAAACGATACCTTCGTAGTCGATACCACGACCGACACCATTACTGAATTGGCGGGCGGCGGCACGGATACCGTTCAAAGTTCGGTGACCATCACGTTGCCTGCGCAAACCGAGAATCTGACGCTCACCGGCGCGGCTGCGATCAACGGCACAGGCAATGGCGGCGCCAATATCCTGACTGGAAACAGCGCCAACAATACGCTGAATGGCTTGGCGGGCAACGATACGCTGAACGGCCAAGGCGGCATTGACACACTGATCGGTGGTACCGGAAACGATACGTTCATCATCGATACCACGACCGATACGTTGACGGAGCTGGCTGGCGGGGGGAATGATACCGTGCAAAGTTCGGTTACCTTTACGCTGGCTGCCGAGTTCGAGAATCTGACCCTTGCAGGCGCCGGAGCCAACAACGCCACTGGCAATGCCGCGGTCAATATTCTGACGGGTAACGGCGCCAACAATACATTGACGGGCTTGGGCGGTAACGACTCGCTGAATGGTCAGGGAGGAATCGATACCCTGATTGGCGGCGCTGGCAATGATATTTATGTGGTGGATACCGCTACCGACGTGATCACCGAACTGGCGGGTGGCGGTGCCGACACCGTGCAAAGCTCAGTAACCATAACGCTCGTTGCTCAAACCGAGAATCTGACGCTGACCGGTGTTGCTGTGATCAATGGCACAGGGAATGGCGGAGCCAATACGATGACCGGTAATGCCAGCAACAATTCGTTGAGTGGTTTGTTTGGTAACGATACGCTGGATGGCGGAGCCGGGAACGATATTCTCATTGGCGGCGCTGGCCTCGATACCTTGACGGGGGGTGCCAACGCGGATATTTATCGCTATAACGCGGTGCTTGCAGATTCCAACGGTGCCACACGGGATGTCATCGATGGTTTCGTGTCGGGCACCGATGATATTGATCTCAGCTTGATCGATGCCAACGCCGGTGTTATCGGTAATCAAGCATTTGGCTTTATTGGCGGCGCAACGTTCAGTGCGGCCGGCCAAGTGCGCTATGCCGGCGGAATTCTGGAAGCCAACGTCGGAGGTGCAAATGGCAATGCAGCCGACTTTCAGATTCAGTTGGCGGGCGCGCCGGTTTTCGTTGCAGGGGATTTGATTCCTTAAGAGCTAAGGATAAAATTCATCTACAAATGCGATGAGTAAAACCATTCGCGGGAGGAGAGTGAGCGGTATCTCCTTCCCAATATCCTTTTGTGGAAGCACTAAGGCACATCGTCAGGAGTGTGAAATTGAAGCGGTTTCCAGGTTAAAATGGGTGGGGCGATGCGCGGTTGCGGCGATGAGATCCTTCAGCGGCATGGCTTTGCCAATCAGATATCCCTGGATGATATCGCAGCCGAGTGCTTGTAAGCGCTCATATGTGGCAATATCCTCGACCCCTTCGGCGACAACCGATAAATTGAGCCGATGTGCAAGATTGATCATTGAATCGACCACTTGATGATGGGTATGATGAGTGGTCATGTGTTTGACGAAAATCATATCGATCTTTACTTCGTCCAGAGGAAGATTGAGCATGCGAGCCATCGAAGAATAGCCTGTGCCGAAATCATCCATCGCCAGTTTCAATCCCATATCCTTCAGTTTATAAAGAATATTCAACGTATCTGACCGATTGTCCATGATCGCCGTTTCCGTTAATTCCACCGTGACCATTTCCGGCGGCACTCGCCAGAGATTCAATCCCTGCGCCACCAGCTCGATCAGCTCCGAGTCGCGCAGATCATCCGCTGAGAAATTGATCGATACACCGGCATCCAGTCCGGCTTGACGATATTCGAAACATTCTCTTAAAGCAGTGTGAAAAACCCATAATGTCAGCTTCGACATCAAGGTCGTACCTTCGGCAACCTGAATCAGCCGATCAGCCCGCATAGGTCCATGATTCGGATGATTCCAACGAAGCAGTGCCTCGGTAGATTTAATCCTGCTACTGGCGATGCTATATTGCGGTTGATACCCCAAATATAATTCGCTGGATTCGATCGCATTACCAAGATCTGACCACAGGTCAATCTGGAGATGAAGCGGATCTTCCGTTTCCACGGCGAACAGCTTGATCGTTTCTTGAGCAATGCGAGCTTGTCGAACCGCTGAACTTGCATTGCTCATCAATTGTTCGAGGGTGTTGCTGGCGTTGGTTTTGAGCGCTACTCCAATCCTCGGTGCAAGGATGATGTTGCGTCGATCCAGCACGAAGGGCAATGCCAGAACCCGCAGAATCTTATGGGCAGCCAGCATGGCATGAGCATCCGTCAACAGATCGCTCAGTAAGCAACTGACTTGGTAGCGCCCGGTGGTTCCGACCAGATCTTCTGCGTTCAAGGCAGTTTTGAGCTGGTTTGATACTTGCGTCAGAATGTTGTCAACGACGGCAAATCCCAGAATCCCGTCCAGTTCGGCGAGCCGCTCGAAATTGACGATCAGCAATGCGCTGCGCCGGTTAATCAGGGAAGGATCCTGTAATTTTCGCGCCGCTGCCTGTAAGAAATCCTGATAAGCCAGAATAGTCATCGTCATCAGCGTATGCCTGCTAGTATGGGGTTATAAATAATATCTTTTTGCATCGATGCCATAAGCACCCTGAGGCAGATCTTTGGCAATGGCATACTGGACACCCCCTGGCCCGGGATCGGCCGACCTCAAATCGATCGTGACCGGATTGACATAGGGTGCTTTCTTGGCGTCGCAGATGATCATTACTGAGGGCAGTAGTCGCTGCGTCCGGTTGTGTGTCAGGACGATGGCGATTTCCCCGGTATTGAGTTCAACCAGGCTGCCGACGGGGAACATGCCGATGCAATGAGCAAATTGCTCCACCAGAATGTAATTGAGTCCATTCTGGGCATTTTCCTTCAGTTCCTTGATGGCCTGGAATGGTTTCAGGCCAGGCATACCCGATTGTTCGGTGATCAGCTCTTCATAGCAATCGACAATTGCTGCCATCCGTCCGTATGTATGCAACTGATTGGCGTGCAGTCCATTCGGATAGCCACTGCCATTTTCCCGCTCGTGATGTTGAAGAATAATTTTTAGAACATCATCAGGCGTATCGCTCAACGGAGCTATGATTTCCTCTCCGAATAGAACATGTTGCTTCATCAGCTTGCGTTCCTCCGGTTTGAGGGAAATGCTCCTTTTATTTTGCATGTCTTTCGGCAAGCGCAATTTGCCGATATCCATCAGCAAGCCACCCAATCCAAGCACGGCCAATTCCTTACGCGAGAAGCCGAGGTGTCGGCCGAAAGCGAGTAGATGGACAGAAGCTTTGATGGCGTTATCATATAATTCTTCACCCGTCGTTTTGAGCTGAGCAAGCAGCAAGGCTGCGTCCGGATTGCGAATTACGCTTTCACATAGGGTATTGACCACTTCGTGCGCCATGCGGATATCGATTTTGCTGTCGTGTTCGAGGCTTTGATTGATATCGCTAAATAGCGTCGTAATTGCGGTGTACGCTTTTTCAGCGGTAGGAAGTTCCTGCGAGACGCTACGACTATCGCTGTAGATCGTCGTGCGCGGCGCCAGTTTTTCCAGAATTTCGGCATCTCTGGCGCTCGGTGGAGCGAAATGACCGGAATCACTGTGCGGATTCGGTGGGGCAGTCGTCGCGTTGAAGTGCGTTGACTGCTGAAGGATCGAGGTATCCTCGGCTGCCTGGGGTTCGAACTGAGCGGAAATCTTATGAATGATGGACGGTTCGCTTCGGTCGATATCCACATACACATAAGTACAGTATCGCTGCAAGATATCAATGTCGTTTTCCGATTCGATCAGAATTCCTTGGATCAGATAAGGAGTTTCCAGCCATGGCCGATCAAGTTCACTGACAAACATTCCGGATTGTAATTCTTTCACGGCAATTTTGATGGTATTAACACTTGCTATCATGGATATGGCTCAATGATCGAATAACGCTTGAAATGACGGAGTTTCTGAGGGAAACAAGTAGTTTCCATTTGTTCAGTGTTTACGACCGAAGCAGAAAATTTCTTGAATGAATTTCTAGAAAATGATCAAAAAAGTGGCAATGATCTCCAGTGAAACAGAGCTGATTCGTGTGCGTGAAATGTATGAAGAACCAAAAAAATTGTGAACAGGATCAAAGATCCCAATGTCCAATTTAATCTTTGATGGCTGGGAGGGTAGTGGCGGCAGTTTTCAGTGCTGCTAGCGTGGCGGATTGATAAAGAATTCGCGCATCAGGAAATCTTCCAGACCCTTGGTATCTTTTTCGCGAGCCGATAAGACCACGACGCGATGTAATCGGTGAGACTCCCAATTGAAGTCTTCTTTGTAATATTCGCGTATAAGTCCGATCATGCGGCGGATGATCGCAAGCTCGACATCTCCCTCCGGACCTGCTTCAACCTGTATCGTTTGCAGACGAGGATTGCTCTGACCGGTGGTCCAGGCACGAAAGGAAAATTCTGCGGTGCGTGGCCCGATCCGGAGAATTTGAAATATTCCGCTGGTGCCGGGCGTCTGGAGATTTCTTCGCACGTTCGCCATTCGGATTTCGTCAGCGGATTGCTGCGGCTTTGCGCTGCTTTCTGCGGCTTTGTCGATATGATCGAACAGCCCTTTTTCTCCCCGTCGGGCTCGTGCTTGATTGATATATTCTGTTAAATCCTGTGCCGTCTCGGCAGGAGGTTCTGCAGGCATTCGGGTTTTAGCAACCTCTTTAGCAGGTGTCGGAGACTTGGGTTTCGTGGGTTTATCGGCTGCCTTAGGTTTACTGACAGACCGGGAGGGCGGAGTTGGTGATGGCTGCGGTGGCAGTTTGGGTGGTTCGACGATATTCGGTTTTTCAGGCTGGGGTGAGGGCGGTGTTGGCGCAGAAGCGGGAATTGAGCTCGTCGCGTTTTCTGTTTCGTTCAAATCAATAAAGCTGGCTGCAATCGGTGGCGGTGTTTCAGTTTCCACTTCCGGCAGGGATAAGAAAAAACCAACCCCCCAAATGATCAGGAGCCAGACGAGCGCAGCCAGTGGCAAGGGCCACCACAGGCGAATGTCTCTCGATCTGGACGTTATCATGGATTCCTGATCTATTTATGTTTTACTGCGATCAGAAATTGCTGAGTACCTGCAGCCCTGGCGCGTAGCATCGCTTGCACCACGATACCCTGAGGCGCTTCGTTATCTGCGGATACGATCAGTTTCTGTTTGGAGTCTGCAAGTAAGGGCTTCAGCGTTGTCGCCAGGGTGTCGAGCGTAACCAGGGTTTGATTGATATAAATTTTGCTATCCTTGGTCAATGTGAGCGTAGCAGGTTTTTCCGCGCTCAGTTTTTCAGCCTCTCCTTCAGGCAGATTCACTTGTAATGAATCAAGATTTTGCATGGATAGCGATGCGAGCATGAAGGTCGCCAGCAGGAAAAACATCACATCGATCATCGGGATGATTTCGATTCTGCCTTTCTGAACCGTGCGCGATTTACGGAGCTTCATGGTTACTGTCCTGTTGATCGAGACGAATATTGTCGATCAGCCGCGTTCCCAGACGTTCCATTTCGTCCATCGTCAATGATTGCAGACGGGAGAAAAAATTGAAGCCAAACAGAGCGACCAGCGCAATCGCCAGTCCTACCACGGTTGCAATCAGCGCTTCGGCAACGCCTCCGGTCACCGCTGTGGGGTTAACGACGCCTTCGCTGCCAATGACCTGAAAAGCGCGCATCATGCCCACCACGGTTCCTACCAGCCCAAGCAGCGGGGCCGCGGTAACGATGGTTTCCAGCGCCCATAGCCTTCGCGCCAAGGATTCTTCAATGATTTGCGCTTCATCCGCCGCCCGAGACTCCGTCCACCAGGCCGGTTGGTGCCGGTGGGAAATCACGACCTCAAAAAAACGTTTGTAATAATGCCGGCTGTCCAGTCCGGAAAGTATTTTTTCCAGATCGTTCCATTTGAAACCATAGGTTTCCACCAGGTTCAATAAATCGCTGGAAAGCCGAGCATAACGCCAGTAGATGAAAGCTTTTTCCAGCATGATCGCCAGCGCAATCACCGCCAGTAAAGACAGCGGCACGATAATAATTCCGCCTAGTTTTAACATCACCCAGGCTTGATTTAATTCTTCCATAGTCAACTCCAGATTAAGGGTATTCAATAGCTGTGTTAATGTATTATCCGTAAGGGGAGCCTTGGGAACTGCCGTGGTTGATTTGGCAGTTTGGTATCGGGCTCAAAATGTTCCTTTACTTTTTTGTACACGGGTTTTTCACCATGTCACCTTTTATGTAACCGGATGCTTGATCATTGCTCACTATATTTTTCCAGAGTTAATAAATGTCATTTGATGGTGATAAACGCATCAAAGTGCAATCAGTAACATACTGAAACCATAAGAAACGAAAATAAATCGATGCTAAGAATAGTTGAAAACTCCATGCGTTGGAACTAGAAGCACTCTGAAAAGCTACTATTCGGTTTTGCGATGTGGCAATCAAACTTAAAATAACTATCTTTATCTCCTCACTGACCCTTATAACGGTTTTTTTCGTCTGGCGCTGTTTGACCATTGGCCAGCAAACTCATTTAAAGTTTTCCTGGCTGAGCTGTTTCATCAAGACATGGCGTATTCTCGTCATGCAGAGGCAGGAAATTGTAAAGCCTGTATCAATTGATTACCATGTATGAATGTTTAAGAATCTGACGGGAGTCTGCGAGACTCAAGGATGCCATAATGAAGAAATGTTTTCTGATATTAACCTTGCTATTTGCCGCACAGTCTGCGCAGGCCAACTGGACTGCCATAGATCCACTTACAAAACTAGGAGTAAGGCATTATTTCGATGTAGAGAGTTTACAGAAGATTGAGTCCTTCCGAAAAATCTGGATATTGTCCAGTTACGAGGAAAAGCAGAAGGGGGGATATCATGCCATCAAGACCCTGTATGAATTTGATTGTGTTCATCATAAAGCCCGGCCCATCACCGTATTGTTATATCCTGACAAAACAGCATCCGAAGCCGTGATTGGAGCGCGTCATAACGAATCTACGGATTGGTCCGGATTTTCAGAGGATTCGATTTTTCATCAGGTCTCAACGGTTGTGTGCACTCCTTGACTCATGGCGGATTTGAATGAATAGCATGCGGATTGCGTTACGATCAGAAAAGTGTGATAGTTCACATCGAGTTCACATTTAATATCTATAATGAGTTCATTTTGCAATGATGAGTAATGCAAAGTATCGAGGAAAGTGAACTTGAGCATTGTGTTTTGAAGTGATAAGTGACATGACTGAACTGTTTATCATTTGGTACATGTGATATTTTCAATAATTTTACATATGTGTAACTAGATAGGGAGATGGTAATGAAAGAGATTAAAAATAAACCACTGGCAATTTGTGCGGTGTTTTTATTGTTGAGCGGAATACTCGTGGGATGTAAGCCAATTTTTGAGAAGAAACCCGTCGAAGGCAAAGAAGGCAGCAAAGAGGCTGCGCCGGCAGCCGCTCCGGCTCCAGCGCCGGCTACTCCAACCCCAGCACCAGCTCCTAAAGCTGAAGAGCTTCAAAGCATCGATAGCTTGCCGTCAACGACAGAATCACTCGATGCCACAGCTGCTGCACCTGTTGCGGAAGCCCCTCCGGCTGCGCAGTTGGTCGATGATGGTGATGAAGTCGTCAAAACCACTCCTGCACTCATGAAAAAAGTTCAGCAAGCCCTGGTGAATGCCGGATTCAATCCCGGCCCGGTGGATGGTGTGAGTGGCGGCAAAACCGTTGCCGCGATAGAAAGTTTCCAAAAACAACAGGGTATTCCCCCTGGAAAAATAACGAAACGTACGTTGCGTGCTCTCGGCATCGCTTTTTAAGCAACGAAAGAATTAAAAATAATTCCATCAGCTTGCCAAAACCCCAGGAACTAACAACTTCTGGGGTTTTTTGCTGGAACTTTCCAAACATTGATGCATTCAGGAGCATATTTTATCTCCAGTGATTTTTCGTATTGAATCGTAGATTTCGATCCGTTTCTTATTTCTTCCGATGTCTGTTAGTTGAACATACCTTCCCTCTGCTGGCTCATCACGATATTTTCCCGGCTCTGATTTGCCTCCCTCTCCATTCTGCAAACAACGCTAAAAAACAGAAGTTTATTGCCATATTTAGATACCTAAAGATCGAGATTAAGGAATTATTTTTTTATGATAATTTTTATCAACAAAAAGAGTTGTCACAGCATTACGACATCAACAGCAATCTGATTTTGAAGTGGAGGAACAGAGTTGATTGAGAAAAGCGATAAATTATTTGATCGGGCAAGAGATTAGCGCCGGATAGAGATTCAGAAAGCACATCAATTACTCAGAGATCGGCGCTGCGAATTGCCAGGCATTGACCAGGTCATGATCAACTTAAACTTAAAACCGCTATAGGCTGGATTATGGCTAACGAATAATCACTTTGTATTCAAATCAACTCGCCGCTTAAACCAATGAACTCCATATTGGCAACGCATCTCGCTGCATCCTTGCAGTGCAAGGATGCGATTTTATTGAAGTTGATTTGATGATAAAAGAATGCTGAGGATTATTTTTACGCACTAGATCAGTTGACTTTGAGTGCTCCACCTTGTCCCATGCCGCCTTCTACATCTTGGGCTTCGTAATTCTTGAGCGCGCGCACCATACCATTATAGGCGTCTATGAAAGCGGCGACTGTGGCTTTCCCGGCGGGGGTTTGAGAGAACCCTTGCAAGGATCCGCCGGCTCGGCTTCCAAAGGCATTCATTGCAGCGCCAAAATTAGTGGCTGTTGAGCTGCCTTCTGATGCAGATATTTGAATCGCTGAACGGATATCAAATAATGTCAACGTAACGACGGATACCTTGCTTTCCATTGAACCCGATAATGCTCCCCCAACGGCCGGATGCACGAATCCGCCGACTATTCCACCCAGCGCAGCGCCCATTTGCCCGGTCGAGGCATTGTTGATGATGATGCTGGGTTCCAAATAATAATCCGCGGCCACTCGTTGCCCTTTCTGTTGTTTTGATCCAGCGCGATATTCGCCTGAGTTGCGCTGGATATCCGTGACGCGTGAAAGACGGCTGTCCGTGCGCAGATTGCCGATCGATGTGATGACAAAACAGTTCGATTGCTGAACAGCTAAGCGGATCAAGGGTTCTATCGTAGTGATGTGTGTGTCGCTGCCAAACCGCCCATACCAGTCTGCGGCTCTGCCGTCGTCAACGGCTAGGGTTCCTAAGGTTTTTTCACACCGTTCCAAGGATTGATTCGCGCCGACGCTTGTGCCACCACCTGCAGCTCCAGAAACTCCCGTGTCATAGGTCCCTGGTGTTACAGTTGCACATCCCGCTAAAGCAATCAGACTGGCAGCTAAGGCAATGCTGCATTTTGAATTTATTTTGGCTGTCATTTGCTATTTTCTCCCTAAAAATTGATTGATAACGACATTGAAAACATAAGATTGATAATTTTATTCGAATGGTAATTAAATTGGGTCGCATCCTTGAAGGGTGTTTCACATGATGTGTCCAAAAGAATTTATTTCAGTGAATTTTCATTGAAATAAAATGTGCTTTTAATTGATCCATTTTTCCATGGTATCTGCTTTCCTCCAGTTTCTTCTTTTACTTTTGTGCGCACTTGGCGTAATAACATGCCAACTTCTAACCTTGGCTGATCGAGAAATTTTAATAAATGCTTGGTATATGTTCGATTCTTCCACTCCCCATCTTCTGCAACATTACTGGGGTTTGTTGAAAAAACTAACAATGTACCGCTGGGAGCATTCATGCTGGTTAGTCCGCTGGCTACGCTGCGACTGCTCGTAGGACAAGGATTGTTGCTACAGGCATCCAGAAATACTAAATTAAGATGACTTTTTCCTTCCTCCATTTTGTCTAAAATATCGCTGGCGCTGATGGCTTTGCGCTTGATTTCATCTTCTCTATTCAATTTGGTATCAATGAAGTAGGTAATTTTCTCTTTTGACTTGGATTCAATGACCAGCATAATAAAAAAACGCCTACACCTTCTCCTTTTAAGCTTTGCCCAAATTGATGAATAGCGTCAGCCATCGTTTCAAGCATCGCACCAGTTTTTAAGATTACCTGAAAATTATTTTTTCTAACGCTCGTCCAATATCTTGCGCATCGTTTACCGGTTTGGATAATTGTCCCGTGTGACGATAGGCGCTGTTGCCGATTACCAAGGCAACCCGACGAGTACTGGATTGATTTACCCTTACATTAGTTGTGGTGACAGATTCGATTGTACTGTTGGAGGATGCGTGAGCATTGTCTTGAGGTTGGGTTTCTGTCTGACTTGTTTTGTTCGTGTATGTTTTCCACTTGTTCACGAGAAATGATCGTGTTTGGCCGGGAAGCCTGGGTGAGCTTGTTTCATCGTAATAATGGTGCAGATGAGTCGTGAATTGCTGATCCGGGCGGTGAAACGTAAGAAGGATTGTAGGGAGGCTCCGATGGGAGAGACTGCATAGGTATCCATCGATTAGAACCCCATTGCCAGTTATAAGGATAACTGCGATACCAACCATTGTAAAAATTGGGGCGCCAGCGATTTTCCCATTGATGCCGTGCTTGCGTTGATCGGCGGGCTTGGGTGGCTTCTTTCAGTAACAGGGCGGCTTCTTTATCGCCTTTATGCATTGTGATTGATAGCCATCTTTCTGCTTCACCCGGATCAGCGCCCATTTCGCTGAGTCCGGTCAAGTAAAGTCTTCCCAAAGCCATTTGAGCTTTCAGATGCCCCTGTTCTGCGGCATCACGCATCCATTTGATGGCTTGATAACTGTCCTGGCGAATACCGTCTCCTCTGAAGAAACGTAAGGCAAGATCATAGGCAGCACTTGGATCTTGTATCGCTAAGGATTGCAATGCTTCGATCTGAGGATTATTTTCAGTGGTAACAAGTGCTGGTGAATCTGGTGCGATGTACCCCTTGGGGCGATCAACGCAGCCTCCGGAATTACAGATCTGGACGGTTTCCACTGCAGATTGATGAGTTGTGCACGCCGCCACCATTAGCACCAGCACACCACTGGCACATGATTTTATTATGTTTAATGACATTCTATACATAACCATTGCTCCATATTGAATGGTCGGAATATCTCGTTGTGTAAGCGCAGCATATATGGATTTCAAGATGGCGGAGTTATTCATTTGTGTCAGGGTTTCAGCTGAATCTGCAGCCTTTTATAATTAAAGAATTTCTCCGCATAATAAATAAGTTAGATTGTTCTATCAATAGGTTACCAACCGTTTATATAAAATATTTGTGATGATTCATGTCGAGTCGTGCGGATCTAATCCGCGCTCGCTGTTCGTTCTATACATACTCCGAGTTTCTTGACTCCGCGAATGATCCCGAGCTTGGCGATGCTGACTTTTACCCATGGTGAGTGGAACTCGGTCAGAATGGTGTTGGCAATATGCTCTGATAGTGCTTCAAGGAGCGAAAAATGTTTTTCCTTCAAAATTTGGTTAATTCGTTCAATGACCAATGCATAATCGAGCGCATCATGGATATCATCTGATCGGCATGCACGACTGGTGGGTAGTGCAATTTCCAGATCAATCTGAATAGTTTGCGGAACGATGCGCTCCCAGGGGTAAATTCCGATCAAAGTTTTTGCCCGGAAATCGTGTAGAAAAATGATATCCATTCGTGATTAAACGCTAAAATGATGGAGCTTGAAAGTTGGTTAATGAAGGATTGTGATGGTGCGAAAAAGTCGGAATTCAATTCTATTCCATTTTGTTGAGGTGATGCTAATTGACGATCGTGGTGTGTGTCCTGTTGGCCTATTTGCTGGGTTCAGTTTCTTTTGCGGTCATATCCAGCTGGATTTTTAATTTGCCTGATCCCCGAACGTATGGTTCCGGAAATCCGGGGGCGACGAATGTGCTGCGAAGTGGCAAAAAAATAGCGGCTGTTTTGACTTTATTGGGAGATGCCGGTAAAGGCTGGCTTGCTGTGGCGCTGGCCCAATATTATGGACCGATGTGGGAATTGGGAAATGAAGGGATTGCCGCTGTTGCGCTGGCCGTGTTTTTGGGGCATGTTTTCCCAGTATTTTTACGCTTTCAAGGTGGCAAAGGCGTAGCAACTGCCGTGGGTGTGTTGTTGGGATTGAATATCTGGATTGGATTGATGGCCATTGCAACATGGCTCGCGGTTGCGATGATATGGCGTATCTCTTCCTTGTCTGCACTGGTCGCGTCGATATTGGCGCCGGTTTATACCGTAAACATTCTGGGCGTGGGAAAGATCGCAGGGGTGGTTTTGTTGATGTCGTTGGTGCTGATTTGGCGTCATCAGTCGAACATCATGAACTTATGGACCGGCAAAGAAAGTGCGATCGGTGAAAAAAAATCTTCATCCGATTGTTGATCAATTTTTCGATTCCTCCATTCTTTCCAGATCCCAGCGAGCCTTGACGGTGAAACTTCTGGCTGGCTGCCAGTTTGTGCCGCTGGTGCTTTGCAATCGCAGGGCGCCAGCAAAGGCGATCATGGCGCCATTGTCTGTGCAAAACTCCAGCTCGGGATAAAAAACAGTCGCATTCTGGGTAGCGGCTCTGCGGTTAAGTGTGTTGCGTAACTCGATGTTGGCGCCAACACCACCAGCCACGACTAATTGCTTGAGTCCAGTCTGCGCCAATGCCGCCAATGACTTTTCTGTCAAGACATCCACGACGGCTTGCTGGAAAGCCCAGGCAATATCCGCGCGAATTTGTTCAGTGACATTCTGTTTGTTGATGAGCGTTAGTGCGGCCGTTTTGAGCCCGCTGAAACTGAAGTTGAGATTCCCGCTATTGAGCATCGGACGCGGAAAATTGAAGTTTCCAGGGCGTCCTTGTTGCGCCAGTTTTGCTAATGCTGCGCCGCCGGGATAATCAATTCCTAATAATTTTGCCGTTTTGTCGAAAGCTTCTCCGGCCGCGTCATCGACCGTTTCGCCGAGCAACCGATAATCACCCACCGCAGTTACCTGCATCAATTGCGTGTGGCCTCCGGATACGAGTAAAGCGACAAATGGAAATGCCGGGGCTGGCGTGGAAAGCAGCGGCGAGAGTAAATGGCCCTCCAGATGATGTATGCCCATTGCTGGGATATTTAACGCAAAGCTGAGTCCAGCGCCTATACTGGCGCCGACCAACAGCGCACCTGCAAGCCCTGGGCCTTGGGTATAAGCAATGGCGTTGATCTGGTGTAGATGGCAATCGGCTGAATGCAATGCTTGCTCTATCAGTGGCAAAACGCGTCGTATGTGATCGCGTGAAGCCAATTCAGGCACCACACCACCGTATTCTCTATGCATGGTTATTTGAGAGTGAAGCGTATGGCTGAGCAAGCCTCGTTCTGTGTCAAAAATTGCAATTCCTGTTTCGTCGCAAGAAGTTTCAATACCTAAGACAAGCATGAGATGAGTATGGGAAGAAAGGGCTATAGAGTTTTATTTTTTTGATAATAAATCTCTTGGTGTTATAATCCGAAACTTTTGTTGCGCCTGGATAATCAGAAAATATACTGGTGCGCGAAAATCTGATTTTTTACATTATATCTCAACTAGTCGAGGGTACTGCTTATTTATGACCACTATTAAAGTTAAGGAAAATGAACCATTTGAAGTCGCTATGAGACGCTTCAAACGATCCATCGAAAAAACCGGAATATTGACTGAGCTTCGTGCTCGTGAATTTTATGAAAAACCGACTGCTGAACGGAAGCGCAAACTGGCGGCAGCCGTAAAACGCAATTACAAACGATTGCGTAGTCAATTATTACCGCCGAAACTTTACTAAGTCGTGAATGAGTAATCACTGTTATCCCCTCTTTGCCGGGAATCTTCGTCATGAGCTTGAAGCAACAGATTACTGATGATATGAAGGCGGCTATGCGCTCGGGGAATGTCAAGCAGCGAGATACCATCCGCTTATTGCAAGCGGCCATCAAGCAACGTGAGGTGGATGAGCGCATCATGCTTGATGATCCTGCCGTAATCGCGGTGATTGAGAAAATGCTTAAGCAGCGCAAGGATTCAATCGCGCAGTATGAAGCAGCGCAGAGGATTGATCTGGCTGAGAAGGAAAAAGAAGAAATTCTGATTCTGAACGATTATATGCCCCAGGCGTTGAGTGATTCTGAAATAGAAGCATTAATCGGTGAAGCTATCTTGACGTCATCTGCAAAAGCCATGCAGGATATGGGAAAGGTGATGGCGATACTGAAACCGAAGCTGGCTGGTCGTGCAGATATGGCTAAAGTATCAGCCCTCATTAAGGCAAAACTGTCAGTCGGATAATTAGTTACCCCCTGGGGGCATTCCCTAGCGCCACATATCCTCTGGTCATTGAATTTCTTCAATCACATGCTGAGTATTTTGGATAATTCGATCGATGATTCCTCAGCCTTTTATACATGATTTGCTTGATCGTGTGGATATTGTGGATGCGATCGACCGGCATATTCCTCTTAAGAAAGCCGGCGCTAATTTTGTTGCATGCTGTCCATTTCATAATGAAAAGACGCCATCATTCACCGTAAGCCAGACCAAGCAGTTTTTTCATTGCTTTGGATGTGGATCGCATGGCAATGCAATCACTTTCCTAATGAATTACAATGGCTTGAGTTTTGTTGAGGCAGTGCATGAGTTAGCAGCCTATGTGGGGATGCAAGTACCCTCTCAACTGGGTGCGGAAACCTCATCTGCAAATTTTGCCGCTTCAAAGAATGTTGGAGATCACGGGTATCAAGCGGATGTCTCAAAACAGGAATTGGTGTCGACGCTGGACACTGTTACCCAGTACTACCGGCAGCAGCTTAAGACTTCCGAAAAGGCCATCGAATATCTCAAGCAACGCGGATTATCGGGAAAAACAGCGGCTCATTTTGGGATTGGGTATGCTCCATCTGGATGGAATAATCTGGAGGCAATCTTTTCTTCATATGAATCAGATGATACACGGGGTTTATTGCTAAAAGCCGGCCTGATAGTGACTTCGGAGGATGGCAAGCAATATGACCGCTTTAGGAATCGCATCATGTTTCCAATACTCGGTCTGAAAGGTCAAATTATTGGATTCGGGGGGCGAGTCCTGGATCAAGGGGAGCCTAAGTATCTGAATTCTCCAGAAACGCCTTTGTTTGAAAAAGGCCGCGAAATATATAATTTTTTTTCGGCTCGTCGCGCTATTCGCGAGGCAAATTCCGTTGTCGTGGTGGAAGGCTATATGGACGTGATTGCGCTCTGGCAGCATGGGATTGAGAACGTGGTTGCGACACTGGGCACAGCCACAACGGCTTTTCATCTACAGAAACTTTTACGCCAGACTGATCACATTGTTTTTTGTTTTGATGGCGATAAGGCCGGCAGAAAAGCTGCATGGCGCGCATTGGAAAATGGCCTCCCGCTGATTTCAGATGGTAAGTATTTAAGTTTTTTGTTTTTGCCTGAAGGTGATGATCCGGATAGCTATGTGCGTCAATGCGGCAAAACAGCTTTTGAACATCAACTCTCGCAAGCCATCCCCTTGTCTGAATTTCTGTTCAAGGAATTATGTGCGGGGAACAATCTTCAAACGGATGAAGGGCGAGCGAAATTAGTGCACGATGCGAAACCATTGTTGCGTCAGGTCAAAGCCTCGGTCTTATCATTCATGCTGATCAATCGCCTGGCGGAACTGAGCGGAATGGATCAAAATGAATTGCACGATATATTGCAGATAAAGCGTATCGCAAAATCGCCCGTGAAAAAAAAACTCTCTCGAAGACAGCCGTCTTCACCTTACCGATGGATTATCCTGGCATTATTGCATGACCCTTCATATGTCGAAAAACTGGATCGAAATTTACTTGTCTCATTGGACGGGAATAATCCCGACATTGTTGCACTTAGAGCACTAGTCGAATTTCTCCGCGAGCATACACATTTAATTGAAAATAAATCGTCAACTTCATTATTGACGGATCTGCATGACAGTCCAAATATTGCATTGTTAGAAAGTATCGAAAGTGAAACTTTGGAGTGGGGAGATACTATTGATATAGAAGCCGAATTTGTCGGGGCTCTGGAAAAATTGAAGCAAATGCAGCGTAAGAAAAGAATGACTGAATTGCATAGCAGACCCCTCTGTGAATTGAGTGAGCAGGAAAAACAAGAACTGCAACGATTGGCTATGCTATGAAATGAGTTTCGGGTGTCAGCGATATCGAATTTTGATATACTCTGGCGTTTCAGCTTTTAATTTATCCAAATTGTTGGAATCAATATGCCAAAAATAAAAGCGGTCATATCAAAAAATACGGAAGTAGCTGAGCAAGAAAAAATAACGGTGAAGAAAACGAAAGATATCGATAATAAAGAAATGATTGAGAAAGGAGAATTAAATCCATTAATGGCTAAAACTGACAAGAAAGCCAAAACATCCCTCAAAGGAATCAATGATGGCATTGATGAAATGACGCTGGCAGCAGGAGACGCTGATGAGGTTGAAAATGGCGTCGGAAAAAAGACCAGAGGTAGAGCATCCAAAAAAATGAAATCAGGAGCGGATCGAGACCCCTTGGATGAACTGGAGCCTATTTCTGTTTCTGCGAACAGCAATGCATTGCCGCAAGACATTGAAGCTCGCCGTATGCGCTTGAAAATACTGATCGGACTGGGTAAAGAGCGAGGTTATCTGACCTATGCCGAAATCAACGATCATCTTCCTGATGACATGTTGGATGCAGAGCAAATTGAAGGCATCATTAGCATGATCAATGATATGGGTATCTCAGTGCATGATGAGGCGCCCGATGCAGAAACGTTGCTAATGTCGGATGCAGCCACGACAGTCGCTGATGAAGACGTGGCGGAAGAGGCTGAAGCTGCGCTTTCCACGGTCGACTCTGAATTTGGCCGCACTACCGATCCTGTTCGTATGTATATGCGGGAAATGGGCTCTGTGGGCTTGCTGACTCGGGAAAGTGAAATTGAGATCGCGAAGCGCATTGAAGGTGGTTTGCGTCATATGATTCAGGCGATTTCAGCCTGTCCTCCCATTATTGCAAGCATCGTCGATCTGGCCAGTGAAATTGAGAAGGATAATCTTCGCATCGATGAAGTGGTCGATGGGCTACTGGATGCTAATGCACAGGACATCATGAACGAAGAATTCTCTGAGGAATCGCTTGAACAGGAACTGGAAGCCGGCGATTTGGATGAGGAAGACGAGGATGAAGATGGAGATAGCGCTGCGGCCGCTGCGAGTGCAAATTTATTGAAATTGAAAACTGATGCGCTGGAGCGTTTTGCCGTGATCCGTGCGATCTACTCTGACATGCAGACTTTACTGGATAAGGAAGGACCTTATCATCCAGGATATATCGAATTGCAAGATAAGATTTCATCTGAGCTGATGGCCATCCGTTTTTCGGCGAAAATGGTGGAACGGCTGTGTGATACGCAACGCGCGCTCGTGAATGATGTCCGCAACTACGAGCGTAAAATCATGGATCTGTGCGTATCGAAAGCGAAAATGCCAAGGAATCATTTTATCAAGACTTTTCCTGGTAATGAAACCCAACTTGAATGGGTGACCCAGGAAATTGCCACGGGAAAATCATATTGTCAGGCGCTTGAGCATTTCAAGCCAGCCATCATGGAGGAACAGCAGAATCTGCTGGCACTCAGGGATAGAATAGGGATTCCTATCAAGGACTTGAAAGAAATCAACCGAAAAATGTCGACGGGTGAAGCTAAAGCTCGTCGAGCCAAGCGGGAGATGACTGAAGCCAATTTGCGTCTGGTTATTTCGATTGCCAAGAAATATACCAATCGTGGATTGCAATTCCTTGATCTGATTCAAGAAGGAAATATCGGGTTGATGAAAGCTGTCGACAAGTTTGAATATCGTCGCGGCTACAAATTCTCAACCTATGCGACATGGTGGATACGGCAGGCAATTACCCGTTCAATCGCCGATCAGGCACGTACAATTCGCATTCCGGTACATATGATTGAGACGATTAATAAAATGAATCGCATTTCACGCCAGATTCTTCAGGAAACCGGACAGGAACCCGAACCAGCGGTTCTGGCGCAAAAAATGGAGATGCCAGAAGAAAAGATTCGCAAGATTCTTAAAATTTCCAAAGAACCTATTTCCATGGAAACGCCGATTGGTGATGATGAGGATTCCCACTTGGGTGATTTTATCGAAGATGCTGCAACAATGGCGCCAGCAGATGCAGCTGTCTATGCCAGTCTTCGGGGTGTTACCAAGGATATTCTCGATTCATTGACGCCACGTGAAGCCAAAGTCCTGCGCATGCGTTTTGGAATCGAAATGAATACCGACCATACACTCGAGGAAGTGGGTAAACAATTTGACGTGACGCGTGAACGCATACGGCAAATTGAAGCCAAAGCGCTGCGAAAATTACGCCATCCTGCTCGCTCTGAACGTTTGCGTAGCTTCTTGGATACTGGAAACAATTAATTTTACTAATCGGGTCTGTAGCTCAGTTGGTTAGAGCAGGGGACTCATAATACATGGTTCAAGATGTTGAAAATTGATTTAAAACGCAATAAAATCAACACGTTACACAGGTGGCGCCAGTCAAAGCAAAGCCACCATGTAACGGGTAAGTAACAGAAGCAAAGTTTCGGGCCGCTAGCTCATGCTTGGTTAGAGCAGCAGACTCATAATCTGTTGGTGCTGTGTTCGACTCACAGGCGGCCCACCAAAACGAAGCCCCAGCCCTC
>CASDLT010000036.1 GCA_949281375.1 uncultured Nitrosomonas sp.
AGACGCAACCGCTGCCGCAGTCCCTGCCCCTGCTAGGAAATTGCCCCCACTATAACCACCAATTCCACTATTCGATCCTATGGAGCTACCCGTTATGATGCCGGCCAGCAGTGGCGGCAACTTGGATATCAGCACAAAAAACGCAATCGAAAAAATCAGCATTACCGCCAGTTCTTCGTAATTCAATACATTCTTACCCATCTTAGTGTAGAAACTGGTCAACATATCACTACCAATACCCACGATCAAAAGCATTACAAATAACTGAACGCCAATACTTAAAACCGTTTTGAAGTAATTGATGGCAATATCCGTTGTCCAGCGAGCCCCACCGAATCCCAGAAAAAATATCCCCGCATACATCAGTACCCAGGAAGAAATCATCAATAGCAGCATATTGACTGCAATGACGGCCAAGACAATTAGGATGATCAGCGAGATAATCATCGCGATTAAACTATCTACAGGTTGCAGTAAGGTGAGATTATTTGTTGCCTGAGTCCAGATCAAAACACCGGTATCTATGACACTGGAATGACTTGCGCCTTGAGGTAATCCTGCTGCAGTTCTTCCCAGATCTTCCATCGACAAGATGATTGTACCGGCGATATTGTGTCCTGATACTGCGTTGGTAAGCAGCCAGAAGTACAGTCCTGTAAAAATAATAAAGCGCGTAAACTCTGCAAAGAAATCAGCTATATCCGCTTTGCGTAACAGCATCATGCCGAAAGTCCATACCATGGAAATCAACACTAACGTCCAGAATAAACGTTCTGCAGCAGCTTGAATAATGTTCTTCCATGATCTAACTTTTCCGCCAAATTTCTGCACTACCTGATCCAGCACACTTTGATTGGATGTTGGATCTATGTAAGACAACTCAGCAAATGCGCTTGTTGATAAGCCCATAAAAAACAACATGATTAAAACGGCGCCTAAATTAAACTTTTGCATTTGTAATCCTCAGGTTGAGTTACATGAAATTGATCACTGCTGTTTATTCGCCGAAGCCTTCTGCATCTTTAACAGACCAATTCTTCCTTTCCGGCATCTCACTCAACTCCTTTTTAGGCTCCTTCATTTCCAACTTACCGTCACCGTCCTTTCCACAGCCCGACAACAGCAGCGAAGCCAATAAACCCACCACTACAATACTTAAATCACGCTTTTTCATCATTTTCTCCTTAAGTTAATGTACTAGAAACCATCCCTAACCGACCAACTTCTGCCTACAGGCAGGATTTCAGGACTCAATCGCTTGATTGCCACTCCACGCGCGGCCTGCTGCATGGCGCGCAAATCCACTTCAGCCTGAGCCTGAGTGTTAAGCGCATTATGCTGAGCGATCAGCATTTGGCGCATTTGCAGCAACTGGTTAGCCTGGAAGGCAGCCAATTGATTGGCATATTGCAGCGCGGCCATTTGTCCTTCTGCCGTTTCAGTCCTGGTTTGCAACGTTTGCAGATGCGCAGCATCTACCGGCATCTGACTCTGATGCTCGCTCAATCCGGTCAGGAGTCCATCATTGGCTTTTTTCTGAGCATCGGTGCTGGTGTTTTGCCCATCCTGCAGTAATTTCCACGCAGCTTCATTGCATTTTTCCTCGACACTGAAACAAGGCGAGCTGCGGTAATACTCGACATTACGAAACCGCTGCATGTAGCCATCTATCCCGCCATACGTCTGCTCGTAATACCGTATTGTGTTTGTCAGATGAATGAGTTTGTTCATCGCATATTGGGCTTTTGCCCATAGATATGCAGGCGGAGCCAGAGTATTTCTGAGCATGTTTTCATATTGCTCGAGTTGCTTTTTGTATTGATCTATTAATATGAGTGTTTGATCCACACTCTCTGTTGCGGTAACGATGCTTTGAGCGACGTTCGCGGCATCAATGACAGGAATTCCCGTTGCACGAGCATTCGATGCAGCACTTACAGTTATGATGACCAGTAGCAACATGATGAATCGGATAGGTTTGTTTCCAGGTTTTAACATGGCGTAGCTCCTGTTCTAGTAATCAAATGACTGATACGGTTTGGAGAACTTCATATCTTTGGTCACAATGATGTTGAATCGATAGCCTGGTCTGATTTCAAGTGTCGGGGAGATATTGAGATTTTTGCGAATCAAATTGGATGTCACCAACCCCAATTGCTGCCCCAGTGCCTGGCTCATGATGCTGCCTGCATTCTGCCGCCCAAACGTACTGCCGGCATCGCGCTGGCTGTAGGTAGAACCTGCCACAATCGCCGACATGATCAGTGCTGAACCGAATATTCGAAGATAATGGTTGTTCACCTGATCATGGAATCCGGCATACCCCAACCCATCAGCACCCGGCATGGCGCCAATGTCCATGGTTTTGCCATCCGGAAAAATGATGCGCTGCCAGGCAACCAATACCCTCGCCTGGCCGTATTCAACGTCACTCGAGTATGTGCCAACGAGACGGGATCCTTGCGGTATCAAGCGCCATTTTCCCACGGGTGAGTCATAGATGTGTTGACTGACCTGGGCCATGATCTGACCCGGCAGGCTGGAATTGATACCGGATATCAAAATCGCTGGAATCACAAAGCCTGCCTGCAATACATAGGGCGATGCTGGCTTTTGCACGTCACTATTCAATTTCCAGCGTTTCTTGCCATCAGATGAATCGAAACGCGAATAATCCTGAGTTTGGCCTTTCTGCTCATCATCCACCAGGCGGGGTGCCATATCATCCATAACCTCCTCTCCCCTTCCCGCTCCCAGATTTCCAGCTTCACTTCCCTGACCTTTCCCGCGCAATTGCGCCAAACGCGTCTGATAAGCTGTCGTTGGATCTTCGCGCAGCGTTGAGTCGATCTGGTGTCGCACAGAGGCCATCTCAGCGAGCATTTCATCGCGTGTCGGTGTGGTATGGGGTGAAGATGCAGCACTTCGAGGGGCAACGACATTGACCTGGGTTTTGGCCTTGATGGCCTCTTCCAGTTGCTGGCGCTTGAGCATGCGGATATGGGCGAGATCTGGGTCTTGGCCAGCATGGGGAGACTGGGCGGCTACTCCGGGGGGCAACGGTGGCCGATCCAGATCCGTTGGCCGCTCGATGATCATTCCCGGTAACGGTGTTTTGGCATCTTGCTCGCTCGGCGGATTCTTGGGCGCGATCATACCGCCGACATAATCTTTTGCGATAAGTGAAGCAAACGATTGGCTTGACTGCACCTCTTGAGAAATTTCAGTGTGAGGCTGATTGCGCTCGGCTGCGCGATTCATGGCCACGATCATCATGAGCAGCATAAAAACCAGCATAATTGCGCCAAAAATCACAATCGGCAGATTATTGACGCGGCGCACACCGGCTGTTTTATCTACTCTTTGCGGAGAGGAGTTCGACGAGAAGAGTTTTGAATGGGTTGACATCCTCCTCCCCTACTCCCTCTTAACCCACAAACCTGCAGGATGAACGCTCTCGGCCCGGGCAATGAAAGCTCGCGATAAGCGCGTATCGTCAATCAATAGGTTGGCATGGTACAAATCATCTGACTGATCAACGATATAACTCAACCGGATACCTGCTTTTTGTTCTTCTTGGGGTTGAGGCACTGCAAACAAGGATTGCTCAATGGATGGTTCAGCCGCTTCCTGCACCGCAAACCCGGCTACGCGCAGTTTCTCGATCAGCGTCTGCCCAAAAGCATCCTTGATGGGATGTCCAAGGGTAAATTGCGTTGACGCTGCCGGATATAGCCGAACAATCTGAGCGGCTGCATCAGTAGCCATGATCTGGTTCGCATCAAACGATGGATTCTGAATGAAATTGCCATATTGCGTTGTTGCGCAGCCGTTTAATAACACGGCCATCAACAGCGCAAACAACAAACGGTGAGATTGATTTAACATTGCCATCATCAATTCCCCCGAGAGATCGTCACCCGGCTTTGACTACCTCCGACACCAGCAATCAGAATCGCGCGATCAAACACCGCATCAACGATATAACGATCACCCTGCAAACGGTAATTGACCATCACCGTTTCATCATCCCGAAACAACCCCCCTTCCCTGTTCAGCAATAACAGCGTCGGCGCTTCTGTCTGCGCCATGATAGATGGCATCTGGATGATCGTTTTCTGCCCATCGTTATAGACTCGAAGCGGCTTCCAGGCCGCACTGCCATCCACCGAATACGCAAAATCAAGATTACCCAAATACTCTCCAGTTTCAGGCATCGTGCGTGAGCGTTTGATATCGAGTGCATGACTCTCTCGCGATTTGATCGCATCCCACTTGGCTAACGCATCCTCCGGATACGTAAAACCCACTCTCGGCATAAAATCACGCCGGTGCGATCGCAGACGCAGATGATAGGTGCGCCGGTTGGTCGTGACCACTAGCGAAGTCTCCAGCCCCACATCCAGCGGTTTTACAATGAGGTGCTGAACCTCAGATGCGCCCTGCCCTGTCACAGCCGGTTCAACGAGCCAACGGGCCTGGTCGCCCAGGTGGATGGAATTGACCTGCTCACCCGCCTGCAATTCGATATCGCAGACCTGCAATACTGCACAAACGATACTCGGTTGCTGTGAGCCGAACAGGAATTTGATCGACCCATCCGGCCCGGCTACCGGTTTGACACCGGTGGGATTGGCCGCTTGCCATTTTTTGGCCAAATCGATGGCTGCACGTTCCTGCGGGGTAAGTTGTGGGCTTTTTTCGGTAAAATACGCTTCAGACAAACCGTTGGCATAATTGGGTGTTGCCAATCCAAGAGACAGAATCAACGTGCCCCATTGACTGAACTGACTGATGTGATTCAGTAAAAATGATGATCTCATGATGGCTTGCCCCTTCAAGTTTGTTTTGACCAGGAGAAATCCTGGATATAAATCCCTAGCGGATTGTTTCTGATCTGCTCTTCCGTCGTGCTTGGGGTGGTCGGCTTGTTGTAGATTCGAAGCAACGCTCGCATTTTGAACGACTGCTCTGCCAAGTGGCCTTGCCGGTCATAGACTTTTTCGAGCCAATCGACCTGCCAGGTCTCCGGACTTTGTGGAATCACCGAGATGATTTCGACATTCACTGTCTGAGTTTCAGCGCGTTTGAAAGGACTGCTGGCCTCACTGCCATTGAACCACTGATTGGCTTTGGCCGTGGCCGGATCATTATTGGAGAGCATGGCGTACGCTCTAAAGATGGCTTTGCGCTGCAACGCCACATCCGGGGTGACCATGCGCAGGTCATTGATGAATGAAGCCAGCGATGCATGCACGACCCGCGGATCCGTCTCGCCTGCAATATCGGCACGCGAGACCGCAATCGCTTCACCGAGCTTGTTGACCTGAACCACATACGGTATGAATTTCGATTGACTGCCAATCGCAATGACACCGCCTACCGCAGCGAGTGCAATCAGTAAACACAAGAGCGCCAATAACTGCCACATCGTGCGCGAGGATTGTATCCCGCGCATGTGGTCATTCCAGGTTCTGCGTGCGGATAGGTAGGGGTTTTCATTTTCGCCTTGACGGCGGCCGCCTTGTAAAAACACATCATTTTCACGAATGGATTGATCTGATTCATTCCCAGATACGCTTTTGAACTTAAAGAAATCACTGATCACGCTCATACAGCCACTCCATAGTCAGATAACGTCAATCCTCTTAAAGCCAGCCATTGATGCACCCAACCGTCGCCATATTTCTGATGCAGGACCTTAATGGTTGCAATTGACTCCTTATCCGTCGACCCAACAAACGCCAATGCCAATGGCCCAAGCGCCAAATCGTAGAGCCGTCTGCCGTTCTCGGACACGGTGTAATATTGTTGTTTTGGAATGGCGGATGCCAGAATCTCGATCTGGCGGGTATTCAAGCCCATGCGCCGATATAGGGCAGATGCCTCTTCATCGCGCGCGAAGACGTTGGGCAGAAATATTTTGGTGGCCGTGGATTCCACAATGACATCCAGAATGCCGCTGTTGGCGGCGTCCGACAGACTTTGCGTGGCCATCAATACCAGGCAATTGTTTTTGCGCATGACTTTGAGCCATTCGCGGATTTTGGCGCGAAATACCGGATGGCCAAGCATGAGCCAGGCTTCATCGAGTATGATCGCTGCGGGCTGACCGTGGAGAGCGCGTTCAATGCGCCGGAACAGATACAACAGCGTGGGCAATGCATATTTATCACCGAGATTCATGAGTTCCTCGATCTCGAAGGTCGTAAACGTCGACAAATTCAACCCATCAGACTCTGCATCGAGCAAATGCCCCATCATGCCATCGATCGTGTACTGCCGAAGACACTCACGTATTGCCTCATCCTGAATCGTCACAATAAAATCCGATAGCGTTCTCGATCCACTGTGATGCATGTTGGCAATCGCCTGGCTGATTTCATTGCGCTGCATTGGCGTCACCGTAATACCATTGAGCTCGACCATCATCGCGATCCATTCCATCGCCCAGGCACGATCGCTTTTTGACTGCAGAAACTGCAGCGGACAAAAGGATAACGCTTCATCATCCCCTGCGACTGTGAAATGCTGACCCCCGACAGCGCGTGCCAACGGATACATCGATAACCCCTTATCGAAGCAATAAATCGACATGTCCTTGTAGCGCCGCAATTGCGCAGCAATGAGCGCCAGATGCGTGGATTTACCCGCTCCCGTGGGCCCGAACATGAATGTGTGGCCAAGATCACGCACGTGCAGGTTGAGCCGGAATGGAGTTGCGCCTTGCGTCACACAGTGCATCAATGGCGGTGAATTAGGCGGATACATCGGACAAGGCGCAGCATCAAAGCCTGTCCAAATTGTATTGACCGGCAGCAGATCGGCGAGATTCATCGTGTTGATGAGCGGACGCCGCACGTTTTCTACACCATGGCCGGGCAGACTGCCCAGATAGGCATCCATCGTATTGATCGTCTCAACCCGTGCCGCAAAGCCCAAATGATTGATGGCTTTCTCAACTTTGCGAGCCACTTCTTCCAATGCCGCCCGGTCTTCCATCATCAATACTACGACACTGGTATAGTACCCCTGCCCTACCATGCCACTATGGGTTTCAGCGATTGCGGATTGAGCGTCTTCAGTCATATTGAGCGCGTCTTCATCGATATGACTGCTTTGCAGGTTGAACACCTGATCGATAAATCCACGAATCTTCTGTTTCCAGCGTCGGCGGTATTTATCCAGATGAGATACGGCCTCATGCGTATCCATGAAGATGAATCGCGATGACCAACGGTAGACACCGGGCAATTCAGACAGGAGATTCAGCATGCCAGGGGATGATTCCAGCGGAAACCCTTCAATCGACACCACTTGCACAAAATTGCGGCCAATCTTAGGCACGACCCCACCCCAGAAGTCCTGACCACCCAGAATCGTATCCAGATACATGGGGTTGGTTGGCAACGCAACCGGATGATCTAGGCCAGTGATACACAATTGCAGCCAACTTAGGAAATCGTCATGAATGACGGTCGAGCCGTCTTCATTGACCTGTTTTTGACTCTGGAGCCGCGATAATTTGAAGACGCTCGATAACCGGGACTCAAAATTGATGCATTCGCGCTTAAAATATTCGAGTAAACCCTGTGTTCTGGCATTCTCGTCCTGTGCTTCGCTGTCATCGTCAAACATCAGTTCAATGAATTTGCGCTGTGCGAGGATCGGCGGCAGATATGTGAGTGTGACAATAAAACAACTCTCGTAGAGCGTGCCCAACTTCTCGAATACTTCGCGCCGCTCGGCATCGATGGCCGCAGTGATTGGATCCGGATAATTGGAAACTGCTTTATCAGAATAACCCTGCGCAGGCTTGCGCACCGCATCGACATGGATCATCCAGCCATTCCCCAACCGCGATAGCGCCTGATTGATCCGGAAAGATACGCGCTCACGCTCAGCATCGGTGCTGCTCGCGGTATCTTCGCCCCAGAAGATCCACGCGGCCATGAGTGAGCCGTTTTTGCCGACAATGACGCCCTCTTCCACCACAGCCGCGTACACCAAGAGATCGGCAAAGCCCATCGCTGTCGATCGGTGCCGATTAAGTTTCTGTTCTTTATCCGCATCTCTAATACGGATAAAGAGGATAAGTAGTAGGATGGCCCCACAGATCGCAATCAGGATGGATATCGCAGCAATCATAAATGCTGTTTCTCCTGGGTACGGGTATTTTGATAAAACGGTGTGCTTCGTGCTGGATAATATTTCTTGTACTGGATCTGGCGCAAATACACATGGCGTAATTGCGGATCGTTCTTGGCCATCAATCGTAGGGTGAACAATGCAAAGAACCACAAGCTCACCCCAAAAAATGTGGCCTTCAGCTCCATTGCCACAAAGATCGATGTGGCTGCAATCAGAATGGAGAACATCACGAGTTCTCGATCGCCACCCATGAATAAATTGGGACGATTACCGGATTGACGGATGGGTACGGTTCGAAGCGCCATAGTTACCCTCCCCTATTGCGTGATCGATTTATGGGTTTGCTGGAGTTATTTCTTCAGAAATAGGCAAAATCTGAACGGGTTCCCCCATAGCATCAGTACCCATTGGAATCACAGCACCCTGGAAGAGATTGCTCATGACATTGTTGGCTCCAACCAGTAATGCCATAACCAACACGATAAAAATGAGTGTTCGGAAAAAAGCGTTCAACTCACCCCCAAAAATCAGAATGCCACCGGCAACCACGATGCCGACAATCGATAGCGTGAAGGCAACCGGGCCGGTCACGGAATTTCTGAGATTCACGAGCCAGGTTTCATAAGGAAGCGCCCCACCTGCACCGACTGCCGCATGCGCTTGATCCGCCGACAATATAAGAAGGGCTACAACAGCAATTGAATAGAAACAACCCAATAGCGCAAGATTTTGAATACTCAACTTCATGAGACCGACTCCCCTTGTTATTTACAACTGCCTGATCTGATAACTACCTTTTTTATAACCTTGTACTTCGATAATTTGCTGAATCTTTCTGCCAGAAGGTGTACGTGTAATATGCACAACGATATCCACGGCATCACTAATTAAGGGCATGATTTCTTTGGGAGCTGATGGATTGCGGGAAATGAGTGATTCCAGACGCGTGAGCCCAGTTAGGGCATCATTGGCGTGAAGAGTGGCAGCACCCCCTTCATGTCCGGTATTCCAGGCGTCGAGAAGATCGAGTGCTTCAGGCCCCCTGACCTCCCCTACCAGGATCCGATCGGGTCGCATGCGCAAGGAGGTCTTGAGCAATTGCGTCATGTTGACATCGAGTGTGGTGTGATACTGCACGAAATTTGAAGCCTGACACTGAATCTCGCCAGTGTCTTCCAATATGAAGATGCGCTCATCTGGATCACTTTGAACCATCTCATGGATGATCGCGTTGATCAATGTGGTTTTACCTGATCCGGTGCCGCCAATGACAAGGATGTTACGGTGATCTCTGACAGCGTTCTTGATCACTTCAGCATGCCTACGCGTTAATACGCCGGTGTCGGCATACTGCTCCAACGTAAAAATCTTGATGGCTTTTTTACGGATCGCAAAGGTCGGGGATGCAACTACTGGAGGCAATTGCCCGGCAAAACGTGAGTTATCGACGGGAAACTCACCTTCAATGACGGGATTGTGCCGGGTGACTTCTTTGCCGTGAAACCCTGCGACCGTTTTGATGATCGCTTCAGCCTGGGCGCTCTGCAGATGTCCGATGTGTTGAATCTTCTGGCCGAGCTTCTCTTGCCAAATCCGACCATCGGCGTTGACCATGATTTCTACTGTTTCTGGATCTCTAAGAGCTGATAACAAGAGACTACCTAAGTCTCGCTCTAGCTTTCGACAAGCACGATCTCTGGTTGAAACATGCAGGCTCTCAATATTACCAATTTCCATAAACTATAGTATAAGATGTCTCTGACAATAGACATATAATATAGTATATATAAAATATTTGCAACAAAATTCTTTAACTTATTTCTTCAATTTAGCTTTATTTTCTTTATCCCATTGTTTAGCTTCAAAAGCTTGTATATCTGTCAATATTAAATAAACTGCTTGGTATCCTTTTGGAAGATGCGTCTTAATCTCCTCACTTGAGAAATTTTCAAGGTCTGCTAAATCAAAATCCGTTGCTTGGAATAAAGACGGTAGCGGGACTTCCAAAGCATCTGCGATGGATTCAAGGGTTTTAATGGAAGGATTGGCCAAATTACGGCCAATTTCAGATAAGAAAGGTACTGATAAGCCTGATTTATGAGCCAGAAATTCCTGAGTTATTTTTTTCTCCTGCATGATTCGAAGAATGTTAGTGCTAACTATTTTTATATACATGAATTATTTAATTTCTAACGGTTAATAAAGAATTAATAAAGATAATTGAGTTATCACTAGTTCAATCATGGTTTTAGCCAAATCTGATACAATAAAGAAATCATAAGTAACTAAACAAATGTATTAAAAAATAACAACAATCAACCCAAAATATAAATTTGACGTTTTTCTAGTTCCTCCATTTTATAACTAAACTTAAATGTCTAAAAAGAAAGAGGTTAGCCTTCCCTCATTGGAGGCAGTCCATGTTGTTCCCCTTGAACTTTTAGACGAAGACCCTAATCAGCCACGGCGATTTTTTGATGCAGAAGCATTGAGGGAATTGGCTGACTCCATTCGCTCCCGTGGAGTGAAAACTCCAATTTCTGTGCGTTTTAATGAAAAAATCGGACGCTATACTATCAATCACGGCCACAGAAGATTTCGAGCGAGCAAAATAGCTGGAAAATCAACAATTCCGGCATATATTGACAATGACTATATTGATGACGATCAAGTTATTGAAAACGTTCATCGTGAAAATCTGACTGCTCGAGAAATTGCAGATTATATTGGTCGACAATTAGCAAAAGGAAAAACGCAAACTACAATAGCGCAAGAACTGAGCAAATCAGTTTCGTGGGTTTCTTTACATGCTAAATTACTCAATTTGCCTGATTCTATCGCTGATTTATTTCACTCGGGCAAATGCACTGATCTATATATCATTCATCTTCTCGTTGTTTGCTACAAAGCAGACCCCATCACAACTCATGATTGGATTAACGACAATAAAGAACAAGTTATCTCTAGACGATCTGCTCAAATTTTAAAAGATTTCATCGAATACAATAAATCAAAGAATATTGAGAGAGCTAGTGATTACACAATCACTCCAATTCCCGATTACACCGATGGCATAAAAAGTAAAAATGTAAATAGCAAGCAGCAATTTTTAGAACAAAAACATCTTAATAGTATCGATATCTTAAAAATATCTTGGACTCGCCATTACAACAGCGAACATATAAAAAATTCTTTTGATACACATGAAATCACATTGCTCAGCAACTATCTTAATAAGATATACGAGGACGGATGTGAATCAATTAATGATCCGATTCGATTTGCGAGATTTTTATCTCATAGCGAACCTTTTAAAGGAGCAGGAGCCTATCAATTTATGGCTTATTTGCAAGGTCGTGATCATAAAGAATTCAATTTTGACGAGATTGTGAACAACGTCTATAGCATACGAACTGACTCCATTTGAAATTATGAAACAACGAATACTGGTCATGAACGGCCAAAGACTCATCGAGAACCAAATAGATGGCAAATGGAAAACGATTAAAGTGACAAAAGCCGAGTCTTTGAAAGGAGGAATCTATAACATTTTTATGGCAAAGGATGCTGATAAAAATGAAAAATCGGATGGAATACTAGTACACTTCACTAATTCGGAGCTTTATCTAAAAACACCATTTGGTTTTATCAAATACGATATTCCGGGAGATATTAAGCTACCGCATATTGGATCTCATATCAGTGTCAGTTATGTGGAGGACAAATTATCAATACAAAATACTACGATTAAACATACCCACAGACACACCTTATAACGTTGCAACATTATAATATTACAATATCATAGTATTTTTAACAGCTTTCTTCTCCGCTCAAGCTCCCCTCCTCTTCCCCATTTACAATTAAGTCTTGATATTGAAAATCAAACTATCAGAATCCAAGAATATTGGAATATCTTAATATTACGATGTTAAAATATTTATAAACTGCCTTCCCCCTACATTATTTCTAATTTGAATGAGTATCGAGTTAATTCAATTTCCAAAATATTTTATTGCTAAGACTATAGTTACTCCCTTAACAGGTCTAACCTCTTTTCATAAAATTTGACCGTTAATGAAATTATGAAATTGATCAGAACGTCCAAAGTCTGAAAAATACTGTTATACCATCAATTTACGTCAGGTTTCTTTCACAAGCCTAGATGCATTAATCAAACCCATATGCTCGCACCAGGGATCAAAATCTCGATCAGAAAAAAGTAAAGCATACCTATTTTCTATGCAGTAAGTGGCAATTAAGGAATCGATGGTTTTTCGAACAGTAATCCCACGTTTTCTAAGCATGCGGTAATTTTCAGCAGCTTTTACCGCTAGTTCTATGGAGCAGAAAGATTTTAGTTCAAGTTCTATCATCAGGTTTCGAGCAATTAGATAATCGTTGTCACTTCTAAACCCTTGTAACACCTCCGCTAGAATTAGATCCCCTACTCCGACCACTGAACTTGACAGTAAAAAATCCAATTTATCTGTTTGTTCAGTAATCTTACCGTTGAAGAAATCGATCCAGACGCTAGTATCGACAATTATCATAAATCAGTTCTCATATCATTGAGATCGCCCTCCCATGTTAATTTTCCTCGATAAGGTCTAAATTTTTCTTGTTTTTTAATTCTCAATAAAGTCAACAAGCCGAGCTCAACCGCTTCTTTCTTGGTTTTCGCTCCTGTCAATTTAATTACTTCCTCCATCAACTTATCGTCAATAACAATATTTGTTCTCATTTAACCCTCAATGTGTAGTATTTTTTTAATATTACACATTGGATATGTTCAATACAAATAATTCAATTCCATGACCTAAAAATCATAGCTTATAGTTTGCATATTTTGCTTTCTAGTTCAATATTATCATATTATTATATCATAGTATAATAGCATTATAATATTTCAATATTATTGTTTTATAGTGTGTTGATGTGTTGATGTGTTGATGTGTTGATGTGTTGATGTGTTGATGTGTTGATGTGTTGATGTGTTGATGTGTTGATGTGTTGATGTGTTGATGTGTTGATGTGTTGATGTGTT
>CASDLT010000037.1 GCA_949281375.1 uncultured Nitrosomonas sp.
AGGCGGCGATTCCTGGTTCCTGCAGCGTTTCGCATTGCGGACGCACGATGCCTTCAATCAAACTGCTGCGATGAAATTCTCGCTCGAGCACCAGAATCCCTTCGTGACTGGCGCAGTTACCGGAATCCAGCCCGTCTATAGCGACAATACCTACTCATTCCTGACCATTTCTGATCCGGATGTGCTGCTGTGGGCGTTGAAGCCTGCAGAAGATGGCATCGACAATGGCGTGATCACCCGTGTCTGGAATCAGGCCAATGCCGCCAGAAACTACACATTGTCGCTCGCTCCAGGCATTGCCTCAGGCAAAAAGGCTACGCACATCGAGACCGATATCGCAGAGGCCAGCGTTGTGAATGGACAACTGGCAGCGCCACTGTCCGCTAATCAAATTCAAACGCACCGCTTACTGACGGAAAGATAAGGGGAATTGGACACATGAGATAATATCGACGAATGGTTGCACCAGAAATTCCATGACAGCGGAAGTCGCTTTCCGCAACAACCACAGGCAATTACCTCTGGCAGAAGCATCGCAAAACACGCTTGGCTTCTGCCAGATCTTGATGCAGTTTGAGCACGCTATTTTTCCACAATTTCTGTGGATAAAGCAGTCGATAAGCACTATAAGGTTATAAAAACAGATCAATTTATTACCTCGCTTCAAATTAAGGCAATAAAGATCACCCTGAGAGCATACGCAACCGCTTACCGCTGAGGACGAGCACATCACACGATCAAGATTAAATACCCATTCAGTATTCAGCAAAACCAATGCTCTATTGTCTGTGCACTGCGTCTCAACCACATCCCTTTCCGGACAGACTGTAATTAACCAAACAATCCCCCGGAGCCCACCTCTGCGCAAATACGGCGCGTGAGGGGCCCAACTTCCAATTCGGCTTTATTTCAACGGTGTCGGTAGAAAATCCCAGTCGAGCACCATTTTTTCCGTCAATGCTTGCTTAAGCTCGAGTAAAACTTGAGCATATTGGGAATTCCCGCTGAGATTGTTCAACTCATTGGGATCAGTATCCAATTTATACAGTTCATAGGTAGGACGCGGCTTTGTGAAGTACGCTTTCACAAACTTCTGCTGCAATGTACCTGCTGCAAAAGCAGCTTTCATTTCTAACCAGCTTGGATCAAGATAACTATCAGGAGGACCTACGGGTTGATGAGGTGTCGTATTATAAATAAGCTTGTAATTGGCAGTGCGAACGGCCCGAGCCAAATCGAAATTAATGGTTGAAACATATGGAGTCATACCGCCATCACCACCATGCGTCGTTCGGGAAGTGAATACATATTTACGTCCTACGAATGCAGAATTCTCTTTCAGCAACTTGAGAAAGCTGACACCGCTCATTTCTTCCGGAGGTATCACACCAGCAATTTCCAGAATAGTGGGAGTGAAATCTTCACCAGAAATGAGTTCATTCGTCGTTCTACCAGGACGCACCACGCCAGGCCAACGAACCAACATCGGCACGTTAACGCCCGGATCGTATAGCGTACCTTTGCCATGAGGCAGCGCTAGGCCATTGTCGCCCATGAATACAACAATGGTGTTGTTCGCCATACCGCGCTGAGATAAAATGGCCAGCACATTTTTGACCGAAAGATCGAGATACTCTATCTCGGCAATATATTTTGCCAAGTCATTACGCACACCTGGCAAATCTGGTAAATAACCGGGAACGGTCAGTCTTGAAGCATCAGGCATTCCTAAAGGACCAATATGATCCCATGGATGATGCGGAGAATCAAAGCCGAGCCAGAAAAACCATGGCTTTCCAGCGGGTACCATATCCAGAAAGGCAGTTAAAGCCGCACCCGGACCAAGTCCAGATGTTTGTACATAATCCAATCTGTCGGCAAAGGTGCGCAAGTCATGCTCGTCCAATATCTTTCCAACTTCTGGCGATGTTGAAGTAGGTGGACCATCCAGATGATAATAGCGACCGCCGACACCAAAAAAATACCCCGCTTTCTGCCGCAACAAATCGGGTAAAGCCGCAATATCAGCCGGTAATGGTGAAGTGAATCTTCCCATGCGCACTGCGATCGGCGAGCGTCCTGTCATCAACCCAACACGAGAGGGAACGCATGAAGGTGATGTGACAAACATACGATCAAAGCGTATCCCTTCTGATGCCAATTGGTCGATATTGGGAGTGCGGACATCCTTATTTCCATAGGCTCCCAGAAAGGGAGCGCTGTGATCATCGGATAGCAGAAAAAGGACATTCGGCTTTGCAGCCCATGCCAAATTGTAAAACAAACAAAAAAACATTAACAAGAGTCCAATTTTCATTGTTTTCATTTGCTTGACTCCTTTCTTTCATAAAATCTAAAATCATCCATCACTATCGTTGAGTCTAATAATTATATAAATAGAATATTCAATACGATAAGTTAAATAATCGAAACATTCTCCAACAAAAATAAATTTTCATTCATTCGTTACGAGCCACCCGACCGAACTTCCAGCATATCGCAGAACCATCCTGCTGTATTGAGCAGATCCCAATAGCCGTGTAGAAGCGCCGTTAATGAGCTTGCCATTGCCATCAATGATCACTGCATTGTGACTATTATCTATTCTGACAATCACCTGTTCGGCACCCATCACCTGACTAACACCTGGGGCGGACAACTTCACAATCATCCCGCTCGGATGCCCGCTAGCATCAATGACTTTAATGCCATCATCATTATACTGTGGCGTATAAACCGCATCAGTAATCAAGCGAACGCCTGCACCATTTGACGAATAGCTATTACCCAGTTGAGATTTATAACGCGCCCCTTGAATTTCAAGTCTGCCATTGCCGGTGTTTTCCAAATCAAACTCGTGTTTGTTGAGATCTTCCGCTTGTAAATACCCTCCACGAATTCTAGCCCATGAAGTCGGTAAAACCACATCCACACAAGTCACTTTCACGCCCAGATTTGCGCCGGTATTATTCCGTACGATACACCAAATATTATTCAATTCGACTCTGGAACTGGCGTTTCCTCCGACATAAAACATGACAATATCCGCACCTGGTTCTCCGTCAATCTGAGGAGATCCATAACCCGTTGCCCATGTTCCACCATCGACCCATATCCTCGACCACGATGCTTTCGGTTGCTTTATCCCATAATGTGGATTCGCATTACCTGGTATGTTGCCGACCAGCCGGCAATGAGTACCTGAAATGAAGACGTGACCACTAAAAACCTCCACTCCTATGCCACTGGTTTGGATGAAGCAGTTACGGATGTAGCAGCGATCCAGAGCCAGTATCATCAGCGCACTCCTAAATGAAAAATACACCTCGATATCGATACCATCGATATCTAAAACCCCTTTCATTTCAAAAGTCACGGAATCTTGCGTTCGAATGGCTCCTGATCTACTTCCCGCACCGGTATACCGGATCGTACAGTTTGAAATTCTGTTGTGAGCACTAATACGTATATTTTTGTTTCCATTTCCTAATATGACGCATCCCTGTCGGCTTACACCCGTTAACTCTATGAATTCAGGCAATGCCAGTTCATTGCTCTCTAAATTCAAGTCATAACTGCCCGGCATCATGGTAATGACAACCCAGCTTGTACTCGTGGGATTAAGCGATTTCGCTGCGGCAACCGCCTCGTGTAATGTTGCAAAATCCCCACCAACTCCGGCTGTAATAAAATGATTGTTTGAAAAAGAAGCTGCCGATGCCGCATCGGAAATCATTACACCAGCAGCACCGGCTCCAAGCGCCACACTTCCCATAAGAAAATTACGCCGACTATCACAATTAATATTTGCATTCAGATGATTTTCACAATTCTTCACATACAACTCCAATTCAATAAAATTAAGCGATATCTAGAAATAGGATAGATAGTTGAACTACCCTTAAAAACCTTGAAAAAGATATGCAGCTTCTGTTAAACAAGGCCAGACCGAATCAGGCAGTGCGTTGTATATATTCAAATCAGCCCCTTGAGCCTGACATCAGCGCGACTTCATCGGACCCTCCGGGCTCAGGAACTATGGGGGTTTTTAGAATTGCCTAACTCCAGAATGCGTTCATGAGACCAGGAAATTAAAATTCAAAAAGACATATTGCCACTGCGAGTCCATTGTTCACAGACTCAGATGTTGAGGTAATTAATATGAGACGTGTAATTTATTATTTTCCCGTTAATTGCGTCTTCAATGCCTTCAATGAAAGATCGTTGGGAGCTTTCGACAAAGCAGATGAAATGATTACCTGGGCTAGATCGGACTGTCCAGCACTATGCAAAGCCACGGCATAAATATAGCTATACCGAATGATTTCTGGTTCAAGCTCCACCGCCCGTTTCAGGAAAACCAATGCCCTCGAAAGATCCTTTTTTCGCACCAGCAATAATCCCAAGCCATACTGAAGAGCACCTGCTTCCGGGCGATGGATCAAACCTTCCCGCAGCACAGTTTCGCCTTCCCCGTCCCGGTTGGTTCGGCGCAGCAGATCTGCGTAATTGATGTAGGCGGGTATCCAGTTTTTATCGAGAAACAAGGCTTCACGATAGGCCTGCTCTGCTTCAGCATACTCTACCCGTGCAGTATGGAAATCACCCAGACTGACCTGCGCTGCCGGATCGTCGGCATTGAATCGCAACGAATGTAGATATTCCTCGCGAGATTCATGAAAACTAATTTGCTGACTGGGTGACATCTCATCAGAAGAAACTTCCTTCAGCATCGCTGCGGCCAGAACACGCACGCTGCGAACCGGATCCTGCAAGCGTTCACTGGCCAGCAACCAACGCTGTGTGGGCGGCAATTGTCCCAGCGCAGTGAGTCCAGCGCTGCGCAACAAGGGATCGTCATCATGCAATGCGTCCACCAGGGCGTTGAGCAACCTGGGATTTAACCTCAAATCCAGTTCCTCGATGGCCGTGGCTCTGGCAATGACCGGTTGATTCCTGTCCTCCAGCAATGCCATCAAGCGATCATAGGCATTTTCCGTTCCGCTGCGAACGGCATGTAATGCTTCGGCGTAGTTCTGATAACCACCGGGATCATGGCCATACCATTTGCGAAGGTTATCGGCTGCCCATTGAGGCGTTTGGTCAGCATGGCATGCCGTGCATGCATTAGGCGCACCTATCTGTGCTGCAAGGTGCGGACGGGGAATACTGAATTGATGATCGCGCCGGGTGTCCACGATCATATACGTTCTGATCGGCATGTGGCAATCGACACACCCCGATCCTGCGCTTTTGGGATGAAAATGATGCGTCTCGGTTTCGTATTTATCTCCTGCGTGACATTGCAAGCACACGCCATTCCCGTCCACGCGCAATTTCAGACTGTGCGGTTCATGACAGTCGCTACAGGTCACTCCAGCCTGATACATCTTGCTTTGCGCGAATGAGCCATATTCATAGACTTCATCCTTGATCTGGCCATCGGCATGGTAAAGCGACGCTTGCAACAATGACAGCACATGGCTGTCCAGCAATTGTCCTGGTTTAGGATCGTCGAATAACGGCGTGCGGCGGGAATGGCATTGCCCGCAAGTCTGGATTTCCTTGCCGGACTGCCCGGCCAGATCGCGGCGCGTATTGCCCGATAAGGGATTGACGTCGCGGTTTACATTGCTACGTTCATCCAACTGAAGAGTCAGGCCTTTCGTCACCCTATCAATCTGCTCATGACCGACAATGCGGCGTGCCCAGATCAGATGATGCGATGCAGGGCCATGACACGCTTCACATGACACATCGATTTCTGCCCAGCGGGTATCGTAGGTACGGTCGAGGGGATTGTAATTTTTTTGCACATGCGTGGAATGGCACTCAGCGCACATAAAATTCCAGTTCTGCAATCGCTGCGTCCAGTGCAGTTCATGTTGCGCATTCATCGGCTCATCCGGATACAAATGAAACCAGCGCTGCCCTCCTTGATCCTTCGCACGGCTATCCCAGGCAATCCCAAATGCCTGCAACCGTCCATCGGGGAATTCGATGAGATACTGCTGAAGCGGCGTTACGCCAAACGTGTATTTAATTTCAAAATCAGCAAGCTGCCCATCCGGGCCATCGGTGTTCACAAAGTGACGTTCATTTCGTCTGAAAAAACGAGTTGTGATGCCATGTACGGTCAACTCGCCATTGTCAAAGTCGCCCAGAACCGTTTCCTCGTTTGCTTCCTGCATGGCCAGATCATGATGCGACCCCTGCCATAGGCGATCTTGTTCAGCATGACAATCGACACATGTCCGGCGTCCGACATAGCTCATCGCCGGCAAATTCGGTTGCTGTTCGCTGATGCTTGCAATGACTGGTTCTTCTTGCATCAGCATCGCCCCTGAGATAGCCGCAATAGCCAGCAGAATGCCAATCAAAATAACCGAAGGATGTTTAGTCAGTGTCGATCTCATAAAAATCCTCCTGATTGGATCGTAGCTGGGCAACAGGAATACTTTTTAATGATCCACCGTAGAATCAATGCTTAGAACGATCCCGGCCAGTGGCGGCAGGGTAATTGCGATCGAATGACCAAAGCCCATCCATGGCTGCGACGCCGCGGTGATATTGCCCAGATTGCCGAGATTGCTGCCGCCGTAATACGCCGAATCACTATTGAACAGTTCATGATAGGCTCCACCGCGAGGAACTCCAATACGGTAACCGGTGCGTGGCACAGGAGTGAAGTTGAGAACGATCAGGACAAAACGGCCGTCCTGGGCAGTACGGACATAGCTGATGATGGATTGATCGGCATCCTGGCAATCGATCCATTGAAACCCTCCAGCAATGAAATCCTGCTGATGCAAGGCCGGTATGCTTTTGTAGCAATGATTCAAATCCCGCAAGGCCGCGCGGATGCCAGCATGCTGCGACTGCTGCAATAAAAACCAGTCCAGCTCATGGTTGACGCGCCACTCGTGCTTCTGGCCAAACTCATTGCCCATGAAATTGAGTTTCTTGCCAGGCCATGTCATCTGATACGTCAACAGCAGGCGCACATTGGCAAATTTCTGCCAGGAATCGCCGGGCATTTTGTTCCATAACGACCCTTTTCCATGCACCACTTCATCATGTGAAAAAGGCAGCACAAAATTTTCGGTATAGGCGTAAAGCTGACTGAACGTGAGCTGATCATGATGATACCGACGATGAACCGGATCCTGGCGCATGTAAGACAACGTATCGTGCATCCAGCCCATGTTCCATTTCATCGAAAATCCCAGTCCGCCGACATATGTCGGACGCGACACCGCGGGCCATGCGGTCGATTCTTCGGCCAGCGTCAATGCGCCCGGAAATTCGGCATGCACCATCACATTCAACTCGCGCACAAAATCGATGGCCTCGAGATTTTCCCGGCCGCCAAATTTATTCGGCAACCATTCGCCTTCGCTACGCGAGTAATCGAGATACAGCATCGACGCGACTGCATCGACCCTCAGACCATCCAGATGAAATTCAGATAACCAGTAGTGTGCGCTCGACAATAAAAATGATTTCACTTCGTTGCGCCCGTAATTGAAGATATAGGTTCCCCAATCCTGATGAAATCCCAGACGGGGATCTTCATGTTCATACAGGGCGGTGCCATCGAAACGCGCCAGCGCAAACGTATCCTGCGGAAAATGCGCCGGAACCCAATCCAGAATCACGCCGATACCGGCTTGATGGCAGGCGTCGACAAAAAACCTGAAGTCGTCCGCTGAGCCATAACGGCTGGTTACCGCGAAATACCCAGTCGTCTGATAACCCCAGGATTCATCCAGAGGATGTTCGGAGACAGGCATCAGCTCGATATGTGTATAGCCCATTTCCAGCGCGTACGGCACCAAATGCTGGGCCAGTTCGCGATATTGATAAAAACGCCCATCCGGATGACGTTTCCACGAGCCGACATGAATTTCCAGGATATTCAATGGAGCATGCAGCCAGTCCCATTGCAGCCGCTGCGACATCCAGCTCTGGTCTTGCCAGCAATGACTGCTGCTGACAGGGGTCAGCGCCGCCGTATGCGGTCGCAATTCGAAATGCTGCGCATACGGATCGGTCTTGACCAGAATTTCACCGCTGGCGCGGTTGCGAATCTCGAATTTATACAAACTACTCGGTGGCAATTCCGGAATGAACAATTCCCACACGCCACTGGCGTGATGCACTGACATCGGATGCACGCGACCATCCCAGCGATTGAAATCACCAATGATGCTTACGCGCTCCGCATTCGGCGCCCAGACGGCAAAACGCACGCCTTCGATACCGTTATGCCTGGCTGCTTGAGCACCGAGCATGCGATACGATTGCCACAACTTTCCTTCATTGAATAGATACACATCGTGATCGGAAATTTGCGGTGCAAACGCATAGGGATCATATATTTCATAAGTGCTCTGCCGTGCATTGGCTTCGATGCGCAAGCGGTAAGGCTTGTCCGGTGCCGCCTCGCCTCGCCATTCGAAAATCCCTTCGGGATGAATGCGCACCATGGGTTCAAAGCCCGTAGCCGTTCTGATCCATATCTGCTCATCATGCGGACGAAACACACGCACCAGAAAACCGCGCTGTTCACGGTGCATTCCCAGATAGGCGAATGGGTCGTGAAGCCGTGCATTCAATAAGGCGTTCAGAGGCGCAGGGCTTTTATGTGCAGTCATCGCGTATATGCCAGCAGAGAGTGGATAAGGGCGAATTATAACCTTCTAATGGTTGATGCACGATAATTAACCATCGGTAATATGTGAGAAAGTGCAAGAATGCGATACCATTAGTGCAAGAGCATGTTCACACGAATGATGAGGATATGGATCGCCATGAAGAATGACCACGAATCAATGCAAGCCCATCAATACCAGACTGAAAATAACTCAAACTCACGCTTTTACAGCACTGTCACCCATTCTACGCTCGCGCTGATACTGGCTGGCGGACGTGGCAGCCGACTACATCAGCTGACCGACTGGCGCGCCAAGCCTGCCGTTCCATTCGGCGGCAAATTCCGCATCATCGACTTCCCGCTCTCCAACTGCGTCAACTCAGGCGTTCGCCGCATAGGCGTCGTCACGCAATACAAGGCACAGAGCCTGATCAGGCATATTCAGCACGGCTGGAGCTTTCTTGATGGGCGTTTCAAGGAATTCGTCGAATTGTTGCCTGCGCAACAGCGGACTGCCGAAGAAACCTGGTATCAGGGAACGGCAGATGCCGTGTTCCAGAATGTCGACATACTACAGCGTCATAATGCAAATTATGTGTTGATTCTTGGCGGGGATCATATTTATAAAATGGATTACAGCAAACTGCTTGCAGACCATATCCAGAAAGGCGCGGACATGACGGTAGCGTGCCTTGAAACTTCCATCGACGAAGCCAGCGCATTTGGGGTCATGGGCGTCAACGATGCGTGGCGAGTCACCAGTTTTGCCGAAAAACCGGCTCACCCGGCGCCGATACCTGGTCAGCCGGATAAAGCGCTCGTCAGCATGGGCATTTATGTATTCAACTCGGCATTCCTATATGAACAACTGATCCGCGACCATCAGGTGGATGATTCTTCACACGACTTTGGCAAGGATCTGATTCCATATATGGTTCCCCGCTATCGCATTTTCGCGCACCGGTTCTTCAATAGCTGCGTCAATATGGCATCGGGTGTCCCGTACTGGCGTGATGTCGGAACAGTCGATGCCTACTGGGAAGCCAATATCGATCTTACCACCGTAACGCCGCAACTCAATCTGTACGATGCCGATTGGCCCATTTGGACACACCAGGAACAATTGCCTCCCGCCAAATTTGTTTTCGATGACAACGACCGCCGCGGTCAAGCTCTGGATTCTTCGGTATCGGGCGGATGCATCATCAGCGGTGCGACAGTACGGCGCTCCCTGCTGTTTTCCAACGTCAAGGTAAATAGTTACAGCAATGTCGAGGATTCCGTCATATTGCCGAATGTCGTCGTTGGCAGGCATGCCCGTCTGCGCCGGGTCGTCGTTGAAAAACAGTGCATAATCCCGGAAGGTCTGACGGTCGGATACGATCCCATCTCAGACCGAAAAAGATTTTATGTCACCGAGACCGGCATCACGCTCATTACCCCGGAAATGCTGGGCCAACAGATTCATAAAATCTGCTGACAATACTAATTTGAGAATTTTTCACTTTGAATGAAACAACTTAATCTTATCTTACTGTGGCATATGCATCAGCCGGACTATCGCGATTATGTCACGAAGGAATTCGTATTACCGTGGGTTTATCTGCATGCCATCAAAGACTATACCGACATGGCTTATCATTTGGAAATGCACCCGAAAACCAAGGCCGTGGTTAATTTTGTGCCGATCCTGCTGGATCAGTTGGAAGACTTCACCGAACAGTTCACGCGCGGAGAAACCCGTACCCCCTTGCTGCGGCTGCTCGCCACACCGGACCTCGAACATATCTCGGTGCAGGATCGGTTGTATGTGTTTGATAGCTGCTTTCTGAGCAATCACGAAACCATGCTGCAGCCGTATCCTGCCTACAAACGCCTGCACGAGCTGTACCAGATTTTCAACAAACGCAGCGAAAGTGAATTAGCGTATGTATCCGGGCAATATCTGGCCGACCTGCTGGTATGGTATCACCTGGCATGGATGGGCGAAAGCGTGCGCCGCAATAATGAATTCGTCATGCGATTGATGGCGCAAAGCAAAGGATTCAGTTATGACGACCGGTTGCAATTGTTCAATCTCATCGGCGAACTGATCCAGAACCTGATTCCGCGTTACCGAGCATTGGTCGAATCCGGTCAGATCGAGCTATCGACGACCCCGCACTATCATCCGCTGTCACCCTTGCTGATCGACTTTTCTTCTGCCCGGGACAGCCAGCCCGATGTCACACTGCCGGAACATCATCAATACCCGGGCGGACGCAGCCGTGTGGCGTTTCATCTGGCATCGGCGACTGCCAGTCATACCGAGCGTTTCAACCAGAAACCCTACGGGGTCTGGCCTGCCGAAGGGGCTCTGTCCACGGCATTATTGAAAATTCTTGCCGAACACGGCTGCCAGTGGAGCGCCAGCGGCGAAGGCGTACTGGTCAATAGCCTGCGCGCTTCTCATCCAGAAATACCGCTACCAGATCGCAATGAGTATCTATATCGCCCATATCGAATCGGCGGTGAAACCGGGCAGGTAGTCTGTTTTTTTCGTGACGACCAATTATCCGATTTGATCGGTTTCGAATACTCTCGCTGGTTTGGCCGGGATGCCGCGGAAAATTTCGTGCAGTCCCTGGAACGCATCTATCACAGCACGCCAGATGAGGTAAACCCGGTGGTGAGCGTGATCCTGGATGGAGAAAATGCATGGGAATCCTATCCGTACAATGGGTTCTATTTTCTGAATGATTTATACAGCCTGCTCGATGAGCATCCATATATCCGCACGACCACATATCGCGACTATATCTCTGACGCCAGCAATCTGAACGTTATCGGCACCCTGCCGACATTGACGGCGGGTAGTTGGGTGTACGGAACGTTTTCGACCTGGATCGGCGACCGCGAAAAAAATTATGCCTGGGATTTGCTCTGTGCCGCGAAGCAGAGTTTTGATCTGGTGATGCAAAGCGACCGCCTGACGAAAGAAGAAAAAGCCGAAGCCAGCCGGCAGTTGGCGTCATGCGAGAGTTCGGATTGGTTCTGGTGGTTTGGCGACTATAACCCGGCACATTCCGTAGCCAGTTTTGATCAGCTTTACCGGCAGAACCTGATGAATCTGTATCGCATGCTCAAATTACCGATTCCCTCCGAGATTTTTGAATCCATCAGCAAAGGAAGCACCAATAATGAAACGAACAGCACCATGCGGCGATCCTCATGAACCCCCAGCTATTTCACGCTATACTGATCAATCCTAGCAGCGAAATTGTTGATTGCTGAGCTTTTAACCAATTACCGGGAAAATTGAATGTCTCAACGTGTATCGCTACTTTTTGGTGTTCATGCCCACCAGCCTGTTGGTAATTTCTCAAATGTACTGATGGACGCGCATGTGCGTTGCTACCGTCCTTTTCTACAGGTATTGCACCGCTATCCCAAATTCCGGTTCGCCGTCCATTTTTCTGGCTGGCTGCTGGATTATTTAATGCGGCAATTTCCTGAAGACATGGCTTTGCTGCAGGAAATGGTAGCCCGCCAACAAGTGGAACTCTTCGGCGCCGGCGACACCGAACCGGTGCTGGCCGTGATTCCCAACCGCGACCGCATTGGACAGATCGAAGCGTTCTCGAAGAAGCTCGCTAACCGCCTGGGACAACGCCCGCAAGGCGCATGGCTGACGGAACGCGTCTGGGAATCCACTGTCATTCCGGCGCTTGCTGATTGCGGCATACGCTATGTGATCGTCGATGACTATCACTTTCTATGCGCTGGTAAAACCCATGCTGAACTGAATGGTTATTTCACCACCGAGGAAGACAGCCGTAAACTCGACCTGTTTCCGATTTCCGAATCACTGCGCTATAAAATACCCTTTGC
Organism: uncultured Nitrosomonas sp.; assembly: GCA_949281375.1. Lineage (GTDB taxonomy): Bacteria > Pseudomonadota > Gammaproteobacteria > Burkholderiales > Nitrosomonadaceae > Nitrosomonas. The sequence goes on from CASDLT010000037.1 coordinate 12,527, forward strand.
CCCGGCCGATGAAACCATCGCCTACCTGGAATCCCTGGCTGATCAAGGGACTTCCGATACCTGTACCGCAGCGGTTTATTTTGACGATATCGAAAAATTTGGCATCTGGCCGGAAACCTATCAATGGGTGTATGAAAAAGGTTGGTTGGAGCGATTCATCCAAGGTGTACTGGCCTCCGATAAAATTTCCACGCAGCATTACAGCGAGTATCACGCCTGTGAAAAAACTCGTGGCATCATCTATCTACCCACAGTTTCATATATCGAGATGAACGAGTGGACATTACCTGCCGAGTCTGCTGATACCTATGCTGAGCTGGTGCAACAGGCCAAATCGAGCGACTGGTATGAGCAGAAAAAAGCCTATCTGCGCGGCGGCATCTGGAAGAATTTCTTTTCCCGCTATCCGGAATCCAACTGGATGCATAAACGCATGCTGGGTCTTTCAGCCCGCCTCCACCAGCTCCCTGAAACACAGCGTACCGCCTTGATGCAACAGAAACTGTATGAATCACAGGCCAACGATGCGTATTGGCACGGCCTGTTCGGCGGCTTATATTTGCCTCATCTGCGGCGCGCCATCTATAACAGTCTCGTTGAACTGGAAGCATTGCTGGATGAGCGTTTGCCACGGCCAAGCTACTTTACCGAAGATACCGATCTGGATGGCGTTGCGGAATCCTATCTGCAAAATGGCATTTTACAGGCTGTCATCAAACTGGATCCATTTGCGAGTGTATGCGAACTGGACGCCTACCGGTTACATCATAATTTTGCAGATACCTTGCGTTGCCAGGTCGAACATTATTATCAGAAGATTCAGCCCGGCCACAACCACGCTGCCAGCCATAGCGCCAGCGGCATCGCTTCTGCCCATGATCGGGTCAGTTACAAGCATGAAATCAAATCCGAAGACATCATTCCGGACGATCACCCGCGGAGTCTATTCGTCGATCGGCTCGACGGCATGTTCATCAGCTATCATTCCAAGGCCGCCGCGCTGGAGAACAATCACTTTCAATCGACCAACACCGAATACCCGATTCATAAACAATTCGTACTCGACGCCAACCGTTTGCAGGTCATCTATCATTTCTCCGCCAAAATGGCGCACGTATTCATCACTGAAATCAACCTGGCCATGCCCAGTTGCGATGGCGTAGGCGCGCGTTACCGCCATCAGGACGAAATTCTTGGCGGTCTCGGTCAGGCATTGGAGTTGAAGAACATCGATGCAATCGCGCTGGACGATGACACGCTGGGCGGTAATGTCGCGCTGACAGCGTCATCGCCCGTGACACTGCGCGCACATCCACATTTTTCGGTCTCGCAGTCCGAAAGCGGATTTGAAAAAATCATGCAGGCAGTGACACTGCAACTGGAATGGCCCATCGTTACGCAGGAACTGATCATCACATTAGAAATCAATGCCCGGAATTATTGACGTCATCAATACCATGAACGCTTCAGCATCGATGCTTCAATTCATTCTAGTCCTTGACCATTTTTAGCATTCATAACATGCAGCCACAATTCCTACTATGTCATCGTTAATCCAATCACCAGCCTGGCTCGCGCTGCAGCAACATCAATCATTGATGGCGAAGCTCTCCATGCGCGACCTATTCCATCAGGATTCGCAGCGCTTCGACAAATTTTCCCTCACTTTCAATGACATTTTGCTGGATTATGCGAAACAGCGCATCAATCGAGAAACAGTCGATCTATTGCTGACGCTGGCGCATCAACAGAAATTAGGAGACTGGATTTCCCGGCTATTCGCAGGTGAAAAAATCAATGCCACCGAGCACCGTGCGGCACTGCATGTGGCGCTTCGCAGTGATCATGCCGTACTGCTGGATGGCGTCGACGTCATGCCTGACATCAAACGCGTGCTCAAACAGATGGAACGTTTCGCGATTGCCATTCAGAGCGGTGCGCGGCGGGGATACAGCAACAAGCTCTTCACCGACGTCGTCAATATCGGCATCGGCGGGTCGGATCTGGGGCCGGCCATGGTGGCCGATGCGCTCAGGCCCTACCAATTGAACGGCCTCACGCCGCACTTCGTATCCAACATCGATGGCGCCCAGATATCCGACACATTGCGGCATCTCGATCCGGCCACCACGCTCTTCATCGTTGCGTCAAAAACCTTCACTACCCAGGAAACACTCACCAATGCCCATTCGGCGAGGCAGTGGTTCTTATCTAATGATGGCAGCGAACAGGCCATCGCGCAGCATTTCGTCGCGGTTTCGACCAATCGTCCGGCAGTGCAAGCATTCGGCATCGATCCCGACAACATGTTCGAATTCTGGGATTGGGTTGGCGGGCGATATTCGCTGTGGTCGGCCATCGGTCTGCCCATTGCGCTGACCATCGGCATGGATAATTTCTATTCATTACTGCAGGGCGCGCAAGGCATGGATCGGCATTTTGCGACCGCGCCGCTTGATAAAAACTTGCCAGTCATGCTCGGTTTGCTCGGAATCTGGAACATCAATTTTTTCGGCGCGACCTCCCATGCGGTGCTGCCGTATGACCAGTCGATGCAGCGCTTCCCGGCCTATCTGCAGCAACTTGACATGGAAAGCAACGGCAAACGCACCACCCGTGACGGCGAAGTCGTTGACTACGCGACGGGCGCGATCGTTTGGGGCGAACCCGGAACCAACGGCCAGCATGCGTTCTATCAATTATTGCATCAAGGCACGCAAACGATCCCGGCCGATTTCCTGGCGCCCTGCCAGAGCCATCATTTGATCGGCGATCATCATCGCCTGTTATTGGCCAATTTTTTCGCCCAAACAGAAGCACTGATGATGGGCAAGAACGCCCAGGAAGTCTCGTCCGAACTCGAATCGCAAGGCTTGAGCGCTGCCGCCATCGAGCAATTGCTGCCGCACAAGATCTTCCCCGGCAACCGCCCGACCACATCCATTTTATTCAAAAAGCTCGACCCGCAAACGCTGGGCGCGCTGATTGCGCTGTATGAACATAAAGTCTTCGTGCAAAGCGTCATCTGGAATATCAATCCGTTTGATCAGTGGGGCGTGGAATTGGGCAAGCAACTGGCCGGAAAGATTCTGATGGAGTGGGAACATCATCAGACGGGCGCGCACGACTCATCCACCAGCGGTTTGATTCGCTATTTCAAAACCCATCAATAACTCCACATTCCATGCGTTCGTCTCAGGAACAGCGCGTTCTGTTCATCACCTCTGAAGTATTTCCTTTTTGCAAAACCGGTGGACTGGGCGATGTCAGCGCAGCGTTACCCGCGGCATTGCGGATGCTCAACATCGATGTGCGCTTATTGTTGCCCGGCTATCCCCAAGTACTCGCCGGGGCAAAATATCAATACAAAGTATTCGAGTTCAACGAATTACCGCATTTTCCCCCGGCCGTGCTGCTGTCGGCGCGGATTTCGCTGAACAAAGCCGAGCATATTCCCGTTTTCATCATCGATTGCCCTGGACTCTACCGACGTGACGGCGGACCTTACATGGATGAATACGGGCGTGATTGGCCGGATAATGCACTGCGCTTCGGCTTGTTGGCAAAAATCGGCGCGGTACTGTCCAGCGATGCCAGCCCGATTGCGTGGCGGCCGCATATCGCACATTGCAATGACTGGCAGAGCGGCCTCACGCCAGCTTATCTGCATTTTCATTCTGGCAAGAAAGCCGCCACCGTCATGACGATCCACAATCTTGCCTTTCAGGGCGTCTTTCCGCCGGGCAGCACCGTGCAATTGGGATTGCCGCCTGACAGCTTCGATGTCAATGGCGTCGAATACTATGGCAATATGTCGTTTCTCAAGGCAGGACTCTTTTATGCCGACCATATCACCACGGTCAGTCCCAGTTACGCCGAGGAAATTCAAACCGAACCATTGGGATTCGGCCTGCAGGGCTTATTGGCCGGACGCCGTGCTTCCCTCACCGGCATCGTTAACGGCATTGCCTTGAACGAGTGGGATCCTGCCATTGATCGCAATTTGAAAAAGAATTACTCGAGCAAGAAATTATCCGACAAATCAGCCAATAAACTCGCCTTGCAGCATGAAATGGGCTTGGCCGAAAACCTGTATGTTCCGCTCTTGGGCGTAGTCAGCCGATTGAATCATCAGAAAGGAACTGATCTGTTGATAGATATCGCCCCGCAGCTGGCAGCATTGCCAGTGCAACTGGCCATTCTCGGCAATGGTCCTGCAGAATTAGAACACCGGCTCGCCATGCTGGCGCTGGCCTATCCTGGCGCGATCGCAGTTCGCATGGGATTCAATGAGCGCCTGTCGCATCTGATCGAAGCCGGCGCAGATTGTTTTCTGATGCCCTCCCGCTTCGAACCCTGCGGTCTGAACCAAATGTATAGCCAGCGCTATGGCACCCCGCCAGTCGTTCATGCGACAGGCGGATTGAAAGATACCGTAATCGATTGCACCCCTGAAACACTGGCAAACGACAGCGCCAGCGGCTTCGTGTTCGCGCCAATGACTGCGGACAATCTGCTGGACACGGTAAAAAGAGCTGTTGAGACGTACCACGATAAAAAAACCTGGCAGCGCCTGCAAAAAAATGGCATGGCCAAGGATTTCAGCTGGAACGCCAGCGCAACAGCTTACCGGGAGCTTTATTTGTCGCTGCGGCGTTGAGAAGAGGATTTATCGTTGCTCGGATTACTATCCGATCAAGGCCATAGCCAATTTCAATGATTGGCGCCCAACCAAATAGTTAAAAAAACTTCCGTCCTACCGCTCATATGCCAACACCGGCGCCAGCCAACGCTCGGCTTCTTCCAGTGTCCAGCCTTTGCGCTTGGCGTAGTCCTCCACCTGATCTTTGCCGATTTTCCCCACCGCGAAGAAAGATGAATCCGGGTGCGAGAAATAAAATCCGGACACTGCGGCTGTCGGTACCATGGCGAACGATTCGGTAATGACAATACCGGCATTCTCGGTGGCATTCAGCGTCGCAAACAACGGGCCTTTTTCGGTGTGATCCGGGCACGCGGGATAACCCGGCGCGGGACGGATACCGAGGTATTCTTCATTGATCAATTGCTCGTTACTGAGTGTTTCATCTTTGGCATAACCCCAGAATTCGCGGCGCACGCGCATGTGCATGTGCTCGGCGAAGGCTTCCGCCAGGCGGTCGGCCAGCGCTTTCAGCACGATCGCGCTGTAATCGTCGTTGACCGCTTCGAATGCCTTGATGCGCTCGTCGATACCGAAACCAGCGCCAACCGCAAACAGGCCAATGGTATCGGCAATACCGGTGTCCTTCGGCGCAATGTAATCCGCCAGGCAGCGATTCGGTTTACCGCTGGGTTTCTGATCCTGCTGCCGCAGGCAGTGGTACACCATCGCGATTTTGCTACGCGAAGCATCGGTATAGATTTCGATGTCGTCGCCGACTGCATTCGCAGGAAACAGGCCAATCACAGCATTGGCGCCAAGCCATTTCTGTTCGACGATTTTCTTCAGCATGGCTTGCGCATCCTTGAACAACTGGCTTGCGGTCTCGCCGACCACTTCATCGGTCAGGATGTCGGGATAGCGCCCCGCCAGTTCCCAAGCCTGAAAGAATGGTGTCCAGTCGATGAACGGCACGATCTTGTCAAGCGGATAATTGTTCAGCGTACGCACACCGATCAATTGCGGCTGATGCGGTTTATAGCTGGCCCAATCGGTCTTGAACGCATTCGCGCGCGCTTCTTCCAGCACCAGCAATTTGGACGGTCCTTTCTTGTTTTTGTGCTGGGTGCGGACTTTTTCGTATTCTTCCCTGACGTCTTGCATATATTTCTCTCGCAGGTCTTCCGACAGCAAATTGCTGCACACGCCTACTGCACGGCTGGCATCGGGAACCCACACCGTCGGACCTTCGTAATGCGGTGCAATCTTCACGGCGGTATGCACGCGCGATGTCGTCGCGCCACCGATCAGCAGCGGGATGGTGAAACCCTCGCGCTGCATTTCCTTGGCCACATGCGCCATTTCCTCGAGTGACGGTGTGATCAGCCCGGACAGACCAATGATGTCGGCATTCTCACGCCGCGCCATATCGAGAATCTGCGCGCTCGGTACCATGACGCCCATGTTGATCACTTCGTAGTTGTTGCATTGCAATACCACCGCCACGATGTTCTTGCCAATATCGTGCACATCGCCCTTGACCGTGGCGACGACGATCTTGCCTTTCGGCTTGTCGTCCCCAAGCAGTTTCTTTTCCGCCTCGATGTACGGCAACAGATAAGCCACCGCCTGTTTCATCACCCGCGCCGATTTAACCACCTGCGGCAGAAACATTTTTCCGGCACCGAACAGATCGCCGACCACGCTCATGCCATCCATCAAAGGCCCTTCGATAACCTGTATCGGGCGACCACCTTTTTTCTGGATTTCAGCGCGCGCCTCCTCGGTATCGATTTCGATGAACGTGGCAATGCCTCGGACCAGCGCATGCGTCAGTCGCTGTTGCAGCGGCTCATCGCGCCATGCCAGATCTTCCACCTGTTCCTTTTTCTGTCCCTTGTACTGTTCGGCGAACTCGACCAGCCGCTCAGTCGAATCCGGGCGGCGATTCAGCAGCACGTCTTCGACTCTTTCAAGCAGTTCGGGCGGAATATCAGAGTACACACCGAGCTGCCCGGCATTGACGATCCCCATCGTCATACCGGCTCTGATCGCGTGATACAGAAACGCGGTATGAATCGCTTCACGGATCGGCTCGTTGCCACGGAACGAGAACGACACATTCGACACCCCACCGCTCACCTTGGCATACGGTAAAGTCTTTTTGATCGCGCGCGTCGCTTCGATGAAATCGACACCGTAGTTGTTGTGTTCCTCGATCCCGGTGGCAATGGCAAAGATATTCGGGTCGAAAATGATGTCTTCCGGCGGGAAACCAACCTTGTCGACCAGAATACGGTAGCTGCGCGTGCAGATCTCGACCTTGCGCTGCAAGGTATCCGCCTGCCCCTGCTCGTCGAACGCCATGACGATCACGGCAGCACCATAGCGACGCGCCAGTTTAGCGTGGTGAATGAATTCCTCCTCGCCTTCCTTCATGCTGATCGAGTTGATGACCGGCTTGCCCTGAATACATTTCAGTCCGGCCTGAATCACCGTCCACTTGCTCGAGTCGAGCATGATCGGCACCTTGCAGATATCCGGCTCGGCTGCCACCAGATTGAGGAACGTCACCATGGCCTTGTGCGAATCGAGCATCGCCTCATCCATGTTGATATCGATGATCTGCGCACCGTTTTCCACCTGACTGCGCGCCACATCCAGCGCTTCTGCGTAATTATCATTCAGGATCAACCGGGCAAAAGCGCGCGAACCGGTCACGTTGGTGCGTTCGCCGACATTGACGAACAACGAATCATCACCGATGTTCAGCGGTTCCAGCCCCGACAGTCGCAATTTCTTCGGAATGTCGGGAATCTTTCGTGGTGCAAGTTCGGCTACCGACTGGGCAATGGCTTTGATATGCGCCGGTGTGGTGCCGCAGCAACCGCCGACGATATTGACAAACCCATCCTGTGCAAAGCCCTTGATCTGACTTGCAGTATATTCCGGCGATTCGTCATAGCCGGTTTCGGACAACGGATTCGGCAAACCGGCATTGGGGTGTACGCTGATGTACACATCGGCCACCCCGGCCAGTTCCTCGATGTATGGACGCATCAATTCGGCGCCCAATGCGCAGTTGATGCCCACCGACAACGGCCGGGTGTGGCTGACCGAGTTCCAGAAGGCTTCCGGTGTTTGCCCAGACAAGGTGCGCCCGGAAGCATCGGTGATCGTGACCGAAATCATGATCGGCAAGCGTATGCCCTGATTCTCAAAAAACTGATCGATGGCAAACAGCGCTGCCTTGGCATTCAGCGAATCGAAAATGGTTTCCACTAGCAGGATGTCGGCGCCGCCATCGACCAGACCGCGGATCGACTCGGTGTAATCGGTGACCAGTTGATCGAACGAAATATTGCGGAAACCGGGATCATTGACATCGGGGGAAATCGATGCGGTTTTGGTGGTCGGACCGATCACACCAGCGACAAACCGTGGCTTGTTGGGCGTTTTGGCTTCAGATTCTTGCGCCGCATCGCGTGCCAGCTTGGCCGCAGCAACGTTCAGTTCGTACACCAGATCCTGCATGTGATAATCCGCCATCGACGCCGCGTTGGAATTGAACGTGTTGGTTTCGATGATATCCGCGCCCGCTTCCAGATAGCCGGCGTGAATAGAACGGATGATGTCAGGCTGCGTCAGTGTCAGCAGATCGTTGTTGCCCCTCAGATCGTGTGCGAAGTCCGCAAAACGCTGCCCGCGGAAATCCGCCTCGGTGAGCTTGAAAGTTTGTATCATGGTGCCCATCGCACCATCCAGAATCAGGATACGTTGTGCAAACAGGCTTTCCAGTAAAGTGGTGCGGGAAGGATTATTCATTGAAGAACCAGCGAAGATAAAATCAATCGCGCATTATACCTCACCTGGGATGTGCTTCTGTGCAGCGTATTCCGGCGTAGCAATCAAGGATAAAGCAGATGAAGGCGATAACCAAGGGCCGGCAATTCACTGCTATCAAAATCCAGTTGAATCTCGATTTCCTGCTGAGGCGCGATGAACCGCAGGGCTTGATCGTGCTCGGAAAAGTAATCCTTGGCAGTGAAAATCCGACTGGCAATGATCTGATCCTGTGCGTCCAGAAGCACAAGCTGCAAAGCAGGCAATGCTTGCGGGAACGGCGCGTAATTTCGTATTACTGCAGAGACGCTGGTGACTTCAGGCTGGCGCGAAAGATTTTTCTCCAGATCGGACGTCTCGATGCCGAGTTGCTTTATCGATTGCGGGTACGGAACTTCACACTCCATCAGTATGCAAAAGCGTTCAAGCGAAGGACGCCATTCCGGCATCAGGATCGTCAATTCGGTGCGATAAACGTAGGCGATTTGTCCTATCAGCAACAGCAGAACGAGTACGTTTGCTGCCACCCATTCCCACGGCCACGCCTCAGATGACGCTGCCTCGAATGACTGGCCGGAGGATTCTGACGCAGCCGGATCCCAGGTCAACGTTGCTTCATTGCTGGCTTCATTGGGATGATCCACCACTGGGCGATCTGTGTCAGAAGTTTCCGATTCATTCTGAGCGTGTGGCTGAAATTCCGCCGGTTGCTCCAGCATGGACTCGCTGACCGTGATCAATGTCCCGAATCCGTTGAATATCCGCTGACATTGCCCACAGCGCACATCGCCATTATGGGCCTGTAATTGCGCAGCATTAACCCGGAAGGCCGTTCCGCAATCCGGACAGATCGTCACCAGCGCCATGAATTACTCATCGTATTTAACCGCATTGGCCGTCAATGTGTTGTAAAGTGAATCGGAATATGTCAGAGGTGGCTTCGCTTACCCGCGTTCCCTTACAGGGAACGCATTATTTCATTTTTTAATTCCCGTTAATAGCACCCAACCTTCCAAGCCTGAAGCATTACTCATTTCAAACCATGGCTGAAACGTGGCGTTAACGTCATCAGCTTGTGCGCTCAAGATTCCCGACAGTGCAATCCGGCCTCCTGGCCGCACCAAACCGGAAAGCAGCGGCGCCAGCATGATCAAAGGATTGGCGAGAATATTCGCGACCACGATGTCGACTGGCTCGGACAGTTTTACCGCCTGTTCCGAAGCCGCCGCGAAAAATTCAAAGGTTGATGGGTTGCAATGGTTGTGCAGTGCATTCTCTTCACTGGCATGAATTGCCTGGGGATCGATATCCACGCCGGTGACATGGCCGGCGCCCAGTTTCAATGCCGCGATTGCCAGTATTCCGGAACCACAGCCATAATCAATGAGCGTGTCACCATTGCTGACATGCTGATCGAGCCAGCTCAGGCAGAGCTTGGTGGTTGGGTGGCTGCCCGTTCCAAAGGCCATGCCGGGATCCAGGATCAGGTTGATGGCCGCCGGGTCAGGCGACTGATGCCAAGTCGGCACGATCCACAACCGTTCAGAAATCTGAATTGGATCAAACTGCGATTGCGTCAGTCGCACCCAGTCCTGTTCTTCAACACGCTCGAGTCGATAGCTGGGTGCACGGTCAAGCTGCGCAGCTTTGGTCATCTCACGCACAATTGCTTCGATATCGGCTTCGTGGTCGAACAGCGCTGAAACTTCGGCGTTCTGCCAGATTTCTCCACAGGCTTCACCCGGTTCGCCGAACAGCATTTGTTCATCGTCAGTATCGGCGGCAGCATCGTGAATGTCCGTCGACAATGCGCCTTGTTCCATCAGAATATCGCTGAGCAATTCAGCATGCGCCGCATCGGTTTTGATGATCAATGTAACCCAGAACATGGTTTTTTAGGCAACGGTCGGCGGTCGGTTGAAAATGACAGGTCCTATCCCGTTAGTCAGACTTGTTATGCAGCGCGAGCTTCTGTTCGAGATAGTGAATCGATGCGCCACCTCGAAGGAAAGAGGCATCCGTCAGCAAATCCCGGTGCAGGGGAATATTGGTTTTGATGCCGGAAACCACCATTTCAGATAAAGCAATGCGCATGCGCGCGATGGCCTGTTCACGGGTATCGCCATACGCGATGATCTTGCCGATCATGGAATCATAAAAAGGCGGCACCATATAATTGTGATAGACATGTGAATCGACTCGAATGCCAGGCCCCCCCGGCGCGTGATATTGCGTGATTCGACCGGCAGACGGTGTTAATTTATAAGCATCCTCGGCATTGATGCGGCACTCGATCGCATGTCCCTTGAACACCACATCCTTCTGGCCGAGCGGCAATACGCCACCCGCAGCCACATTGATTTGCGCCTGCACCAGATCGATGCCGGTGATGGCTTCAGTCACCGGATGTTCGACTTGCAATCGGGTATTCATCTCGATGAAGTAGAATTCATCATTCTCGAAAAGAAATTCGAAGGTGCCGACACCACGGTATTTAATACGACGGCACGCTTCCGCGCAACGCTCGCCGATTTTGTTGCGTAATTTTTCCGGGATACCCGGCGCTGGCGCTTCTTCAAGAATCTTTTGATGGCGGCGCTGCATCGAGCAGTCCCGTTCCCCCAAATGGATCACATTGCCATGCTCATCGATCAATAACTGGAATTCGATATGCCGAGGATTCTCCAGATACTTTTCCGCGTATACCGTTGGGTTGCCAAACGCCGTTTGCGCTTCATTTCGGGTCACGATCACTGCATTCGACAACGCCGCGTCGGTATGCACCACGCGCATGCCGCGTCCACCTCCGCCTCCGGCCGCCTTGATAATGACTGGATATCCGATCTCACGCACTACTTTCTTGATGTCATCAATATGTTCTGGCAACGCACCATCCGATCCCGGAACACAGGGAACACCCGCTTTCTTCATGGCATTCTTGGCGCTGACCTTATCACCCATCAGCCGGATCGTTTCCGGTCTCGGCCCGATGAATACGAATCCGCTTTTTTCAACACGTTCAGCGAAATCGGCATTTTCCGACAGGAAACCATAACCCGGATGGATCGCTTCGGAATCTGTCACTTCGGCGGCACTGATGATTGCCGGAATGTTCAGGTAGCTCTGCGCCACTGGCGCGGGCCCGATACAGACCGATTCATCGGCGAGCTTGACGTATTTTGCTTCGGCATCCGCTTCTGAGTGCACCGCTACGGTTTTGATACCCATCGCACGGCATGCGCGTTGAATCCGCAGCGCAATTTCGCCCCTATTTGCTATAAGAATTTTTTCAAACATGGCTATTCGATTTTTATTCAGGACTTCATTCAATGACGAATAGCGGCTCGCCGTATTCCACGGGCTGACCATTCTCAGGCAGGATAGCCTTGATGACTCCACTTTTATCCGCTTCAATTTCGTTGAGTAATTTCATTGCCTCTATGATGCACAACGTATCGCCCTCTTTGACCCGTTGCCCCACTTCGACGAAAGCACTCGCACCGGGAGATGGTGAGCGATAGAATGTGCCAACCATTGGGGATTTAACAATGTGGCCATCAGGAATGGCGCTGGTCTCGGCGGCAGTCGATTCAGCAGGCTTTTCCTGTTCCGCTGGGGTGGGAGTAGTTGCCTGCTGTTGAACAGGAGCAAGTACAGGCGGCATGAAAGCAAAATTCTGCGCGCCCGCACCGGATTTACTGATGCGGACTTTTTCCTCACCCTCAGTGATCTCCAATTCCGCGATACTTGATTCCTCAACCAATTCAATGAGCTTTTTGAGCTTTCTTAAATCCATATTCCATCTCCCGAGAGCCAGTCCCGTGTGTTAGTAGTTAGTTAAAAAGTTAGGAAACGCTTTAAACTGCTGCATTCGCACTCGCAATCAAGCTATGCCGGAACCAGATTCAACAGGCTTATCTATCTCTCACCGGATTTCGCGTGTTGCTATAATCTTATCTACTTGAGCGCTGCATGCTTTCTTACAAAATCCTAAGTATGAGCCTGCTATCGCATGTCCCGCAACGCAGGGAATTAATAGGATTCTATTGCATATTTCAATGCCAATTCATACCCTTTGGTACCCAGCCCGCTAATGACGCCGATCGCAAGATCGGAAAAATAAGATCGATGCCGAAATGGTTCCCGCGCATAGACATTCGACAAATGCACTTCGATAAAAGGAAGGTGCACAGCAGCAAGCGCGTCACGCAATGCAATGCTGGTATGGGTATAAGCCGCGGGATTGATGATGATGAAATCCGTTCCATCCTGCGCCGCTTGATGAATTCTATCGATGAGAGCCGACTCGGCATTATGTTGAAAGAAATTCAATTGGACATTTGAATCTTCGGCTACTTGAGACAAGTTTCTGTTAATATCCTGCAATGAAGCACTACCGTAGATATCCGGTTCACGCATTCCTAACATATTCAAATTAGGGCCATGAAGAATCAAAATATTCTTTGCATTGAGTTTCGGTGAGTGCATTGACGAATTATGAACTCTTGGAATGAAAATGTATAGATTTTTGACGAAATTGACCGAACTTCGACGATTTTTAGTCTTACAGAATGTATCTCTGAAGTCACATTCACTTTTCTGGTAAATTCTTTAATATAAAAATGCTCCCTCTTTCAATTTGGTAGTGGGATTTTATATTTGCCGGTTATAACTCAACCCACTATAATGGCGAGCCTGATTTTCGTTCACTATGCTGTTGTAGCTCAGTTGGTAGAGCAACTGATTCGTAATCAGTAGGTCGGAGGTTCGACTCCTCTCAACAGCACCATAAAACAAAGACTTAGAAACATAACCGAACCGCTTTCACTTCGATTGTGTCAAATTTGTGCCATTAAGTACGTTATCCACGATTCTGGCATGTTGAGCAAATTGCTCTGGAGCCAGATGTGCATAACGCCTAACCATTTCAGCAGATTCCCATGCGCCCATTTCCTGAATGACATTCAACGGCACGCCATTCTGAGTTAGCCAGCTCGCCCAGGTATGGCGTAAATCATGCCAGCGGAAATCTTCAATACCCGCACGTTTTAACGCTTTATACCAAGCTTTCGTATTTACTTGGGTGATTGGCTTGCCCTTGTAACTAAATACCGTTTTTGGATGCTTGCCAATCTGCCTAGTCAATACTGCTATTGCCGTCGCATTCAACGTTACATGAATCGGTTTTCCTGCCTTGGCCTGATCGCCATGTATCCATGCAACATTGCGCTGCATATCAACTTGCGACCACTCTAGGTTTGTGACGTTTGAACGTCTCAAACCTGTAGCTAGTGAAAACGTCACCATATCCGCCAAATGTTGCGGCAATTCCTGAATGAGCATACTTGCTTGTGTTACACTCAGGTAACGCACACGCCGCTTTGCTTCACGATAAAGCTTGATCACAGGGGGCTTATCAATCCATTCCCAGTCTAAAGCGGATCGCCGCAAGATCGCACGAATTAGCGCCAATAAGCGATTCGCTGTTGCTGGAGTTGATTGCTGACGCTTTAGCTCACCAATCTTTGCGATTACATCTCGAGTCAACTCATCCAGATATTTGCCCCTAAAAAACTGTTGGAGCCAGTTTATTTTAGCCACATCTTCATGGTGTGACTTTTTATGTTGTGTCTCCATTAGCCATTTATAAGCGGCTTCATCCCAAGTTCGCTTTGGCTTATCCCCCAGTCTTGAAACACGCCAGGATTCTGCTTTCAGCTTATCGTGGAATTCTTGCGCTTGGGTTTTATCTTCAGTTGCAGCAGAGCATCTAACTCGCTCGCCGCTTGGTGTGGTGAAACTAATCCACCACGTCTTACCACGTTTACAGAGTGACATAATTGTTTCTCCTCATGTCCCACTTGCAACGCTTGCCGGGTACAAGCATATAACGAGCGAATGTGGTCAGCAAGATCATCCTCAATAAATGCCCACCGTTTACCTAATTTTGCACCCGGAATAATTCCCGCTTTAGCGCGACGACGCACTTCTTCGGGGTGTAACTTTAAGAATTGGGCAGCTTCACTTAAATTTAGTGTTCTCATGAACTATCCTGCTTATTTATAGAAAAATCTTGCTATAACAAAATTAAAAATACCGATACAACCGAAATCAGTATCAAGATTGAAGCCAGCAAATTAATGATGGCCGCTTGCCCTGGAAATTCTGACTAGCCCACAAATTTGCTGATCCATATCGCTTTCCATCCTTTCATCGATCAACTGAAAACAGTAACGACTTCTCTACTCCGCCCTTTCCTTGCAGAATCATATGTATTTTAGCCATCAGATCAGTTTCTCTTTTTCAATTGCAGAATTAAAACGAAATCCTTCATGACCATTCCCAGTTGATTTTCTTTGATGCATGCACGGATGTCGCTTTCTGTCCTCACCAATATGTCGATTGACCAGTGTTCTGAACCATTGATATGAACATTTGATTTTTTCTTCCTGGTGCAAAATGTTCCAGATTTGCCGCATCGCCCAACCATCCTGTAATGCCTGCTCAATTTCCGGTTTCAACGCAATGAACGCCGGCAAAAATTGCTTACCGGTACTTTTGTTTTCATCCGCGTAAAGTGCGATTCGTTCTGATAAAGACTTAGTCATCACAAAAATAGTTATCTTGACGTCCAAATAGTGTTTTGGTGTTCTGCCTTTTTACTTTACTTTCGGTTACTTTTTGTTAATTTCACTTTCCTTGAATTTTTTATATTTTCTATTTTGTTAACAAGTAATTGTTATTTATATTAAATAAAGCTTCTTTCAAGTGCTTTTAGCCTATTTAGTATTTATAATATAACGAAAATAATATATTTGCAAACATCGATTATAATGATAGTATCCTTCTTGAAACTCACAGCACCGGGCAAGATATGTGGAGATGGCCATCTCCACTTCAACTTATTCGCACAATGTGCTCAACGTTAATCTTGCTCTTCGAGGAAAACTGAAATGAATGTCAAAAAAAGCTCTAAAACAATTTGTAAAGAGAGAAGAGATAAGAAGCTCAGG
Source organism: uncultured Nitrosomonas sp. (assembly GCA_949281375.1). Taxonomy (GTDB): domain Bacteria; phylum Pseudomonadota; class Gammaproteobacteria; order Burkholderiales; family Nitrosomonadaceae; genus Nitrosomonas. Next base: position 28,025 of record CASDLT010000037.1, read on the forward strand.
GTTCCTGTTTTGCCATTCGAAGAAGCTGAAATAAAGACTAAGGCGCAGGATGTTGGGTTAACCGTTGCCCAATACCTGCGCAATCTGGGCCTGGGTTATCAAGTACCCAGCGTTATAGATAACCGGCAAGTGGATGCGTTGTTAAAAATCAATGGGGATCTTGGCAGACTGGGTGGATTGATCAAGCTTTGGCTCACCAATGACAAGCGCACTAAATTAATAGGTAAGTCAGAATTGCACTTAACTTTGGATAGCATCCGAAATACCCAAAACACGATGCTGAATGTCATTATGAAGCTCAAAAAATAGCTTTCGGAATAGTCATTTTTACTTAAGCAGCTTAAATACAATGATCGCCAAAATCATACCCATCAAATCAGTGCGCAAAAGCAATTTCTCTGCCTTGGTGCAGTATCTGATCAATCCTCAAGGCAAAAGCGAGCGCATCAGCCAGATTTCGGTTGCGAACTGTTATACAGACGAGTTACCTGCTGCCGTGCTTGAAATTCAGAACACCCAGGACATGAATACCCGCGCCAGGTCAGATAAAACCTGCCACTTGGTGCTGAGCTTCCCGCAAGGGGAGCGTTTGTCCCTTGAGAGTCTTAATGCCATTGAAGCGCGATTTTGTGATGCGTTAGGATTTCAAGATCATCAACGCGTGAGCGTCATCCATGACGACACTGATTATCAACACGTGCATATTGCGATCAATAAGATACATCCCAGGCGTCTTACCACACACAATCCCTATTATGACTATAAGATTGTCGCTAAGACTTGTGAACAGATCGAGCAGGAATATGGATTAACAATAGTTAATCATGAAACCGTGAAAGATGAAGCATCCAGAATAGCGCAGGACATTGAAGCCAGAACAGGGGTTGAAAGTCTGCTTGGCTGGATCAAGCGTGAGGTATTCGGAGAAATCAAACAAGCTGATGATTGGCAGGCGCTGCATGGGATACTTAAAGATCATGGCCTTGAAATCAAGGAGCGTGGCAATGGATTTATCATAGTTTCTAACAATGGGATGGCTGTTAAAGCCAGCTCAGTTGATCGATCTTTGTCGAAAGGGAATCTGACCCAGAGATTGGGTGCTTATGTACCCAATGAATTTACTTCAGTACGACGCAACGTGAGGGAGGTTAATCGGCAGTTCCAACCACGGCCATTACAAACCCGTATTGATACTTCCAAGCTGTATGCACGATACCAGGAAGAGCAGAAAAATCTATCTCAGCAACGCTCAGCGCAGTGGACTAGACTGCGACATACGCGTGATCAACTCATCGAGCGTGCAAAACGAGAAGCAGCACTCAAGCGCGGCATTATCAAGAATATTCAGGCAGGACGATTGGCCAAAAAAGCACTGTTTGCAACGGCCCATCAGCAATTCAAAACGTCGATGCACTTCATCAAGAATGATTACCGTGAAGCCTATCAAAGTTCTAAAACCCGTCATTCCAGAAGGGGGTGGCTGGATTGGCTTACATTTGAGGCAAAAAATGGCAATGCTGAA